>JAWKOK010000011.1:0-120554 GCA_041391205.1 Caldilineaceae bacterium
ACTACAAGGCATTCACATGACGAGAGCGGCCGCCATCACACTCGTGGCGCGCGGCGTGTGTTTCACGCATGATCTGCGCCCTGCCCTGCGCTGGATCTGGATTTTGCGCCGAAGTTCGCTAGAATAGATGATAAGCCCCCGCATGTGGTTGTGGGCCGGACCACCGGCCTGCGCAACGGGAACTCTGTATTTTCATGGAACTGGCCGGGGCAGCGACGCGTTTGCCGCCGCTGCCACACGAGGGATGCATGTTCACGCGGACTTGGCTACGGATTGCATGGGTCTTGACGGTTTTGCTCGGGGTGCTGCCGCCGATGGGTGTCCATGCCGCTGCGCCACCCGACGACGGCGCGACGCCTGTCGTCAAGCTGAAGGCCGGCACCATCGCGCCCGGGCAGGAGATCGCCACCGCCGCAGGGTTGACCATCGACGGCTACGCGCCCGATGAGGCCGGGCTCTACATCGTCCAGTTCGTCGGGCCGGTGCAGGCGGACTGGCGCGCACAGTTGGCTGCGCTGGACGTGGACATCCTCGGCTATCTGCCGGACTACGCCTTCAGCGTGCGCATGACGCCGGCGCAGGCCGCCCAGGTCGCGACGTGGGACTTTGTCAATTTGGTCGCCATCTTCCAGCCGGCCTACAAGCTCGATCCCGACCTGCGCCGGGACGGCCCGCATCTCTACCTGGTCCACATCGCACCAGACGTGGACGCGGCCCAAGCCACCGCCGCCATCGCGGCATCCGGCGCGACGGTGCTCCAGCAGCAGGGGACGTCCGTGCGCGTCCTGGCGGACTCGGCCCAGTTGCCCGCGCTGGCGCGTCTCACCGCAGTGACGTGGATCGAGAACTTCACCCCGGCGGAGTCCCACAACGAGTACGGCGGCGGCCTGATTCTCGGGTCGATTGCCGCCAACGCCGCGGGCTATGACGGGGCCACCCAGATCCTCGCCATCGCCGACACCGGCCTGGGCCGCGGCACCGCACCCGGCGCCCACCCCGACATCCCGTTCGACCGCATTGTGAATATCCAGAACTTCTCCGGCCCCAGCGCGAGCGGCTGCTACACGGTCATCGACAACGGTGCGCGCGACCTGAGCAGCGGTCACGGCACCCACGTAGCCGTCACCGCGGTCGGTGACAGCGCCCCCAACGGCATGGCACGGGGTGTCGCGCCCAGCGCACGTCTGCTCTTTCAGGCCATCGAAGATTACGTAGATTTCATCGGCGACTGCGAGTTGGCCTACACCGACGGCTATTACCTCTTCGGCATTCCCGACGCGTTGGGGGAACTATTCCAGGCCGCCTACGACGGCGGCGCCCGGCTTCATTCCAACTCGTGGGGCGCGGACGTGTCCGGCGCGTATACGGCCAACAGCGCCGCGGCCGACGACTTCGTGTACCGGCACCCGGAGATGACGATCATCTTTTCGGCCGGCAATCGCGGCGCCGACAAAAACAGCGACGGGTTTGTGGACGGGAATTCCATCGAAGCGCCGGCCACCGCCAAGAATGTGATCGCGGTCGGCGCGAGCGAAAATGACCGGGCTGGCGACTACCCGTGTGACGCCGCCTTGACGTATCCGTCCAACGATCCGTTTCAAGGGGGGAAGACGTGCGCCGAGATGGGCGGGCAGAACACGCTGGGTACCTACGGCGCACGCTGGCCCGATGCGTTCCCGGTGGAGCCGATCTTCGGCGATGTCACGGCCGGCAACCGCGGCCAAATGGCCGCGTTTTCCGGCCGCGGGCCCACCGACGACGGACGCATCAAGCCGGACGTGGTCGCCCCGGGCACGTGGCTGCTCTCGGGCTACTCTGAACTGTACCGCCAGGGCTATGACGCCGAGCCCAACAGCGTCGACGGCAAATTCCAACTGGACGGCTGGGGCTTGCCCGCAGGCGACCGCTACAAATATTTCGGCGGCACGTCCATGGCCACACCGTTGGTGGCCGGCGCGGCCACGGTGGTGCGCGACCGCTACCAGCGCGACTTCGACCACGCCGCCAGCGCGGCGCTGGTCAAAGCGACGTTGATCAACACGGCGGTCGATCTGCCCGACTAGAACAACGACGGGGTCAACGACAACGACTTTCCCATTCCCAACATCCACGAGGGCTGGGGACGGGTAGATCTGGTCGCCGCGACCCAAGTTGCCGCATTTGTGGATGACCCGTTGGGCGTGCTCACGGACGGCGTCCAGAGCTACACCTATCAGCTTGGAGCGGGCGGCCCGTTCAAGGTCACCCTGGCCTGGAGCGACTTCCCCGCCACGGAAGCGACCGCCGTCGGCTTGGTCAATGACCTGGACCTGGAGGTCACGTCGCCCGCGGGGGTGACCTATGTCGGCAACGTCTTTGCCAATGGCTGGTCGCAGACGGGCGGAGAAACCGGATCGGGTCAACAATGTGGAAAATGTCTTCGTCCCCAGCGCCGCGGCCGGGGAGTGGACCGTGACCGTGGCAGCGTCAACGTGCCTGCGGGCAGCCAGCCCTGCGCTGGTGGTCGACGGCGCGGTGGAGGAACCGGTCGAAGAGCCGGTGGACGAGCCGCCGACCGTGGCCATCACCACGCCCGCGGACGACGACGAGGTCGCGGGCACCGTCAGCATTGGGGCTGAGGCCACGGACGATAGCGGCGTCGCCCGGTCGAGTTCTACGTCGACGGCGGTCTGCTCGGGGTGGACTCCTCACTCCCCGTACGTCGTGAACTGGAACAGCACCAGCGCCGTCAACGGCCGCCACAAGCTGCGCGTTCGTGCCATCGATACGGCCGACCAGACCGCAGAGGCGGAAGTCACGGTCAGGCTCGCCAATCCGCTTCCGGACGAGCCGCCGCCGTGAGCATCACTGCGCCTGCGGCAATGCCGTCGTGGACGAGATCGTGACCATCGCCGTCAACGCCGAGGATGACAACGGCATCCACACGGTGGAAGTTCTCATCGACGGGCAGCCGTTCACCCGGGACGACATGCCGCCCTACATCGTCCACTGGGACAGTCGTGGCGCGGCCAACGGTCTGCATGAGATCCGGGCCAAGGCAGTCGACACGATGGGGCAATGGCGTGGCGCGGTGTGATCATTGGAAGTCGACAATCCGGCGGCCCACGACGCCCTGCCGCTGAGCATTGTGGAGCCTGCCGACAACGCCACCATCAGCGGCACCGTCGCCATCTCGGCCCAGGTCGCTGCGCCGAACGATGTCAAACGTCGAATTTATGTGGACGGCCGCAGCATCGGCGCAACTGACGGCGCAGCCGTTCGCGGTCAGATGGGACAGTCGAGGCGTGGCCAATGGCATACGCCTGCTCACCGTGCTGTCGTTCAGCCCGGACAGCGGGTTCAACAACGCCAGCGTGGAGGTGACGGTGGACAATCCGCCGCCGCGCCGTCGCTATTGCTGAGCACGGCCCAGGGCGGCGACGTGGGCTTCCGCTTCAGCGACGAGGACATCCTCCGCTTCGACCCCAACACCGGCGCCTGGTCGCTCTTCTTCGACGGCCGGACGTGGGCCTGGGCGGGAGCTTCCGGCATGACGTGGACGCCTTCGACGTCACGAGGACGGTGCGATCTTGCTCAGCATCGCGGGCAGCGGCACTTGCCCGATGTAGGCTGGGTCGATGACTCGGATATTGTGCGCTTCGTCCCAGAGATTGGGCCAAAATACGGCGGGGCGATTTGGGCTCTATTTCGAAGGCTCGGACGTGGGTCTCGCCCACGATGCCGAAGATATCGACGCGCTCCAATTGCTGCCCGACGGCGATCTCGTGATCAGCACCATCGGCACCGTCTTCGCCGGGGGTCATGGGCAAGGATGAAGACTTGTTGCGCTTCACGCCGACCACGTTGGGCGTCGACACCTCCGGACGCTGGACGGTGTACCGGACGGATCCGACATCGGCCTGGGCGATGAACGTGCGGAGGACACAAGCGCCCTCGCCGTCAGCGAAGACAGGCGCGTGCTCTACCTGGATGCGCAGCCTTTTACGGCGCAAGGTCTCACCGGCACCGGCGCCGACATCCTCGCCTGCACCCGGCACACTGGGGTCTACAAACGGCGTGTGCGCTCAGTCTGTTCTGGCGGGGAAGCGGACGCACAGTTCTCCGGCCAAACGATCGACGGCCTGGATCTCCTGCTAGGCCGACAACGGCACTCCGCGCATTGACGACACGGCGAGTGACGATCCGTTGTTGGATACGTTTGATGATGTGGAAGATGAAGATTTGGGGGATGACTTTTGGATTATCTGCCGCTGATAATGAGAAAAAATAATTAATGGGAAATAGATAATGAAAAATGATTAACGAGACACTACGCGCCACGAGTCGCCATCAAACATTAAAAATTATCTATTTCCCATTAATTATTAAATCTAAAAGATTCCCAATTCGTCCTTGGCTTCGTCCGACATCATGTCGGGGTTCCAGAACGGGGTCCACGTGAGGTGGATGTTGACCTCTTCCAAGTCGGGATAGGCCATATGGGTTTCACGCTGCACGTTGGAGATGATCTCCGGGCCGGCCGGGCAGCCGGGACTGGTCAGCGTCATGGTAATTTCTGCGCTCTTTTCTTCGGTGACGGCAATGTCATAGACCAAGCCGAGATCCACGATGTTGAGCATCAACTCGGGATCTTTCACCTTCTCCTTGAGCACGCCACGAATTTCAAGCGGCGATGGCAGACTCATTGTTCACTCCTTTCTTTCAAGAACCAAACGGGTTAGTACGGCGATTCGACGAGCACGTCGCCGTTCTCAATGCGAACTTCATAGGTGGGCGTCGGCTCAAAGGCCGGGAAACTTTTCGCTTCGCCGGTGCGGATGTCAAAGCGCGCACCGTGGCGCGGACATTCCACCTGGCAGTCGTTGACGATCGCGCCTTCGACCAGCGGACCGCCGTCGTGGGTGCAGACGTCTTCGATGGCGTAAAACGTGCCGCCGAGATTGAAGACCGCGATGCGCACGTCGTCGATTTCGACCAGCTTGCTGGTCTGGTCGGGGATTTCCGCCACGGTGGCAACTTTCACAAAGTCGCTCATGGTTCCAATTCCTTGCCGTTGCTGTGGTGTAGATTGTCTAGCGCGCCCTGGAGCACGGTGAGCGGCAGGCGTGCACACTTCATGCGCACGGGGCCGAGCTCAATACCGAGCAGGGCGAGCATATGGTCGTCGTCCAGCGCCGCCAATTGCGCCGGTGTGCTGCCCACGATCTCTTCCATCAACATGCTGGCCGCGGCCTGGCTGATGGAACAGCCGCGTCCGTCGAAGCGGGCGTCGGTCACGATACCGTCCCGCACCACCAGATCGACGGTCACTTCGTCGCCGCAAAAGGGATTGCGGTCCTGGTGGCGCGCGTCGGGCGTCGCCAGCAACCCTTTGCGGCGCGGATGTTTGTAGTGGTCGATGATCAGTTCACGTTGATCCAGGTCAGTCATAATCGTCGCTGTGGGTGTCGGAACAACCCAGCTTTCTGGGAGAAACCTGGGTTGTGGCGCACGTCAAAACGCAAAAATGCGCTGCGCCTTCTCCAGGCTCGCTTTGAGCCGATCGATCTCGTCCAGCGTGTTGTAAAAGTAGACGCTGGCTCGGGCGCTGGCCGGAATGCCGAAGCGGTCATGGAGCGGCTGCGCACAATGGTGTCCGGCACGGATGGCCACGCCGTCGTGATCCAGCACCGCGCTCAGGTCATGGGCATGGATGTCGCCCAGGGTGAAGCTCACCAGCCCGCTGCGTTCATCCGGGCCGGGCCCGAGGATGTGCAGGCCTTCGACGTCGCTGAGCTGCTCGTAGGCATAGGTGACCAGTTCCTGTTCGCGCGCGTGCACCCATTCCATGCCGAGTTCGCTCAAGTAGTCGACCGCCGCGCCCAGTCCCACGGCTTCCGCAATGGCGGGCGTGCCGGCCTCGAATTTGTAGGGCAGATCGGCCCAGGTGCTCGCGGCCATGCTCACCGACTTGATCATGTCGCCGCCGCCCAAAAACGGCGGCATGCTTTCCAGGATCTCACGCCGGCCGTAGAGTACGCCGATGCCCGTGGGCCCCACCATCTTGTGGCCGCTGAAGACCAGGAAGTCCACGTCCAACGCCTGGACGTCCACCGGCATGTGGGGCACGCTCTGCGCACCGTCCACCAGCACTTTGGCGCCCACGGCGTGCGCGGCGTCCACCAACTCGGCGATGGGGTTGACCGTGCCCAGCACATTGCTCACATGGATGACACTGAGCAGCTTGGTCCGCTCCGTCAGCAGGTGCGGCAACTGGGCCAGATCCAGCTTGCCCGCGTCGGTCACCGGGATGTAGCGCAGGGTGAAGCCCAGACGGTCGCGCAGGATCTGCCACGGGACGATGTTGCTGTGATGCTCCATCTCGGTAATGAGCACTTCGTCGCCCGGGCCGAGATTGGCGTGTCCCCAGGCGTAGGCCACCAGGTTGATGCCCTCGGTGGTGCCGCGCGTGAAGATCACCTGTTTGTCGCTGGGCGCGTTGATGAAGCGCGCAATGCGCAGCCGCGCGTTCTCGTAGAGCGTCGTGGCCTCTTCGCTGAGCGTATGTGCGCCGCGGTGGACGTTGGCATTGTGCGCGCGATAGTACGCGTCCATGGCCGCGATGACAGCCAGCGGCTTTTGGCTCGTCGCCCCGTTGTCCAGATAGGCCAGCGGTTGATCGCCGATTTGCCGCGCCAGCGCAGGAAAATCCGCGCGTATGTCATCCACTCGTGTCGCCACGCCAGGCTCGATCATGCCGTCTCCTTGGGAAAGACTGAGGAATGAAGACCGAAGATTGGGTGGTCCGCGCTTGCTGGAAATGGCATCCGCAGGAGCGGTCAACCCAATCTTCAATCTTCATTCCTGCTATTTCTCCACCGGCATCCCGACCGCATTCCCCCACTCGGTCCAGGAGCCGTCATAGTTGCGCACCGTATCGTAGCCCAGGAGATAGGTGAGCACAAACCAGGTATGGCTGCTGCGCTCGCCGATGCGGCAGTAGGCGACGACGTCGTCGCCGGCTGCAAGGCCCTGCTCCTGCTCGTAGATGGCGCGCAGTTCGTCGGCAGATTTGAAGGTGCCGTCTTCGTTGGCAGCACGCGCCCACGGCACGTTCTTCGCGCCGGGGATGTGACCGCCGCGCAGCGCCCCTTCCTGGGGATAGTCTGGCATGTGCAGCAGTTCGCCCTTGTACTCGCCCGGACTGCGCACGTCGACCAGCGGCTTGCCGGCGCACGCTGGGCCAGCACCTCGTCGCGGAACGCGGATGGGGCCGTCGTTGCGCGGGCGGCCGTGTATGTGGTGGCCGGGTAGCTGGGTCACCTCACGCGTCATGGCGCGGCCGTCGGCCACCCACTTGGCCCGCCCGCCGTCCATGATCTTGGCGTTGGTGTGGCCGAAAAGCTGGAAGACCCAGAAGGCGTAGCACGCCCACCAGTTGTTCTTGTCGCCGTAGAAGACCACGGTCGTCTCGTTGCTGATGCCGTTCTTGGCCATGAGCGCTTCGAACTGCTCGCGCTCGATGTAGTCGCGCACCAGCGGATCGTTGAGATCGGCCTGCCAGTCGATCTTGACTGCGCCGGGAATGTGCCCGGTCTCGTAGAGCAAGATGTCCTCATCGCTCTCGACGATGCGCACATTGGGGTCGTCCAAATGGTCGGCGACCCATTCCGTGCTGACCAACGCCTCCGGATGTGCGTAGCCTTTTTCCGCAATGTCCATGAAAAGTTTCTCCTCCGTCTGTCAGTGCCGACAAAAAAGACTGAAGATTAAAGATTGGTGCGGGGTCGCAATCTTCAATCTTTAATCTTCAATCTTGAGTTCATTCATGTTCCTGCGCAACGACCGACCCTAGCCGCCAATCTTGCGCTCGATGACCCGCTCCAGCTTGTGCACCACGCTCTCCACAGGCACGCGGTCGAGCACGGCCTGGAAGAAGCCCTGCACAATCATGCGCTCGGCCTGGGCACGGCTCAAGCCGCGGGCCATGAGGTAGAAGAGGTACTCGTCCTCCACCTGGGCCGCGGTGGCGGCGTGGGTGCAGCGCACGTCGTCGGCCTCAATCTCAAGGCCGGGGATGCTGTCGGCGCGCGCCGTGCCGTCCAGGATCAGGTTGCCGTTACGCTGGAACGCATCGGTCTGCTGCGCGCCCGGGAAGACCTTGATGATGCCCATGTAGACGCTGCGCGCCTTGTCTTTCAGCGCGCCGTTGAAGAGCAGGTCGCTGAAGCACTGGGGCACACGGTGAATCTGCAGCGTCTGGTGGTCGATGTGCTGGCGGCCGGTGGGGAAGTAGATGCCCAGCAGTTCGGCATGGCCGCCCTCGCCGGACAGGTCCACATCCAGGAAGGCCTTGGTCAGGCGGGAACCCCAACTCACCTGGATCCAGCGCAGGTCGGTGTGGCGCTGCATCACGGCGCGCCCGGTCAGGAAGTTCCAGGCCGTGTGCTCGAAGTCCTGCAGGTTCATGTAGCGCAGGACGCTGTTGTCTTCCTGGTAGAGTTCGACCACGGCGCTCTGCATGCCCTTGTGACCGCCGAGCATATCGTCGACCACGGTGACTTCCGCGCCTTCGCCCACGACGACCAGCGTGTGGTGATAGCCGCCCACGCCGGCCGTGGCCTGGTTCAAGATGACCTGGAGCGGCAACTCGACCTTGGTGTTCTTGGGGACGTAGACGAATGCGCCCGTGTCCCACAGCGCCGCGTGCAGCGCGGTGAACTTGTTGTGGTCCGGCTTCACGACCTCGGTCATGAAGTATTGCCGCAGTAGATCCGGGTATTCCCGCACCGCGGTCTGCAAGTCGCTGAAAATGACGCCCTTGCCGTCCAAGTCTTCACTCACGTCACGGTAGATGACGCCACCGTCCTGGAAGATGAGGCTGGCCGCGCTGTCCATCTCGTCCAGTTCCTGCTGCAGGAAATCGGTCAACGCCGCGCGTCCGCTGTCGCCGCTGGGTGTGGCATGGGGCTGAAAGCTGTCCAGCTTGAAGCCGGTCAAACGGGTGCGGCGCCATGCCTCGTCGGTCGCCTTGGGCCACGGCATGGCCTCGAAGGTGCGCCAGGCAGCCAGGCGGAATTCCAGCATCCACGCCGGTTCCTTGCGGGCAACAGAGAGGGCGCGCACCGTCTCTTCGCTGAACCCGCTGACGGATTCAGTCACTGATTCTATGATTTCGTCTCGTTCTTTCACAAGCACGCTCGCATCTCCTTATGAGATGTGCGCGCTGCGCCCGGTGTGCCTTCACACAAGACAAGCTGCCGAGCGCAACGCGACACGTATTTAGCCGATGCTGCCTTCCATCTGCAGCTGGATCAGGCGGTTCATCTCCACCGCATATTCCATGGGCAGCTCCTTGACCAGCGGCTCGATAAAGCCGCCGACGATCATGGCGGCGGCTTCGTCTTCGCCGATGCCGCGGCTCATGAGGTAGAAGAGCTGCTCCTCACCGATCTTGGAGACGGATGCCTCGTGGCCGACGCTCACGTCGTCCTCTTCGATCTCGATGTACGGATAGGTGTCCGAGCGGCTGGCCTCGTCCAGCAGCAGCGCGTCACAGACGACGTTGCTCTTGCTGTGATGCGCGCCCTTGGCGACCTTGAGCAGGCCACGATAGCTGGCCCGACCGCCGTCCTTGCTAATCGACTTGGAGACGATCTTGGAGCTGGTGTAGGGCGCGCCGTGAACCACCTTGCCGCCCGCGTCCTGGTGCTGGCCGTGCCCGGCGAAGGCGATGGACAGAATCTCGCCGTGGGCCTTGGGCCCCATCATGTAGACGGCGGGGTACTTCATAGTCACCTTGGAGCCCAGGTTGCCGTCGATCCACTCCATGGTGGCGCCCTCTTCGGCAATGGAGCGCTTGGTCACCAGGTTGTAGACGTCGGTGCTCCAGTTCTGGATGGTGGTGTAGCGACAGCGTGCGCCCTTCTTGACGATGATCTCGACCACCGCACTGTGCAGGCTGTTGCTGCTGTAGATGGGCGCCGTGCAGCCTTCCACGTAGTGGACGCTCGCACCCTCTTCCACGATGATGAGCGTGCGCTCGAACTGGCCCATGTTTTCCGCGTTGATGCGGAAGTAGGCCTGGAGCGGAATGTCCACATGGACGCCCTTGGGCACGTAGACGAAGCTGCCGCCGCTCCACACTGCGCTGTTCAGCGCCGCAAACTTGTTGTCCGCGGCCGGAATGACCGTGGCGAAGTACTCGCGCACGATGTCTTCGTGCTCGCGCAATCCGCTGTCCATGTCCAGGAAAACGACGCCCAGCTTTTCCCATTCCTCGCGCAGACTGTGATAGACCACCTCGGAGTCGTACTGCGCACCCACGCCGGCCAGGAACTTGCGCTCCGCCTCGGGAATGCCCAGACGCTCGAAGGTGTTCTTGATGCTCTCGGGCACGTCGTCCCAAGATTTGCCCTGGCCCTGAGACGGGCGCAGGTAGTAGTAAATGTCGTCGAAATCGATGCCGCTCAGATCCGCGCCCCAGGTGGGCAGGGCCTTGGCCAAGAAAATGTCCAGCGCCTGGTGGCGGAACTCGCGCATCCAGTCCGGCTCATTCTTCTGATCGGAGATCTGGTCGATCACCCCATGATTTAGACCCTTGGGGGTCTTGAAAACGGCTTCAACGTTGTCGTGGAACCCGTATTGATATTCTTCCTTGACGCCGGAAAGCTGTTCGCGATCTGCTTGAGTAGCCATTGTGCCTCCTGAAAAATGCAAGAGATTGGGAGATTGAGAGATTAGGAGATTGATATTCGGATCTCCGCCCGCAATCTCTCAATCTCTTAATCTCCGAATCTCGTATTTCTTCTTACGCCGTCACTGTCTCTGCGTTCTTGAATTCGCTCTCGACCCAACCGTAGCCCTTTTCCTCGAGCATGGCCGCGACTTCGGGGCCGCCGGTCATGACGATGTGGCCGTCGTAGAAGATGCTCACGTAGTCGGGCTTGACGTAGTTGAGGATGCGCTGGTAGTGGGTCACCAGCAGGAACCCGCGCTCCGGCGTAGCCAGCTTGTTGATGCCGTCGGAAACGACGCGCAGCGCATCAATGTCCAGACCGGAATCGGATTCGTCCAGGATGGCGAACTTGGGCTCGATCATGGCCATCTGCAAGACTTCGGTGCGCTTCTTTTCGCCGCCCGAAAAGCCGTCGTTGAGGTAGCGACGGGCAAAGCTCGGGTCTACGTTGTATTCCTTCATCTTGGCGTTGAGCTCGCGGCGGAAGTCACGCATTGGCATCAGATTGCTGCCGATGACGCCGCTGCGATTGGTCTCGGCTTCCTGCTCGGTGTAGCCGCGCACGTTGGACACGGCCGTGCGCAGGAAATTGGCCACGCTCACGCCGGGCACGGCCACCGGGTACTGGAAGGCCAAAAAGATGCCGGCCTTGGTGCGCTCGTCCGCCTCCATCTCCAGGATGCTTTCGCCGTCGAGCAGAATATCGCCGCTGTAGACGTCATAGTGCGGATGGCCGGCGATAACATACCCCAGCGTGGACTTGCCGGACCCGTTGGGGCCCATCAACGCATGAATTTCGCCGCTGCGCAGCGTCAGGTTGACGCCCTTGAGGATTTCGGTGTCTTCCACACCGGCATGTAGATCGCGGATTTCCAGAACACTCATGATATTTCTACCCTCTCTCAATTCGAATGTCGTGCTTTTTTCGAGCTTTTGTCTAAATGAACAGTGTCGACGTTTTCACGATCGATGTATGTAAAGAAGCAACCGAAGTAGGAGACGGCATCCGTGGCCGGGGTCTCATCCCCCACCGGCGCGGTGCCATCGCCCTGATCTCGGTCACTGTGCTTGACGTTCCCCCGCTTGGCGGGCGCGATTGACGTTCACCACAAACGAGCAACTGCCGTGTCCGTCCATCATGCATGCGCTCAAGTTGACCTCCGAACCGAGCACCTGCCGGATCATCTGCTGGTCCATGTCGCAGACCTCGCGATGCTCTTGGGCCAACTCGTGATAGGGACAATTGAAGGTCTGCAAGATGATGGTGTCGTCGTCCAGCGGCTCCACATCCCACGAGCACGCCCTTGGCATAGAGGGCGCCGGCCAACTCCTGCACACGTTCACCAACATGGACGAGCGCACTTCCGGCTTTGTACTTCTGGGCCAGACGATCGCTCAGCGACAAGAGCCGATTGGCCTGTTCTGCGCCTTCCAGAGCCAAAGAACTTCCTCCAGCAGCGTCAACGCCAGATCGTCGCAGTGACAGGCAAAGAGGTCATGCTTCTTGTCCGTCAACGATAGACGTGGTTGCGGACGCCCCACACCGGCGCTCACTCGACGTCGCTCCACGTAGCCTTCGCCCTGGAGCGAACTCAGATGCTGGCACGGCGGTCGTGGTGACGCCCAGCAACTCTTCCAACTGCTTGATGGTGGCCGAACCGTTGCGTTGCAAGAAATTCCAGTATGCGCCACGTGGGATTCTCGCCATCCCGACTCAATTGATTGAATGCCATACGCCTATCCCAGTTCCACCCGGACACAATTGAGTAGGCACAGTCAGCCAAACCTGCGTCCGACGCCACCCCGTATCCAGTCACGCACTCTCCAACGTGGGCGTATAATACAAGTATCGACATTTTTGTCAAAAATGTTTTTATTGCAAAAAAGTGAGAAGCCGCGCGGCTGTGCGGCGCGCTCTCACAGTGAACCGGACGTCAGTCGGCCGCGGCCGGTGAGGTTCGGCGGGCACAGGCGTGGTTGCGGAGGCGCCGTCTTGGGCAGCAGCAGGACGGGCGCGGCCGCGGCGGTGTGGGGAAGAAGGCCAGCACGTGAGCACCGTGCCCAACCCGACGCGGTCGGCAAACCAGCCCGCGATCCACGTCGTGGCCGCGCCGCTGGCAAACATGAGGCCCAGGACGATGCCGCCCATCATGCCCTTGCGCCGGGGCAACAGATCTTGGCCGATGATGAGCAAGATGCTGTGGGGAATGCTCAACAGCGCATACGCGCCGATGGCCGCCACGAAATAGAGCCGGTTGTCGTAGTTGGCCAGGAGCAGCAGCACGAACGGCACGCCCGCCAGCAATGAGATCGCGATGACGAGCCGGCGACTATATCGATCGCCCAGGAAGCCGCCTGCAAAGGTGCCCAGCGCTTGCCGGCAAAGACGAAGACCCCGACCATGATGCCGTATTCGCCCGGACAGTCCCATGTCCGCCAGAAACTTGGGCAGCAGCGTCATGAAGCTCTGCAGGGTGGTGGAGCGCAGGATCACGACCAACAAGAAGATGGCCACCGCGCTCACCGTGCCTCGTGAAACCCGGCGCTTGCCCGTGGCGGGCGCGGACGTGTGAACGTGGTCAGGCTCGGCCATGGGATCTTTCAGCTGCTTAGCGCCATGAGGATCACCGGGCGCCATGGCCAGCGCCATGAGGGCAGCGCCGTCCAGCCCCATGCGCTGGAGCAAAATGCCCGAGACCATGGGCCCCAGCGACAGGCCGGACTGTCCCAACAGGAAGAAGACCGACGTCGCCGTGGTGGGGCGGTGGCCGCCTGCGTCGCCCGCGTTGACGATGCCGACCGGATGGAACGCGCCGCTGCCCAGCGCACCAACAGTGAGGATGGCGAGCAGCGTCGGGTAGTTGGGCGCAAACGAGGCCAGGGAGAAGAAGACCATCACCCAGAGCAGCCCGAGCCAGTTGAGCCAGCGCCCGCGCCAGCGGTCGGCCAACAAGCCGAAGAACGGCTGGGTGAGCGACGCGGCGAAGGTGTAGATCATGGCGCCGAAGCGATCTGGCTGTTGCTCAGATCCCACTGCTGGCTGACGGAGACCAGAATGATGGCGATCGATGAATTGAGAATGTCGATGATGGCAAAATGGCCAAAACGAGATCGCGCCCAGCGCTTGGCGTTCAGCGGTGCTCCTGAATAGAGGGCCTTGCGGCAATGCGTCCGGCAAAACTCGACCATTGTAGCACGCAACTGCCGTCCTGTGCAGCTTGGATGTCCAAAGGCGAATCACTTCCGGGAAGAGGTCAAAGCGCTTTCCAGCCATCCGAAGATTTCATGACCTCTTTGGAAGTGATTCGCCGATCACGCCGGAACCTATTTTCCCGACAATTTGCCGGTTGATTTTTCGCAAATTTGTTCTATACTGGAGACAGAACGATTGACAGATGGCTGGGCGTGAAGCGCTAGTAAATCCGGCGGAAATGGACCCACGGTTGCTACAAGAGGTAGAGATGCGGAATTTCCGCCGTGGTATTTACGCCGCAATGAACTAGTAAATCCCGGCGGAAATGGATTACGGTTGCTACAAGAGGTAGAGATGCGGAATTTCCGCCGTGGTAGCTACGCCGCAGTGAACTAGGAGTGAAGCCGATGTCGGTGTGTCGTGGAAGGTTGCCCAGAATCGTGTTCCGGCACAGAGTCGGCCATGGCCGCTCTTGCGCCGGTCTGCAAGTCTCTTTGACCCGCACGTGATGCTCTACGCACGTGCGGGTTTTTCCCACGCAAATAGCCGGCCCGGATACTCACGCACGCGACGCAACCCACGGGAGGAGCCGCCTGAACGTTAACGGTGAACAGGTCTGGGTGCCCAGGGCGCGGCGAGGCTCATCGCCGGGCTGCGGCGCATCAGGTGTGACCCGCATCGGGGCGCAGCCGCTGGGACGCGTCGCCAAGCAAGAGCTGGTGCGCGAGTACTGTCGCAAGCGCCGAGGAAGTACTGCGCGCCAGGCCGGACACCGGCGGGCGCGCACGGTCTATCACCAATCGTTCGTCGCCTGGACCGCAAGGGCTGACACGCCGCGCTGTCTACCCCGTGCGCGGCAGAGATCTTGGCGCATCAACCGCGGCGCGGTGCGCCACGCACGCCGCGCACCCCACCACCTAACTCCCCACAACCCCAACACCTCACGCCCCCAACACCATTAGCCCAATCGCGCCCGATTTGCTATACTCCAATCACCTCTTCAGAACATCGGTTCTGCTTATGTAAAGCGCACACGAGTAGCCAAAGAACGCCGCCGACGTCGCATCCCGATCACGCTTCACGCATCACGTTTCACGTTCTCACGGACCCAACCCATGACCAACGGCTTCGTCCATCTCACGTCCACTCCGAATACTCCATGCTCGACGGGCTGGGAGGCGCGTCAAGAAACTGGTGGCCGAGGCCAAACGGCTGGGGCAGCCCGCGCTGGCGCTCACCGATCACGGTGTCATGCACGGGGCCGTCGAATTTTTCCGGGCGTGTAGGGTGCGGAGATCAAGCCCATCATCGGCCTGGAAGGCTACCAGACCGTGTGGGGCGGCCCATGGGCGGGCGCGATGCGCAGTTGGACCGGGAGAATTATCACCTGCTACTGCTGGTGCGCAACATGGCGGCTATCGCAACCTGCTCAAGATCGCCAGCCACGACACCACCTTCAACGACTACTACTACAAACCGCCCGCGTGGATCCCGACTTTCTGGCCGCCCTTGCGCAAAGGCATCATCTGCAGCACGGGCTGCCTGGAAGCGGAAGTGCCGCCATCATGCAGGGCAAGGAGAACGAGGCATACGAGCGGCTGGGCTGGTATGTGGAGGTCTTCGGCCGGGAGAATTTCTTCGTCGAGTTGCAGGAGCACAGCATCCCCGAGTTGATCGAGGTCAACAAGGTGCTGGTGCCCTGGGCCGACAAGTTCAACCTGCAACTGGTGGTCACCAACGACGTCCACTACGTGCGCGAGGAGGACGGCACACCCCACGACGTGCTCCTCTGCGTGCAGACCGGCGCGCGCTATCAGGACGAAAAGCGCATGCGCCTGAGCGACATGAGCTATTTCCTCAAGAGCCGCGCGCAGATGGAGGAGACCTTCCGCCCGCTCATCGACCTGCCGGCCAGCGCGTTCGACCACACGCTCACCATCGCCGAGATGTGCGAAGTGGACCTGGAAGACCCCACCTATCACCTGCCCGACCTGCCGATTCCCGAGGGCTTCACCTACGAAACATACCTGCGCCATCTGACCGAAGAGGGCCTGCAGCGGCTCTACGGCGCGCGGGCCAACGACGCCGACGTGCAGGAGCGCAAGGAGCGCGAGCTGCGCATCATCAACGAGATGGGCTTCGACGTCTACTTCCTCATCGTGGCCGATCTCTGTGACTTCGCGCGCAGCCGCAACATTTGGTGGAACGTGCGCGGTTCGGGCGCGGGCTCGCTGGTGGCCTACTGCATCGGCATCACCGGGTTGGACCCGCTCAAGAACAACCTGATTTTCGAGCGCTTCCTCAACCCGGGCCGCGTCACCATGCCCGACTTCGACCTGGACTACCCCGACGACCAGCGCGAAGAGATGATCCGCTACACGGTGGAAAAATACGGCGACGACCAGGTGGCCCAGATCGTCACCTTCGGGCGCATGAAGGCCCGGGCCGCCATCCGTGACGTGGGCCGGGCCAAGGACATCACCCTGGCCGAAGTGGACCGCATCGCCAAGATGATTCCGGCCATCCCCGGCAAGCCGGTGACCATCAACGACGTGCTCACCGAGGGCCACGAGTTCTACAACCCCGAGCTGGTCCAGCTCTACAAGGGCAGCGACTGGGTGCGCGATCTGGTGGACACGTCCATGCAGCTCGAAGGGGTGGCGCGCCACGCGGGCATCCACGCCGCGGCCGTCATCGTGGCCGACCGGGAGTTGGAGCACTACACGCCGCTCATGCGCGGCACCAAGTCCACCGTCACCAACACCATCGCGCAGTACGAGTTTCCCGTGCTCGAATCCATCGGCCTGCTCAAGGTCGACTTTCTGGGGCTGAGCACGCTCTCGGTCATGCGCGAGGCCGGGCGGCTCATCAAGGAGCGGCACGGCATCGAGTACACCCTGAGCAACATTCCCTTTGAAGGCGACGAGGCGTTCGAGGCGTTCAAGCTGCTCTCCAGCGGCGAAGTGAGCGGCGTCTTCCAGGTGGAAAGCGCGGGCATGCGCCGGGTGCTCACCGAGATGCAGCCCAACACCTTCGAGCACATCGTCGCCACCATTTCGCTCTACCGCCCCGGCCCGCTGGAGTACATTCCCCAGTTCATCCGCCGCCTGCACGGGGAAGAAGAGACCGTCTACAAGCACGACGCCCTGGCCCCCATCCTGGCCGAGACCTACGGCATCATCGTCTACCAGGAGCAGATCATCCAGGTGCTGAGCCAGTTGGCGGGCTACACGCCCGGCGAGGCCGACCTGGTGCGCCGGGCCATCAGCAAGAAAAAGGCGTCGGAGATCGAGCGCCACAAGCAGATCTTCGTCGAGGGGTGCCACAAGAACGGCATCCCCAAAGACGCCGCCAAGGCCATCTACGAGGACATTGAGTTCTTCGCGCGTTACGGCTTCAACAAGTGTTTGCCGGGTGACGCCGAGGTGCTCGACGCTGCGACGGGGCGGTTGGTGCGTGTGGAGGATCTCTACACGGGCGGCGGCCATTGACGCCACCGTCACCTGTGACACCGGCGCGCTGAAGCTGCGGACCGGCCGGGTCGCCGCCGTGATGGACAACGGCGTCAAACCGGTCTACCGTCTGACCACGGCGCTGGGCCGGACCTTGGAGGCCACCGCCAACCACCCGTTCTACACCTTCGACGGCTGGCGGCAACTGGATGAGTTGGCCGTGGGCGATCAGATTGCGGTGCCGCGCACGCTGCCGGTGGAGGGTCGCCGCCGCCGGCCGGAACATGAAGTGATCACGCTGGGTCATCTGCTGGCTGAGGGCAACCTGTGCCACCCGCACTCCGTCTACTTCTACTCCCAGGACCAGGAGCAGGTGGACGACTACGTGGCCGCGGCTGAGGCCTTCGACAACGTGACCTGTTCCGTGGGCGTGCATCGCGACACGTTCGCGGTCTACGCCAAGCGCATCGACCGGCGCACGCCGCCCGGCATCGTGACCTGGGCCAAGGACTTGGGTATCTGGGGCAAAAAGGCCACGGAAAAGGCGATTCCGGACGCGGCCTTCGAGTTGCCCAACGACCAGGTGGCGCTCTTGATCGCGCGCATGTGGGAAGGCGACGGCCACATCAATGTCCAGGGCCGCAGCCTCTTCTACGCCACCTCGTCGGAACGGTTGGCGCGCCAACTCCAGCATCTGTTGCTGCGCTTCGGCATCATCAGCCGGCTGCGCACCGTGGACTTTCCCTACAAAGACGGGCGCATCGGCTACCAACTCTTTGTGACCGGCAACGACAATTTGACGCAGTTCGCCGCCGCCGTCGGTCCGCATTTTGTGAGCGCCACGCGTCGGGAGAATCTTGCCGCGCTGTGTCTGAACGAAGTGGCCGGCAGCGGCGTCAAGGACGTGATCCCGGTGGGCGTGAAGGACCTTGTGCGCACCGCCAAGGCCACTGCCGGCGTGACGTGGACACAGATCAATGCGGAGACCGGCGTCGCCCAGCGCGAATTCTACCCCACGGGTGCGGCGAGCAAATCCGGCTTCACCCGGAGCACGGTTGCGCGTCTTGCCGACTACTTCGAAGACGACGATCTACGGCGTTTTGCGGACAGCGATGTCTACTGGGACAAGATTGTCAGCATCGACTACGTGGGCGAGAAGCAGACCTACGACCTGGACGTGCCCGGCACGCACAATTTCGTGGCCAACGACATTCTCGTCCACAACAGCCACGCCGCCGATTACGCGGTCATCTGCGTGCAGACCGCGTATCTCAAGGCCCACTACCCGGTGGACTACATGGCCGCGTTGCTGCTCATCGAGCGCGACAAGACCGAGAAGGTGGTCAACTTCATCAACGAGTGCCGGCGCATGGGCATCGAGGTGCTGCCGCCGGACGTGAACTACAGCGGTCTGGATTTCGAGATTCAGGCAGTCCCGGCGGGCACCGAGCGGCTGGCCCACCGTGATCCCAGTCTGGCTTACGACTTTCCCGTGCCCGAGGGCAGCGCCATCCGCTTCGGCATGGCCGCGGTCAAGAACGTGGGCGAAGGTCCGGTCAACGTCATCATCGCCGCGCGGGAAGAGGGCGGCCCCTTCGCCGGCCTGGAAGACTTCTGCGACCGGGTGGACCTGCGTCAGGTCAACAAGCGCTCGCTGGAGTGCCTGATCAAGGTCGGCGCGCTGGACCGCTTCGGCAAGCGCAGCCAGTTGCTCGCCGTGCTGGACCAGATGATGTCCCACTCGGCCCAGACCCACAACGCGCGCGAAAGCGGCCAACTCTCCATGTTCGATCTCATGGGCAGCGCGGCGGAGGCGACGGCCCTGCCCATCAACCTGCCCGACATCGACGAGGTGAAGGGCAAAGAGAAGTTGCAGTGGGAGAAGGAGCTGCTGGGCGTCTACTCCATCAGCCACCCGCTCATGCAGCTCAACGTGGACGTGCGCAGCATCGCCACCTGTGCGTGCAACGAACTGGACGAGCGCCATCACGGCCAGAACGTCATGCTCATCGGCATGATCGCGGACGTGCGCACCATCACCACCAAGAAGGGCGACCTCATGGCCTTCGTCAACCTGGAGGACATGCAGGGTCAGTGCGAAATGGTCGTCTTCCCGCGCACCTTTGAGGAGCACCGGGACAAGCTCATCAAGGACAACGTGGTGCTGGTCAAGGGCAAGGCCGAGACGCGCAACGGCCAGACCAATTTGCTGGCCGATACGATTCAAACCTACGTGGAGCAGGCGCAGGCCATCAACGACGCGCCGCCTGTCTTCCAGACACAGATGATCGACACCGGGCCGACGGTCAACGGCATCAACGGTTTTGGGGACGAGAGCGAGGACGACATGGACAGCGGCGCCGACGATCTGGACGGTTTTGACGGGACGTTGGAGGCGGGCGACTTCCCCGCGGGCGAAGAGAACCCCTTCCGCAACGATGCGCCCGAGTGGCTGGGCGCGGTGAGTTCGCCGGCCGCGCCGCCAACCCCGACCGGCAACGTGGCCGAGAACGGTGCCGCCTACGCCGCGCCGTCGCCCGACGCGGATGTCGATGAAGACGTCAGTGACGCTGTTGACGCAGATGCCGCGGACGACGAGCCGGTGGCTGCGCCAGACACGCCCGCTCCTGCCGAGACCACAGCCGCGCCGCCGAAACCGGCTGCGGCGTCCACCCCGGCGGCGACGCCTGCACCCGCGCCCCAGGCCAATGGCCACGCCGGCAGCGAACAGCGGAACGGCGTCAACGGCAACGGGCGCAACGGCGCCAACGGTCACAGCGCCTCCGGCGGTGCGAGCAACGGCGGCGGCCATGTGCGCTGCCTGCGCATCACCTTCCGCCGCAGCGGCGACATCGACCGGGACATGTTCCGCCTGCGCGAGATCTACGAAAGCGTGCGCGACCCGCGCGGCCGCGACCGCTTCGTCATCAACATCGAGTCCAAAGGCAAGCCGCTCACCTTGGCCTTCCCCGAAGATCCCTGCACCATCAACGACCGGTTGACGGGCGAGTTGGTCAAGCATTTTCGGGTGGATGTGGCGGTGGATGGGTAGGCAGCTATAGCCGCGCCAACGGATCATCCTCCCCGTCATCCGTGAAGAAATGCTCCAGCAACTGGATCCCGCCCAAGGTGAGCACGGCCAGCGCGATGAGGATGACGCCGGTCCAGAGCGCGGCGTTGAGGTCCTGTTCCAGCGCGCCGTAGACCAGCAGCGGCATGGTCTGGGTGCGGCCGCGCAGGTTGCCCGCAAAGAGGATGGTGGCGCCGAATTCGCCCAGCGCCCGTGACCAACTGAGCATCAGTCCGGTGAGCAAGGCGCGGCGGCTGAGCGGCAGCGTGATGCGCCAAAAGAGCCGCAGCCCGCCCGCGCCGTCCAGGGCCGCGGCTTCCTCCAGTTCCCGGGGGAGCGCGGCAAAGCGTAGCTGGGCGGCGCGGATGAAGAAGGGCGCGGCCACGAAGACTTGCGCCATGACGATGGCCGTGCGCGTAAAGGGCAGCGACAGCCCCACGCCCGCCAGCACCGACCCCAGCAGCCCGCGCCGGCCAAAGGCCATGAGCAACGCCAGACCCGCCACCACCGGCGGCATGACGATGGGCAACTCGATGAGCAGGTTGACCAGCCGCTTGAGCGGAAAGCTGGTGCGCGCCAGCACGTAGGCCAGGGGCATGCCCAGCAGCACGATCCAGACCATGCTCACCGCGGTCGTCACCAGACTCAGGCGCACCGCATCAAAGACCGCGCCGCGCAAAACC
The DNA here is from genome assembly GCA_041391205.1 of Caldilineaceae bacterium. Classification (GTDB taxonomy): domain Bacteria; phylum Chloroflexota; class Anaerolineae; order Caldilineales; family Caldilineaceae; genus JAWKOK01. The sequence goes on from JAWKOK010000011.1 coordinate 21,116, forward strand.
GGCCACGTGCCCGCATCCAGCCCTTGCAGCGCACGCCAAACCAGCGCCGCCACCGGCAGCGCGATCAGCGCCAGCATGAGCGTGGCTGCGGTGGTCAGCCCACCCGGGTGGGACCGGGCGGCGTCGGACGCGGGCGCACAGCGTGGCGCAACCGCGTCACCGGTACACTACTCACCGACGGTCGTCGCATCAACCGGGCCGAAGCCCCACGTGGCCAGCACGGCGCGACCCTCTTCGCTCAAGACGAGGTCCACGAAGGCGGCGCCGAGATCCGGGGCGTGGCCGCCCGTCAGCGGCGCGATGGGGTAGGTCGCCACCACGTTGACGTCGTCGGGAATGGCCACGGTCAACAAATCATCGGCCACATCCGGCGTCACGTCGGACGTGTAGACCATGCCCGCGTCGGCCTCGCCCAGCGCCACCTTGGCCACCACCTGGCGCACGTTGTCTTCCTCCGAAACCAGATTGGCGTAGACCGCGTCGCCAAAGTCCGCGCCCAATCCGTCAGGCGTGCTCAGCCCGACGATGATCTGGTCGCTGTAGTCGCGGATGGGCACACCGGGCACGGCCAGGATCAAGCTGACGATGGGCCGCGCCAGGTCGGCCATCTCTTCGATGCCCGCGGGATTGGCTGCCGGCGTGATGATGACCAAACGATTGCTGGCAAAGAGCCGGGGGCTGCCGTCGACCAATCCGGCGTCGACCACATTGGCCATCTGCGTCTCATTGGCCGAGGCAAAGACGTCGGCCGGCGCGCCTTCCTGCAATTGGGTGGCCAGCCGTGACGAGCCGCCGAAATTCATGAGCACGTCCACGCCGGGGTGGGCCGCCTCGAAGGTCTGCTCCAGGTCGGTCATGGCGTCGGTGAGGGACGCGGCGGCGAAGACGATGAGTTCGCGTGGGGCCTCCGCGGCCGGGGGTGTGCCGGGGGAGGCCACGCTCGAGGCGCAACCGCTCACCAGAAGCGCCAGCACGAACAGAAGAAACGTCCGCCTGCCTTGGGGCGCGTGTCTGCACGGCGCAAGATCAATTCGTGGCCACATGCGTGGCTCCTTTCGACGCATACCGGTGCTCGCTCATGTGGACACAGTGTGACGGTCCGCCGCCAACGTCGTCATGCACTCGTGCAGCCAGGCGATGTGCGCCTCCAGTTGCGTCTCGCGAAACCGCAGCGCCAACCGGTCCACCGGGTCCTCGGTCTCTTGGCGCAGCGCCTGCGCGTTGGCCAGATCGGCGGTGCACGCCGCGATCTGCGCGTCCAGCAGCCGGTCCACCCCGTCCAGACGCAGCAACTGGAAGAAACGCAGCTTGGCCACGAACTCCACGCGGATGGCGCGGATGGGCATCACCGGTGCATAGACCCAGTCCAGAAAGCGGCGGCGACCCGGCTCCGTGATGGTGTAGACCCGCCGCGCCGGCCGCCCCGACTGATCCTCGGTGGTGGACGTGAGCAGTCCGTCCGCCTCCAGCCGGTCCAGGGCCGCGTAAAACTTGCTCTGCCCCACCTGCCAGATGGCCCCGAGCGTCGCCTGATATTCCTGGTAGAGTTGATAGCCGTGCCGCGCCTCGTGCATCAACAACCCCAACACCAGGTTGTCCACCGAAAACGAAGCAAAGCCGATCCGATGTCGTGTCATGGGGAAAGTATACTCAGGACATGAATATTCACAAAATGAATAGATGGGAGAAAATAAGAGATTGGAGATTAAGAGATTGGCGGAAGTCTCCGCTGACCAATCTCTTAATCTCCAATCTCAACCCTCACGCATCACGTCTTCACGTTTCACACCCTACTTATCCTCAAACATCCAATCCGCATAATTCCGCACCAGCACCTCCGCCACACTTTCGGGCAGCCAGTTGATGGACATGCCCATGACGATCAGGCGCGCGCCCTTGGGTTCGTCGCTGTCTTCGTCGGTGACCACGAAGGCGACAGCGGCGTCGGCCGCCTCGCTCCCGGGGCCGCGGCGCAGGATGACGTCGGGCGCCTGGCCTTCTTCCACCTCGGTGGAGAGCGGCTCCACGGCGACGGGACCGCCTTCCAGCGCAATGGGCTCGGTGGGCAGGTCTTGCACCAGCGCCGGGATGTCGGCCTGCACCACGACGTCGGCCAGGGGCGCGGGATCTTCGCCGCTCTGGCCGATGAAGGGCTGTCGGCTGCTGATGACGGCGCGGCCGCCCTGGTTCAGATATTCGAAGATGTTGGTCAAGTCCTGCACGCCGGGACCGCTCACGGCATAGTCGCCGCCGCTCCAGATGACCAGGTCGTAGCGGCCGAGAATGTCCATGTCGGGCGTGCCCGCGTCGCTGGTAATCCACATGTCGGGCGTGTAGCCGTTGGCGCGCAGGATGATGCCGTAGCGTTCGGCCTCGGATCTCTCGTCGTCCTCGGCCTGATCGTTGTCGTCCACCAGCAGGATCGTGCCCGCTTTCTCCGCGACCGGCGTCGGCGTGGCGTCACCGCTCGGGGTGGCCGTGGGTACGGGCGAGCCGGGGCCGGGTGTGAATGTGGGCGCGCCCGGGGGCGTCGGCGTGAAGGTTGGGACCAGCGTGCCGCTCACCGCGCCCGGTGTCGTGGTCGACGTGGTGGTCGCGGTGGGCGTGGGCGTCGGTGTGGCCGTGGTGGTGTCCATCGGCATGTCCGTGGGCGCGGCCGGATTGGGACAGAGCGCCAGGTACGGACGGCGCACACAGTTGGCGAAGTCGCTGTCCAGCAGCCGGTCCACGCCGGTGTTGAGCGCAGCCTGATCCGACCCAAGGATGGCGATCAACCGCTGCGCGGGGGCCTCGCCCTCCTGCACGATGACCACCGTGTCCTCGGCGTCAAAGCGCAGCCCGTCCCCGGTCTCCAGCACGTTGAGAATGCGCGGCGTGGGCGACGGCGTGGGTGACGGGGTGGGCGTCGTGGTCGATGTCGGCGTCAACGTAGGCGTGGGCGACGTGGTCGGCGTGGGCGTCAACGTGGCCGTGGCGGTCGGCGGCGCAGGCGGCGCGACGGTGCCGCTCACCACCTCGGTAGCCGTGGCCGTGGGCGTCAACGTGGGCGTGGGCGACGTGGTCGGCGTGGGCGTCAACGTGGAGGTGGGCGTCGGCGTGTGGGTCGGCGTCGTGGTCGGCGTGGGCGCGGGGGTGAGGGTGGCGATCACTTCGACCAGCGTCACGCCCAGGTCTTGCAGCAGCGTGGTCTGCGTGCCGGCGTCTTCGTAGTCGGCCAGATAGATGAGATTGGCCGGGCCGGTGATGGTCTGCGAGCCCGTGATGGTCTGCGTGCCGGTGAGCATGGTCGTCGCGCCCAGTTCCAGGGTGCGGCCGCTGCGTTCCAGGCGGGCCTGCAACTTGGCGCTCTGCTCCAGCAGGGCCGCGTCCAATTCGCCGCCGCCGTAGATGAGCGTCACCTCTTTGCCCAGGAACGCGGGGAAGTCCACCACCACGTCGGCTCGCTGTGCGCCCGCCAGGAAATCGGCCACGTGCTCGACCACCTGCCGGTTGTCGAAGCGGGTCACGTACGGCTCGGTGAGCACGTCGAAGTCGGTCATGGCCAGGACGCGGCCCGCGCTGTTGTTGGCTTCCAGCCCGGCCAGCGTGATGGTCACGAAGTTGTTCAGACCGGTGCGCAGGCTGCTGAGCGTGGTGGCGCCGGTGCGCGCTTCGGGCTCGCCCGACCCTTCAATGCTGCGCGCGCCGTAGAGCACCACCGTGTCGCCCGCCATGTCGGCCGCGCCGTTGATCCACTGGTCGATGAAGACGTGGGTGTGATTCTTGTCGTTGTGGACGATGTCGTAAAGATAGTCGTCGTTGAAGACCACCCCGAACGGCTCGCCCACATTGTTGATGTCGCGCGCCACATCGCCCAGCACGTCCGGGTCGCTGATGAGCAGCAGGCGGCCGCCGTCGGCCACGAACTCCTCCAGCACCGTGATCTCCTGGGGCGTCCACAGGAAGAAAGGGCTGGCGATGACCAGCGCGCTGGCGTCCGCCAATTCGGCGGCCAGTTCCTTGGACTGATCGGGGAAGTCCGCCAGGCTCTGGAGCGCGAAGAGATCCACCTCCACCGGCAGCCAGAACTGGAGGCCGACGTTGCGTTCGGCCAGCGCCGCGGCCAGCGGCTGGAAATTGCTGCGGTTGAGCCGGTTGAAGTGGGCCAGGTCCACCACCACCGGGCCGGGGCGCAGTTCGGCCTCGGGTTGGGCGAGGCGCGTGCTCATGGCCTCGGGCGTGACGGTGGGGATGGGCGTCACGGCCATGCTGGTGGGCGGCACGTCGGGCGGCGTGTAAGCGCGCCGGTTGTAGCCGAGAAAGGCCGTGCGCACCAGCAGCGGCGTGATGATCAGGAGCAGGCCGGCCAGGAGAATGATCAGGTGGGGCGGGCGCGGTCTCATGTTAATCTCCCGCGGTGGGGGGCGCCGTTTCCAGCGGCCGGTAGGTGGCGCTGAGCGTGGCCGGGTCGACGTTGCGCAGCCGCATGAGTTGCTTGTCCAGGTCCGACGCAGCGGCCGCTTGGGGCAAGGCCATGCGGCTGTCCAGCAGGAAGACGGCATCGGGCGGCGCGCTGTTCATCATGCGCGTGACCGAGGCGGCGATCTCCGGCGTGGGCGGCGCTTCGGGCACCATGTCGAGAAACTCGCGCAGATTGACAACCTGGTAATTGTCGACGCCGGCCAGTTCGGCCGCGGCGGCGATGGCGTCGCTGATGCCGCCCTCTGCGTCCACCAGGCCCACGGCCACGGCCTCGCTGCCTAGGTAGATGCGTGCCTCGGCCACGGTCGCCGCGTCGATGGTGAGCGGGTTGAGTTCGGCGTTGCTGCGCTGGTGGACCACGTTGCCCACGAAGGCTTCCTTGACCAACTCCAGTTGCTGGATGCGGTCAAAGCGGTCGCCGCCCGAGAGCTTGAAGGGGCCGCTGCTCAACTCGTCCGGCGAGATGGCCGGGTCGGACGGGCGCGGGCCGCCGCGTGCCACGTTGCCTACGTAGCTGCTGGACGGCGCGTAGATGCGGTTGCCCGCCACGGCCATGTAGTAGCCGCCGCTGACGGCGAGCCCGTCGATGGCGACGACCAGCGGCTTCTCCTCGCGCAGCTTGAGCATGGTGTAGAACGCGCTCTCGCTGCTGGTGGCCAGGCCGCCGGGGCTGAGGATCTCCATGGCCACGCCGGCCACGCGTCCATCGTCGCGCGCGGCTTCCAGCAAGTTGATCAGTTCCGTGGCGGTGTTAAAGTCGATGACGTCCTCGAACCGGACGACGCCGATGACGGGTTGGGGGCGTACCAGGCGGCCAGGCCAAATGCCAAGACCAGGCAGATCACCAGAAAGATGGCGGCCACCAGATATCCCCATCTGCTATCGAACATGGGAGTTCTCCTTGCGTTGACCCACAGTGGGCCGTCGCTGTCTCTCTCGATTATATCAAGGCGGTGGGTTGGGCACAATATGTTGGTTGCGGTTCGGCAAGGGGGAGAAAAGATTGAGGAGTGAAGATTGGAAGATTGGGGTGTCGCGGGGCGGAGAAGTCCGGCTTAACTGGGAGAAGCCGGACTTCTTGGGGCAGCTACCCCTCAGCGTCGTCGGGCATGCGGCGGACGACCTCGATGGGATTGCGCAGCGTGTTGAGCACCGCGCACGAGGCTTCCACTGCGTCGTGGAGCGCCGCAATCTGCTCCGCGGGCGCGGGCGACGCGATGATCGGCGTATAGCTCATGTCCTGCATGAGGATCGACCCGTCGATGGGCAGACCGACCACACCCGTCATGTCCAGCGCGCCGTGGATCTCCACGGTGACGGTGTCCAGCGGGATGTTCATCAACGTGGCTTGCAGCAGGTAGGTGTGGACGAGACAACTGGCCAGTGCGCCCAGCACCATCTCCGGTGACGTGGGCCCCAGCGAGTTGCCGGCCAGCCCCGGCGCCGAATCGCTGATCACCGTGTATTCACCCATCTTGGTGGGGCGCACGCCGGTGGTCCCGGCGCAGTAGGACGACGCGGTGAGACGCACCAGCGCCTTCTCCGGCGCAGCGGTGAAATCCAGGCGGCGCTGGGCCAACACGCCCGCCTTGTAGGCAAGAAAGCTGTCGAGTTTTGCCATGGTGGGAATCTCCTTTGGGTTTTGAGGTGGGGTTGGGTTTTTGGGTGGTGGGGATTTGGGGTGTTGGGGTCGTCAGGGAGCGGGCGCAGCACCCAAAGTCCCCACGCCCACCACCCCAAAACCCTAGCCCAGGCTGTCCATCACGCTGCCGAGCGTGTCGACAATCGTGTCGATCTCGTCGGCGTTGATGGAGAGCGGCGGCGAAAGGGCCAGGGTGTTGCCGGCCACGTTGCGGCTGCGCAGGCCGTGGACCATGCAGGTGTTGGCGATGAGCGTGGCCTTATCCGTGTCCGGCGTGCGCGTCTCCCGGTCGGTGACGATCTCCACGCCGCAGAGCAGGCCCTTACCGCGCACGTTGTCCACGAAGTCGAAGGTGTCGCGCAGCGTCTCCAGCCCGGCGCGCAGCCGTTCCCCCATGGCCTCCGCGTTGGCCGGCAGATCCTGCTCTTCAATGATCTCGATGTTGCGCAGGGCGACCGCACACGCCGCCGCGTGGCCCGAATAGGTGAAGCCGTGCATCCAGGATTCCTCGGGCGCGGCGTCGAGAATCACCTCGCGGATGGCGTCGGAAATTTGGATGCCGCCCAGAGGCAGATAGCCGCTGGTGACGCCCTTGGCAAAGGCCATGATGTCGGGGCGCAGATCCCACAAGTGCTCGCCGAACCACGCGCCCGTGCGCCCAAAGCCGCAGATGACCTCGTCCACGATCAGCAGCACGTCGTACTTGTCACAGATGGCGCGCACCAGCGGGAAGTAGTCGTCGGGCGGCACCACCAGACCACCTGCGCCCTGGATCGGCTCGGCGATGACCGCGCCCACCGTCTCCGGACCCTCGCGCAGAATCAGTTCCTCGATGTTGCGGGCCGCGGCCTGGCCGATGGTCTCGCCCTCCCGCACGTCGCCCTGGAAGCGGTAGGCATTGGGCGCGACTGCGTGGTAGAAGCCCTCCAGCGGCAGGCCGAACATGGCCCAGTACGCGGGCACGCCCGTCGCGCTGGTCGCCGCCAGGGTGATGCCGTGGTACGCCTGCATGCGCGAGATGACCTTGGTCTTCTCCGGCTTGCCCAGCCGCCGCCAGTAGTAGCGCACGGTCTTGAACGCAGTCTCGTTGGACTCGGAGCCGCCGGTGGTGAAGTAGGTGGTGTTGAGCGTCGGGTGCGCCATGCCCGCCAGCCGCTCAGCCAGTTGGATGGACGGCGGGTTGCTCATGCCCACGAAGCTGGAGGTGTAGGCGAGCTTGCTCATCTGCTCCTTGGCCACCTCGGGCAGTTCCTGGTTGCCGTAGCCGATGTTGACGTTCCACAGCCCGGCCATGGCGTCCAGCACCTTGCGCCCGTCCGCGCCGTACAGCCAGACGCCGTCGGCGTGGTCGACGATCAGCGGATCCTTGTGTCTGGTGGGATGGTGCAGGCCGTGCAACTGGCGGCTGTCCTGTTGGAGCAGCACATCGTAGGTTGGAGTGGTCATGATGTCCTCGCGTGCGTGGTCGTGTGGATGGAACTTGGTAGGGTGATTATACACCAGCGGAGGGGGCAATTGCTCATTGGTTATCGATAATTTTTCATTTCTTATTGGCGTGGGTCGACCGATCAAATGAGAAATGAAAAATTACCGATAAGCGATGAGCAATTACTTGAGCACTTGACCCAGGCGGCGGGCGCCTTCCTCGAGACGAGCAGCGTTGTAGAAGGCGAAGCTCAGCCGCAGATAGTTGTGCAACCCTGCGTTGCCGGAGAAGTTGATGCCGGGGCGAAAGTCCACATTGCGCGCCTGTGCTCGGGCGCGTAGCGCGGCCGCGTCCACGCTCTCGGGCAGACGCAGCCAAAAGAAGTAGCCGCCGGTCGGCTTGGTGTAGGTGACGCGCTCGCCCAGTTCCGCGCGCAGCGCCGCGTCCAGCACGTCGATGCGCGTGCGATAGAGCGCGTGCAACTCCGCCAGATACTCGTCCTGCCACCCCCGTTCCAGGGCCACGCGCACAATGTTGGACGTGAAGTGGTTGAGGCTGCCGCCGCTGAAGATCAACCCACCGTTGACCAGCCGGTCGATGACGGCGGGCGCGGCCTGGAGCCAGCCCAAGCGCAGCCCCGGCGCCAGGATCTTGGAAAAGGAGCCGACGGAGACAATGTTGCCCTGGTCCAGATACGCGGCCATGGGCGCAGGCGGCGTCTCCGTGTAACCCAGCAACTGGTACACCTCATCGGCCACCACGGTGAAGCCGTGGCGGCGGCTCAAGTCCGCCAATTGCCGGCGCCGGTCCGCAGGCAGCGTCGCGCCCGTGGGATTTTGGAACGACGGGATGACGTAGACCAGCGCAGGACGGTGCTCCATCACCGCGTCCTCCAGCGCGTCCATGCGCAGGCCGGACGCATCGGTGGGCACGCCGACGACGCGCAGCCGGTGGTCGGCGAAGATGCGCAGCGCGATGAAGTAGGTCGGCTCCTCCACCAGGACCACGTCACCCGGCCGGGTGTAGAGCGTGCAGAGCATGTCCAGCGCCTGGGACGCGCCCGCGGTCACGAGCAGACTGTCCGCGTCCACGGGCAGGGCATAGCCGCGGGTGAGGAAGTCGGCCAGCGCCAGCCGGAAATAGCCGTCGCCCTGTTCGTAGCCGTAGTTGAGCAACGTCGTGTCGCCCGCAGCCAGCCGTTCCGCGGCCGCACGGCGCACGATCTCCAGCGGCAGGATGTCGAAGTCCGGCTGGCCGACGCCGAAGTCGATCATCTCCGGCGGCAGTTCGGCCTGAGCGGTGGGAATTCGGTGCATGATGGCCTCAGATCACGCGCTCGTTGCCGCCGTCCAGCGGCACCTGCGCGCCGGTGGTCCAGGCGAAGGTCGGCCCGCACATGGTCGCCGCCATTTCGCCCACGGCCCGGCTGGTCACCTCCACGCCCAGAATGTTGTTGCGCTTGTACTGGTCCACGGTCAGCCCGTAGTTGGCGGCGCGGGTGCGCAGCAGTTCCTCGGTCCAGAGCGCGGTGTCGAAGACCGCGTTGGGATGGATCACGTTGATGCGGATGCCGTCGCCGCCCCACTCCATGGCGATGATGCGCGCCATCTGGGTCAGCGCCGATTTGGGCGCGGAGTAGGCCGCCGCTCCCGGTCCGGCGGGCACGTTCTTGGAGCCGACGACAACGCGCCCGCCATTGGGCGCAGCTTTCAGCAACGGGTGAGCCTTGCCCAACAGCATGACGTGTGCGGTCAAGTTGATGTCCAGCACCCGCTGCCACTCGGCCAGATCCAGGTCGGCGATGCGTTTGCTGCTGGGGAAGATGCCCGCGTTGACCACGACGATGTCCAGCCCGCCGAAGCGCTGCGCGGCGGTGTCCAGCGCCGCGTCCACCGCCGCGCCGTCGGTGATGTCGCAGCGCAGGCCCAGGAAGGTGTCGCCCGGGAACGTGTCGGCGATGTCCGGCGCCACGTCCAGGCCGACCACCGCCGCGCCCCGGTCCAACAGCGCCTGGGCGCACGCCTTGCCGATGCCCGACGCCGCGCCCGTCACCAGCGCGATCTCGCCGGTGAAGACGGCCGGCTTGGCCTGAAGGCGTAGCTTGGCCTGCTCCAGCTCCCAGTACTCCATGTCGAAGAGATCGTCCGCCGGCAGCGCCCGGTACGCGTCCAGCGCCGTGGCCCGGGCGATGATCTCCATGGTGTGACGATAGATGTCCTCAGCAATGGCCGCGTCCTTGACCGTGCGGCCCACAGTGCAGAAGCCGAGCGCCGGGTCCAAAATCACCCGCGGCGCGGGGTCGACCATGACCAGATCGTCGGAGTGGTGCGCAGCGTACGCTTCGAACTGGGCCGTGTAATCCGCCACGTACGCGTCCACGTCGTGGCCGACCAGAGGCAGCCGCTTGGTGCGCAGGACGTGGTCGGGCGTGGCCGGACCTTGCCGCGCGATGGTCGCCAGGTCGGGGCGACTGACGAAGGCGCGGGCCTGCTCTTCCCGGTGGGTGGCGAGGATGACCGGGTAGCCGGCTGCGGCGGAGAGGTCGCGGCGCAGGTCGGCCAATGTCTGGCGCGCGGGCGGCGTGTCCGGCGGCAGGTCCGGTGCGGGGATCTGCCACGCGCCTTGCGCGGCCAAGTAGTCTTCCGCCTCGTCGACCAGCGCGATGTGGCGTTCATAGGACTCGCGCGCCGTGGCGCCGAAGGTGAAGAGGCCGTGGTTGAGCAGCACCATGCCCACCGTGCCCGCATGGGCCTCCGCGGGGAAGATCTCGGCCACCAGCCGCGCCAGCTTGAAGCCGGGCATGACGTACGGGATGATGACGACCCGGTCGCCGTACAGTTCTTCGATGCGCGCCCGCCTGCGCGCTGAGTTGGTGATGGTCACCACCGCGTCGGCGTGGCTGTGGTCCACGAACTTGAAGGGCAACGCGGCGTGGAGGATCGTTTCCACCGATGGGCTGGGCGCGGACGCGCGCGTCATGGCCGTGCGCAGTTCGTTGGCCATGCGGCTGTCCGAGAGTTCCTCCAACTCGGCCAGCCGCAGCACCGCGGCCTGGCGCACCGGCGCAAAGCCGGCCCGTTCGATGGTGGCCAGATCCCAGCCGCTGCCCTTGATGTAGAGGATCTCCTCCTCGTCGCCGAAGAGGTTCGGCTCGCGCACCTTCACCGACGTGTTGCCGCCGCCGTGTAGAACCAGCGCCGGCTCCCGGCCCAACAGCCGCGAGGTATAGACACGCAGCCCCAAATCGTCGTCGTATTGGGCCGCGTCCTGATCGTTCCATAAGCTCTGCATGGGTGCTCCTGATTTGAGGGGCGAGGGGCGGGGGGCGCATTGCGGGGAGAATACGCCGCACGCCGCGTTGATCGATTTGACTGTGGCCATAGTCTAACAGAAGAGCGCAAATTCGGGACGACTTCATCGCCCGCCAACGTGTTTGAACACGTTTCGCAACATAGCTGTGGAATTCATTCCACAGATCCGTCACGCACGCGTGTCAGCCCTCCGCGGCCAGCGTCTCCCCCACCGCCGTCAACACCACCAACATGGACACCGCGCCCGCATCCCGATGGCCCACACTGCGCTCGCCCAGCTTGGACGCACGCCCCGACTTGGCGACCATCTCCGCCGTGGATGCCGCGCCGGCTTCCGCCGCGGGCAGCGCCGCTTGCCACGCCGCGGCCAGTGGTTCATCCACGTGCTCTGCCAGCGCGGCCACAAACGGCGCCAGCGTGTCGACCATGGTCTTGTCGCCCACTCGGGCCTTGCCCAGCCGCTGCACCGTGGCCAGACCGGCCGTCAGCGCCGCCTGCACCGCGGCCGTGTCAAACGGACCGTCGCCCAGCCGCTGTCCCGTGGCCGCGATGAACATGCCCACCAGTGCGCCCGACGCGCCACCCGCGGCGTCGGCAAAGGCCATGCCCGCTAGCGCCAACCGCACCCCAGGCGACGGCGCCGCGCCATCCGCCGCCGCCACCGCCGCCGTCAACCCGCGCACCATGGTCGTGCCGTGGTCGCCGTCGCCGGCCACCGCGTCCAACCGGCCCAATTCCTGTTCGTGCGCCTGGATCGCGGCCAGCGCGTTGGCGAGTACAGCGCGCATGATCTCATCCACTGAACGGGACATCAATTCTCAGCCTTTCGAGATACGTGTGTCGTCACGAAGACGGGGGCAGGCGAGTGCCCGCTACATCTCTGCATCCATCAACAGATCGATCAGTTCCTCTTCCAGATCGGCAAGTTCGGCGTCGTCGCCGCTTGCGGCGACCTGGCGGATGGCATCAATGACGTCGCGGATGTCGGCGCGCAGGCCTTCGTCCAGATCCGCACCCGTGGCGAGCACCGCTTCGGCGCGACTGACCAGGGCTGCGATCTCCTCGCTCAACTGTCCGGTCGGCGCAGCCTGGCGGAGTGATGCCAGCTTGGCCTGGCTGGCTGCGATCTGTTCCGGTGACAAACGCTGTCGCTCCGCTTTGAGGAGCTCGCTGATCTGCTTTCCTGTCGCCCGGTCAGTGACGGTCACCTCCAGAATGCCGTCCACGGTCAGCGCGAAATCGATGATAACTTCGGGAACGTCGTGGCCAGGCCGCGCTTTCAAGCCTTCGACCATGAATTCGCCCAGCAGCACATTGTTGGAGGCACGCGCATCTTCACCCTGATATACCTTGACTTCGATCTTGTCCTGACCCGGCACCAAGGTGGTGAAGACATCGCTGGCGTGCACCGGGATCGTCGTGTTGCGCCGGATCAAGCGCGTAAACCGGTCGACATCAAGGCGCCCGCCGATGCTCCATGCCGCCGTTTCGATGCCCAGGGACATGGGCGTCACATCCACGAGAATGGCGTCCACATCTACGCCGGCGATGATGCTTGCTTGCACCGCCGCGCCCATGGCCACCGCTGCGTCCGGGTCCAATTCCATATGCGGATCCTGGGCCAAACGCGCCGTCACCAAGTCGATTACGGCGGGGATGCGGGTGGAACCGCCGACCAGCAGGACCCGATCGATCTGTTGCGCGGTCAGCCCTGCATCGGCCAGCGTTTGGTCGATGCAACCGGCCATGCGCGTCAGAAACGGCGTCAACAACGCTTCGAACTCATGCCGCGCCACTTCCTGCATCAGGTGCAGGGCATGGCCGTTGCGATCCGTGGCAATGAACTCAAGATTGACGTCGGTCGTACCGGCTGTGGATAGCGCAATCTTCGCGTCCTCGGCCGCACGCAACAGTCGCGCCCACGCGCGATGGTCACCGCGCAGATTGATGCCGTGGTCCTCTTCAAACACATCGGCCAGCATGTCGGCCAGCGCCTCGTCAAAATCGTCCCCGCCCAGGAGGTTGTCGCCGCCGGTGGCCAGCACATCCACCACGCCGTAGTTGAGTTCGATGATCGAGACGTCAAAGGTGCCGCCACCCAGGTCAAAGACGAGGATGCGCCGGTGCTCATCCGTGATGCCGACGCCGTAGCCGTAAGCCAGCGCGGCCGCAGTGGGTTCATTGATGATGCGTTCGACGGTCAGCCCTGCGATGCGGCCCGCTTCCATGGTTGCCTGACGTTGCACCTCGTTGAAGTACGCAGGCACTGTGATCACGGCGCGCGTCGCCGGCTCGCCTAGTGCGGCGCGCGCAGCGTCGGCGATCTTGCGCAAAATAAACGCCGAAATCTCCTGGGGCGTGAATGGCTGTCCGCCCATGGTCACGGTGTCGCTTGACCCCATCTTGCGCTTGATGGAACGCACGGTACGCTCGGGCGCAACGACCCACTGGTTGCGCGCCGGATGGCCAACCAACGTTGCGCCTTGGTCATCAATGCCCACCACCGACGGCAACAGCTCGGAACCGTCGATGGACAGCAACTGCGGTGCACCCGCGCGCACGATTGCCAGCACGGAATTCGTAGTGCCCAGATCAATGCCGATAATCGGCGTGTCGTGTGTAGATGTCGTCATTGTCAATCCTGTGAATTCTCCGGCGCGTCCGGTTGCTGACTTGCGTCGCGCGTGACCACCACCTCTGCATAGCGCAGAATACGCTCACCTTGGCGATAGCCCTGGCGCACTATCTGGCATACTGTGTTCGGTGCCCGCATTGCGTCCTCGACCGTGCCGACCGCCACGTGCAGGCGTGGGTCAAAGAGTTGATCCTGAGCCTCAATGATCTGGATACGTTCAGCGGCCAACAGCCCCATGAAACGGTCATACGCCAGTTCAAGCCCGGCCAGCCACATCTCCACAGCATCCAACAGACCGTAGGCTTCCGCCCCGGATTGGCGTGTCTGCGGCGCGCCTGTCGGGGAATCCGTCGGAGCGACGTTCGTCTGTCCGCCGAACGCGATGCGTAGACGTTCCGGCCAGGAACGCACGGGTGGCGGCGGTGGATGCGGCGGCACAGGCGTCGCCGCATCCAGTCGGCGCCGGTGCTCGGCCAACATCTCTCTCCCATTGACCAACGCCAGTTCGAGACCGTCGATCGCGGGCAACAACTCGGCTGCCAGGTCACGCCGTCCTTGGGCGCGCGCATCGTCCAGCCGGGCGCGACTCTGCACCTCGACCTGATCGTAGCGCGCATCGCGTTTCTCGACGACTTCGCGCAGCGCCGTCATGGCGCGCTCCAACTGCTCCAGTTGTGACTCGCTGAGTGTGTTGGTCTTGAACTGGGTGCGCACGAGTTTGGCCAGCCGGTCCTCGAGCGCCGCCAACTGTTCCCGGCGCGCGACCGCGTCCGCCAGTGCGTCCACCGCGTCCGCCTGGGCGAGCTTCGCCAGGTTCTCGGTCAAGGCGCCCGCCTGTTCGGTCTGCGCCGTGAGCGCTTCCGTCAGGTCCGCCAGCCGGGTATGCAACGCAAGCTCGCGGTCGGACGCAGTCAGCAGACGCAGCAGAGCATCACTCTTCTCCTGCTCCGCCTGTGTCAGTTGCTCCAACCGGTCAAGGATGCCCGTTGCGTCCGCCACCTGCTCGCTCAGCCGACGCAATCGGTGTTCCATTTGTTGGACGGCCCGAGCCTCGGTCGATGGCAGCCCATGCGTCTCCTCAGTGGGCGTCGTCATGATTCGGCCTCAAACGGCAGGAAGTCCTGCGCCAAGGGGCGGGCGGTGAGGACAAGCGCCAGCGTTGACAGGTCGGCCCCACTGACGCTCAGGTCGCAGGCCGGCATCCGCCGATTGGGCTGCGGCGGCAGTGGCTGCAACAAGAACAGATCGGTCATCTTGCGGCGCTCGGGCGTGCGCAGTTGTTCGTAGGCGCGGCGAATCTGCTGGAATTCTTGGGGCGCCTGCTCGGGCGGGAACCGGCGCACTTGCTGGAAATAGGCCTTGCGCACGGCTTCATCATCGGCGGTACGCTCGATTTCCAGGCGCGCGTACGGGTCCTCGCCGGGGCGAATGTCAAACTGAGTATCAGCAATCTCGGGCATAGAGACACACCTGTTTCTCTGAGTACATAGCAAGCGGCGGCATTGAACGGCCGTGCTGCCGGCGACGCCAATGAATGGTTTGCGGCACAATCACCACCACGGGTCGTCGTCATCGTCGTCGAACAGATCGTCATCGAGGTCCATGTCACCCAGCATCTGCGCCAGTGCCTCCGGCGACATGTTGAGCAATTGCTCTAACACGGCAGACGGGGGCGGGCCGCGTAAGATCATCTCCAGTTCGTCGACATGGTCTACAAGCCTCTGTTCTCCCGCTTTACGCGCTTGCCGTTTCGTTTTTTGCAGAAGGCGTTTGGTCTTGTCGGGACTGCTGCGGTCAAGCGAGGTCTGCACGGCCTCAGCGTAGGTCTCGATGCCGCTATTCGGCGCGATCTCGGCCCCGCGTGCGGCAAATTTGCGGATGGTCGTACGCGCATAGTCGGTAAATGCCGCATCACCCCGTTGGCTGGAGAATGAGGCGACTGTGTCCATGATTCTTGCCAGTGTCAGCACCGGTGAGTCCTTGCCGCGACGTGAGTCAGCCAGCGCCAGCGCTTCGTCCCAAAAACGCTCGGCCCACGCTGCGTCCAAACGACAGCGCAGGACGCTGGATGCCTGGTCGAGCCAGAAATCTACACGCAGGGAGGCTACCTTGCGGATGTCGGGCAGAAGGCGCTCGACTTGCGCCTCACCGTCGATATGCAGCAGTTCATGGAGTCCCACTTGTAACGGCCCGCTGTAGCGCAACGGATCGGAGAGCGCAGCCGTGACCGCGGCCGACAACGCTGCGCGCGCCGGTTTGAGTTGACGGGTTCGGGCAAACTCAAGGCCGGATGCCGCCAGCAGGAGCGGATGTCCGGGCAACTCCTTCAAGCCTTGCGCCAGGAGATCGGCCGTAGTCTTGCGCTTGCCACCGCTGAACAGACGTCTCATGGGCCGACACCCGTCTCGTCGGCACTGGCGACGATTGCCTTGGCCAGACCGTCCTGGGCTTCCGGGTTCGCCGGATCGACGGCCAGCGCGCGCCGCCAGATGGGGATGGAGTCCCGTCCCCACTCGTCGTCCCATAGTGTGGCAAGCATCAACAATGCGGGGAGGAAGTCCGGCTTATGCTCCAACGCACGCTGGAGTTCATTTTCAGCCGCCTCGTAGCGCTCGTCATCAAGGTAGGCCTGGACGAGTTCCATCCGCCATGGGGCGTTGTCCGGCGCATAGTCGATGGCGCGTCCCAGGCATGTATAATACTCGTCCCAGTTGTCGTCTCGGGCGTAGCAGTCCGCAGCCCGCTTCCACAGAATCGCCACCTGTTCTGTATCCAGGTAATCGGGGTGTTTCTCTTTGCGCGGCCGCCGTTTCAGCAGATTACGCCAGGCTTCCGCCGCCGCGTCCCAATGTTCTTGCGTTTCTTCGGCCAGGGCCAGGTTTTGCGCGCTGTAGCGGCTGGGCCTCAGTTCATCGACGCGCTGCCAGTGCCCGGCGGCATCGCGCCAACGCCCGGCGCCGGCGGCCCGCTCACCC
This sequence comes from Caldilineaceae bacterium, assembly GCA_041391205.1. Lineage (GTDB taxonomy): Bacteria > Chloroflexota > Anaerolineae > Caldilineales > Caldilineaceae > JAWKOK01. Next base: position 37,566 of record JAWKOK010000011.1, read on the forward strand.
AGATGAAAATGGGCATAGGCCAGGTGCTCAGTCAGTGCGGTATTGTCCAGCACGTCGGCCCGCTTTTCCAACCGGGTGAGGATCGCTTCCCAATCCTCCGCCGCAGCCAGTTCCTCAGTCTGTTGGCGCAGCAGGTACGTCTGATTGTCGGCGAAGGCGGGCGTTGCCAGCCCTCTTTCCCAGGCGCGTTCCCATGCCGCGGTGGCGGCTTCGTGATCGCGACGCCGCAGCGCGGCCACCCCAACGTAATAGTCGATGATGGGCACGGCCAGGTCAGCGTCGACGGCGCTTGCCGCTTCGCTCAGCCCGACCAATGGCGAAGCGTTCGGCGTGCTTTTCATGTTGAGCAAGGTGCGCCAGAGCGTGCGCACCGTCTCATCCGGCTGCCGGGCGACGAGAGCCTCCACATCGTCCGGTGTCGCGTCGTCGTCATGCAAGGCACGCACGGCGTGAACGTACTGTTGCTCGGCGGCGGACAGGCCGGTCATCTCGGGCGTCTGTCCGGCCCGCGCCTGCGCCAGCGCTGTGGTCAGGAGCAGCGACTCGTCGTCAGAGTCCAGGCGCTGTGCGTGCATAAATTCTTCACAGGCGGCGGCATCATCATGCAGCGCGGCCAGTGTCATCCCCATGTGGTAGGCATAGCGCGCCTGCGTGGCCGGAGATGCAACTTGTGCACCCGCCTGCAGATAACGCAGACGCGCGCGCAATGACGTGGTTGATGCGGCAAGACGGAAGTTCAACTCATCGACCAGATGCCGGGCGCGCCGAATGGTGTCTTCGTCATTGGCGGCAGATAGGGCGGCTTCTGCCATGTCCAACGCGGCCGTGTAGTCACCACTCTTTGCCAGCGACTGTGCCTCGGCCAGACGGTTGGCAGGACGCAGAGACTTCTGCTGCTCTCGCATCGCTTTCTGCTTGGACTTGCTGCGTTTCCGTTTGCTCATGGCCCCTCCGCTGCCGCGCTGAATCGATACGCCAACATTGTATCACAGACGCAGCATGCAGAATCGAGACATCCCCTCCAGATGGTCTTCTCATTGTCACGCGTGCACATACGCCGCGGACGCGCACGGGGCATCGAACAGCGCCTGCAACTCGTCGTCCAGCCAGAGCAGGCTCAGCGAGCAGCCGGCCATGTCCAGCGACGTGACCATCTCGTCGACGATGGGATGGAGGAGCGTCAGCCCTGCGGCTTGCAGCGCAGCCTGCACCCCGCCGTAGAGCACGAAGAGTTCCTCGTACTTGGTGTTGCCCAGCCCGTTGAGCAGCACGGCCACCCGGTTGCCCGCGTCCGTAGGCGCATGCTCCAGCAGCGTGTCCACCAGCAACTGGGCCACCTCGGCCGCCGGGCGCATGTGGCTGGAGCTGATGCCCGGCTCGCCGTGCACGCCCAGGCCCAACTCCATGCGCCCCGGCTCCACGGTGAAGAGCGGCGCGTCCTGGCCGGGCAGCGTGCAGCCGCCGAAGGCCACGCCAAAGGAGCGGGTGTGTGCGTTGGCCTTGGCCGTCAGGCGTTCCACCTCATCCAGCGCATCGCCCCGGGCCGCGCTGGCCCCGGCGATCTTGAAGACGAAGAAATCGCCCGAAATACCCCGGCGCTCGTCCTCCCGACCTGCGGGCGCGGACGCGACGTCGTCGGTCACCAGCACCGTGCGCACGGGGATGCCCTCGGCTTCACAGCGCATGGCCGCCATGTCGAAGTTGAGCACGTCGCCCATGTAGTTGCCGTAGCAGTAGAGCACGCCCGCGCCGCCGTCCACGGCCTTGGTGCAGCGATAGACCTGCTCTCCCGACGGCGCCGCGAAGACGTTGCCCATGACCGCGCAGTCGGCCAGCCCTGGCCCCACGTAGCCGCAGAACGCGGGATAGTGGCCCGAGCCGCCGCCCACCACCACGGCCACCTTGCCCGCCCGCGGCGCGTCCACCGCCATGACGCCGGACGCGTCCGGCACCCGCGTGACGTAGCGCGCATACGCGGCGGCAAAACCGTCGATCAGTTCTTCGCGAAAATTGGTGGGATCGTTGAAGAGTTTCGTCATGGCTCAAGCCTTTCTCTGGTGCACGACGGCGACAAACCAGGTTTCTTTGAGAAACCTGGTTTGTTACGCGCGGATAAACGCCGCCACCTGCGGATTGGCGCGCAACTCGGCCAATTCCTCGGATGTCGGCAAGTGGGGACGGTCCCGTTCACTGTTGACGATGCAGAGGAAGCCCAGCGGCTCGTCCCCGTCCGGCTGAAACTGGTGCCACGTCAGCGGCGGAATGTAGACCAAGTCGTACATTTCGATGGGGTGCACCGTGTCGGCCAGCAGCACGCGCCCGCGTCCGCGCACGATCATCACCGCGTGCACGTGCTCGTGGCGTTCCAGCGACGAATAGCCGCCCGCCTCCACCTCGAAATAGCGCCACTCGAAGCCCATGTCCGGGCCGCTGAAAAGATACTGCCGGGTCACGCCCTGGAAGTGGGAGCCCTGTGTCTTGTACTCCAGCACCGGCGTCGCGTCCCAGCGACAGTCGCCCTGATGCGCCCGGAAGACGGCCGGCGCCGTCTGCGTCTTCTCGTTACTCATGGCCGCTTCCTCCTGCTGCGTGCACGTTCTCCACGAATGTCCGCGCCTGGGCCTCGATGTCGTCCGCCACCAGCAGACTGCCGCCGATGAGCAGCATCACATCGTTGCCGTAGAAGTCGATCATCTCCTGCACCCGATCCACCTTCATGCCACCCGCCGGCGACGGGATGGCCGGTCGCAGTTCGCCCCACGGCCCGCGCATGTTGTCCGCCAACTGCGTACAGGTGGCCTGGCTGTAGCTGAAACGGCCGCCATAGTTGGGGAAGATGACCGCATCTGCGCCGAAGAGCGGAAGATCTTGCCCAGCAGCAACTCGGGCGCGATGCGCAGCGCGCCGCCGAACGCGGGATGGGCCAGCACCGGCACGCGAAATGGTCGCCACCAGTTCGTGGAAGACCGGCAGCCCCACCAACATGGGCGAGACCATCACCGCTCCCACGCCCAACTCGTGGACGATCTCCGCCTGACGGAAGAGCGCGCTGGGCGTGCCGGCCATGTTGGGCACGTAGATCGCGCGATGGCCTGTCTCCGCGCACCCGGTTGACCGCGTCCTGGCAGGCGCGCACGCGTTCATCGAAAGGCGAAAAGGCCTGGTTGGCCAGCCCGTGGTCGTCCTTGATGATGTCGATGCCGCCCCGGGCCAAGGTGGCGCCACAGGTCGCCCAACTCGGCCGGACTGAGGCCCATGGGCTTGAGCGCCGTCGCGGTCAGTGGACGCGTGGGCGCGTTGACCAGTTCGCCGCAGGCCCGCCATGCCGAAACGCGGCCCGCCGAAGGTCGCCAACATTTCGGGCGGCAGCGTCATGTCCCACGCCTGCACGGTGGGTTGCAACGACGTGTTGCCGAAGAGCACGTTCATGAACCGAAGCCGCCCAGCCCCGAAATCGCCACGGAAAAGTCGATGTCCACGGCAAAGGTGCCGGGTGCGTGCTCCCGAATCGCGGCCACGCGCCCCACGCTGTTGCGCATGATCTCCGGGCTGCGCACCGCCTGCAGCGGCACCTCCACGCTCTGCTCAATCGCCACACCCTCCGCCCGCGCTCTCGATCTCATCGGCCGTGGTGTCGATCAAATAAGTTATGCGAAATGTGTTCATTGCACTCGTCTTTCTTTGATAGCGTGAAACGTGGTGCGTGATGCGTGAAGACGTGAAACGTGATTGTAGAGACTGGGAGATTGATTAGGAGATTGACACACCCGCATGCGACGCCAATCTCTCAATCTCTCAATCTCCTAATCTCACGCATCACGTTTCACGCATCATGTTTCACGTCCACCCATAGCAACGCCTTCGCCGCCTTCATAAACGCCACCGTCTCGTCCAGGTTCACAATGCCCGCGGTTTCCAGACCGGTGATGACGAGACCTGCGGCCGCGGTACCCAGACGGCCGGCCTCTCCACGCTCCAGCCCATGCCCAGGCCCGCGATGAAGCCCGCGCAGTACGCATCGCCACAGCCGGTGGAATCGACCACGGGCACCTCCAGCGCGGGCAGGCGAATCTCACCGTCGCGCGAGGCGATGCTGCTGCCCTGCACGCCCATCTTGAAGACGGTGTGGCCCGCGCCCCGGTCCAAGAAGAAGTTGATCACATCTTGCCGCGCGTCCAGCTTGCACATCATGCGCGCCTCGTCCAGCCCCGGCATAAAGTAGTCGATGTAGGGCAGGCACGGCTCGATGAGGTCCAGCAAATCCGGGCGGTCGATGGCCACCAGGTCGAACGTGGTGGTGACGCCGTGCTCCTTGGCGTAGCGCAGGACGCGCACCGTCGGCTCGCCGTCGAACTTGGGCATGAGCGACGTGCCGCCCATGTGCAGAAAATCGGCCCGGGCGATGGCGTCCAGATCCAGATCCTCCCACGTCAACTCGCCGTTGGCGCCGGGCACGTGGAGCGCGGGCCGGTCGCTGTTGGGCCGAATGGGCAGCATGGTGGCCGACGTCTGCACGCCGGCCTTGCGCCGCAGCCGCCGTGTCGATGCCGTAGCTCTGCATGGTGTTGACCACGAAGTTGCCCAACTCATCCTTGCCCAGCGCGCCCATGGCCATCACGTCCAGCCCGAGCTTGGCCATGTCGATGCTCGTGCCCGCGGCCGTGCCCGCCACGGTGATGCGGATCTCCTCGAGCAATGTCCACGTTCTGGCCCGGCGGAATGGCCGTCACCGGGCGGCCCAGGATGTCGACGATGTGGATGCCGAGACTGGCGACTGTGGTCATCTGTTGCCTCCTTCGCGTTCTGCCTGCAATTGTGCGGAAAACTGTGTGAGCGCGGCGTCGATCTCCGCCGCGGTGGTCAAACTGAGGACATGTGCCGCCAACGCCGCCGCTCCGTCCAGGGTCACGGCGCACACTGCCTTGACCGCGGGGATGGCCGCTGCGTTCATGCTCACCTCGTCGATACCCAGGCCGAGTAGCAGCGGCGTCAACCGGGATCGCCGGCCAGTTCGCCGCGGATGCCCACCCAGATGCCTGCGTCGTGGGCCGCCCGCGCCACCGCATCCACGGCGTGGAGCAGCGGCGGCTGCACCGCTGCGACCAGCCCGGCCACCTGGGGATTGTTGCGGTCGGCCGCCATCAGGTACTGCTGCAAGTCGTTGGTGCCGATGCTGAAAAAGTCGACCTCACGGGCCAGGGCCGGGGCCAGGAGCACTGCGGCGGGCGTCTCGATCATCACGCCGAGTGGGGGCGCGCCCGCGGGCAGACCGTCCGCGACCAACGTGCGCCGGGCCGCGCCCACCGCGCGCGCTGGCGCAGTTCGTCCAGTGTGCTGACCATGGGAAACATGACGGCCAGCGGATGGTCGGCCGCGGCCCGCAGCAGGGCGCGCAGTTGCACGTGGAGCAGGCTCCGTTCCGCCAGCGAAAACGGATGCCGCGCAGGCCCAGAAAGGGATTCTCCTCCGCCTCGATCGCCAGGTACGGGATCGGCTTGTCCGCGCCCGTGTCCAGCGTACGCACCACCAGTTGCCCGCCGTTCAGGGCGCGGCGGCGGCGCGATACGCGGCCAGTTGCGTGGCCTCATCCGGCGGCGCGGCGTGGGCCATGAAGAGAAATTCGTTGCGAAAGAGGCCGACCTCGTCCGCACCTCGCGCGCGGCGGACGTGGGCTTCGGCCGCGTTGCCGATGTTGGCGGCGACGCGCACGTGCACACCGTCACGGGTACGGGCGGGCGTGGGCTGCGGCTAACTGGTCTGCCCGCTGCGCCAGCCACGTCTGCCGGGCTTGGGTCAATTCCTGCTGCGTGGCAGCATCCGGTACGGCCAAAAGAACCCGCGGGCGCCATCCAGCCCGACGAGCGCTTCCGTCTCCACTGCGTCCACCGCGCCCACACCCATGACCGTGGGGATGCCCAGGCCGCGCAGCAGAATGGCCGCATGTCCGGTGGCGCCGCCCACCGCGGTCACCACGCCGAGCACGCGGTCCGGGTCGAACTGGGCCACATCCAACGGCCCCACCTCATGGGCGACGACGACGGCCGGCGCGTCGAGCATCACCGTCTGGGGTGCGCCGGTGAGTTGGGCCAGCACGCGCCGGCCGATGTCCAGCACGTCGGCGGCGCGCTGGCGCATGTACGGATCGGCTAGCGCCCGGTATTGGGCGACGATCTCCTGGATGGCGGCGACCCAGGCGGCTTCGGCACAGATCTCTGCGGCGGCGATCCGCGTGCGGGCCGCGGCCGCCAGCGCCGGGTCGCGCAGGATGAGCAGTTGCGCGTCAATGATGCCCGCGTCGCCTGCGGCCATCCTGGCCCGAGTGCGCACGACGACCGCTTCCAACTCGGCCCCGACACCGGCCATGGCCCGGTCCAGCCGCGCCTGTTCCGCGGGCGGATCGTCGATGGAGCGTGTCTCCACCGCGGGCAAGGTGCGGTCCAGCGCCAAGGCCGGTCCCAGCGCAATCCCGGGGACCACGGAGCCGCCGGTCACCGCGCCGGGAGGGGCGTCAACGGCGGTCGCGCCAGCCACGGGAGCCGGCGGCGCGTCGTCGGTGTCGCCAAAATTGGCCGCGGCCAGCGCTTCCACAGCGCGCAGCACCGCTTCCGCCTCCGGGCCGCCCGTCGCCACCGTCAATTGATCGCCCTGGCGCGCGCCCAATGTCGCGATCTGGTTGATGCTGTCACCAGCGGCGTGGCGGCCGTTGCAGGTGTAGCGCACCCAGGCGTCGAAGCGCGCCGCGGTCTCCACCAGCCGGGCCGCCGGCCGCGCGTGCAGGCCCAGGCGATTGGGCACGGTCACCGTGATCTGGTGGGCGGCGGCCTCCGGTGCGGCCGGGGGCACGGCGTCGGTGACGGGAGCCGCGGGCGGCTTGATGCGCAGCAAGGGCGCCAGTTGCGCGGCCTTGGGCTGGAGGGATGCCCGCGCCTCCGCCATGACCCGGGCGATGTCACTGCCCGCGGCGGCTTGCACCGCGGCCGCGAGCGCACCCTCGGCCACGGGCGCTTCGCAGAGGTAGACGCGGGCGCGCACGTCGTCGTCCAGAAACTCCAGCGCGGCCTCCGCGCTCATGATGGCGCTGCCCAGGTCCATGAGCACGAGGATGTCGTCGCCCTGGTCCACCGCGTCGATGGCCTCCAGCACGAGCATGGGGTCGGTGCCGATGGGTTCGTCCGCGTTGGTGGAACCGCCGGCCGCCGCAATGGGCACCCGGTCGCCGGTCATCTGGGTGACCAGGGCGCGCACGCCCGCGGCCAGCGCCGCGCTGTGCGCAACGATGACGATGCCGATCATGGGGCGTGGCCGATCATGGCTCCTCGCGCAGCGCGGCGGCCAGGGACTCCAGCAGCAGCACGGTGGAGGTGGCGCCGGGGTCTTGGTGGCCGACGCTGCGTTCGCCCAGGTAGCTGGCCCGGCCTTTGCGTGCGATCATGGGCACGGTGGCCTCCATGCCGGCGCGCGCCGCGTCCACCGACGCGGTCATGGCCGCAGCCAGATCGCCGGTGTCGGTGAGGGTTGTGCTGAACGCGGCCACGGCCGGGTTCCACGCGTCGATCATGGTCTTGTCGCCCGGTTCGGCACGGCCGCGTTGGACGATGCCACCCAATCCGCTGGTCAGGAGTTCGCCCAACTCGGCGTCGGTCAGCTCGTCTTTGCCCGCCGCGCCGGCCGCGGCTTTGAGGAAGAAATTGCTGTAGAGCATGCCGCTGGCCCCGCCCACTTTGGACATGAGCACCATGCCCGTGCGTTTGAGCATGGCGCCGATATCCTGGCCTTCCATGGCGGGCAGCGCGTCCACCACCGCGTTGAAGCCGCGGGCCATGTTGTTGCCGTGGTCGGCGTCGCCGATGGCCGCGTCCAACTCGGTCAGGTACTCTTTGTTGGCCTCCAATTCCGCGGCGGCGCGGGTGAGCCATGCGGCAATCTGCGTCCGGGTGACGGTCATGGCTAAGCTCCCCAGCGCAGCGCGGGCGTGTTGACCGGCGCGTCCCACAGGCGCAGCATCTCGTCGTCCGCCTTGAGCAAGGTGACCGAGCAGCCCTGCATCTCCAGCGATGTGATGTACGGGCCGATGAGGTTGCGCACGATGGTGATGGCGCGCGCTCGGCAGAGTTCGTCCACCTTGCGATAGACGGCGTAGAGTTCCGATAGCGGCGTACCGCTTCCATGCTGTTGACCAGCGCAATCACCTGGTCGCCCGGCAAAGGGCGCTGCTGTGACGTCCACCAATCACCAGCGTCCCGATCCCACTCGCGCGCCGTGCGGGTGTAGACGCCGTCGTCCAGGATGTTCTCCATGAGCATGGCCGGTGATTGTCCACCGTGGCCAGGGGCATGCGCTTTTGGCCCGGCTCGCCGTGGATGCCGATGCCGATCTCCATCTCGTCGTCGCCCAGGTCAAAGGTGGGCTTGCCGTTGGCGGGCACGATGCACGACGTGAGCGCCATGCCCATGGAGCGCCGCTCTGATTGACCCGGCGCCAGGTCGGCGCACTGGTCCAGGTCGTAGCCGGGCTGCGGCCGCGCCCACGATCTTCTCCATGAGCACGAGGCCCACGCCGCGCCGCCCTGCAGAAGAGACTGTCGCGCACGGCCACGTCGTCGTCGACCAAGATGTTTTGCACGGCGACGCCGTCGCCATGGAGCAGTTCCGCGGCCATCTCGGAAGCTGAGGACATCGCCCGTGTAGTTCTTGACGATGAAGAGCACGCCCGCCGCCGTCCACGGCCTGGCCGCAGGCGTACATCTGGTCGGGCGTGGGCGAGGTGAGACTTCGCCCGGGCAATGCCCGTGAGCATGCCCGGCCTCGACGAAGCCGCCGTGGAGCGGTTCATGGCCGCTGCCGCCGCCGGAGACCACGGCAACCTGCCCGGCGATGGGCGCATCGGCGCTAATGATGTAGGTGGGTTCGAATTCGATGCGCAGGTCGGGGGCGTGCGCCGCGGATCCCTTCCAACTGCTCGCGCAGTACATCGTCAACCTGATTGATCAGTTTCTTCATGGCACCTATGCCCATCTGTGTTTATCTGTCCATCTGTGACTCCACTGCAAAAAGGTCTGGGTCGGCACAATCACAGGGACAGCATGGCTCAATCACGCCGATTTCCGCCCAGATTCAGGGCAGATGTGCCGAAAGCGATGCGAAATACGTGGGGTCACCTGTCCCACGGTTTTCTGGATCACCACCCTTTTTGCAGCGGAGTCATCTGTGGCTGAGTCTTGTCGCGTTCTGCGCGGAGGCCGCCCTCGCTCTGCTCACGCGAATTGCAGCGTGGCGTCGGGCCGTCTTTGTCGAAGCCACACGTGATGCGCTTCCGGCGGCAAGGCCACCCAGACCTGTCCTGCAAGCCCGCTTCCACGTGCGCGGCGACCTTGGCCTTGAGCCGCTTCGGCCACGTCCAGTGTGACCCGAAGTATTGGCCGCCGATGACGATGACACGATCGACGACGCTTCCGCGCACGCCGCCGGGCAGCAGCTCGTTGCTGACCTGCACGTGCTCGGGCCGGATCCCCAACGTGATCCCCTCCCGGGCGGACGCGCCTGCGCCAGAGTGGTCACCGGCCGGTCGAAGAGCCGAAGAACCGGCGTTGTCGAAGCTGTGTTCCACAAAATTCATGCCGGGGTTGCCCAGGAACCAGCCGCCGAAGACGTCGTTGGGCTGGTTATAGAGCGTGCGTTGTTCGTCGTACTGGACGATGCTACCGTCCTTCATGAGCGCGATGCGGTCGGCCAGGGTCATGGCCTCGGTCTGGTCGTGGGTGACGTAGATGATGGTCTGATCCAGCCGCGTGATCAACTCCTTGAGTGCCCGCTTGAGTTGAAGCTTGGCGTTGATGTCGATATTGGTGATCGGCTCGTCGTGAAGAGGATGATCTTGGGGAAACGGGCTACGGCTCGGGCCACCGCACCTTCTGGCGCAAGCCGTTGTCCAACGTGCTAATGTCCCGGTCCAGCGCGCCGGTCATCTCCAGCAACTCGGCCACCTCGGCGATGCGCCGGTCCCGTTCCGGCTTGGCCAGCTTTTCGGCAATCAAGGGCAATTCCATGTTGCGCCGCACGGTCGAGCCGCGGTAGGCCACCGGGTATTGGAAGACCATGCCGATGTTGCGGCGGCGCGTCGACAGGTTGGTGATGCGCTCATTGTCAAAGTAGATGTCGCCCGTCGTGGGCGCCTCCAGGCCGGCAATGATGCGCATGAGCGTGGTCTTGCCGCAGCCCGACGGCCCCAGCAGACAGGTCGTCGTGCCCGAGGGGAAGGTGATGTCGAGATCGCGCACGGCCACGACTTCGCCGTTGTTGAACTCTTTCCGAAGATTTTCTACCCGAATATCTGCCACGTGACGATCCTTTGCATGTACGTGGAAAAGCCGGAGCGCGCGGGCGCGCCCGTGTCAGGCTGCGGCGAGGCCGCTTCCCACCCGGCGATTGTCGGCGAAGACGACGAGCGTCGTCGGGTCGATGCTGATGGGCACGCGCTGGTCGATGTCGACGTGCAACTGGGACTGATCGTCGCTGCGCAGCACCGTGGTCAACGGCTGCCCGTCGAGGTCCAGGTAGACGATCTCCTCGCCGCCCAAGTCCTCGCGCAGGAGCACTCTTGCCTCCTGCGCTACGTGCCCCGCAGGCGCGTCGCGGCCGATCTGGATGTGCTCGGGCCGCAGCCCCACGGTGACGGCGGCGCCGCCGTCCAACGCGCCGTCGGCATCCGGCTGCCAGGCGAACTGAAGAAGGGCGTGCTGGCCAAGTTGACCGCGCTCGTCCTGTGCCAGGGTGGCGGGCAGCAGATTGGCCTGGGGGAGCCCACGTAGCGCATGCTGGCGTTGGGGCTGCTGGTAGAGTTGCACGGGCGGGGCACACTCCACAATCCGCCCGCGGCCAACACGGCAATCTTCGTGGCCAGCATCATGGACTCCACCGCATCCGACGTCATGTAGACGAAGGTGACGCTGGAGCATCTCCTGGGTGCGCTTAAGGTCGTCGATCAACCGCTCGGGCAGCTTGAAGTCCAAGCCCACCAGCGGATCGTCCGTACACGTAGACATCGGTGCGCTTGACCAGCCCGCGCGCGATGGCGACGCTGTTTCTGGCCGCCGCTCAACTGGGTCCGGGCGCCGGTCCAGCAGATCGGCGATGTCCAGCAACTCGGCCACACGCTCCACTTCCTGGTTGCGCTCCGTTTTGGGCACGTGGGCCAGATCCAGCGGATAGGCAATGTTGTCGCGCACGCTGAAGTGGGGGTAGAGCGCAAAGGACTGGGGCACGTAGCCCAGGTTGCGCGCGCCCGGCGCGAAGTTGGTGATGTCCACGCCGCGCAGCAGGATGCGCCCGGCGTCCGGCTGTTCCAACCCGGTCAACAGCCGCACGAGCACCGACTTCCCCGAGACGGGCAGGCCGTAGACCACCATGAACTCGCCTGCGTCCACCGTCAGGCTCACGTCGCGCAGCACATGGTTGCTGCCGTAACTCTTGCTCAGATTCTGTAGCTCAAGCACGCTCATGTTCAACGCCCCAACGAGACCAGCAGTGGTGCAACGAAAATGCTGATGACAAAGATGGCGGCCGTCACCGCCATGAAGGTGACATACATGCGCATGGATTTGCCGAAGTTGCTGTTCGGCGGAATGTTGCCGAAGGCGATCTGGCTGAGCGTGGAGGCCACCAGCAGCAGCAAGCCGATCTGGTAGATCTGGAGCGACATGCGCTGGCCGATGAGCACCATGCTCAGCAGCAACAGGCCGATGAGGATCGCCTGCACCACGGCGGCAAAGGCGCGTTTTTGCGTGGCCATTAGACTTCACCTCGCACGGTGCCGAAGGTCATGCCGACCAGGAGATACTTTTGGAAGATGTAGATGAAGATCACGGGCAGGATCACGTAGGCAGTGGACATGGAGGCGACGAAGGCCCAGTCCACGTTGCCGCCCGAGTTGACGAGACCCACGGCCAGGCCGTACGGGATCATCTGCGTGCCGCGGCCGCCCAACACGAAGTTGAAGAGGAACTCGTTCCAGACGAAGATCAGGTTGAAGATGAAGGCGGCGATCAGGCCGGGGCGCACTTGGGGCAGCACGACGCGGAAGATCACGTGCATGCGCGAGGCGCCGTTGACCAGGCCCGTCTCGTCAAAACGGGGCGAGACGCCGTCGATGAAGCCCTTGAGAATCCACAGCGAAAACGGAATGCTGAACATGGTGTAGAGCATCATGATGCCGAAGGTGTTGCGCAACTGGAACGCGTTGTACATCTGGAAGATGGGCACCACGAAGGCCGCGGCCGGCACCATGCGCGTGGAAAGCAGCAGGAACATGAGAAAGTCGGTGTAGCGCGGTTTGTAGCGCGAGAGCGCGTAGGCCGCCAGGAACGAGACGACGATGGCGATCAGCACCGACGAAATGGAGAGCACCAGGCTGTTGATAAAATAGGGGATCGTGTTCGCCTGGCCCAGCATCTCCCGAAAGTTGTCCAGCGTGGGCGTGAAGAAGAGCTTGGGCGGCACGGCCAGGATATCGTCGGGCGTCTTCAGCGACGCCAGGATGATCCAGAAGACCGGCAGAAAGAAAAAGATGGCGATGAGCCACAGAAACGCGTAATAGAGACGACGGCGCATGGGGCTGGATGTCATGACGTCATGAGCTCCTCTGGATGAAGCCGATACGGCATTAGGCCTCTACGGTGCGGCGCAGGTAGAGCACGTAGAGGAAGATGGACGTGAACGCGATGGCGATCAGAAGCAAGACCAATGCCAGCGCCGACGAGAAGCCGATGTTCAGGCTGGCAAAGGCAAAGCGGTACAACTTGAGACCGATGAGTTCCGTGACGTTGCCCGGGCCGCCGTTGGTCATGACGAAGACCAGATCGGTGGTCTTGTAAGCGTCGATGGTGCGCAGGAGGATGCCCAGCATCAGGATGAACTTGCCGTGGGGCAGGATGACGTAGCGCAGTTTCTGCCAGAAGGAAAGCCGGTCCACCTCCGCGGCCTCCAGTTCGGCGGCCGGCACCGATCCCAACGCGGCCAACGTCATCAAGATCATAAACGGCGTCCACATCCAGATATCGACGAAGAGCACCGCCGGGAACGCCCACTTGACGTTGGTGAGAAAGTCGATCTTGTTGCCCGTGACCAGGTCGGCCAGATAGTTGGCCACGCCGAAGGTCGGCTCGTAGATCAGACGCCAGAAGAGACCGCTGGCCACCGGCGTCATGACCATGGGCACGAAGAGCAGGGTCAACGCGATTCGGCGACCGGGCATCTCGCTGCTGCCCCAGAAGAGGAAGCCCAGCACCACGCCCAAGACGGTCTGGATGCTCACGGCCAGCACCACAAAGAGGAACGTGCGGCTGAACGCGCCCCAGAGATCCGCGTCGTTGTAGATGCGGACGAAATTCTCCAGCCCGATGAACTGGGGCGGCGCGGGCGACATGAGCGAATACTCGTAGAAGCCCAGCCCCACCATCCACAGCACGGGGATGATGTTGAGCGCCACAAAGAAGATCAGGATCGGCGTCAACAGGGCCAGGGAAAATCCGTTGGATTCTTCAAACCGGCGCCAAGCGTTCATTTTCGGTGCGGCGATGGCCTGTTCGTTCTGCGCCGCAATGTTGGCGGATGTGGAACTCATTGCATCCCTGTCCCTCTGGTGCAGTCAGACGGTTGTGTGCCGGTGCGCGCAGAGATGACTCTGCGTGGGGTGATCAGGCATGTGCGCGGGCGCGGCGGCGTCCGCGCACATGCCGTGTCATTCGTGGCGTTCCACAAACCAGGGTTCTTGGAGAACCCTGGTTTGTCGTCGCAAAGACTCGTGCCGGGTGACCTAGAGCAGCGTGATGCCCTGCAACTCTTCCGGCACCGGCGTCTGGCTCCGGCCCTTGTCGAAGAGGATCTCCTGCTGCTTGGCGGCGATGTAATCCAGCACGCGCTTGGGATCGTCCACCTGGCCGCTGGCATAGGCGCTGTAGGCCTCCTGCTGAATGGCCAGCAACTCGGCGTACTCGGGCAGATGCCAGAAATCGCGCGAGCGGCCTTCTTCCAGCATGTACTTGAAGGCTCGGGTGTAGGGCTTCAGTTCCTCGAACCCTTCGGCTTCCACGCCCGCTTTGGACCACGGCAGACCGCCGTTGTCGTTGATGAAGACCTGCTGCGCCTCGTCCGAATACCACCACTTGAGGAAGTCGATGCAGACGCGCATGTGGTCATCGTCGTTGTACGAGTTGATCACCCACGGCTGACCACCCATGGCGCCGATGACCTTGGTCTCGCCGTCCGGGAAGACGAACTTGGGATGGGGCACGGCCAACGCCTTGCCTTCCATCTCCGGCGGAATCATGGCCAGACCCACGGCCAGCCAGTTGAGCGCGGAGAAGACCTTGCCCTGGGTGAAGAGGTCGATCATCTCGGCGATGCCGAAGCTGGGCGCGCCCGGCGGCTGGTACTTCTGCAGCGACACGAAGTACTCGAGTTGGGCCGCGTTGGCGTCGGTGTTCAGAACGCCCACCACGTCGCCGGTGGTCTCGTCCCAGATGTCGCCGCCGGTGGCATAGACGAAGGGGTGGTAGGCGCAGGAGAAGAAGTCGTACTCCTTGCTGTACTGCGCGGCCAACCCGTAGAGATCTTCGTCGGGGCGGGTGAAGAAGGCCCACAGATCTTCGTAATCCTGTACGGTCCAGTCGATGAAGCCGTCGTAATCCGTGGGCAGGGGCTTGCCGTACTCGGCTTCGAATGCGGCCTGGTTCTCCGGATCTTCCAACATGTCCAGGCGCATGAAGAGGCCCTGGGTGTCGGGCATCTGCGGGAAGCCCCAGCGTTGGCCGGAGCCGTCCGGGTAGACCTGGTAGGTTTCGGTGACCAGGCTGCTGAACGGTTCAATGTCCAGTTCCGGGTTGAGCGCATAAACGTCGTCCGCGCGTACGATCCAGCCCGGTTCGGACAGGGCGCCCAACCACTGGCTGTCCGACACGATCAAGTTGTATTCCTGAGAACCCGAAGCCAACGTCGGTGCGACCTTCTGGAAGAGTTGGGCGAACGGCGCCTCCGTCTTGCGCGCGGTCACGTCATAGCCGTACTTTTCCTTGGCCATGGCGGCAAACATGGGGAACATCTCGATGGGCGCAGCGCTGGGCGGCCAGCCGCCGATGACGGCGAAGCTCATCTCGATGCTCTTGCCTTGCATCTCGTCGCCCTGGGTGCCCATGAGCGCGCTGGACGCCTCACCACCGCCTTCCGTCGCGGCGCTGCCACCTCCCGCCGGCGCGCCGGACGGCGCACACGCCGCCAGGATCAAGCCGGCGCTGGTCATGGCCATTCCCTTGAGCATCTGGCGTCTGGTCAACCCCCTGGAGGCAAACTCCTTCTCAGACATAGGTTTCTCCTTTTTGAAAAGAATGGAACGAAAGAACGCTTCGCAATACCGGCCCGGAAGGAGGATGTTGTGCCGGTAGGGCAAACTGAACTCATGGCAGCGTCGAGCGATTGAGTTGTTCCGACATTGATGCCGGACCGGACCGTGTAGCGCGTCTATACTCGGGGCGGAAAGACGGTACAGCGTGAGCGTTGGCCAGATTGGCTGCTGTTCGACGAACGCTATTCGATTGAATGCTATGAATGACGCTGGGCGTCGCAACTGTCTGAAACAGGGAGTCTTGGTCTGAAAGTGGCGCTCGTGCACATATGTCTGTGGTGTGCACAAACTTGCAGTGAGAATATCATACGCCGTTGTCATGTCAACCACTCGACCAGTTACACATCAATACCGGTGCGGACTTCCCTGAAGCCCTCCGGCACACCCGGTCCACAAACGATCTCGTGAGGGTCAGAAGTCCGCACCGGTTTCCAACCCGTGCATCACGAAATGGCCGCAGATTTTAGCGGCTGTGATACTTTTCGTCCAGCGCGGCCGATCTGGCCAATCTTTGGGGGCCGAGCGTCCGCCCTGAAACTCGCTCTCCAGCCAGATGTCGATGAGCTTCTTGGCCACGGCCGGGCCGGTGATCTGGCTGCCCATAGTGATGATCTGCGCGTTGTTGCTGGCCACGGCGCGCTCGGCGGTGTACGGGTCATAGACGCTGACCGCGTGTCTGGCACTTTGGTTGGCGACAATCGCCATCCCCTGCTCGTACCGCAGACGAGAACGCCGCGGGCATACTTGCCGGCGCCCACCTCCTCGGCCAAGGCGGCGCCCACGTCCGGGTAATCCACCGGCGTCGCTTCGTTGACGCCCATGTCGACCACGGTGTAGCCGAGTTCGGTCAGGTAGTCCCGTATCACATCCTTGAGCGGCATGCCGAGATGGTCGGCGCCGACCACAATTGGCGTTGACTTATCCATTCGCTTTCCTCTTCTCTAAACGATAGGGTCCATTGCGCCCGCAAAAAAGTCATCCCACGGGATGTCCACAGGCGCGTCATTGCAGACAATTTGGATCATGGTGCGCATGAGCGGAATGGCGGCGCCGTCCAACGTCCCGGCCGCGACCATGCGCTCCACGGTGGGGCCCATGGCCAGCGCCAGTTCCGCACCTTCGATGGTGTCGTCGGGCATGTGCGTGCGCTTGGCGTCGGAATAGGACATGCCCATGCCCAGGTGGCGGCCCATGCGGCTGTTGCGCCCGCCCATGGACGTCACGTAGAGATCCCCCGCGCCCGGCAGCGTGTAGACGCTGCGCAGATCGCCGCCCATGTGCCGCACCAGGTGGCCGTCTCCCACAGCCCCTGGGCGAAGATGGACGTACAGGTTGTGCATGACCGGGTGCCGTTGGAATCCACACCGTCACGCTCCAACAGGCCGCCCACCAGACCCACCGCCAGCGCATAGATGTTCTTGAGCGCCACGCAGGTCTCCACGCCGATGAGATCGGTGCTGGTCCACACATGGCAATAGGGCGTGCGCAACAGGTGCTGCAACTGCTGCAAGCGTGCTGATCGGTGTCGGTGACGACCACGCTGGTGTGCCGCCGCGCCGCCAGTTCCCCGGCAATGGACGGCCCGCCGATGGCAGCCAGGCGCACGTCATCCTGCCGCCGGTGCCCGTCGCGCAGCGCGGGGCAGAATCGACAGCGACTGGTCACGGCCTTCCAGTCCTTTGGTCAGGAAGAGCAGCGGCATGTCGGCGGGCAGCACCGGGCCGAGCACCTCTGCCGCCCAGTCGATGCCCAGCGAATTGACGCCGAGCACCACCAGGTCCGCTTCGTCCAAGGCCTCGCTCAGACGATCGCACGTGTAGGGCGTGACCTGCGCAGAGAGCCGGCTGCCCAGGCGCGGGTGCATGCCGGACTCGTGGATCTCTTCGATGATGTCGCCGTCCAAAACGCCCACCAGGCGCACATCATGGCCGTTGTCGGTCAGCGGGAAGCTGAATGCGGAGCCCATGACGCCGGCGCCTAAGATCACAATCTTGCTCATCGTTGTCTTCACCTAAATTTATGATAGGGGAATCCCGCCGCACTTCGACAGAGATTCCGACTTGATTCTCGCGTGCTATCCGGCACCGTTGCGTCCGTGCATCTCGTCACCGGGCAACATGGCGGGCGGCGCACCGTCGGCGGTGAGGATCGCCTGCGCGGTGACGTCATCGGTGCAGAGCACGGTCATCAGCTTGCCCCGCAGCGCGCCGAGGATGGCCTTCACCTTGGGCAGGCCATGGGCCACGGCCACCACGCGCGGAATATTCTGCAACGCATCCAGCTCAATGCCGACCACGTGCTCGTTGATCTCGTAGCCTTCGCTGCGGCCGTTCTGGTCGAAAAAGCGCCCGCACGTCTCGCCCACAATGCCCCGCTCCTCCAAGGCCTCCAGTTCGGCCACGGTCAAATGGCCGGTGCGCAGGAAGCTGGACGCCTCGGGATGCACCGTGCCGATGCCGGTGACGGCCACGGCCAGGTCGTCGATGCGGGCCAGGGCGTCGCGCACCGCGGACTCGCGATAGAGCATGTCGCGCAGCCCGTCCTGTTCCACCAGCACCGGCGCGTGGAGATAGAAATGGCGCCCGCCCAACTTGCTCGCCAACATGCGCGCCAGATCCGGCCCGTCGATGAGCGGATCGGGCGCGCCCACGCTGCCCAGCAACTGGACCACGTCGATCTGTTTTTCCTGGTTTACAGACAAGGCGTTGGCCGCGGCGTACGCGCCCGTCCCCCAGGCGATGCCGATGGACGAACCGGGCGGCAAGCCGGCAATGACCCGGTTCAGGTAGCTCGCAGCGAGGCGGCCGATGGCGTTGAGCGCCGCGTCCGCTTCCCCAAGGTTCCCGGTCAGCAGCACGTAGGCGTCGCGGATGCCGAAGCGGTCGAGCAGCGCCTGCTCCAGTCGGTAGTTGCGATAGAGCGGGCGCTTGATCTGGATCTCCACGATGCCACGGTCGCGCGCCTCTTTGATCATGCGCGAGACGCTGGAGCGCGAGATCTCCAGTCGGTCCGCAATCTGCTGCTGGTTCTGATTCTGGTCATAGTAAAGCGAGGCCACCGTCACGAGGATGTCGTCACGGTCGCGCTCGTTGCCCTGTTCATAGGTGAGAGAATCGTGTTCAGTCAAGCGTCACCACAACCTTCATTGCCTGGCCGCGTTGGGCCAATTCAACTGCGTCGTTCGCATTATCAAACGAAAGCGTGTGACTGACCAACTTCTCCAAAGGCCAACGGTCCGTGGCCAAAATTGCCATGGCCCGAGGCAACAGGTCCGGCGTGCTCGAATAGCTGCTGACGAGATTGAGTTCACGCCGCCAAACGTCCCATATGTCCACGTCGATGACGCTGCCCGGTTTGGCGCCGAAGAGCAGGACCGTGCCGCCGTCGCGCACCGCGTGCTGTGCCAGGGTCAACGTCTGCGGCGTCAGCGCCGTGAGGATGACCAGGTCGGCGCCCCGTCCTTGGCTGCGCCGGTGCGCTGCGTTCACCGCGGCAGCGATATCGCCGTCGAGCAGCACCGTGTCCGCGCCCCACGCGGCGGCCTGTGACAACGGCGCGGCGCGGATATCGGCGGCAATGACCGTGGCGCTGCGGTCGCGCAGCAATGGAACGAAGAGCATCCCCACCGCGCCCGCGCCCACGATGAGCGCTACGTCGCCCTCCTGCACCGGCGCCCGGTCCAGGCGCGTAGGCAACAGGCCAACGGCTCCATGAAGACCGCCCGCAGATCGGGCACATGGTCCGGGACGGCCACCACGGTCTGCCCCGCCAGCACCGCCGGCACCCGAATCTGTTCGGCAAAGCCGCCGGGGTCGATGTTGGTGGCCTTGAAGCCCGGGTCCATGGGTCCGCTGCGCCGGGTGAAGTGCGACGCCGGATCGGGCGTGATGGGCCACGGCCACGCGCATGCCCGGCTGCCACGCCGTCACGTCCGGGGCGACGGCTCTCACCACGCCCACCACTTCGTGGCCGATGCCCACCGGCTTGGCCACCGACGGCGTGAAAATCTTCATCAAATCGGTGCCGCAGACGCCGCACGCGCGCAGGCGGATGCGGATGTCGCCCGGGGCGAGCGCCGGCGTCGGGATCGTCGCAACGTCGATGCGGCCGGTCGCGTTGCAGATCCAGTAGCGCATGGGCCGGGCGCCTCTACAGATCGTCGCCGTGGGTCAGCGCGGTCAACCGGTCGACCAGGGGCTGCACCGTGGGGAAGAGCGGCTGGTAGACGTCCCGGAAGAGCCGGTCGTAGACGGCCTGGGTCTCCGGCTGCGGCTCGAAGCGCCGGCCCGTCCCGCTCATGGCGGCGGCCGCGGTGGCCGCGTCGCCAAACCAGCCCACGGCCGTGGCCGCGAGGATGCCCGCACCGAGACAGGTGGCTTCGGTGGTGGTCGAACGCACCACCGGCACGCCGGTCACATCGGCCACGATCTGGCACCAGAGGTCGCTGCGACTGCCGCCGCCCATGGTGACATACTCGGTGAAACGCTGCCCGGTGGCGTCCATCATGGCGTCGCCCACCAGCCGCTGCTCGTAGGCGATGCCCTCGAGCACGGCGCGGTAAAAGTGCTCGCGGCCGTGGGCCCCCGTCCAGCCGATGGTGATGCCCGACGCGGCCGGGTCCCAGTACGGGTTCATGACGTTGTTCCAGTAGGGCACAAGCATGAGGCCCTGGCAGCCCGGCGGTACCTTGGCCGCGGCCGCCTCCAACATCTCCTCCGGGCTGAGCGGCAGCCACGTCGCGCAGGTCCGCGGCGAACTTGTCCACAAACCAGCCCACGGTGAAGACGCCGCCGCGCAGCACGTGCTCCAGGAAGTAGCCGTCCCCGGTGGGTGCGTAGAGGGTGCGAAACGCCCGGTCCGCCACGTAGTCGGCGCTGATGACGCCGCTGACCACCGCCGTGCCCAGGTTCAGGTACGAGCGCCCCGGCGCAATGGCGTTGGCCCCCAGCCCGGCGCAGTGACCGTCACCCGCGCCGGCCACCACGGGCAGACCGTCCGGCAGACCGGTGGCCGCCGCCGCTTCGGCATGAAGGCGCCCGATGATGGTCCCGGGCGGCACCAACTCCACAAACTGATCGGGGCGCAGGCCGATGTCCCGAATGAGGTCGGTGGCCCAGCGATGGTTGACCATGTCGACCAGGCCCATGGGGTCGGCGTTGGCCAGCCCCGTGCGCCACTGACCGGTGAGCCGGTAGACCAGGAAGCCGTGGACGTCCACGATCTTGTGGGCGCGCTGCATGACGTCCGGCTCGTGCTCCACCAGCCAGATGATCTTGGGCAGCGACTGGGTCATGGAGGGCGGCTTGCCGGTGAGTTGGTGCAGCGCGTCGCGGCCGAAGGTGGCGGACATCCACGCAACCTGGCGGCGGCTGCGCTCGTCCAGCCAGAGGATGGCGTTGCGCAGCGGGCGTCCGTCCGCGTCCACCGGGACGAATGACTCGCGCTGGTGGGTGATGCCCAGCGCTTCGACCTTGCTCGCGTCCACCTGGGCGACGCACTCGCGCAGCGCCGTGCAGACCGAACGCCACCAGTCCTCCGCGTCCTGTTCGCCCCACGTCGGCTGGGGCTGGAGCATGGGGTAGGAGGCGCGACCCTCGGCCACGGCGTTGCCGGTGCGGTCCCAGGCAATGGCTTTGCAGGCGGTGGTGCTGCTGTCGATGCTGATGACGAGTTTGTCGGACATGGGCAAGTTCGCTTGCAGTGGTGCGACTGTTGCAGACGGGAAAATCCGGTCTGATGCGGCAGGACGTGTTACAGCGCCGTATAGCCGCCGTCGATGAGAATCGTCTCGCCGGTGATGAGATCCGACGCCGGCGCGGCCAGGAAGAGGACCAGATCCGCCACCTCGATGGGCTGGCCGAAGCGGCGCAGGGGAATCTTGGCCAGCATGGGCTCGCTCTTGGCCGGGTCGCCCCACACCTGGGTGCCCATGGGCGTCAGGATGACCGTGGGCGCGACCGCGTTGATCTGGATGTTGTAGCGGCTCCACTCCGCGGCCATGACCTTGGTCAGCATGTTGAGCCCGCCCTTGGCCGCGGCGTACGCGCCGTGCCCCTCCAGCGCAATCACGCCGGCCTGGGATGAAATGTTGATGATCTTGCCCATCTCCTGCGCGATCATGCCGGGGACGATGGCCTGGGCGATGAGGAACGGCGCGCGCAGGTTAACGGCTTGGGTCTCCTCCCAATCGTCCAGTGACATGTCGACCAGGTTGTCGATGCGGGCAATGCCGGCGTTGTTGACCAGAATGTCGATGGTTCCGAATGCGTCCAAGGCCGCGGCGGCCGCGTGCTTGGCGCCGTCCACGGTGGCCAAGTCGGCCTCGATCTCCACGCAACGACGGCCCGCGGCGCGCACCTTGGCCGCGGTGTCGGCCAGCCCGGCGGCATCGCGCCCGGCAATGGCCACGTCCGCACCGGCGTCGGCCAGCACCGCGGCCACCTCCGCGCCGATGCCCTTGGAGCCGCCCGTCACGAGGGCGCGTTTGCCGGCAACAGAAAAGCGATCAATGTAGCTGGACATGGGCTACTCCTGCATGCTTGGACGTCATCCGCCGGCCCGAAAAGTCGCCGCAGGTAGAGCTTCGGACGCGCGAAAACGCCGCTGTGCTTGGTTGAGTTGATCCCGCGGGCATAAACGCTTGGGGATCGCAATAGAAATGGCTGAAGCAGAAGGGAAGCGTGCACATATGCCAGGAGCGTGCACGAAATTTCATCTACAAGATAGCACAGGGGTAGGGGTGTGTCAAGCGAATTTTTGCCGGTTTCCGGGTCTGGCGCTTACGGTGGTATCCGTGGTGTAATCCAGGCCGGACCCGATCAGGCGTCGTACTGATCGTCGCGCTCCTCATGCAGCAGCAGAGCCCGGTCCGCATGCGGTTGCGCCGGTTCGCCTGCCGTGGGCGGCCGACGCGCGCTCTCCGGCAATCGATCGTGTGGCAGCGGGGCGCGGTCTTTGCGCGCAATCTCATCCAGGATGCGCTCAAATTCAGCACGGTCGCCGCGCCGTGCCCGTTCCCTGAGCGCTTCAATCGTGAGCAGCGCCGACACCTTTTCTGCCACGGCCAGCGTGATGAACTGATTGATTGATACATTGTCTTGTCGCGCCAACTCACGCACCTGGTCGTGCAGTGAGTCCGGCAGTCGCAAGTTGAGAGAACTCATCCGATCACTCCAATCTCTTGCAGTAACTCCTGTGGAGTCAGCAGGCGTAGACCAAATTGCGCCACGCCGGTAAAGTCCCGTTTGTTGAATGTAACGATGGCGTCGCATCCGGCGGCGACCGCCAATTCGAGAATCATTTCGTCACCCGGATCACGCAGTGTCGGGCGCCACGAAAAGTGAACCTCATGCAGATCGGCGATCTGACAGATGTAGTCGAGAAGCGCGTCGATATCAGCTTCAGCGAGATCGAGTCTTGATGCATCTCGCTTGAGGACCGCTTCATACTCGATCAACACCGAAACCGACAAGTTGATCGTGAATAGGCCGCTGCAAACCGACGTAACACTTGGTATGAAGCCCCGTGCGGCGAATGCAATGCTGCATAGAGAACATTGGTGTCGATCACAACCTGTAAAGCCGCCATAAAACCAGTCCGCCACGAGGGATGAGATGTATAATAGCATCATATACAGCACCACCGCTCTTGTCAACCGAGCAGCGATGGCGTGATGGGAGATCCCGATGCGTCAAACGCAAACACGGCTGCACGAATGCGGTCATCTGTGTCCATCTGTGGCTCGCCCTTGCTCTTTACGGCAGGATCCGCGATGCTACGGATTTAGCACGCGCATGAGCTTGCGCACGGTGAAGCGGTTGCGCAGGTAATGGCCGTTGGCTTCGGCCAGCGCCTGCTCTTCGGCCGTCAGGCCCAGGTCGGCGACGATGGTCGGCCCGCCGACCTGCGCCAACAGCGCCGCGATCTCCGCAGGCGGCGGCACCTGCGCGGCGATGGCCTGGATCTCCTCCCAGTGGGTGAGGATGCGCTGCTTCAGCGCGTCGAACTGATCCGGCGTCATGTCCAGGAAGGCCAGATGCCCCGCAATGACCGCGCCCGCCTCGGGACCGTACGCGGCTTCGATCTGCGCAACCTCCACGTCCCGACCCGGCAGGGTCACCGCTTCCAGCAGATCCGAGACCTGGTCACGGGACAGATCGCGCACCTGCGCATACAGCCCGGCCACCAGCACCGTGGCCACGCCGACCTTGGCGCCGTGGAGAATGGCCGGCCGCCCTTCACGCAGCAGTTTCATCTCCCAGTAGTGGGAATAGTGATGCTCCGCCCCCGACGCCGGGCGCGAGGTGCCGAAGTCGAGCATGCAGTAGCCCGATTCCAGCAGCGCCTCCAGCAGATAGCGGACGCCGTCGGGCGTGGCCGCGCCGATTTCATCCACGTGATCCACGCAGTGCTGCACCGCATCCAGCGTACGCACGGCGATGGCGTCGTCGTACGGCTCGTCCCAGAGCAGCCGGCCGATGCGCCAATCCGCCACCGACGTCAGCTTGCCCAACATGTCGCCGAAGCCCGCGGCAATGAGCGGTCGCGGCGCCGCGGCCAGCGTGTTGATGTCGGCGAAGATGGCCGCCGGCGCGTGGCAGATGACCGTCTCCTTGACGCCGTTGATGATGAGCGGCGCGCCGATGGAGGCGAAGCCGTCCACCGAGGGCGCGGTGGGCATGGAAAGAAAGTCAATGCCGGTGCGGTGGCTGACGAAGCGCGTGATGTCGGTGATGGTGCCCGAGCCCACGGCCACGCAGGTGCGCGGCGCGTGATCCGCGGCCAGCAACACGGTGAACACGTGCTCGGCATCCGCCACCACCTCCCCGTCACCGAAGACGACGGTGACCACGTCCAAATCCGCCGCCTGGAGCGCGGCTTCGACCCGTGCGCCCAGCGCGGCGCGGGTATTGGTGTCCATCACGAGCAGCAGCCGATCGTGGCCGTGCGCCTTGCAGTACTCCACCAGATGCGCGGTCGCATCGGCGTCGATGGTCACCGGCTGTGGGTGTCGCGCGGCCATGTTACGCCCCCTTCAACTTGGTGGCGATGAGCAGCGTGCCGATGAGGATCTCGGCCGCGGCTTCGGCCGTGGCGCCGAAGGCAACGACGCCGTCATCGTGGCCGCCCATGACGAAGATGCCCCGGCTGCGCACGTCGGTCTCCGCGAAAAGACGCCACACTTCGCCGGCCATCTCGGGTGAGCCGTAGAGGACATCCGGCGCGGTGGTGGGCAGGTCCAGCGCGGCCGCATTGCGCCAGATCTCGGGCGAGTGGGCGTGGATGACCCAGCGAATGGCCGGGTCTTGATCGTAGACGCTGCCGTGGGTGAGCGACTCGGACGAGGGCTTGCACGGTCCTTCGCTGACCAGCAGGTTGCGCTCAGGCGAATACGCGGTCACCACGGTGTAGTTCAGGGGGGTGAGCACGCCGACTTCGCCGGTTTGCGTGCCGGTGATGACGAAGGCGCGGTGGTTGACGGGTGCGTCGTACGGCGGGATGCGCATGCTCACGTTGCCGTAGCCGTAGCCGCCGTAGCGGGCCGGGTCCTGGCCCACCAGCTTGAGGCCGTAGACCAGTTGCCGCCACGTGTTGATTTCGTGGAGGCTCTCTGCGGGCAGCGGCGGCGCCACCGTGTGCTCGAGTTGATTTTTGATGATGCCGTCCATGACGACCATGATGTTGCTCCTGTCTATGTTGGGCGCGGAGAGAGACATCCCCGCGCATGCCATCAAATTATAGCCTACTGCACGCAACTATCGCCTGCTCGCGCTATGCTGATTTCGCCGCCATCTCGCGCATGAGCGGTCGCAGCGCCCGGTAGGTTTCCTGATATTTCTGCACATAAAATTGGTACGTTTCGTGGCGCACCGGATCCGGCTGATAGGTCCGGTCCACGGTCACCATGGCGGCGGCCGCGACCGGCAGATCGGGATAGAACCCGCGCCCACTGCGGCGACGATGGCCGACCCCAGCAGCGACGCCTCGGTTTCGGCGGTGGTGGTCAGCGACACGCCCGTGACATCGGCGTAGATCTGCATGAAGAGCGGGCTTTGGGTGGCGCCGCCGCTGGCAATCGCGCTCACGGCAAAGTCATTGGCAGCAAAGGTGGCGAGAATGTCGGCCATGCCGTAGGCGATTCCCTCCATCAACGCGCGGAAGACCTGGGCGGCCGGTCTGCAGCGACAGCCCCAGACTCGCCCCGGGCAAACGAATCGGTGTGGGGCGTGCGGTTGCCCTGGAAATAGTCCAGCACGATCAATCCGTGCGCGCCGGGCGGCATCGCAGCGGCCTCCTCGTCCAACAGTTTGTAGACGGAGATGCCCTTGGCGCAGGTCCGCCACCGCGCCGTGGCCAAAGTTGCGTTTGAACCAGGAGAGGATCGACCCGGTGGAGACCTGCCCGGCCTCCACGAGACTGAGCCCCGGAATCAACGTCGGGGAAGCCGCCGAAGATGCCGGGAAAGTGGAATTCGTCCGCGGCCAGCGCCGAAGACATTGGACGATCCCATGATCACGCCCATGTCACCCGGCGCGGTGACGCCCTGGCCCAGCAGGCCGATGAAGGCGTCGCCGCCGCCGGTGGCCACGGGGATGCCGGCGGGCAAGCCCAACGCCGCGGCCGCCTCCGCTGCGAGTCCGCCCACCACCGCGCCGACCGGCAAAATGTCCGCAGGAATTTGTCCACCAGATCCGGCAGGCCGATGGCGGCGAAGAAATCGGTGGGCCAGCCGCCGCCGGGCGCGTGGTAGAACCAGCGCTGGGTGACGGTGTTCATGTTGAGCGTGTAGCGACCGGTCAGCCGGTAGGCGATCCAGTCGGTGAATTCCAGCAACTGCGCCGTCTGCGCGTAGATCGCCGGTTCGTGCTGCTTGAGCCAGAGCATCTTGGGCGGCATCCACTCGGCGTTGACGCCGGCAGACGGTAGCGCAGCGCCGGGTCACCGGCGGCGAAGACGGCCTCGGCCTGGACCGCAGCGCGCACGTCCATCCACAGCAGCGCGCGCCGGAGCGGCACGCCGTCACGCTCGCATGGGCACCAGCGTGCAGGTGGTGGCGTCCGCGCTGATGCCGGCAATGTCCGCCGGGTCCACGGCGGCCGCGGCCAGACAATCGTGAACCGCGCCCACCAGGCCGGCCCACCATTCATCGGGATCCTGTTCGGCCCACCTGCGCGGAAAGTACGTCTTGTAGGTGCGCACGCCCAGGGCGGCGCGCGGCCGTGTCGGTCGAACAGCCCGGCTTTGATGGCCTCAGTCCCTGCGTCGATGCCGAGGAAGTAGGGCGGTGCAGTTTGCGTTTGGGCGTCCATGCGTCCGTCTGGCCTTTCCAATCTTGAGCCTCGTCCGGGACTCAATCCATGAGCAAGCCGCCGTTGACCGACAGCGTCGCGCCCGTGATGTAGGTCGCGCCGGGACCGGTCAGGAAGACGACGGCGGCGGCCACTTCTTCCGGCGTGCCCAGGCGACGGGCCGGGGTGTCGGCGCGCCAGCGGGCGTGCTCGGCTGCGTCCGCGCCGTCCAGCAGCAGGTCGGTGGCGATGCGCCCCGGTGCGACCGCGTTGACGCGCACGTTCTGCGCCGCCACCTCCCGCGCCAGCGAACGGGTGAAGGCGAGCACCCCGCCCTTGGCCGCGGCGTAGTGCGCATGCAACGCCGAGCCGCGCTGCCCCGCCACCGACGCCAGGTTGACAATGCTGCCCTGTCCGGCCGCGAGCATGTGGGGCGTGACGGCGCGGCAGGTGTAGAAGACGGCGTAGAGATTGGTGCGGACCACCTCGTCCCATTCGGCGTCGTCCATGTCGACCACGGCGCGCGCCGGGAAGTGGCCGGCGTTGTTCACCAGCACGTCGATGCGCCCGGTCCGTGCGTGCGCCGCCGCCACCCACGCATCCACCGCAGGCCGATCGGTCACGTCGACGCGCTGGGCGCGGGCCACGCCACCTTGAGCCGCCACCGCGTCGACGACCTCATCCGCCGCAGCCTGATCGCGTCGATAGCAGAAGTCCACCTGGGCGCCGGCCGCGGCCAAGGCCAGGACGATGGCGCGGCCAATGCCGCGCGAGCCACCCGTCACCAGCGCCGTCGCGCCCGCCAATGGCTGCACTTCGGCCTCAGTCGTCATCGGGCACGTCCGCCAGTTGCTTGAACGAGGCGCAGTTGCGGGTACAAGCCGACGTAGACGTCGTACAATGCGCGTCGTAGCGCGCGGCGAACTGCGGCCGCGGTGTGTAGACCGGGCCGGGTGCGACCATGGCCGCCACCGTGTCGCCCAACGTCGGGTGCAGCCCGCGGCCACCGCGGCGATGATGGCGTCGCCCATGGGCGCACCGGTGGCGGCGCGCGGCAGCGTCACCGGCAGTTGCAGCACGTCGGCCTTGATCTGGTTCCAGACCGCGCTGCGTGCCCCGCCGCCCACACACGCCATCTCCGTGATGGCAAAGCCCCCGGCCGCGGCCGCGTCCACGTTGTGCCGCAGCCCGTACGCCGCCCCTTCCATGACAGCGCGGATCAGATCGGCCTTCTGCGTGGCCAGCGAGAGGCCGAAGAAGACGCCGCGCGCGTCGCTGTCCCAGATGGGCGAGCGTTCGCCGAACATGTAGGGCAGAAAGATGAGCCGGTGCGCGCCGGGCGGACTGGTCGCCGCGGCCTCGCTCAGCAGTTCGTAGGCGTCCACGCCGGTGCGGGCCGCCGCCTGCCGCTCGGGTTCGCCCAGTTGATCGCGGAACCAGCGCAGCGCCGCCGGACGCCACCAGCGCGCCCACGACCAGAAACCGTCCCGGCTGCGGATGGCCCAACGGGATGAGGTCGCGGCCCAGATACGGCTGGTCGCTGCAGATGAGCAGCACGGTGGACTGGCCGGTCATCTCGGCCGCGTCGCCCGGCTCCACCAGGCCCGCTTCCACGCTGGCCGCGGTGCCGTCGGTCATGCCGCCCAGGATCGGTGTGCCGGGCGAGGACCGGTGGCCTGTGCGGCCGCCGCGGTCGCGTGGCCGACGATGTCCATGCAGCCCACCAGCGGCGGCAACTTGGCCCGGTCCAGCGCCATGGCCTGGAGCAGCTCGTCCGACCAGGTCTGCGCTGCGCTGTCGAAAAGAGGGTGAGCGGACCGTGGGAGACGTCCATGCTGAAGGCGCCGCACAGCTTGTGGACCACGTAGCCGTTGGCCTGGAGCACGGTGTGGTGGCGGCGTAGAGGTCGGGCCGCTGCCGCTGCAGCCAGAGCGGTTTGGAAGCGCGAGATAGTACGGGTCGGCGCGCCCGCCGTTGTGCGCGTGATGGCAGCCTCGTCCACATGCGCGCGCAGCCAGTCACACTCGGCTTCGGTGCGCCGGTCCATCCAGATGAGCGCAGGCAGCAGCGGCGCCGTTCCAGTCCACCGCCACCAGCGACGGGGCCTGGCAACTGACGGCCACCGCAGCCACGCTGCTGCGTCGACGGCGTGGTCGGCAAAGAGACGCTGCAGCACGGCGCAGGTCGCGTCCCGCCAATCGTCCGGGTTCTGCTCGGCCCAGTTGGCGTGGGGAAGGCGGTGGCGTACTCCTGGCCGGCCTCGGCCAACACCGTGCCGTGCGTGCGGCGGCGATGGCCTTGGTGCCGGTCGTCCCCACGTCGATGCCGATGAGCAGGTCTTTGTCCATGATGCTGTCGCCTTACTCAGCCAACACGGCGCGATTGACGCAGTTGACCGACGGGCTGCCCGGTGAGGAATGCGGCCAGATCGCGCGCCACCATGTCCGCACCGCGCTGCGCCGATTCCTGGGACGACCCGGCGATGTGGGGCGTCACTGTCGACGTTGGGCAGGCGCAGCGAGGGCCAGTCGGGCGGCGGCGGCTCCTGGGGGAAGGTGTCCAGCCCGCGCCGCCGAGATGACCGGAGGCCAGCGCGGCGTACTGGCGTCGTAGTCCACCAGCGGGCCGCGCCGTGTTGATGAAGTACGCGCCCGGCTTCATCTGCGCAAACTGGGCCGCGCCCATCATCCCCGTAGTCTCCGGCGTGACGCGCGCGTGGATGCTCACCACGTCGGCCGCGGCCAGGAGGTCGGGCAGATCGCGCTTTTCCACGCCCAGCGCGGCCATGCGCGCTGCGTCCACAAACGGGTCGAAGGCCAGGATGCGCAACTCGAACGGGCGCAGGTAGGGCACCAGCAGTTGGGCAATCGCGCCGAAGCCGACCAGGCCGATGGTCTGCCCGCGCAGTTCGCGGCCGGTGCGGTCGTAGCGGTAGAGGTCGCCCAGCCACTCGCCGCGACTGAGCGCAGCGTGGGCCCGTCCGATGCCGCGCGCCTCGGCCAGGATCAGGCCCAGGGTGAACTCGACCACGGCCTGGGCGTTGCGTGCCGGTGCGTTGAAGACGGGAATGCCGCGCGCGGTCGCCGCGGCCACGTTGATGTTGACCGGCCCGCCGCGACAGCAGGCCACCGCGCGCACGGACGGGCACGCGGCAAAGACCGCCGCCGTCACCGGGGCCACGTGGGTCACCAGCAGGTCGGCGTCCCGGGCCAGCGCGATGACCTGCTGCGGATCGCCCAGGTACTCAGCCACTTCCGCGTTGTGCGCCAACGGCTGGGTGGGCCAGTCCATCTGTGCGGTGCGGACGGTGCAGTCAAAGCCGGCCGCGCCTAGATGCTCACGCAGCGCAGCCTCCATGAGTTCGGGGCGCACGAAAAGATCGCCAAAGGCGGCGATGGTCAAAGTCACGATGATTGCTCCTGGCTTGCGCCGGCGCGCGCCGCCCAAACCGGGAACATGGCGCGGTAGGTGGCGCGGTAGAATTCGAGCAGCGCGCGATACGCGCCTGTGTTGACGGCGTCGGGCGTGTAGGTCCGGGCGGGGCGCACGCATCGGGCCACCGCCGCGGCGTAGGACGGGTAGAGGCCCACGGCCACACCCGCGTTCATGGCCGCGCCGCGGGCGCCGTGCTCGCTGCCGTCCACCACGTCCACGGGACAGCCCAGCGCGTCGGCAAACATCTGCGCCCAGAAGGGACTGCGCGCCGCCGCCGGTGAGCTTGAGCGCACGCACGGGCATGGCCAGATGTTCGTAGCAGTCCAGCGCCGACAGAACCACGCCTTCGTAGACCGCGCCAAGAGCGTGTCGCGCGTGGTTGACGCTCATGCCGGTGAACTGGGCGCGCCTCCGGGCGCACAAAGGGCGAGCGCTCGCCCGCGGGATCGATGTACGGGTGATAGAGCACGCCCTCACAGCCCAGGGGCACGGCGCCGGCCCGTGCTTCGAGCTGTGCCCAGAACGCGGCGTCGTCGGATGCGTCGGCCCGTTCCGCGGCGAAAAACTGCGGGCGAACCACTGGAGATTGAGCGTGCCCGTCATGGTGGGCAGCAGCCGCACCAGGCGGTCGGCGGGCGCGTGACACATGGTGTAGCCGATGTTCGCCGGCGTGTTGACCGGCCGGTCCAGCACGATCTGGTGAATGCCCGCCGTGCCGAGGATGGTGCAGGCGTCGCCCGGCTCCAGCACGCCCGCGCCCAGGTCGGCTGCGGCCACGTCGAAGGGCCCGGCGATCACCGGCGTGCCCGGCGCCAGACCCAGTTGGGCCGCGACCGCGGCAAAAGCGGGGCACGGTTGGCGCGGCTGGGCCGAATGGGCGGCAGCAGCGGTTGCAGGTCGCCGATGCCGAGCAGTGCCAGCACCTGGGGATCGACGTGGCGCGTCGCGGCGGCGAAGTAGGTGTGGGAGGCGTCCGATTCGTCGGTGCTGACTTGGCCGGTGAGATTGAGGAAGATCCAATCCTTGGCACGCAGCACGGCATGGGTGCGGCGGAGGGTCTCGGGCTCGTGGTCACGCAGCCAGCGCAGGTGGAGGGCCTGATTGCTGGTGTTGAGCGCGGTGCCGGTGATGGCGAAGACGGCATTGCTGAGACCGCTCTCCTGGCTTTGGCGCACAAGATCGGCCACACGCCCGTCCAGCCAGGTGATGGCGGGGCGCACCGGGCGGCCGGCCTCGTCCACCAGCCACGTACCGTCACCCTGGCCGGTGATGCCCACGGCCGCAATCGCGTCGGGCGTGCAGCCGGCCTGTTCCAACGCGGCGCGCACGGTCACGGCCACGGCATCCCAGACCGCATCCATATCCTGTTCCACCCAGGCGGGACGGGGGTGCAGCAACTGGGTTTCCTGGGCCGCGCCGGCGATTTCGCGCCCGTCCAGGTCGAAGAGAATGCTTTTGATGACCGATGTGCCGGCGTCGACACCGAGCAACATGGAGGACATGGGACTTGCCTCAGATGGCCAGTTCCGTGGCCGCATCGAAGAGGTGGACGCGCTCCGTGCGCATGTGCAGCGTGATGTCCTGGCCGCGTTCCAGGCTCAAGAACGGCTCGGTCACGGCCAACACGTCGGTGGCACCGACAGAGGCGGCCAACTGCCCTTCTTCGCCCAGGGATTCGTAGGTGCGCACGTGGGCGTTGAGCCCCAGCGCCGTGTCGACTGCGTGGCCGTTGGCCAGTTGGAAATCGGTGGGCCGGATGCCCAGATGAAGCCGGTCGACCTTCCGGCGATTGACTTTGTCCCGCAGCGCCGGCGGCAAGAGGATGTTGAAGCTGTCGTCGTCCGCGTGGAGAAAAAGGTCATCGCCCTGGGCCGTCGGGCGGCACGCCAGGAAGTTCATGGGCGGCTCGCCGATGAAGCCGGCCACGAATTCGTTGACGGGGTGGTTGTAGACTTCGTCGAAGGTGCCGACCTGCTGGAGCACGCCGAAGTTCATGACCGCAATGCGCTCGGCCATGGCCACGGCTTCGAGCTGATCGTGGGTCACGAGAATGGTGGTGCGGCCGGTGCGGGCGTGGAGACGCTTCAACTCGACGCGCATGTGGGCGCGCTGGGCCGCGTCCAAGTGGGAGAGCGGCTCGTCCATGAGAAAGACGTCGGGGTCGCGCACCAGCGCACGGGCCAGCGACACACGCTGCTTTTGCCCGCCGCCCAACTCGGCCGGTTTGCGATCCAGAATGCCGCCGATGTCGAGGATGTCGGCCACTTCCTGCACGCGCCGGTTGATCTCGTCCTTGGGGACCGAGCGGGCGCGCAGGCAGAAGGCGATGTTCTCGCGTACGGGCAGCGGCGGATAGAGTGCATACGTCTCGAAGGCCAAGGCCACGTTGCGCTCATTCGGCTCCAGCCGGTTCATCAACCGGTCGCCGATGTACAGCTCGCCCCGGGTGATCTCCTCAAGGCCGACGATCATGCGCAACGTCGACGTCTTGCCGCAGCCGGACGGACCGAGCAGCGCCAAAAATTCGCCGTCACTGATGGTCAGGTTGAGATCCTTGACGGCCTCAACGCCACCTTTGTAGATCTTGTGAATATGCTCTAAGCGTACTTCGGCCATGGCGCACCCTTCGTATGACAGACCGAGAAGTCCGGCTTCTCTCAGAAGCCGGACTTCGCCGGCAGGTTACAATTGTTGGATATTCTTTTCGCTCTCGGGGTCGAAGAGCAGAATCCGCTCGGTGTCGATGCCCAGCGTGATGGCCTCGTCATAGTCAAACGACATCTCGATGGGGGTGATGACATCCAGTTGCTGCTTGCCCACCGCCGCGGTGAGCACGCCTTTGGTGCCCAGCCGCTCATAGACGTAGACCAGGCCGTTGCACTGGTTCAGCCCCGCCTCGCCGTTGACGCCGTGGGCCACGACGGTCATGTGCAGCGGGCGAATACCGGCGATCAACTGGTCGCCGCCATACGCGGCGATGGCGCCGTGCAGATGCGCCGGCACACCCATGCGGATGGCGCCGTCCAGGCTGATGAGTTGGAGCGCATCGCCGTCCCGGAAGATTTTGCACGGGATCAGGTTGATCTGCGGGTGGCCCAGCAGCTTGGAGACGAAGACGTTGGCCGGGTTCAAAAAGACGTCGTCCGGCATGCCGGTCTGCTGGATTTCGCCCTCGTTGAGCACAACCAGCCGGTCGCCCAGGGAGAGCGCCTCCAAATAGTCGTGGGTCACGTAGACGGTGGTGGTGTGGATCTCCGTCTCCAGGGCCTTGAACTCGGTGCGCATGCGGTGGCGCAACTTGGCGTCCAGGTGGGAGATGGGCTCATCCAGCAGCAGCACTTCGGGTTCGCGCACCATGGCGCGGCCCAAGGCGACACGCTGCTTCTGCCCGTTGGAGAGGTGCTGGGGCAGACGGTCGAGCAGCATGTGGATGTTGAGCATCTCGGCGACGCCCATGACCCGTTGCTCGATCTCCGCCGCGGGCAGCTTGCGTCCCGGCGCCTTGAGCGGGAAGGCCAGATTCTGCTTCACGTTTTTGTGCGGGTAGAGCGCATAGCTTTCGAAGGCCATGGCCACGTTGCGCTTGTGCGGCTCGATCGCGTTGACCAGGCGATCGCCGATGTAGACCTTGCCGTCCGTGGGCGTGACCACGCCGGCGATCAGCTTGAGCGTGGTCGTCTTGCCGGCGCCGGACGGGCCGAGCATGACGATGAACTCACCGTCGGCGACGTCCAAGGAAAGGCTCTTGACGGCCTGCACGCTGTCGTAGTCTTTGCTGAGATTTTCGAGTCGAAGGCTCGCCATCGCGAGGATCCTTTCCGTGCTTATTGACGCGGCGTAAATACCACGGCGGAAATTCGACGTCTGTGCCAACGGGGGTCACTGTCGGCCCATTTCCGCCGGGATTTACTAGCCTTTAACGGCGCCGAAGCTCAAGCCGCGGATCAGGTAGCGCTGGATGCTCAGGGCCAGCACGATCTGCGGGATGGACGAGATGACCGATGCGGCGGCCATGCGGTTGAAGAACGCCTGCGCCGACGAGATGTAGCCCAGCGCGGCCACGGTGACGGTCTGCACGTTGGAGCCGCCCAATACCAGCGGGAAGATGAAGCTGTTCCACGCGAAGACGAAGGCCAGCAACGCCGCGGCGGCCAGCCCGGGGCGGACCAAGGGCAGCAGAATATTCCAGAAGATGCGCCACCATGGATAGCCGTCGATCATGGCCGCCTGTTCAATGTCAGGCGAAATGTCCTCGAAATAGCTGCGCAACACCCAAATGAGGAGCGGCAACGTGATCAACTGGTAGACCCAGATGATGCCGAAGTAGGTGTCGTACAACCCCAACTGGCGGTAGATGACCGACAACGGGATGATGACGACCAGCTCCGGGGCGAAGCGGAAGGAGAGGTACGTGAAGGCCAGATCCTCTTTGCCGCGGAAGTTGTAGCGGGCCAACGCGTAGGCCGCGGGCACACCCACCAGGAGCGACAGGATCACCGAGCCGGTGCTGGCAATCAGGCTGTTGAGAAAATAGCGAGGAAATTCCTGCCTCGCCACCACGCCGGCCGCGGCGCGTGTATCGCCGAAGAGAATGGCCACGTAGTTGTCCAGCGTCGGCGTGAAGATGAATTGGGTCGTGAACAGTTCATCCGTGCTCTTCAAAGAGACCAGCAACATCCACACGATGGGGAAAAGGGCAAAGAGAAAATAGAGCACCAAAAACCCGTCGGAGAGGATGGCGGAGAAGCGTTTCTTGAGCGTACCTGTTTCCATGGATTGCTCCCACTAACCCGGCGAACATCGTTGGCTGCGCGGCGGCAACGGGACGATGTGCACCGGTTGGTTGCGCCGGGGTGAACTCAATAGCCGGCCGCGCGCCGCTGTGCGCGGCCCCAGAACTTGATCAGATAGAAACTGACGATATAGATGATGATGTAGAGCAGGATGGCGTAGGGCAACCCC
This sequence comes from Caldilineaceae bacterium, assembly GCA_041391205.1. GTDB lineage: Bacteria > Chloroflexota > Anaerolineae > Caldilineales > Caldilineaceae > JAWKOK01. The sequence continues at coordinate 72,644 of JAWKOK010000011.1, forward strand.
TGCGCCAGGCGCTGGAATTGGATACTGGTGCGATACGCGGTGAGCTGATAGGTCATCAACGTGTTGCCCGGCCCGCCTTCGGTCATGGCGAAGATGATGTCGAACATCTTGAGCGAGTCCATCAGCCGGAAGACGATGACGATCAGAATGAAGGGCGTCAGCATGGGCAGCGTCAAGTTGCGGAAGGTGAACCAGAACGATGCGCCGTCCACGCGGGCGGCTTCAAAGGGCGCGCTGGGGAACGAGCGCAGGCCTGCGGTGAGAATCAGCGCCGCAAAGGGCGTGAACATCCACACATCCACCAGCACCACGGAGAAGAGCGCCGTCTCCGGCACCGCGGCCCATTGCAGCGACGGCAGACCGACCAGGTTGAGCATCGGGTTGAGGATGCCGACGCTGGGCTGCATCATCATCTTCCAGATCAACGTGCCGATGACGGGCGCGATCATCATGGGGAAGATGAGCGTGGGCGTCATGATCTTGGCGAAGCGCGACTCGCGGTTGAGCAACAGCGCCACGATCAGCCCGAGCACCAGTTCCACTCCTGTGGTCAGCAACGCGTAGGCAAAGGTGATGTAGGTGCTGTAGAGGAAGTCGTCATCGGTGAACATGCGCCAATAGTTGCGCAGCCCCACGAACTGGTCCAAGCTCCCCGGCCGGTTGAGCGTGTAGGCCGTCAGCGAATAGTAGATCGCGGTCAGGAACGGGTAGAGGATGCCGATGAGCACGATGAGGGCCGGCATGGCGATCAACCAGGGGCGGATGCGCACCATCATTGGCGGACGGAGATTTTCTTCGTTCGTGGACATGGTTTGCCTATCCGATGCACTTACAAAAACGAACGCGCGGATTGGAGTGCGGCCGGCTGCAACAAGCGCTGCGCAGCCGGCCGACTTGAGACACGGGCATGTCATGTTGCGCCGGAAGCCTGCTTGCTTCCGGCGCAACACAGCATGCGGCGAAATCGGTGGGCTATTCGATCAGCCCGGCATCCTGCAACTGCTCAGTCAGGTCATTGACCAACTTGTCCAGGCGTTCCTGGGTGTCGGCCCCGGCGTAGATGTCCTGCAACGCCTGCGCCCACTCAGTCGTGGTCTCGAAGAAGAGCGGCTGCGGCGTGAACTGGATCTTCATGTCATTGGAGGAGATGGTGTTGAAGGTATCCAGGTAGTCGGTCTGCTCGGCCATCTTGGCCTGGAAGTCCGCATTTTCCCAGATGGTCTGGCGGACCGGGTTGACCATGTTGTAGTCCACCGCGCCCTTGGTCAAGAATTCCTCGCCCGTGGCCCACTGGAGGAAGAGCCAGGTGCAGTCCTTCTTCTGGGAGCCGGCGTTCATGGCCAACGACCAGATCCAAATGTTGGTCTTCAGCTGGCCGTCGGGGCCGAGAGGACCGGGCGCCCACGCCACGTTGCCCAAGACCTCGGGCGCCGCGGTGTCGGGCTGGTTCTGGAAGTAGCCCAGAATGTCGGCGTCGAACATGGTCGCGGCCTTGCCTGCACCAAAGTCGGAACCGGCCTGGTACCAGGTGTAGGTGGTCCACGCTTCGGGACCGGCGCTGCGGACCATGTCGATCCACTTCTCGGTGACTTCCACGGCGCACGCGGAGTTCATCTGCGGCACCATGTTGTCGTCATAGTCCACACAGCCGTAGCTGGAGTACATGGTCATGAAGCCGGGGTGAATGGTCGCCCAGTTCAGGCTACCGCGCACCACGATGCCGGCCATGTCCGGGTTGATCTCCTTGAGCTGCTTGGACACATCCACCAACTCGTCCAGCGAGGTGGGCGGGGTCAGGCCATTGGCATCGAAGATGTCCTTGCGATACATGTAGGCGTTGGCTTCCCAGCCCCACGGCAGAGCGTACTGCGAACCCTGACCCAGATTCTGCGCGCCCGGCTCCAGGTTCCACATCTCGGAATTGCGCAGGTCGGGCAGAATGTCCTCGAAGTTGTAGTCGGGATTCGTCTTGGACGGATCGTTGATGTAGCCTTCCAGCGGCTCCATCCAGCCGGCGGGCGCATATTGCCAGATCATGTACGCGCCGGTCATGAACGCGTCATAGGTGCTGGACTCGCCGGCCTGCAGGTCGATGGTCACCTTGTCGAAGTAATTCTGCTCGGGGAAGACGTCATAGCTGACGGTCATGCCGGTCAGCTCTTCGAAGTTGGGCAGCTCGTTGACCAGCGCCTGCTGGTACGGATGCTGGTTGAGCAGCAGGTTGAGGCTTTCGCCCTGGCACATGCCCCAGTCGAACTCGCCCGACGGTGCGGCGGCAGCTTCGCCCCCTTCTGCGGGCGCGGCAGCTTCACCGCCCTCGGCCGGCGCGGCAGCAGGCGCAGGCGCGGCCGCGCCACCACAGGCGCTCAGCAACAGCGCCACGATCAGCGCGAGCGAGAGAAACACGGCAGTGCGTTTACGCATTGTTGACTGCATGGTAGAACTCTCCTTTGTCAGCGGGACTTCGTTGTGCGGAACAACTGAGCCGTCTTGCGTGATGATGCGCGCGGCCCAAACGAAAACGAACAACACCGTTTGCCTGGACGAACACCTCCTTTCTTCAACCCGGAATCGCACTTGGCGCGCCGTCTGCTGGGCGCCGGCTGCGTCATCGGCCGGCTCCAGCGCGGGTCCGACCGCGCTTGCACGACGCACAGACGACGGCGCGTCAAGTCACGATTCCGGGCAGCGCACCGACATTGTCTATGATGAAGGATGGGGGATCGGCGAGGCTCTCCGCATCGGCGCGGGTGGAGGCGCCCGTCAACACCGCCGCGGTGTACATGCCCGCCTGTTGTCCCATCAAGATATCCGTCTCCAGCCGATCGCCCACCATCATGCAACGGGCCGCCGGCAGATCCAGCCGGGCCAGCGCCACCTGCATGATGAGCGGCGACGGCTTGCCGGCCAATAGCTCCAGCTTGCGGCCGCTGATGTGTTCCAGCGCGGCGATGGTCGCGCCCGCGTCGGGGATGGAGCCGCCGGGCATGGGGCATGCCTTGTCGGCATTGGTGGCGTAGAAATGCGCGCCGCGCAGCAACGCCTGATACGCCGTGTTCAGCTTGCGATAGTCCAGTGTGCGGTCAAAGGCGACGATCACGGCGTCAATGCCCACGGGGTCGATGACTTCTTTGTCGTCCTGGTCGAGCAACTCGTCGACCACCGTCAGCCCGCGGCCGCGCAACTCGGCGCGCAGCGCGTCCTCGCCGATCACGTAGTAGCGGGCCGCGGCTGCCGTCTGCGCCAGATGATGGCCGAGCACGTAGGCGGACGTGATCACCGCGTCCGGCTCGGTGGGGATGCCCAGGCGCGTCAATTTGGCCGCATAGGCTTCGCGCGGTTCCAGCGGCTTGTTGCTGACGAACAGCACACGCTTGCCGCGCCGGCGCAGTTCGGCAATGCCTTCGACGCTGCCGGGCAGCGCGGCGTCACCCAGGTAGATCGTGCCGTCCAAGTCGAAGACGAAACCGTCGACAGCTAGGGCCATCGTCATACCTTTCGGTTGGTGCGGTGCGGACAGTGCCGCGGTAAAGCCGGGTTATGGGAGCGCTGCCGCCGGGTTGAGGCCCAATGGCATTCGAATCATTCGTTCGTTTTGGGAAGACAAAAAGGGAGCGGCGCAATGTCGTGCAAAAATTTGCACACATCGCATGGCTTTGCACGCCATCGTAACACGAGAAGTGCGCTTTGTCAACGGGCTTTTTCGCAAATTTCCTTGACACGGGCATATAACCGTGCTACGCTTTCAGCAAGTTTATTCATGCCCTGCACATATTTTCATTTCAGCAAAACTAAATTCGAGCCACTGGTCGACATTTCTTCCCGGAAAGTCGGCGTAGAGCGGCGGGATTGCCTGCAGAGGCGACGCCATCTGCTACGCAGCGGGATTGCCGCCAGCATTTGAAGCATTCTCTTGCCCCCGGCACGTTTCTTGATCGCTCGATCCCTTGCCCGAGAATTCGTCACCTCAGCCACGGCACTGCCCGTTTCCAGATTGGTTGAACCGTTATGAGCGAACGTGAAGACATGCTGGCGATGGTGGCAAGTCTCTACTACGAACTCGACCAGAGCCAAACTCAGATCGCCAATCGCCTGGGCGTCTCGTCCTCCAAGATTTCGCGCATGCTCAAGGAGGCGCGCGACCGCGGCATCGTCCACATTCGCGTCGAAAAGCCCGTGCCCCGGGATTTCGCCCTGGAACAGCAACTGATCGAGCTCTTCGGCCTGCGTGATGCGCACGTGCTCCAGACGTTCAACGACGCAGACGAAACCACCATGCTCAGCAGCACCGGTCGTATTGCCGCGAGCTATCTCTGGAGCGTGATCCCGAACCTGGCGCCGGGGGCCAGCATCGGCGTGGCGTGGGGCACCGGTGTCCACGCCACGGTGAGTGCGCTGCCGGACAACGTGGGGCAGCAGATCGACGTGGTCCAGTTGATGGGCGGCGTGGGCGCGCTCATGGTCGACGGGCCGGATCTGGCGCGCATGGTCGCCAGCAAACTGGGCGGGCGTCACTACGATCTACACTCGCCGCTGTTGGTGGAACGCCCCGAAACGCGCACCATGTTTCTGAACGAACCGGTGGTGCGCGACGCCATTCGCCGCGCGCGGGCCGTGCAACTGGCCATCACCGGCATCGGCACGGTCCAGGACGATGCGTCCAGCTTCCTGCGCGCAGGTCTGCTGACACGCGCGGATCTCTCGCAACTGCGGCACGTGGGCGCGGTCGGGGAGATGGTCGGGCGCTTCTTTGACGCGTCGGGGCACCATGCGGATATCGAGTTGAACCAGCGCATCGTCGGGATCGAACTGGAGGATTTGCAGCGCATCCCCCAGGTTCTGGCCATCGCCCGCGGCATCACCAAAGCGCAGGCCATCCACGCCGCGCTCATCGCCGGCTACCTCACCGTGCTGGCCACGGACGACGTGACCGCGCGCGCTGTACTCGCCTTGTCCCCCGCATCGTGAACACGCGCGGCACACGCCGTGTCTCCTCCGCAGTCCGTCCCACATCAGCACCCAGCTTTGCACCCACGGCGAGCACACTCGATCCACGCCCGGTCCGGTAAAAGCGCACGGTAAACGCCGATTTTCGCACGCCTTTTCATTCTGTTATTTTGCGCTTGTGAAAGCAACGATCGCGGGCATTTTCCCCGGTTGCACAACCCATTTCGCTATGATATAGTTTCTTATGAATTTTCCACCCATTTGGAGCAATCATCGCGATGAACACAGCTTCCCCTTTTCTCAGGTCGGCGCTCAACGATTTCGATCCTGCCCGGCGCGATCACGCCCTGCGTGAGTACGCGGCGCAGGCCGACACGCTGGGTACGCCACTGTCGGACGCCATTGCCAACATGCATTGCCATTCCTTTTTCTCCTACAACGCCTTGGGCATGTCCCCCTCTGCGCTCACCGTGATGGCGCGCGACCAGGGGATCGGCCTGCTGGGCCTCGTAGATTTCGACGTGGTTGACGGCGTCGATGAGTTTCTGGGCGCGTGTGCGCTCCTGGGGGTGCGCGGCGGCGCGAGCATCGAAACCCGCGTCTATGTGCCCGAGTTCGCCGACCGGGAGATCAACTCGCCGGGCGAGCCGGGCGTGCTCTATCACATGGGCACCGGCTTTGTGAGCAGCACAGTGCCCGCCGCAGTGCAACCGGTGTTGGACGATTTGGCGGCGCGGGCCCAGCAACGGAACGAAGCGTTGGTCGCCCGGGTCAATGCCCACCTGGCGCCGGTGACCGTCGACTACGCCGCCGACGTCCTGCCGCTCACGCCCAAGGGCAACGCGACCGAACGCCACATCGTCGCCGCGTACATTGCCGCCGTCGACGCGCAGACCGACGACGCGGCCGCGTTCTGGAGCGACCGGCTCGGCGTGCCCCGGGCCCAAGTTGACGCCGCCATGCAGACGGACTACGGCCTGGCCAATCTCGTGCGCAAGGCGCTGATGAAAAAGGGCGGCGCGGCGTACGTCCCGCCGGGGCCGGACACCTTTCCCAAGGTCGAGCAATTTCACGCGTTCGTCATCGGCAGCGGCGGCATCCCCTGCGCCACGTGGCTGGACGGCACGTCGCCCGGCGAGCAGGCGCTGCCCGAGTTGCTGGAGCTGCTCATCGGCAAGGGCGCGGCGACCTTCAACATCATCCCCGACCGCAACTGGAACATCGCCGATCCTGCGGTCAAAGAGGTGAAGGTGCGCAATCTCTACGCCGCGGTGGAGATGGCCGCGGACAACGCGCTGCCCATCCTCGTGGGCACGGAGATGAACAGCCCCGGCCAGCCCCTGGTGGATCAGTTCGACGCCGGAGTTGGCGCCCGTGCGCGACCTCTTCTTGGACGGCGCGCATTTCCTCTACGGCCACACCATGCTGGGACGCTATGGCACGTTCGGCTACACCAGCGACTGGGCCGCCGGTCACTTTGACTCCCGCCGCGCCGCCAACACGTTTTACACTGCCGCAGGACGCGGTCTGCCGCCCGGCGCACGCGGCATCGAGATCGTCAAGCGCTTGTCGCCGGATTCGTCGCCCCAAGACATCCTCGCGGCACTGTAGACAAAACAAAGCTAGCCACAGATGAACACAGATTGACACAGATAAAAAACGCAGGGAAACAAGACCATCTGTGTATATCCGTGTTCATCTGTGGCTAGCCTCTTTTGCGCACACGCATTGAGCAAAATGAGGTGAAGCATGTCTGATAAAGTGCAGGATTACCGGGCCGTGGCGGCCACGCTGCCCGCGCGCTACAAGCTTTGGCCGCTCTACGGCGCGGGCTTTGAGAGCCTGGGCGGCAACGACGGCATGATCGAGGTCGTCATGCCGACGCCCGGGCCGGACGAGTTGCTCGTGCGCCACGACGCGTGCGGCATCTGCTTTTCCGACATCAAGGTCATCCGCGCCGGCCAAAATCACCCGCGCATCTTCCGCGATATGCGCGAGAGACCGGTGGTGCTGGGTCACGAAGTGAGCCTGACCGTGGTCGACGTGGGCGAGAATCTGCGCGACCAATACCACGTGGGCGACCGCTTCATCGTGCAGGCGGACATCTACATCGACGGTCTCAGCCGCGCCTACGGCTACGAGATCCAGGGCGGCTTCTCCGAGTACAACATCATCGACCAGCGCGTGCTCAACGGCGACGGCGGCAACTATCTCATCCCCGTCGAAACGACGACCGGCTACGCCGAGTCCGCGCTCAACGAGCCGTGGGCGTGCGTGGAAGCGTCGTACGTGGTCGTCTACCGCACCCAGTGGCAGGAAGGCGGCGTGGTCTGGTTGACCGGGGACGGCGCCGGCGCCGCGTTGGGCGCGGCGACGGACTGGCGGCCGCGTGCCGTGGTCGTCGACGCGAGTGACGCCGATTTCGCCGCGACCGTGCGCGACTGGGCCGCGGGCGCGGGCGTGGACGTCATCGAGGACGACGGCGCCATGCAGTTTGACGACATCGTCATCCTGGGCCACGACCCCGACCTCATCGAGCGCGCCTTTGCGCGGCTGGCCAAGGGCGGCATCTTCAACGTGGTCACGGCCACGCCGGTGCCCCGACCGGTCAGCCTGGACATCGGGCGCATGCACTACGACCATCTCATGACGGTGGGCACCACCAGCGGCGACGTGAGCGCGGCCTACACGCCGGTGCGCACCCAACTCCACGCCGGCGGGCGCGCCTGGATTCTGGGCGCGGCCGGTCCCATGGGCCAGATGCACGTCCAGCGCGCGCTGGAGATGGACGGACGACCCGGCCTCATGGTGGCGACCAATCTCCATCATGACCGCATGGAGGCGACCGAGGAGAAGCTGGCCGGTCTCGTCCGCAGCACGGGGGCCAACCTGGTCTACCTGTCGGAGCAGTCCTTTGCCGACCGCGCCGCGTTTGAAGCGGAACTCCGAAACCTGACCGGCGGCCAAGGCTTCGACGACATCGTGATCATCGCGGCCAGCACCAAGGCCGTGGAAGGCGCGATGCCCTTCGCCGCGGACAACGCGGTGGTCAACGTCTTCGCCGGGCTGCCCCGGGGCACGCAGGCCGTCTTCGACATCAACGACATCGTCGCCCGCGGCGTGCGCTACACCGGCACCAGCGGCTCGTCCATCGATGACCTGCGCCACATGCTCGATTTGACCGAGAGCCACGCGCTCTCCACGAACGGCGCGGTGGCCGCGGTGGCCGGGCTGGAAGGCGTGCCCGACGGTCTGCGCGCCGTGGCGGACGGCCGCTTTGCGGGCAAGGTCGTCATCTACCCGCACATCAAGCAACTGCCGCTCACGCCGCTGGAAGACCTGGCCGACGTCTACCCCACGGTCTACGCCAAGCTCAAGGACGGCCAGACCTGGACCAATGAAGCCGAAGAAGAGCTGCTGCGGCTGGCGTTGGCGGAACAGGACTGACGCGCATGAACGCACAACCGTTACTCGACCAGATCGCGATCGTAACCGGCGGCGCACAGGGGTTGGGCGCCGCCATCTGCCGGCGGCTGGCTGACGAAGGCGCGCACGTGGTGGTGGCCGACCTCAACGGCGAGAAAGCTCAAGAGACGGCCGCGGAGATCGCCCAGGCCACCGGGCGCAGCACGTTGGGCAAGCAGGTGGACGTCACCGACGAGGCCCAGGTCGCCGCGCTGGTGGACGAGACGGTCGCGGCCCTCGGCCGGCTGGACATCATGGTGGCCAACGCGGGCATCGTCCTCTCCGGGCCGGTGGAGGAGTTCGACGTCGCGCGCTGGCGCAAGGTGGTGGACGTGAACCTGGTGGGGTACTTCCTGGCCGCCAAACACGCCGCACGCGTCATGAAGCCCCAGGGCAGCGGCGCCATCGTCCAGATCAACTCCAAGTCGGGCAAGAAGGGCAGCTTCAAAAACTCGGCCTACGCCGCCAGCAAGTTCGGCGGCATCGGCTTGACCCAAAGCATCGCGCTGGAACTGGCCGAGTTCGGCGTGCGCGTCAACGCCATCTGCCCCGGCAACCTGCTGGACTCGCCGCTCTGGGTCGAGTCGCTCTACGGCCAGTACGCGGCGCGGCTGGGCATCACGGAAGAAGAGGTGCGCCAACGCTACGTGGACCAGGTGCCCATGAAACGGGGCTGCACCTACACCGACGTGACCAATCTGGTCGTCTTCCTCGCCTCGGACCAGTCGGGCTACATGACGGGACAGGCGCTCAACGTCACCGGCGGCCAAGAGATGCGGTGATGCCATGGCGTTGACCGGCAACCGCACCTTTGTCGGCTTCGGATTCGGGGCGATCCAGGCCGGTCTCTTCCTCTACGAAGCCGCCAGCGCCGGCACCTTCGGCCGGCTCGTCTGCGCCGAAATCCAGGCGGATCGCATCGCGCGGGTGCGGGCCGCGGGCGGCCTGTTCACCGTCAATATCGCACACGCGGACCACATCGAACGGGCCCAGGTGGGTCCGGTCAAACTGCTCGATCCCAACGATCCCGCGGACCGGGCCGCGTTGATTGCCGCGGTGGCCGCGGCCGACGAAGCCGCCACAGCTCTCCCCAGTGTAGCCGGTTACGCCAACATCGCGCCGATCGTGGCCGCGGGTCTGGCCGCCAAGCAGGACGCGGCCGGACCGCCACTCCTGGTCTACTGCGCCGAAAATACGCCGCAAGCTGCGGACATCCTGGCCGAACATGTGCGCAGGGCGTTGCCCCCGGAGACGCCGCCGTCGCCAATGGACGACGCCTGTTTTGTGGACACCGTCATCGCCAAGATGAGCGGTCTGGCGCCGGCTGCGGACGGTCTCGCTCCCATCGCGCCGGGCGATCCGGCCGCCTTCCTGGTGGAGGCGTTCAACCGCATTCTCACCGGTCCGCGCTGCCCGGACGCCGACGGTCGCAGCCGCTTCACGCGCGGCATTCCCGTTTTCACCGAGAAGCCGGACCTCGTCCCGTTTGAGGCGGCCAAGTTGTACTGCCACAACGCGGGCCACGCCACGGCCGCGTATCTCGCGCAAGTGGCCGGGCTGACCACCATGGACGAACTGACTGCCGGCGCCCGATCTGCGCGCTGGTGCGGCGGGCCATGGTGGACGAGGCCCGACGGCGCTGGTGCACCGTTACGCCGGCGTGGATCCCCTCTTCACCCCGCGGCCATGGCGACCTGCGCCGACGACCTGATCGGCGCGCATGGTCAATCCCGCTTTCTGCGCGACGGCGTGGCCCAATTTGGCCCGGGATCCGCGCCAAGTTGGGCTGGGACGACCGGCTGGTGGGCGCCATGCGTTTGGCCGGGCGCGGGGATCGGCCACCGCGCTGGCTCTCGGCGCCGCGGCCCGCGTGGGAGGCGTTGCACGCTGCGGGCAACACGCCGTTGCCTACGGACAATCGTTGCGTGCGCTGTGGCCCGCGGCCGACGAGGCGACGGCCATGCGCAGTGTGTGGACTTGGTCACGGCGGCCCGGGCGCAGCCCGCGTGGCGAAACGCCCCTGTGTCGACGCCGTGGCACTTGTCCGCCTGAGAACAACTCGTTTAGTTTGCACGCCCTCGTGCAAACCGCGGGAACACAACCTACGCTTTGGCACAGCAGTTCGCACGAGGGCGTGCGAACTGAACGGATATCTGTCGGTGCCAAACTTCAGCCGTCCCTTCCCCAGCGGGTTGACACGAATGCCGGAAACGTTGAAAATTGTGACTGCAGCGCAAAACGAAAATAGATTCGAAACCAGACAAGAAGCAATATGCTTCCGTAGCACACCGGGAGGGAACCGTGGGGCAAGCTGCACAGGAGGAGCGTACGGATGGAGTCCGTCCATTCCCAGCGATGAACGGCGCGAACTCATTATCAAAATGTGCGCGAACAGGATGCGGTCACCGTCACCGTCACAGGCAAACGGCTCAGGTGACCGAGGTCACGGCGCGTAGATCTGCAAATTTTGAGCTCAAGAGGGTATTTGGCACGTGCGTGGTGAAAGCGGTCATGTCGGGGCGTGGCCAGTTGGGGTTGCGTTTCGCCGCGGCGGCAACTATACTTGGACGAAAAGCGCCGCATCGCGCAGCGGGCAGCGGCAGATCGAATATTCCGGGCAGCACCATCTTTCTGGACGGCAGCAGCACCGTCTTCCAGATGACGCGCATGTTGCGCGATCAGCAGAATCTCACCGTCATCACCAACGGCCTCTATGCCGCGCTGGAATTGAGCTTTGCGCCCGAAGTCACCACCATTGTGGTGGGCGGCATCCTGCGCCGGCGCACCGCTTTCAACCTGGTCGACATGTTGAGCCCGGACATGTTGCGACGGCTGCACATCGATGTGGCCTTTCTCAGTTGCCGCGGCTTCACCTTCGCCAACGGCATGATGGAGTCGGATCTGCGCGAGGCCCAGCTCCGGCCGCCCGTGGCCATGGCCGCACAACGGACGGTGGCCCTCATCGACACCTCCAAATTCGGCCAGCCGTACACGGCCAGCTCGCTCCTGCCCGAAGAGGTGGACGAACTCATCACCGGCGACGAACTCGCGCCGGATGCCCGCGCAAAATTGCAGGAGTTGGGGATTGAGATGGAGTATGTATAAAAATGTGATGCGTGAAACGTGAAACGTGATGCGTGATGGGAGAGATTGGGAGATTGGATGCGTGCGGACCCGGACGCATGGTCTCCGGTCAGGTCATCGTCCAGTCACGTTTCACGCATCGTTCCGCATCTTCGCACTTTCGTTTCACCAAACTGCTCACCTGAACGGACAGTGCGGAATGACTTCGGCAATCATTTTCTCGCAGCCGACTTGCCGGAAACGTCCAACAGGCGCTGTTCCGCAGCCCAATGGGACCCGGAGCCGGTTCTCGCTGGATGTCCTGCACCGCTTTCCCAACCGCCCATCCAGCGTGCCCGGGCGCCAGCATTAGGACATTCTCGGGCTCTGGCACGAAATCAAGGCCGGTTTTGCGGCCTATGCCAGGCGCTGGGCTGCTCCGTCGGTGGGCGTGGACACGTGGGGCGTGGACTACGGCCTGCTCGACGCGGCCGGCCACCTGCTGGGCAACCCGGTCCACTACCGGGATGTGCGCACCATCGGCATGCTGCCTGTGATCTTCAACCGTGTCTCCCAGGCCGACATCTTCGCCGACACCGGCATCCAGTTCCTGGAACTGAACACGTTGATCCAGCTCTACGCCATGCGCCATGCCGACGACCCGCAGTTGGACATGGCGGCACGCTACTGCTGCTGCCACGACCTCTTCAACTACTGGCTCCACCGGGGCGGCAGGTGGCGGAATACACCATCGCCTCGACTACGCAGATGTTCCACGCAAAGGAACGACGCTGGGCCACCGGTCTGCTGGCCAAGCTGGACCTGCCCGGCGATCCTGCCGCCAGTTCATCGAGCCGGGCACGGTGCTCGGTCGCTCACCTTCGTCTGCCAGGAGACCGGGCTGGCCGACGACGTGCAGGTCATCGCCGTGGGCAGCCATGACACGGCCAGCGCAGTGGCCGCCGTGCCCGGGCTGGACGCGGACAGCGTCTACATCAGCAGCGGCACGTGGAGCCTCATGGGTGCGGAGATTGCGCAGCCGGTCATCGCTTTGAGCAGGTGCTGGCCCACAACGCTTCCTTCACCAACGAAGGCGGCGTGGGTGGCACCATTCGCTTCCTCAAAAACATTGCAGGCATGTGGTTGCTGCAGGAGAGTCGCGCGCAGTGGGCGCGGCAGGGGAAGGACTACAGTTGGGGCGAACTGCTGGCGCTGGCCGACGAGGCGGAGCCGTTCTCGCAGCCTGGTCAACCCGGACGCGGCCGACTTCCACAACCCGGCCAACATGCTGGACGCGCTTGCCGGCTACTGTCGCACCCACGGCCAGCCCGTGCCGGAGACGGTCGGTCAGGTCGTGCGCTGCTGTCTGGAAAGCCTGGCCCTGCGCTACCGCGCGCGGTGCTCGACTCCATCGAGACGCTGACCGGCCACACCATGAAGACCATCCGTGTGGTGGGCGGCGGCAGCCAGAACGCTGCTCAACCAGATGACGGCCGACCGCCTGTGACCGAGGTCGTGGTCACCGGTCAGTGGAAGCGACCGCAGCCGTTAATGTCATGGTCCACAGGCCATCGCCACAGGACACCTGGCCCAGCGCCCTGGCCGAAGGCCGCGCCGCCGTGGCCGCGTCCACCCTCAGGAGACCTACGCCGGTCGACCGCACCGGCTGGGACGGCACCTACAGCCACTTCCTGGCGCTGCTCGGCCTTCGGCAAAATCAAGCCGCGGATAGCTTCACCCGAAAAGCACAAGCCGAGCCACAGATGGACACAGATGACAAGCACAGATTGATTTTGTTTAACTGAGACGCCTCATTGATGACAAATCAAGCCAATCAATCTGTGTTTTTGCTGTTTAATCCCGTGTTCATCTGTGTTCATCTCAACCTGATACGTCGGCAGCCAGACGGCCGCCGCCTCGCCCGCCGCGGTGGGACCAGGCGTAATTACGGATGGCCGTGCGCTGGACGTCGCCGTCTTGCCACGTGAGCTTGAACACGCCGCCGACCAGGTCCCCGTCCCACACGGGCGTGATCGCGGCGTCCGCCGGCAGCGTGACGTCCGCGACCGACCCGCCGTTGTCGATCCCTCACGCAGTGAACCGGACCCCGTTCGGGAGCCCGCGTCCGGCATTCTCGGCCACAGCTGCATGGCTCACCACTCGGCCGGACCGGGGTGGCCGGCGCCAGCGTCACGCTGTCGCCGTGTTTCCACGTGCGCGTCACGGCCGCGTAGCCGTCCACCACCTCCACGTCGAGCAAGTCGCCGTTGACCAGCAGCGCCACCACGTCGGGACGCGCGTCCACATAGTGATAGAGATCGCTGGGGACCGCTTGTCCCAGCGCCCAGCCGGGCACGCGCACCCGCAGCGTGAATTCGGTCTCTTCCGCCGGGTCCAGTTGCACGGTCACATTGCCGTCCCACGGGTAGTGGGTCCACTGGGTGACGCCGACGTCGACGCCGTTGAGGTTGACGGTCGTGCCGCCGCCGACGAAGAGATTCACGTACAGGTCGCCGTTGCGCTGGGCGTAGATGTAGCTGCCCAGCGACCCGAGGAGACGCACCACGTTGGTGGGGCAGCACGAGCAGCTGAACCAGGGCGACCGGGTGGCGGCGGTGCCGTAGTTGAAGAACCATTCACCGTCGGACGCCAGGGGATTGGCGTAGAAGAATTCGTCGCCGCCCTGGCTGATGCCGCTGAGGAAGCCGTTGTAGAGCGTGCGCTCCAGCACGTCGATGTACTTGCCGTGGCCGTGGAGCAGGAACATGCATGGGTTCAGAAACCCGTTGGCTTCAGCGCAGCAGATTCTCGTATAGGCGGTGGCATTGGGCAGCTCGTAGTCGTCGCCGAACGCCTCGCCGTGATGGCGGGCGCCGATACCGCCGGTGAGATAGAGCTTACGTCCCACCACGTTTTCCCACAGCCGGTCCAGCGCGGCGATGTAGGCAGCATCGCCGGTAAGGGGAAACGACACGTCGGCCATGCCCGCGGCCGCATGTAGACGGCGCGCACTGCGGCACCGCCTCGTCGCAACCACCACCGGCAGATGGTCCTGCATGTAACCCGGGTTCTCGAAATTGGCGTCGAAGCCGGTCGTCCGCCTGGCCGCGTCAAGGGAAAGAACTTGGCCTGGCGCAGGTAGCGCTCATCGCCGGTAACACGGTAGAGTCGCGCAGCCGATCTCGATTTTCCTGATGGCCGGGCACATCGTGGCGGGCGTCGGCGAACAGCGAGCCAGGTCGGCGTTCTTCAGCGCGATGTCCAGAAACGTGCGCTTGCCCGTGGCCTCGTAGTGGGCGACCGCGGCCTCGTACATGTGGCCCACGTTGTAGAGCTCGTGGTTGACGCGCAGGTTGGACCAGCGCGTCAAGCCCTCGCGCTCGGCCTGCAGCCGGTCGGTGTGACCCTGGCGTTCGCGGATCGTGCGGGCGGTGTACAGATAGCCGTCCGGCTCCTGGGCCGCGCCGATGCGCGCGATGAGCGCGTCGAGATACGCGTCCAATTCAGGATCGGCGTGGGTCTGGAGCGAGTAGGCCGCGCCCTCGATCACCTTGAAGACGTCCGAATCGTTGAAGAAGATGCCCGCATGATCGCCCGCGTCCACGCCGGCCGCGCGGTCGAAGTTGAGGATGCGCTCCGTCTCCTCGCAGCGTTGGAAGTCCACCGGAATGGTGGCGGTGCGGTTCGTCTCCAACCGCGGTGACCAGAACGAATCATCCACGGTGACGCGGTTGAAAGAGATGGGTTGAATGGGATAATCGTTCATGATCGCCTTTCCTGAAAGGTTATGCGCAATGGCTTAGAACGGGTAGCCCTTGCGGCCCTGCACGCCTTTGATTGCAGAGATTTCGCCCGTATGCCACTGGATGTTGGAGAGCATGATGCCCAGGAGCCAGCCCAGCTTCTGCGTGCCGAAGCCCATGGCGGACAGGTCCAGATCCTGGTCCAAATCCGCATCCGAGAGCGAGCCAATGTACGCATCAGTGTCGGCGTAGACCGCCTGTCCATGAGCCCGCAGTGCGTCGAGATCGATCTGGACCTGCTTGTCCCAATCATCTCGCCCAGGGGCGGCGGCTCGCTCAAGCCAATCTTGCCCGCCCACTCGCCAGGCCATGAGTGCGTCTCGCCGCGCCATGCGCAGCTTCGGCATCTTCGCCCGTGACGGTGTGGGCACAATTTGCCGCCCACAGAGTTGGCCAAACCCGGCGGCGACCAGGCGAGCACGTCCGGCGTGACATCGGCCATGGTGCCTTCGAGCACGTCGTGGGCGCCTTTATACTGGTCGCGCAACAAGGCAACAACAGGGTTGCTGGACATACGTTTTTCTCCTTTACAGAACACGCTACTGCACGCTGTGCGAATCTATCCAGGTCCGTCAACCTGGGGTGTGCCCAGACGAAGACGAGAGCTGATCAACAATGCCTGCCGGGAGCCCATCACTGTCACAGGGCTGCAAAGCGCCTCCGGGAAGTGACGGAGGTTCCCGGTGACCAGAATGGCCGACGCTGCGGACGCAACTTCCAGAAAGGGCAGATCGTCGCCGTCCGGCAGCAGGACCGCCAATGGCGTTGCGACAACGGCGAGTCCCATGTGCGCCAGAAAATCGACGATCTCCATGATGTCATGGTCGGCGAATCGAACTTGGGCCGGCGCAAGACCACGGCGTATTCGTCCAAGATCCGATCGTCGAAGGCCACAGTCAACGCTCCCGCCAACACAAGGTCAAGCACGCGCCCCGGCGGACCATGTGGCGTGAGCAGCGCCGAGACCACCACGTTCGTATCCAGAACAACGATCACGAGATCCGCTCAGCAGCAGCCGCAGTGCACCGGCTTCGATTTCCTCCGTGGAGAGCGTGGAGACGCCGTCACGCTCAGCTTGTCTCCGCAGGCGCGACAACGCAACCTGCGCGCGTGCACGCCGCAGGGCGAGCAGCAGCTCTTCCACATCTTCGCCCTCTGTGGAGATCATGAGCGCAAACGGTCGACCGCTGGACGTCAAGATGAGGTTGCCCTGCTCGTGCAATTGTTGCCAGACCTCTCCCGGCCGAGTGCGCATGTCGCGGATTGACACGAATTCCATGGCATATCCTCCCGTAGTCAAA
This sequence comes from Caldilineaceae bacterium, assembly GCA_041391205.1. Taxonomy (GTDB): domain Bacteria; phylum Chloroflexota; class Anaerolineae; order Caldilineales; family Caldilineaceae; genus JAWKOK01. Next base: position 89,223 of record JAWKOK010000011.1, read on the forward strand.
ATGGACTACACGCCAGTGTACATGCGCCGCACAGGAGCGTCAAGCGCGGAAAAATCGTGCGCGTAAACCCGTTCATGCCCCCGCGGCGGACGCCACCTCGCGCAGCGGCACGGTGCGCCGGGTGTCCAGGCTGCGCGCCACGGCCTCGGTGAAGACCATGTACTTCACGCCGTCCTCAAAGCTGGTGTGGGTAATGGCCTCCCGGCCGCGGATGGCGCTGATGAACTCCTCCTCCACGCGCCAGCCGCCTGCTTCGTCATCCGAGATCTCCAGCGGACGGAGTTCCTCGTCGCCGCGCCGCCCGCCGCGCAAGACGCCGTCGGCGAAGCAGAGCGTGCCCTCGCTGCCGTAGAGGCAGACATCCATGCGTGCGGGCGCCAGCCCGGCGGCGCTGGAGATCTGCACGCTCAACTGTGCGCCGCACGCCATGTCGGCCAGCACGTTGAGATGGTCGGGAATGTCGGTGGCGACCATGCGACCGGTGGCCGGGTCGCGGCGCATGGGCACGAAGGTCCGTCCCGCCCCGGTGACCGCGCTGGCCTCGCCCACCCAACGCAGCAGCGCTTCGTACCAGATGCCCAGCGACATCATGTTGAGGCCGCTGAAATCGCGCACGATGCCGCCAATGGAGTTCCGGGTCGGCTTCGACAAGCGCGCCGCCTTGACGCACGTCGATGGCCAGCACGTCGCCCAGGTAGCCCTCGGCGATGAGCCGGCGCACGGTCTTGTCGATGCGCAGGGTGAAGGGCGACGGCACGATCTGCGCCACCAGGTCCGGGTAGGCGCGGGCGGCGGCGCGCATCTCCACGGCCTCGCGCGCGTTCATGGCCATGCGCGCCTCGCACATGACGTGCTTGCCCGCCTCCAGTGCGGCGATGCTCAAGCGGTGGTGCATGTACGGCCAGGTCCCGATGACCACGGCGTCGATGTCGGGCGCGGCGATCACGTCCCACCAGTGGGTGTAGACGTGGGGGATGCCGAAGTCGTCGGCCGCAGCGGCCGGATTCTTCGCTGCGATTGCAGACGGCCACGACCTCCACGCCGTCGATGGCCTGCAGACCGGGGATATGTCGAGAGCGGGTGTTGGCGCCTGCGCCGATGACGCCGACGCGGATGGGTTGGTTGGTCAAGGTGTCCTCCTTGGTTTTTGGGGCAGTAGGGTGTTGGGGTGTTAGGGTGGCAGGGTCTTTGGGTGGTAGGGTGGTAGGGTCGTCGCAATGACGCTGTGCAATACGATGACCCGAATACCCCTGCCCCAAAACCCCAAAACCCTACCACCCAACGCCCTACTGTGCTTTTCGAGCGCGCTTGCGCAGCTCGGCGGCGCGGGCGCTCATCTCAGCGGGCGTCCTTCATCTGCTTGATGGTGGGGTTGAGGCTTGCATGGCGTCGATGACCACCATCTCCGCGGCCACGAACTCCGGCGCCCACGTCAGCCACATCGGCCGCGATCTCCTTGGGAATGGTCGAGACGCCGTTGACGTCGGCGTGGAGCATGTCGTCCGGATAGAGGAAGAGGCCGCCCACGTGCACCGGCACCATTACCTCGGGAATGTGGTTGTAGCCGTGGGAGCAGATCGTGCCGTTGGTGAAGACCGGGAAGTCGATGGCGCGCACCTGATCCAGGTGCGGCGCCGCTGGTGATGAGTCCCTGCGCCGAAGGCTTTTGTACGTGGTGCACATGACCTCGCCGAAGGTGGCGGCCACGTTGTCGGATCGTCGATGTCTTGGAAGACGACGACGGCCGGACCGGAAGAGTTCGTTGAAGCGCTCCACCTGCTCGACCATGCCGCCGTAGCCGGCGCCGCTGGGCGGAGGTCCGGCCGAGCGGAAGGTGGCCGTGGCCGCGTACCCGACGATGGGTCCCATTTCCGGGAACGCGGCGCGGATGCGGCCGTCCATGTAGCCCGCGGTGTACGGACGCACATCGAACAGCTCGATGATGTTGCAGATGGTCGGCGTGTCGAATTGGGCCAATTTGGCCAGAAGGTCGGCGTTGGACATGCGTGTGCTCCAGTGTGTGGTGAGTGAGTAATAGACTGAAGAGTCAAGATTAAAGATTGAAGACTGGTGGGGCCACGGATCGGGACTGAGACATGTGCCTGTGCTGTGACGCCGACAAACGCATACTATCTGTCTCTACCCCGGACGAGGGTCTACCCAATCTTCAATCTTCAATCCTGCTGTTTACCCCTTGATGACGGCCAGCGGCTCCAGCCGGGCGACGGCGCGGGCAATGCCCGCCCCCTCCACCGCCTCGATGACGTCTTCCACGGCTTTGTAGGCCAGGGGCGCCTCCTCGGCGAGACCGCGCATGCTGCCTGCGCGCACGCGGATACCCCGGCGGTTGAGCTGCTGTTTGAGCGCTTCGCCCTGCACCTGCTTGCGCGCGGCGGTGCGGCTCATCTCGCGCCCGGCGCCGTGACAGGTGGAGCCGAAGGTCGTCGCCATGGCGCCCGCGGTGCCGGCCAGGACGTAGCTGGCCGTTCCCATGGAACCGGGCACGAGCACCGGCTGGCCCACGGCGCGATAGTCGGGCGGCACGTCGGGATTGCCGGGACCGAAGGCGCGGGTCGCTCCCTTGCGGTGGACGCAGACTTGCATCGTGCGGCCGTTGACCGTGTGTGTCTCGACCTTGCCGATGTTGTGGGCCACGTCGTAGACCTGGCGCAACGTCGGGTCCAGGCGCTTGGGCGCGAGCACCATTTCGAACGCTTCCCGAGCCAGTGCGGCCAAGGTCTGGCGGTTGGCGAAGGCGAAATTGGCCGCGGCGCACATGGCCGCGAAGTAGGCCTCGCCCTCGGGCGAATCGAGCGGCGCGCAGACCAGCTCCCGGTCGGGGAGCACGATCTTGTACCGATGGATCGCGGCCTGGAACTCGCGCACGTAGTCGGTGCAGACTTGGTGGCCCAGCCCGCGCGAGCCGCAGTGAATCTGCACGACGACCTGTCCCGGACGCAGGCCGAACGCGTCGGCGGCCGCCTCGTCATAGGTGGCGACGACCTGGTCGATCTCCAAAAAATGGTTGCCTGCGCCCAATGTGCCCAGTTGATCGGCGCCCCGTTCGTAGGCGTGACTGCTCACGCGCGCGGCGTCGGCGCCGGCAATGCAGCCCGACGCCTCGCTGTGGAGAAGATCGTGCTCGGTGGCGAGACCCTGCTGCTTGCACCACCCCGCGCCCAGCGTCATCACCTGGGCCAGGTCGTGGCGGCTGAGGCGAAAACGTCCGCCTTTGCCCACGCCGCTGGGACAGTTGGCATAGAGCGCGGTGGCCAGATCGCCCAGCCACGGCTCGATCTCCGCCGCGTCCAGGTTGGCGGCGAGCAGGCGCACGCCACAGTTGATGTCGTAGCCGATCGCGCCGGGCGAGATGACGCCGTCGGGCAGCCGGGTCGCGGCCACGCCGCCCACCGGAAAGCCGTAGCCCTGATGCACGTCGGGCATGGCGATGGCATAGCCGACGATGCCGGGCAGCGTGGTCGCGTTGACCAACTGCTCGATGCTGCGGTCGGTCAGCGCCTTGTCCAGAATGCGCCGGCTGGCAAAGATCCGCGCCGGCACGCGCATGTCGTCCCGGTAATTTTGAGGAATCTCCCAAATGTAGGGGCTGATCTGCTCGAGGTCTTTCTGCTGGATCATGATCGTTCCCCCCTCAAATGTCGAAGTAAACTCGGGCGCGCCAGCCGTCACCCTCCGGGCCGACGCGCAGGTCGTGATAGGTGACGGCTTTGATGTGCATGGCCGGCACCGTTGTCGACGGGTACCCCACAAGGTCGGCGGTGAGTTCCGTCGGCGACCAGGCCGTTATCCGGCTGACCTGCATCACCGCGCCGTGAACCTCGTAGAGATAAGCCAGTTCACTCAACCAGTCGACCAGCAGACTCTCCACTTCCGGCGCCGCGACGGAGACCGTGTGTGGCGTGCCGGCTGCCGTCGTGTCCGGCGTGAGGCCGACCAGCGCAAACATGGCCTGGGCGATACAGGCAAAGAGCGTGGGCGCAGACGCCGCGCGCACCTGCAGGCCGATCTCCGCGGTATGTTCCAGTTCGGTCACTTGACAATCGTCGGCGAACATTCTCTTTCTCGCACGGGCGGCAGGGAGCGCTGAACGTCATACCCCTATTCTGCCCCACATCGCCGCGGCTGTCGAGCGCGCCAAGTCGGGCGGGGGTATCACAGATTTGGGGCAGACGTCCGTTCAGTTCGCACGCCCTCGTGCGAACGGCTGTGCCAAAGCCGGGGCTGTGCCGCGGTTCGCACGAGGGCGTGCGAACTGGACAGGCCGCTCGCGTCGTTGCCCCCAAATTGAGATGCGCGCCAAGTCGGGCCGGCGCGGAAATCGCGCACATCTTTACCACGGCACGAAAGTGTATTATGCTACCAACATTGCCCTGTGAAATATTGCTCAAACCAGCCTGGAGTTCATCGGCAGAAAACAAACATGCACGACTTTTATGATGCGTTCTATGCGGCCGTCCCTCACAGCCGGGCACATCATGACTTCTGCACGGCAGTCTTTGGCCTGGATCTCTGCCAGCACGGCTTTGCCGACATGGCGCAACTGGCGCTGCTGCTGGACGTGACCGGGCTCAACGCGACGCATCACGCACTCGATCTCGGCTGCGGCAACGGCATGATCACCGAGTGGCTTGCCGATCAATCCGGCGCCCACATCACCGGGCTGGACTTCATCCCCGTTGCGATTCGGCAAGCTGAGGAGCGGACGGCGGCAAAGTCGGCACGGCTGAACTTTGTGGTCGGCGATATCAACCGCCTGGCTCTGCCGCATCGTGCGTTCGACGTGATCATCTCCATCGACAGCCTCTACTTCAGCGACGACTACAACGCCACCATCCACGCACTGGACGCGGCCCTGCGTCCCGGCGGCCGACTGGCCATCCTCTACTCCCACGGGCGGGAGCCGTGGGTGCCCAAGGAGGAGTTCCCGGCCGCTTCCTTGGCCCCGGACGGGACGCCGTTGGCGGCAGCTTTGCAGGCCAATGGGTTCACTTTCCAAACCTGGGACCTGACCGCGCAGGAGTACGCCCTGGCCCGGCGGCGCGAGGAGGTGTTGGCCGCCTGCAAAGCTCAGTTCGAGGCGGAAGGCACAACGTTCATTTACGACAACCGCATGGGCGACGCCCGCGGCATTCGCCAAGCCATCGAAGAAGGGCTGCACGTGCGGTATCTATACCATGCAACGAAGGGAGACATCTGATGCAAGTGTGTGTGATTGGCGCCGGCGTCATCGGCTGCGCCGTGGCGTATGAATTGCAGCAGCGAGGCGCGACCGTCACCGTGGTGGACAAACTGGGCGACGCGGGCCACGGCTCCACCGGCGCGTCGTGCGGCATCGTGCGCCGCTTCTATTCGCAGCCGGGCATGATCGCCATGGCCCACGAGGGCGCGCAGATTTGGGCCGATTGGGACGCATACATTGGCCCCATCGACGACACGACCATCGAGTTCGTGCGCCCGGGCATGCTTTTCATCCCGCCCAAGTTGGACGACAGTGTCCGCGCCACGGTGGCGGAGATGCAGCGGCTGGGCGTGGCGGCACACATCCTGTCCCCGGCTGAGATCGAAACCCGTTTTCCGTTTCTCGACTTGGACTCATTCTTCCCGCCCACGTCCGTGGATGACCCGACCTTTTTCGAGCCGGGCAGCCGCCAAATCGAAGGTGCCGTCTACGAGGAGGATGCGGGCTACGTGGTCTACCCCGCGCTGGCCGCCCAGAACTTGCGCCATGCGGCAGCGCGTGAGGGCGTGCAATTCCTCTTCCGCCACGAGGTCACCGCAGTGTGCCAAACCGACACGCCCCGCTTCACCGTGGAATTCGCCGACGGGAGCAGCCTGGCCGCGGACGTGGTGATCAACGTGGCCGGCCCGCACTCGAGCATCGTAAACGAGTTGGCCGGGGTCACCCTGCCCCTGGAGACGCGGCCATTGCGGCGCGAGGTCCACGCGCTGGAGAATCCGCTGGTCAAGGACGGCGACGATGCCGTGCTGCCCATCGTCGGCGACCTGGACAACGGCATCTACTTCCGCCCGGAAGCCGGGGGCCGCGACATCATCGTCGGCTCCACCGACCCGGCGTGCGACCCGCTGGAGTTCGTGGACGATCCGGACGCCATGGAACGCAACGTCACGACGCCCTATCGCGATCGCCAATGTCTGCGGCTGATGAAGCGCTTCCCCCGGGTCACCATGGGGCCGCTGCGCGGCGTGGCCGATCTCTACGACGTCACCGTGCGCGACTGGTATCCCATCGTCGACCGCACCGATCTGCCCGGCTACTACGTCTGCATCGGCACCAGCGGCTCGTCGTTCAAGACATCGCCCGTGCTGGGCAAGCTCATGGCCGAGATCGTGACCGCGAACGAAGCGGGCTGCGACACCGACGCCGAACCCGTGCAACTGGGCTTGCCGCGCATCGGCGCAACGGTCGACACGCGCTTCCTGGGACGACACCGCCGCGAAGTCAAGACGTCGAGCACGGTCATCGGCTGACGAACCGGGGCGGCTAGCCGTCAGCCGTGGCACGCACCAACGCAGGCGCGGCCTGTCCCATGCGCTGCTCACCAAGGTGACGACCTCATCGGCGCACGTCTCGATGGGCTTGTCGGTCGCGTCCACCACCGGATAGCCCTGGGTGGCAAAGTAGTGGCGCGCCGCGCGCAGCTCTTCCACCATTGCGCTGCGGTCCACGTACGTCCCCGTGGGAATGCCGGTGCGCTGCTGCCGCCAACGCCGGTGGCTCAGCAACTGGGCCGGCTCCACCATCAGCGCCACGGCGCGGCGGCTGTCCACCTGGGCCATTTCCGTCGGCACGGGCACGCCGGGCACGAAGGGCACGTTGGCCACTTTCCAGCCCAGGATGGAGAGGTACATGCTCAGCGGCGTCTTGCCCACGCGGGAGACACCCGTCAACACGATCTCCGCCTGGGGCAGATCTTCCAGGCGCTTGCCGTCGTCATGGGCCACGGCGTATTCGATGGCTGCGACCCGGTCGAAGTAGGCCCGGTGCAATTGGCGGTAGAGGCCGGGCTGTCCCGTCGGCTCCTGGTCGAGCACGCCCTGGAGATAGTCCATGAGCGGCGCGGCCAGGTCGAATGCCACCAAGTTGCGTGCGTGGGCCTGGTCCGCCAACTCGGCGCGACAGGCCGCGTTGACCATGGTGTGGACGATGGCCGCGCCGTCCGCACCGGCCTCGGCCAGCACCGCGTCGACCTGCTCCGGTTCGTGGATGTGCGGCTTGACGACGATGGGCACGTTGACGTCCCGAAACTGGGCCAGCACCGTGCGCACGAGCAATTCGCCCGACGCGCCCGTGCCCCCGGAGACGACGTAGATGGGTGGGCCGGTGGTGCGTTCGTATATCGGCATGGAGCCTCCTTGAACGGCGATTTGTGATTGCTTATCGATAATTTTTCATTTCTTATTCCACAGCGTGTCCGGCAGTTCGCCGTTCAATAAGAAATATGAAATTACCGATGAGCAATGAGCGATCGTCTTTGCTACGCCGGCTGCCGCGCGGCCTCCAACTCCAGCACCTGGGTCGTGGTGCGCAGAATCACGTCGGGAATCAGGCTGATGGAGTCGATGCCCTGCTCCACCAGGAAGGCGGCGAATTCCGGATAGTCCGACGGCGCCTGACCGCAGATGCCGACCTTGCAGCCGTGCTCGTGGGCCGCCTTGATCAACGTCGCGCACGAGCGGAGCACCGCGTCGCTGCGCTCGTCGAAGAGCGCGGCGATCCGGCTGGAGTCGCGGTCCACGCCCAGCGTCAGTTGCGTCAAGTCATTGGAGCCGATGGAGAAGCCGTCGAACATGGGCGCGAACTGGTCGGCCAGGATGATGTTGGACGGAATCTCGGCCATGACGTAGACCTCCAGCCCGTCCTTGCCACGTACCAGACCCTCCTCGGCCATGACGTCGAGCACGTCTTGGCCCTCGGCCGGGGTGCGGCAGAAGGGCACCATCACCTTGAGGTTGGTCAGGCCGAACTCCTCACGCGCCCGGCGGATGGCCTTGCACTCCAGCACGAAGCCTTCCCGGTAGTCGGGGTGGTAGTAACGGCTCGCGCCGCGCCAGCCGATCATGGGGTTTTCCTCGTGGGGTTCGAAGAGCTGACCGCCCACCAGGTGCGCGTACTCGTTGGTCTTGAAGTCGGAGAGGCGCAGAATCACCGGCTTGGGATAGAAGGCCGCGGCCAGGCTGCCGATACCTTGGGCCAGTTTGTCCACGAAGAACTCGGCCTTGTCCGTGTAGCCCACCGTGATCTCGTCCACCTGTTTGCGCACGTCGGCGGGCACGGTGGCGTAGCGGGTCAGCGCCAGCGGATGGACCTGCACCCAGTTGGCGAAGATGAACTCCATGCGCGCCAGCCCCACGCCGTCGTTAGGGATGGCCGCCTGCTTGAAGGCCATCTCCGGGCTGGCGATGTTCATCATGATGTGGGTGTGGGGCCGGGGCAGGTTGCTCACATCCACGGTCGTGACCTCGAAGTCCAGCACACCCGCGTAGACGCGGCCCGTCTCGCCCTCGGCGCAACAGACCGTCACCTCCTGGCCGGTGTGGAGCACTTCGGTCGCGGTCATGCTGCCGACGATGGCGGCGATGCCCAGTTCGCGCGAGACGATGGCCGCGTGGCTGGTGCGGCCGCCCCGGTTGGTGATGATGGCCGCGGCCGTCTTCATGATGGGCTCCCAGTCCGGGTCGGTGATGTCGGTGACCAGGATTTCGCCGGGCTGGAATTCGCGGATGTGGGAGACGTTGGGGATGACGCGCACGCGCCCGGCCGCGATCTTGTCGCCCACGGCCAGGCCGGTGACGAGCACATCGCCATGCTCGCGCAGCCGGTAGTCCTCGATCTGGGTCACTTCCCGCTGGCTGTGGACCGTCTCCGGCCGCGCCTGCACGATGAAGAGATCGCCGCTGAAACCGTCCTTGGCCCACTCGATGTCCATGGGCATGTCCACGCCGCGCTTGGCCGTGTAGTGCTCCTCAATGCGCATGGCCCACTCGGCCAGGGTGAGCACATCCTCGTCGCTCACCGAGAAGCGCCGGCGATCCTCCGGCGGCACGTCGATGTTCTTGACCAGCTTGCTGCCCGCCTCGTCGTAGACCATGCGCAGCTCTTTGGTGCCCAGCCGCTTCCAGATGAGCGGCTTGAAGCCCTGGCGCAACGTCGGCTTGAAGACGTAGAACTCGTCGGGCGCAACCCGGCCCTGGACCACGTTTTCGCCCAGGCCGTAGGCCGAGGTGACGAAGACCACGTCGCGGAACCCGGTCTCCGTGTCCAGCGTGAACATGACGCCGCTGGACGCGCGGTCGGCCCGCACCATCTTCTGGACGCCGACCGACAGCCCCACGTCGAAGTGGCCGAAGCCCATGTCGACGCGGTAGCTGGTGGCACGGGGGGTGAAGAGGCTGGCGAAGCACTTGGTCACCGACTCGAGCAGCACGGCCTCGCCGTGGACGTTGAGGAAGGTCTCCTGTTGGCCCGCAAAGCTGGCGGTGGGCAGATCCTCGGCGGTGGCCGACGAGCGCACGGCCACGTCCGCGGTGCGTGAGCCGTACATGCGGCTCAGTTCGTGGTAGGCAGTCACGATCTCCTCGCGCATGTCGTCGGGGAACTCGCCGCGCAAAATCAGCCGGCGGACCTGGCCCGTGCGCCGCAGCAGGTCGTTGACATCTTGCGTGTCCAGGTCGGCCAAAATGTCGCGGATCTCGGTCTCCAATTCGTTGTAGCGCAAGAAGGCATGGTAGGCGTCGGCGGTGACGGCGAAGCCGTCGGGCACCTGGATCCCTTGCTGGGACAGTTCCCGGATCATCTCGCCGAGACTGGCATTCTTCCCGCCGACGAGAGGAACATCATCGATCGTCAATTCGCGAAACCATCGTATCCACTGCATGATGAACCCCTTTCATCCGAAAAAAGAAAACACGCTCGCAGCAATCGCCGCCGAGCGTGTCGATCATCGTCTGGTCAAAGAAAGACCGGTTGGTTGCGTTTGGCCCCGATGCTGGACTGCCCAGCGGACAGGACATACAGACACTGCGCAGGGCGAAACATGCGCGCGTCATACCTTGAACATAGCACAGCCACGTACGCGGAGAATACCCAATTGGCCAGCCTCCGGCCTAGCCGATCGGCTAGCCTTGCGCAGCGATGGTTCCTTGCCGCGCGACCCGGTGCATGACATGCGTTTGTTGGGCTTCTGCTGCCTCTGCTACACTGCTGAGGAACGTGACGTGCAACCGAGCGACAACCCAGGTTTCTTGAAGAAACCTGGGTTGTTTCAGGACTGGTTTGTCCCGAGACGACCCAATGTTTGGCATCGACGCCCTGATCAACCAATTCGTCTTCTATCCCGACCGTGTGCTGGTCGCGAATCCCCACATGCTGGCGCTGCCCTTCCAGGATGTGTGGCTGGAGACGGCCGACGACATGCGCGTCCACGGCTGGTTCCTCCCGTGCGAAGACGCTGTGGCCAGTGTGCTCTTTCTCCACGGCAACGCGGGCAACATCTCCCACCGGCTGGACAATCTGCGCCTGCTGGTCGAGCGCGCCCGCTGCCAAGTGCTCATCATCGACTATCGCGGCTACGGCCGGAGCGACGGCCTGCCCGACGAGCGCGGCACGTATGTGGACGCGACCGCCGCGTGGACGTGGTTGACGACGCATACGCCGGGACCGCACGTGATCTTCGGGCGCTCCTTGGGCGGCGCGGTTGCCGTGCAGACGGCCGTCACGGCCACGCCGCCGCCCGACGGACTCATCGTGGAGAACACCTTCACGCGCCTGCTGGACATCGCCGCGGACATGGTCCCGTTCCCCGCCATGCTGGGCCTGCTGCCCGACATCTATCCCACGCTGGCGCGCATGCCGCAACTGACCGTGCCCGTCATGGTCATCCACAGCGAGCAGGATGAATTGATTCCCGTGAATCACGCCCACACGCTGTTTGCCGCCGCGCCCGAACCCAAGGAGCTCTACGTCGTGGCCGGCGGCCGGCACAACGACGCGTACCTGGTGGGCGGGGACGACTACTGGCGGCGCTTCAGCCACTTTCTGCACACATTGCCCCCGCAAACATCGGACAGCGAAAGGCCTGCATCATGACGAATGCCACCTCTGCACACCGCCCGCTCCTGGCCGTCACCATGGGCGACCCAGCCGGCATCGGCCCCGAGATCGTGGTCAAGGCGTTGCTGCTGCATCCGGACATCTACAGTTGGTGCCGGCCGCTGGTCGTGGGAGATGTGCGCATGTTGGCGCGCGCAGCGACATGGGTTGCGCCCGATCGCGATGTGAACTTCGACATGGTGACCGATCCGGCGATGGGCCGATACGCGGCGGACGCCATCACCGTGTTGGACCGGGCCAACGCTGACCCCGCTGCGATTGCGCCGGGGAAGCTGGCCGCGGCGGCAGGCGCGGCCGCGGTGGACTACGTGATGACCGCGTGCGACCTAGCCATGGCCGGTGACGTGGACGCGGTGGTCACCGCGCCGCTGAACAAGGAAGCCATGCACATGGCCGGCTTCAACTTCGCCGGCCACACCGAACTGCTGGCCGAACGCACCGGCGCGGAGAAGGTGAGCATGCTGCTGGTCGGCCCCACGCTGCGCGTCGTTCGTGAGCACGCATGTGTCTGGCCGAAGCCATCCGCGCGTCACGCCGGAACGTGTGGGCGGGTGATCGACCTGGCCCACCGGTCATGCGTGGCATTGGGCATCGCCGCGCCGCGCATCGCCGTGGCCGGGCTCAACCCCCACGCGGGCGAAAGCGGCCTCTTCGGCACCGACGAGCCGGAGCGCATCCAACCCGCCATCGGCGCAGCGCGCCGCGACTGGACGTCTCCGATCCGCAGCCCGCCGGACACGGTCTTTCTGCGCGGTCAGGCGCGTACGACATTGTGGTGGCCATGTATCACGATCAGGGGCACATTCCCATGAAACTGCTGGCCTTCGACAGCGGGGTCAGCAGCGTGAGCATGGGGCTGCCCATCATCCGCACGTCGGTGGATCACGGCACGGCGTTTGACATTGCGGGCACGGGCGTAGCGGCAGGAGAGCCTGCTGGCGGCCATGGATGTGGCGGTGAAGATGGCGGGGAGAAGCAGGGCGATGCGTGAAAAGTGGTGCGTGAGGGCGTGAAACGTGAGAGTTCGCGGTAGTCGGGATGGGACGCGAAGCAGGAGCGCTCACTCCGCTGACGAATAGCGGCGCCCTTCAGCGATGAAGTCGAGAATCTCTTCGGAAGAGATCCCCAGATCAACACCTGGGATATCCAACGGCGAACGTTCCTGGTTGATCGGGGTGATGACGAACATTTGACCATTGCGCCGCTTGACTCGGACCTCACCTTCGGCGGCGGCCTGATCGAGCAGTGCGGCAAAGTGCTGGCCCGCGCTTCGGTGTATGTGTAAACGGCACGCTCACTCGGTCACCTCCAGAACGTGAATTCCATACGTTTCGGCATTTGTACGACAAAAGTCACTTGGTCAACAACTTCGGATCAACAGGATCAACAGCTTACTCAACTAGACCACCCCACTCCTCAAACTCGGCGGGAAGGGCGCGCCGAAGATGCTTTGTGGCCATCCCTTCCTGCGCCGGCCAGAGTCAACCGGTGCGCGTGGAGCATAAGACGTTGGCGCAAGTTGGTTTCCCCGGCATAGAGCCGATCTCCGATGATGGGCGTGCCCGGGGCGGCAGATGAGCGCAGTTGATGCGTCCGTCCGGTGACGGGCCAACAACGCACCAGTTGCTGACCGTCCCGCGTGCCGAGCACCTCGTAGCGGGTCAATGCCTTCTGCCGCCTTTGTCGACCCGCGTATTTTGTCACGCCGTCCAGGTCAGGCGCCAGCGGCAGGTTGATCTCCCTGTCGACGCCAGCCGGTTGGGGGTTGGCACCACCGCAAGATACTCCTTTTCCACCAGGCGCTTTGAAGAGGTGATCTAGATAGCGATTGGCTGCGGTAATGCGCGAAAGAGGACCAGGCCCGATGTGTCCCGGTCCAGCCGGTGGAAGAGCGCCAACGTCTCGGCCTCTCGGGGGAAGCGCGCTTGGGCCAACTCCAGCAGCCCCGGCCAGGTCCGACCAGCGCGTGCTATGGGAGAGCAGGCGACGGTTTATCCACCACAGCCAACGGGCCTCGTCGGCGATGATCCCGCGTCATCGAAGGCAGCCGGCGGCGGGTCGCCCAGGCGTCGGGTCAGCAAAGACCTCGATCACGATCGCCGCGCTTCACCTTCCACGACGCCAACCACACCGTCTTTGCCGTTGACCGCCACGTCGCGCCCGGAGATGAGGCGGTCGACCAGGTCACTGCCGTCCCAATCCGGAAGCTGTGGCGCGCAGCGCGCGGTTAACCGCATAGGCATCGACGTCGCGGATGATGGTGGTATGCATGGGCGTGCGGTGCGGTTTGGGCATCTCTCTGGGAGTGCTGGGTCGCGTCGTGGCTAGGCAGGCCCTTCTTGCGCAGAAGAGTCGCGTAGGCTGCGGCGATCTCGTCAACCGCGCGTGGCGCTGAACTCTTCGGCCGCCCAGGTGACGGCGGTACCATCCGCTGGGCCAGCACCGGGTCGGCGAGCAGGCGCAGGAGTGCGGACGCCAATGCACAGGGTCGCCCGCAGGCACGACCAGCCCGTTCACGCCGCGTCTTCCACGGCTTCGGCGCTGCCGTCGGCCGCGGTGGTGACCTGGGCAAGCCGGTGGCCATGGCGCAGGGCGCTTGCGCGCGGCAGCCCTTCCCACAGCGACGAGCAGATGTCGAACGCAGCCAGCGAGTTCGGGCATCCCGGCGCAACCCGGTCAGGACCAAGCGATCGGCGATGCCGAGTTCCCGAGCACGCGTCGTCGGCGCGGCGGACCGTCGCCCACGAGCATGAACCAGACGTCGGGGCGTTGCATGCACCTGCGCAGCCGCAGCCTGAAATCAGGGGCGCTTTTTGGGGTGACGGTCGCGTCACCGTGCCGACGACGGGCGCATCCACGGGGATGCCCCAGACGGCGTCTCGGCGCGCCACTTGCGGATGGCCGAACCGGTCCAGTTCGATGCCGCTGCGGATGACCACGTAGTCGTCGGGCGTGCCGATGCCGTCGGCCAGGCCCTTCTCCACGTTGCTGAGCGAGGACGGCGATGAGCTTGTCGGTGAAGGGCGGTGCGCGGCGTTCCAGCCAGATGTAGAGCTTGCGCACCAGCGGGTGTTGGCGGTCGTGGTGGCCCCAGCCGTGGACGGTGTGGACATTGACAGGCGCCGCGGCCCAGCGCGCCGCCCAGCGGCCGATGATGCCGGTCTTGGAGCTGTGGGTGTGGACGATGACGTAGCCGCCGTCGCGGATGAAGCGGCGCAGACGCACGAGCGCGTGCATGTCCTGCAGCGGGTTGATCTCGCGCACGAAGCTCGGCTCCACCGTCACGGGCAGCACGCCCGGAACCGCCGCCACGTCCAGCGGGCTGCCCTCCGGCCCGGCCTGGGGTCCGGTGATGACCGGCCCGCGTCCCAGCGCGCGCCTTGTCCAGCAGGTGGGCGGTGAGCAGAGTGTTTTCCTGCGCCGCCGACGATCAGGCGTGTGATGGGGTGGAGGATTTTGGTGGGACCAGTCATGTGAGCACGTCGTGATAGAGTTGGCGGGCGGCAGCCGCAGCGTCTGCACCATAGTGTGCTGCAATGAAAGAGCATGCGCGTGCCTGGGCCAAGGCTGCGACCGGGTGCGCTTGCATGTGCAACAGCATACCGAAACGAGTGGATGTCGTCAGGCAGTCAGTGTCGCCGTAGCGTCCGTTTACCGTGACTTCATGAATCGCGCCGACAGCCGTGGCATCACCGGCGTCCCTGCCAGCAGCGCTTCGATGACGGCCAATCCAAATGATTCAAGATCCCGATGTCTGTGCGAAGACATCGAACGCACAAAAGAAGGTCCGGGATGTCGCGGCGGCGCCCAGCAAGCACTCGGCGGGTAACCCCTGCGCGTTGATGCGCTCTTACCGTCATCCCGGAGAGACCCGTCCCCGGCGATCAGGAGTACAGCATTTAGAGATGTTGCTACATCGATCAACATGTCAGGTTTTTCACCGGCTCCAACCTGCAAACAGTGCCGATCACAAACGTGGCATCATCAATGCCAGTGGCGCCGCATAGCGCGGCGTCGGGCACTTCGTTCCCCATCGTCATGTGAAGCGCACCGTGTCAACTGCATTGGCCGTCACACGGAGCTTGGTGGGCGATAGGCGTACGGCGATGTACGATTGGGCGGCACTTTCGGTGGGGACGGTGAACATGCGCGCCTGCTGCGCCATCTGCCGATCCAGCCAGAGCACGCGCCGATTCCAACGCTGAGCCATGGCATGCTCAGACGCAATCAGGCCAGGCGCCGGGACGCAGGCATCGTGTTCATAGCCGCCCACGTCACAGCATTGGCGGCAAGAGATGGCTATGCACAATGTCAATGTCGCCGACGGTCATCAGGCGGCGCAGCGGGGGCACAACCAGCGCATCTGTTCGAGTGCGCATGAAGGAGGCCCATTACATGGATACCCAGTTGCACGGCGTCATCGGCCAATTCGCCGCGTCGCATGAGGCAGCAGATCGACATAGCCGCCTGGCGCGATTCGGGGCCGAAGGCGTGCAGTTTGCGCAGCAGATCGATTTCGGCGCCGCCGATGGTGAGGCCGTGGATGATGTGCAAAATGCGCGGTGGAGCGTGTGTGTCGTTTCTCATTTCAGCACACAGTCGATTCACGGTAAGAGGAAGCAAGCCCCGTCGTCGCCACACCCCGAGCCGATGCGAACGCGGCCCGGCGAGCATAGCCGCATAGTAGACATACAGGCGACTGTTGAATGGGGTGTGACGTATGGCCTCGCAGAAGTAACTGGCGCGCTTCACGCACATGGCCGCCGCGTGCGGACGGGAAAGCGACCCTGACGTGCAGTGTTGGACGGTGCCTGCGGCAACGGCGGATTCAGGCGTGCGGGATCGCCGCGGCCGCCACGCTAGAATCGGTTGGATGTTCTGGTAGGCTGTCGTTCCCGTCATGGCATTTGTAACGCTGTGAGAATGGACCCGGTAGCGCGTTAAGACCGGCCTACCAAGCCGATAGGATGCTGCGCAGCAATTCGTAGCAACGTATCATAGTCTGTCCCCTTTGGGACTAAGGGGCATCACCGACCGCATCAAACACCTCGCGCCGCACCATGATCGTGACCAGGGGACAAACATCTGCAGAAACAGGGGAACGAGAATATCACCTTCGTACAGGCGTCGAGAACTGCTCTGTCGATATAGTGTTGCACCGGTGGCGCTGTCGAACGCCTCCATGTCGGTATAAGACCAAGCCAGCTCCGGTACACGCTGAAACGAAAGCGCCACTTGTCGTTCCAATTTTTGCGAGACCAAAGATCATCGGAGTCGAGAAATGCAATGAATTCGCCGGTCGCAGCACAGATGCCTGCGTTGCGGGCGGTCGCCGCCACTTGCCCGGCATGGGCCTGCGTGATGATACAGATAATGCAGGGCAAAAACTCTGCAAGAATCTGCGGAGTGCGGTCGGTAGAACCGTCGTCCACGACAAGAACTATCGAAGTCACGGTACGTCTGCGGCAACGGACTGGAGGGTCTCACCGGGATAAGTCGGCCCGATTGTGTACCGGGATAATGACGCTAGCAGGGGCATGGTTCGGATTGGATGCTTGTGGACCAGAGGTCGCATGTGCATAAACGGCACAGCGGTCTGCGCAGCGACATTCTCCCACGATTGCTGCTCGACAAAATCGTGCAGGATACGGCCCACATCCGCGAGCGGCGCGGCTGATGCTGCAGCCAGAGCCGCACGTCCAGACCGTCTTCACACGCAGGATCATACTTGAAGCAACCGTCCTCAGGCAGATCCACAAAACAATAACGGCGAGGCACAACCACGGGACGAGAAAGAGCACCGGCGAGATTCACGGCGCCGGACGTCCCGGCACATCGGTATAGGGCAAGACCACCCTCCGCCGCACAAATATAGTGCGGAAGGCGATCGTCAGGCACATACTCAAACACAAATCGAATATGTTTGTCATCGTTGCTTTGTCGCTGCAAGTCCCCGCCCAGTTGCGGCGGCTCAGGCCTGCCCACAATGACAAGCTCCCTCGGTCCCGCCATCCGTTGAAATGCGGCAATAAGCGTCTCCACCCCTTTATAGGCGCGGATCCAGCAAAGAACAGAAATACACAGGCATCCGCCGGCAGAGCAAGTTTGGTGCGCAACTCGGTGCGGCTGCACTGCGGTGTGGCGTAGTGTGCGGAAAATGTGCCGTGGGCACGACTGCAATCCCTTGCGGGCGCAATGCGGTATGCGTCGGCGACTGATTGTGCGCGCAGTTTCACAGTGGACGATGATCCCATCGACCATACGCGCCCAGAGGCGCGCGACGGCAATTACCGCACAAAACGGCCATGATGATTGACAACGTTGTGAACAGTCCAGACAAAGCGGACACCGAAGAGCCGCAGGAACGCCCACTGACCAAAGAGCACGCAAGTCTTGATGAAGGCGCTGGGAAACGTCGGCACGACGAAGATTGGATGCTGCCACTGCAAATGTATCACATCGGGCCGACCGGGTGATGCACGGCGAGAAGCACAGCACAAAAAACGTGCGCAGCCAGTACGGCGCTTCAGTATGGACCGCAAGCCCACGCTGACGGAGGGCTTGTACCAGCAGTCGGATGTAAGGATTTTCAGAGTCCGGTGCGATTAGGATGATCTTCAATAATGCGCCCTCTATATTTCCCTGGAATAGCGACTTTGTTCACTCACCAGGCAAGCAATATCCCATCACGTTACAAGGGACAATCGATTGGTCGATTTCTTCAACCCAAGCGCCGTCTTGTTCGTACCCCAATGCAAGCAGGCTGTCGCCATGCCGTTGGGCAAATGCGTGCTTGAGCGTCGGCGTAAAGTATCGTCGCCACTGACCGCTACTGCCGGAACGTACGTGTCCAGTCGGCTTCAAATTGCCAGAGAAAAGACTCATCGAGTACGCAATTTTCAGCAAATCAGGGAGGGTTCGACTTTGGAAGCCTAGGTGGATGAAAATGCGGTGGAAGAGGAACAATTCACAATCATCGATCAGATCTTCGTATTTGACTTCTAGGAACGCAGGATTCTCGTAGTCCCAAGCCACCATTTCCTGGATCGTAGCGGCGCCGACGTTATCCATCTCAAAAAGTAATTGATCCTCCAGGGAGGAATAGCTGTTGATCTTCTCCTGGTAAGTAAGCCCACCAAAGTCCTTGCGCTTTCGATGCAACCACGATTCTGAGGATGTCTGATGATAAAAACACCCCGAAACGATGACATCTCTCGGGTCTCGTATCACATGCAGGCCGCGCCAGTGAGCCGGTATGCGTTCAAACGCAAAGCGACTGTGGTTCTGGAGAAAGACGTCGAATACTTCAGGCAAATCCGCCTGTGTTCCCGAAAAATACACCAAACGCGCCCGACGACAGATCTGGTAAAAGATAGAGCTCAACCAAACCGTGCCCGTCTTGTGATGGGTGCCGATCAGAATTTTATGCCTAGGGGAGGTCTTGATGCCGAAAACATTGCCCATCAAACGATAGAGGAGCAATGTCTTTAGATTGGCAGCAAACCTTCTCGGCCAGCGCGAGAACGATCGTTTTTTCATAACTCCGTTTCTACGCTCTCAACATGTAGGGCTGCACCAAGTCGCAGATTGGTGTAGCCTCCAGCATGTCCGCGGTAGGTGCCTCACTCATCTTGTCCAGTGAAATCACGCGACAAATCCAAAATATGCTTGAGCGCACTTAGGTTGTCTTCGTTCCAACGTTTGGCCCCGGCAATCGCCGCGTGCCCCATCTCAATGCGCAGTTCACTGTCGCTCAGCAACCGTATCACTGCGTCAGCGAATTCGGAAGCGGAGTCGGCGATTAGGCATGCACTGCTTGCGTACACATGTAGGCCGCGAAAACCGGCAGACGTCGCGACAACAGGCTTGGCATGTGCGAGTGCCTCGATTGCCTTGATACTCAATCCAGTGCCAAACGGCATTGGATTGATGACAATATCGGATCGATCGTACACCGGCGCCAGATCCTCGACGAACCCGAGACACTCGACGGCGCGGCTTGGACGGACTGCCTCGCAAACCGGCCCGGCAACGAGTAGTCGAGCATCAGGCACTTCCTCATGTACAAGAGGCAATACCAAATCGATGAAGTAGCGAATGCCCTGTACGTTAATTGAGTTTGAGGATCCCACAAAGAGTATAGTGTTGTTGCTGACTCCTAACTAATCCGGTCATCAACCATGGCGATGTGCCCCACGGTGATAACAGTTCGTTCTACCAATCCTTCGAAATATGCCCTGTCGTCCTCAGTAATGGCAACGACGACATCGGCTCGTGACAAGCCCCGCGCCTCTTGTGCTGCGGAGGTCGAGAACCAGCCGCTTGGGTGCCATGTTTTGCGTACAATTCGTGTCGGTTGCCAAACACGTCGAGAGTGTCGATGATCTTCAGGGGTCGGTTGTCAAAAGCTTCAAGCGCCTTCGACATGAATACATAGACGACAATCACGACGTCAAACTCGATCGCTGCCGTCAGCTCGCGCACGTGTCGACTTATCCTGTCGTCATAGAGGGAATCAAGCGCACGGTTCTGAACGATCGACATCAGGCTGCCCGGAAGAGGCAGTCTTCTATGCAGCGCACGGAGCTTCGACTGCAGTCTCTGCATGGTCGATACCGGTGTAGTCACAACAAAGTACTTGTCTCTCCAGTAATTACGCATCAACGAATCGTCTTCGTTGGGATCGTGCCTGGCATACAAGAAGTAAACATCATAGCCCATGGCCTGCAATTGGGACGCTAGCCCAACGATACGAGCGCGATTGCCTGCGTTGTACGGGTGTGAAGGCCGAGGCGATATGATCAGTATCTTCTTCATCGACACGGATCCGTCGGGACTGGGCTGCTGCTCGATTTGCCACGTTTACCGCGTAGATAGCCGACAAGCTTCAACGGCACCAATCGAGGGCTCACAAGCGCACCATGGGCGACATCGACCGCGCCACGGAGGAAATCACCATCTTGCATGCGATGCTTCCCCCGACGTGAGAGTATGCTTCCCATCCGCTCCCGCAATGGCTGCGTCCACTCCCTGGGGGGCATGAGCACTTTTGCCCGTTCGATTTCATCGAAAGCCGGGCCCCATTCGCCTCGATCGGCAAGTACCTTGGCTACTTTCAGACGTGTCGCAGCAACGGCCTTTCGGGCGAGCGCCCGTTGTGCTGCCGGCAACTCTGGATCGTTGGCAAGTTCATCAAAGAGTGCCAGCTTCTCTTGCAAGAACTGATCTGGACGCGCAACCGTATGGCTGTCAGACCAGAGGCGATAGTTTGCCAACGTATTTGGCAGCCGTACCAAGGGCGCAAGTTCGATCATGCGCAGCCAGAGTTCATAGTCAAGAATGAAGCGAAAGCGCGGATCAAGTGCTCCGGCGCGATGATAGACGTCGGCACGCATAAAGACAGATGGCTGTGGAATTCCATTTCGACATAAATATTGTCCTTCGATCGAGCAGTCGTCAGCCCGATAGCGACCACAACGCTTACTGTTCAGGTCGATGTAATGGCAATCACTGTAAACAGCTCCGACGTGCGGGTTGGCTAGAAGATAGGCCACTGCAGTCACGATGGCGTCCGGTTCGTAGGTGTCGTCGGAGTTGAGCCAGGCGATGATTTCGCCCGTCGCCCTGGAGAACCCTTTGTTGATGGCATCGGCCTGACCGCTGTCCGGTTCAGAAACCCAATGCGCCAGCCGGCTCTCATAGCGACAGATCACGTCGACGCTCTGATCCGTACTGCCGCCGTCGACAATAAGATACTCCAAAGCAGGATACCCCTGCAGAAGAACCGAACGGATCGTCTCCTCAAGAAACTCTCCTTGGTTGAAAGAAGGCGTGACGATACTCACTCTGGGCCAAGATGCTCCGCCCGGCGCACTCGCAGGAGACTGTTGTGATCCGATAGTCCAGGGCCACCCGGTCTTTCCATCGGGAGGAGAGGGCAACCCAGCCAACGCTAAATACATGTAGACTCCCGCAGCGGTTATGGTTTCTGCGCGCCATCGCCATGAAGCTTTGATCTCGGCGGCCGACGATGCGTTGAACTATCAGTGGAATGCAACTCTGGTCTGAAGAAACGTCCTCACACTGCATTAACCGACAGAACAGATAGGTGCGTTCCAGAGGTGCAATATCTGTTTCAGTCATGACATATCTCGCTGTACAACTGTACATACCGATCCACACAGAGGTCAGCTGAATATTCCTTGACAATCATAGAGCGACAGTTTTCCGACATCTCTTTGCGCTTGGCAGTGGAATCCAGAATTGACTGAATCGCCGCACGCAGGGCCAAAGTGTCACCGGCGGGCGCCAGTTCTCCGGTGATCCCGGGGCGAACCATTTGCGGAATGCCGCCTACATCAAAGCCAACTACCGGAGTGCCACATGCCATTGCTTCCAACACTGTATTGGGAAGATTTCCACAACTGATGGAATCACAAACAGATCGGCCGCGCCATAGACGAGAGATAGTAGGCGCTCATTTCACGTTTCCAGGTGATGCAACCGCAGCGGCGAAATGATCGATTCAGACATTGTTCCCACGGAAAGAAGGTATATTGTCCGCTACGTCAAGTGCTTTAGGGCATCAAGCAATAATCGAAACCCCTTACGCTCATTGACAACAATGCCGCTATAAATAAATTGCCACTTTGCCTGCACCGGATTCCTGTAAGACAGGCGCCCAAGTCTTCTCCTGTGGGGCAAGCTATCGAGATCAACGTTGTCTGGGATCACTTCGATCGGGAATCTCGCGATTAGGCGCCTCCTCCCTGCCCGACGTGCCATCCAACGGCTTGGTGCGACAATACGCAAGTCTTTCGCCGTGCGCCTCGAAAATGCCAGAGACTTGCGTTCAAACCCATACGTGGAAAGATCGCGCCTCCTTGCGTTTAGCCTAACTGAGGACACGCTCCGCACCGATCATGTATTTCTCACAGTCATCGGCATGATGGCAGCCGCCGTGGTGAACGGATTCATATCGTGCAAGGTCCACACGACGGGTTTCCTGCCGTTCTATCTAGGAACAATGCAGGATCGATGAAATCGTTAATCCAATGCAGGTTGATCACATCGCAGACAGGCATCCGTCGTCATTACACCTGTACCGGACACGCGCTGATGAAAACATCTCGAAACCGGACGGACGCATGGAATTGTAGTAGTCCAAGTTCGCCCACGGCGGAGCATAGCGAATGTGTTTCTCTCTTTAGCCGCCCAATCCGAGCCTCTGAATAGCTACGTATTTTGAGCGCTGCTCTCTCAAGCAGATTCCTTTGCGGTCTTTCATAGCGATGAATGGCTGGATTGTGACGTTCGCTGCCACGTACATGATGGAATCACAACCATGGCCGAGAAGGCCTCGATGTACCGCGGCTGCTATGGCTGCTCCCCGGCGTCATCTGTAGGTACTAACTTGGCAGATCCTCAG
This sequence comes from Caldilineaceae bacterium, assembly GCA_041391205.1. Taxonomy (GTDB): domain Bacteria; phylum Chloroflexota; class Anaerolineae; order Caldilineales; family Caldilineaceae; genus JAWKOK01. Next base: position 111,803 of record JAWKOK010000011.1, read on the forward strand.
TTTGCGCAACACAACGTACTGAGTATGCCCGCGGACCATACGCCTTAGGTCAGTCCGAAGTACGGGCCGTCCAAACAGCAGCGTGCACCTCCTGGCGAAACCAAGTACAATTCGATTTTGGGTACCCGTGCGACAAGTGTACTGAGATACCAATCCACATGATAAAGTGCCAACGGTTCGAACGCAATCGACTGCAATTCCACAGGCAGCAACTTTGGTAGTGCTCGAAACGTCGCAGGTGACCACTGCGTCATGTGATGTGGCGGCTGATTGAGCAGGTTTTCGCTCCGGGAATAGTTGTCGAAGCTATCCATGTTGGGCACGGCGATCAGTAGTCGACCGCCAACTTTCAAACAGCGGGAGGCAGTCACTCAAGAACTTCAGGGGATGAGTAACATGCTCAAGCACCTCGGAAATGGCAGACGACATCGAAGTCTTGATGCAGCTTCGTATCAGCAATCACGTCCACGCCCATTTGCATGATAGGACGTTGCAGGCTCATCCTGCGGCCTACCGCCTGTCAGCATATTTAGTCTTATCCGACAATGTCAGATGTCTTCGTATCGCGAATCCGCTGTACAAAGTCACCAGCTGCAACCCACCTAGTACACGCTCGCCAACAGCGATGTCGCTCGCAGCCCTCCATGCTCCCACTTCCACGGCATGTAGTACCAATCAAATGTCTGAAGGAACTCGTAGAGAAAATTTGGTTTCCCGGCAGAGGATAAAGGAGGAAGAACCGAAGTCCAGTATCCAGACATTCATAAAGATAAATGAACTGATGTTCTGCAATTCTCTAGAAAGTTCTACCCCAAATGCAATTTTCCAGCTTCTCACACACTTCCAATGCAGATAGTGTTGACAACAACCGAACATTTTTCGATCTTGTCAGTGGACTTCTCACCGAATTCTGAACTGCCATTGACTTGACATCCGTGCACAAACCTATCTTGGTTTGATTGTTGCCTGCTCCTTGCCCAACCCGCACGCACTTTCCCGCGAGCACGAGCCAGCAGTGAGCCACCGCTTTTTGCGCCAACGAAGTTCCGCCTCGATGTATAGAGGTTTGGTCTCCATAGTCACGTACCATTGATAGGGGAGCGTTTCAGCGGAACTCAAGACGTCCCATGGGTCGGGTGCGCATCAGTAGAATTGCGGTTACGCGTGTGAGTTGCACGCTCGTCGAATCCGATATTTGATACCAGATTGACCTTGGCAAGATTGTAAGACCACTTTGAGACCAACAACTGAATGTCCAGACGTAACCCCAGGACTCACCTGATCCTGACAGACGTTGTCAAATATCCTGCACCAATACTCTGCGATTTGAGGGATCACCAAGAAGCCCCTGTAACCACGCACTCTTACGTAACTGTGGCTACATCTTCATTTGCTCATCATACAAACGCCAGGCAAGCCTCCACGTTGCCCATCCCCAGATATGGTTGTATATTGAGAAATAATAGGAATCCCCAGACGGATCGATCTGCTCTTGGAAAGTTGTTTCGCTATTGCCATACTGCGTTCATCATGCCGGTATCGAGACAAATTATCCACAGAAGTAAAAAAGACCTGTTTGGCACGCAATCGTCTTCTAAAATGATGCCTTCGTCAACCTGTCAAAACCAGTCGATTGCGCGACTCACGGCTCTTTTTAACCCCAGGTTCTCAGACCGAAACAGGGTCTGAACTACAATCCCAGTCGATTTGCGATACAACTTCTCGGGTCGCTTCACATAGTTGGTTTTCGCTAAAAACACTTGGTCGTGGACCATCAGCAGCAATGTATAAAGATGTTGGCCGGACTTGCCGGACCTGCTCAAACACACGTTCTGTCAGATCCGGCCGATTAAATATACAAGAGAACCGGGAGGGCAATCGGTAGCCCCTGTGTGATTGATTGCATCTTCAATTATTTGGAAGTGTGCTCGTATAGGATATCTTGATAATTCGCAGTTTCCGACAGAATTGCAATCGGTCGGTAGGCGTTACCCAGAACCAGCTCTATTTCGTGGCGAGAACGGACCTCTATTAACATATAAATTGCTGATACCTCGAAAAATCCAATCCACTCAGCACTTCAGCCTCATGCTCCCTCAACATCAAGCGATAGCAGGTCGATAGATTCAACATGATTCCGCTGCAGAACATCGGTTAATGTACATGCAACTACTGCAGCAAACACTTCGTCATTTGGGGAAAGATGCTGTCGACCACTCGGACATGTGCTTGTACCTTGTCCATATCATCTGCTGAATCCAGTACGATGCTCATAAGATCGCAGTAGTACATCTGTACGGTCGGTTCTTGAGTACTGAGCACTCAATCAAAGCACAATTTTCGACAATACATTTGGGTCGATTTTGACGGCACTTTGCAGCAAGAGCAGGAATTGGTTCAATCAAAATTCCGTTCCAACCTTGTACTTCTCAAAGAAGAGGGTGTTGCTCTATGAACTCCATCATTTGCACCAGCTTCAACAAAGAAACCACCACGAAAATCGATAATCTTCCTCCAATTTCCAGTCAAGCTTGTTATGCAAAAGTTCTCTTGGAATGCAACTTGGGGAATTTCGCTGTTAAGCGTCGGAACACCTGACTTCTCTCAAACCCTGCTGCTTAACCAGAAGACGTTGACCGCCCATTTGCCATTCATCAAGAACGGAACGCGATTGTTGAAGCCTGGCTGACCTGAACCGAAAAAATCTCCAGATTCCACATGGATGAATCCTACGCCGTCAACTGGCCAGTCTGATTCAATTCCGCCCACAACGATTCGCGCCTGATTCGATATCGTCCCGAGTTCAATGGAAAGCCTCAAACTACAGCGAAAAGTCCTCTTTTTGGTATGCCAGAGAAACTTGGTCCCGTGTAGGAACTGTATAAAAATAAATTCAATGCCTCATTTGTCCTTGTCGAATGAATTGAAAACCCGATATCGACGTTCCGCAGCGGCTCAGAATCGAGTACTTCGTATCCAAACGTTAACGCAATGTCTTGGAACCTGTTGCGACGGCATTGCGGCGATTTCCGTTCATGTCCTCGACTGCGAAGTTTGTCAAACGGATACGGCCATTGCCACGTCTATTTGCAACATTTGCCAGCCCGGATGTTGCCTCCGATTCCGCATACGTGTGCTGCATGTAGCGGCTCCACAACTTCATTAGTGTCTCAACCGCACGCGATCTTACCGGCGTCAATCATCACAGAGCGCGCGCATAAGTTCTCTACCGCCCCATATTATGGCTCACAAACAGCACCGTCCGCCCTTCTGCGCGACATCCCCCATCTTCCTAAAACACTTCTTCTGAAACGCCGCATCGCCCACGGCCAGCACCTCGTCCACCAGCAGGATTTCCGGCTCCAGGTGCGCGGCCACGGCGAAGGCCAGGCGCAGGTACATGCCGCTAGAGTAGTGCTTCACCGGCGTGTCAATGAAGCGCTCCACCTCGGCGAAGTCCACGATCTCGTCGAACTTGCGGTTGATGTCGTTGCGGCTCATGCCCAAAATGGCGCCGTTGAGGAAGATGTTCTCCCGCCCGGTCAACTCCGGGTGAAAGCCGGTACCCACCTCCAGCAGCGAGCCGACGCGGCCGTAGAGGTCCACGTAGCCCGTGGTCGGCTCGGTGATGCGCGACAGGATCTTGAGCAGCGTGCTCTTGCCGGCGCCGTTGCGCCCGATGATGCCCACGACCTCGCCGTGCTTGACCTCGAAGGAAACATCTTTGAGCGCCCAGATCGTCTCGTCCAGATTGGCCGCGCCCGTGGCCTCGCCGCGCAGGAGCTTGCCCGCACGCTCGAACGGCGCACGCGCCGCGTCCATCACCGTCTCGCGGATGGTGCGATAGCGCGCCTGGGTCGCGCCGATGCGGTATTCTTTGCCTAGGTTCTCAACACGTATCGCGATATTGGACACAATTCGTCAGTCAACCCCAAAACACCCAATCCGACCATTCAGAGATCATCGCCTAATGCGGATCTTTCGGCTTTGTGCAATCACAATTGCACCTGTTTCCAATGCTTGCTCATGCGCGCCCAACACGTCAAGCAACAGCGCAAGTCGCTCCTGGCGAGGCAGGTTTTCGAGCCGCAAAACACCGCAATGTGGCCGTTGCTCCCGCCAGATCATTTCCTCGAAATCCTGATCGGTCGTCACGACGATGCGTTGCTCGCGGCGCGCCCAGGCAAGAATATCGTCGTCAGCCATACGCGGATCGACGCTTAATACCAACTCGACATCATGCCCGAGTTTGGCCAGCAGCAGATGTACTGCACCACTCGCATTGACATCGAGCAGGAAGCGCATTTACGCAGCCGCCCGATCAAAGACAGTCTCACCGGCCAGCAAATGGTGAGCGTACAGGAGCGCAGCACGCAGGTCTTCTCGTTCGAGTTCCGGGTAATCTTCCAGGATCTCCTGTTCGCTTGCACCCTTTGCCAAAAGCGCCAAGATCATATCCGCTGAGATACGTAGCCCACGGATACACGGCTTGCCGCCTAGAACGCCCTTCTCGAATGTGATACGCTGAAACCGTTCGTCCACGTTCACGCCCCCTCTCTCATATGTGTGCTTCTAGACCACATCTGCAAACGTCTTCTCCATGCGGCGGAAGTAGAACGCGCCGCTGACCAAGAGCGCTCCTGCCGCGATGGCGGACACGATGACACAGGCCCGGGCCAGCGCCTCAACCCCGAGCAACACCCAGCGGAACCCTTCTACCACACCGACCATGGGATTGACGGCATAGAGCGTACGCCACGGCTCGGGAAATGATCTGCTCGGGTAGGCGATGGCGTGGCGAAGAGCCAGAGTTGCACCAAAAACGGCACCACGTAGCGCACGTCCCGAAACTGCACGTTCATGGCCGAAAGCCACAGTCCCGCCCCCAACGACGTCACCAGCGCCAGCAGCAGGAAGACCGGCAGCCACACCACGTTGGCGGTGGGCACGATGCCGTAGAAAAACATCATGACCAACAGCACCAAGAACGCCAGCACAAAGTCGATGACGCCGGACAGAATCGTCGCGATGGGAACGGCCAGCCGCGGAAAATAGACCTTCTTGATGAGATTGGCGCTGCTCCACCAGGCTATTGGACGATTGGCTCAAACCGTTGGCGAAGAACGTCCACGGCACCAATCGCGGCGTACGAAAAGATCGGGTACGGAATCCCGTCCGACGGAATCTGGGCCAGGCGCCCAAAGAAGAGGCTGAAGACCACCATGGTCATGAACGGCTGGATGACCGCCCAGGCCGCGCCCAACACCGTCTGTTTGTAGCGCACTTTGATGTCGCGCCACGTCAGGAAGTAGAGCAATTCCCGGTAACGCCACAACTCGCGCAGTTGCAACGCCACCCAGCCGTGCGTCGGTTCGATGCGAATGTGCGGCAATGATGCCGGTGCGGTAGAAATCTGATCCGTCTTGTCGATCAACTCGGTTGCCATGTCAATGCTGCCGTGATTTACTCGAGCGCCCGTCGTGCCACGCAGCGGATTGCATCGTTCACGGGCCGATCCGCCACCAAAATCAAGTACCCGCCGCCGCCCGCCCCGGAGATCTTCCAGCCCAATGCCTGCGCGCGGTACATGTCGATCAACTCATGGATCGTGGGATTCATCATGTTGGGGAACATGGCGATCTGCGCCTCAAACGAAGCCCGCACCGCTTGCCCCATAGCGCTGACATCCTGCGCACGCACGGCATTCCAACACGCCGCGGCCGCGGCACTGAGCGCTTTGGCGCCGTCGGCATCAATGCATGTGTCGCTCAACACGTCGTAGTCATCGTGGCGTGGGCCCAGCGGAATCAAATAGAGATGCTCTTCGACAAAGCTCAGCGTCGTCTCGTCTTGCACATGCTCGATGGCCGTGGGCCAGTGGCCGCCCTCGTAATAGGCATTGGCCAGCCCGGGATAGACGATACCGATGGAGTCCTGGGAGCCGGAAACGTACGCGGTCCCCGGCGGATTGTCGCAGCAGAACAGAATGCGCGCCGTCTTCTCCAGATGGTCCACCGGCAGCTTCGGCCCCCACAGGTCGATGGCCGTACGGCGCGTGCTGGTCGCCATGCCGCTACGCTCGTTGAACTCGATAGTCGGCTCAATCGACAGGGTGACGACCGAACCGGGATGGTGGGTCGACACGAAGGGCTGATCCAGCCAGCCGCCGGCCAGGTCGATGCGGTAGGGCATCTGCTGAAGCGTGCGCAGCGACGTGGTCGAGCGCGCCGCCAGCCCCGTGTGCGGCGTCCGCCGCAAGATCACGTACTCGATGCCCAGCGACCGGCACAACTTACGCTTGTCCGGCGTGTTGCCGTCTTCGTTGACCACGAAGTAGTCCGGCCGAAGTTCGGCCAGTTCCGTGGCAAAGTCGAGCAAACCCGACCCGCCGGAGACGAAGGCCTCATGTACGCAATTGACCGCGCCCACCATGAAGCGACGCTCGTCCTCGCTGTTGACCGGCTTGCGCCCCTTCAACTCGAAGACGGTCTTGTCCGAGCCGAGCGCCACGTAGAGATCGCCGTAGGCGGCCGCTTGCTGGAAAAACTCGATGTGGCCGCTGTGCAGCATGTCGAAGCAACCGCTGACAAAGGCCTTTTTCCGGATATTCGAGTCTTGGCGTTGCGGATCTGTGCTCATACGGGATTTTCTCGCGCGTGCTGGTCGGCGGCAGATTGCGCATCCGGCGGCCAGCGGACGGCCAGCCTGGTTCCCTCCACGTAGATGACCGGGATCACGCCGTCGTCCGCCGGTTGGGGAGTGAGTTGCAGTTCCAGACAAGTGAGGCGGAAGATCTCGCCGATCTCCCCCTCATCTGCAATGAAGACGGTACTGTGGCCGGCAGCCAAGATCTCTGCGCCCAAACGCTTGGCGTCATCCCGGGTGCGGCGATAGAGCGAGAGCGATGCGTCCACGTATTCGCGGGCCAGGCGGGCCTTGCGCGCCATGCCTTCGGGCGTCAGCAGATAGTTCCAGTTCCAACGTCCCATCCGCTTGGCCTTGACGTAGCCCTTCTGCGACCAACGCTTGAGGTACCAGTTCACGGTCCCCACGGCGACGCCGACCTGCGCGGCCAGTTCCGCCTGCGTGCTGTCGGGCGCGGCTTCGATGGCTTCCAGAAGATGATATTCGCTGATGCTGCCGGTCGATTGGTCCATTTTGTGCTGGCGAAGCCCAAGGATTCAGTCGTTGAATTCAACAGTTGAATCCTAAGCCTTCCGGGCTCATTTGTCAACTGCGCATTTGGCCCTGGCGATGACCTACAAAACTCATGATCCCGTCGTGTCTTTGGTTCAGTGCGCACGCCCTCGTGCGCAGCGCTTTGCCAAAGCCGGCCTATTCCGCCGTGCGCACGAGGGCGTGCGCACTAGACCGACTTTTGTCCCAGATGTGAGACATACCCTCGGCCCTTGTGAAAAATTGCGAGGTCCACGCCCGTCAACTATGCGACGTGCTCATGTCTCGTCACTGCGCTTGACATAGGCCAGCAGCGCCTCGAACGCCAGCGGGCGGGTCGGCTCCTTGTCGCCGCGGCGACCGGTGTTGTAGGTCAAGATCAACTCGCGCCGCTCGGGTGATGCCCACGTAGAGCAGGCGCAAACGTTCGGCCGCGGTCTCCTGGCGCGCAATCCGGGTGGCCACGCCGGGGGCGTAGTCGTCGAGGAGCCGTCGGCCAGTTGACGGAGCTGCGCCTCGGCCTCGGCCACCAGGTTGAGGCTGTCGCGCACGTACCAACGTTCGCCCCGGTAGCTGTCGCCTTCACCGCCACCGGGAAAGCTGAAGCTGTTGACCGCGGTGAGATAGACCCGGTCCCATTCCAGGCCCTTGGCCGCGTGCATGGTGGCGATGGTGATCACGCCCGGCTTGGGCGCGTAGCCGCCGCCGTCATCGCTGAAGCCGAGAATGCGCCGCCGGTTTTCGGCAATATCGGTGAGTTCGCCGGCCAACTCGGCCAGCCGCCATGCGGGGTTTTCGTCGCCCAGCTTGGCCAGCAGCACGGCCAGCCGGTGGGTGAGCGCGAGATCGGCCGGCTCGCTAAAGAGGTCGTTGCCCAGAGTGAGCAGCAACTCGTCCACCGGCAGCACCGTCGCCTCGGTCCAGCGCTGGAGATCCCGGCGGAAGGCGGCGGCGATCTCGCGGAAGCCGGGGACTTCGTCCATCCAGCCCAGCGTGTCCAGCCAATCCTGGCGCCCCGGGAAGAGAAGATCCTCCGGCGTGCGCAGCTTGGCCAGGGCGCGGCCAAACGTGGCCACCGGCTCGGGCAGCTTGACTTTCGGATCGCCCCCCGCCGCCGGCATGACCGGCTGCCCCGGCGCAGCGGCATCCCCCGTGGTCGACGAGGCCTCGTCGGCCGGCGCGGCGCGAGGCACGCCCAGGCGCGGCCACCAGACCTCCTCCCACACCTTTGCCAGCGTCCCTGCATGCTGCGGCTCGACCACGTACTTGAGCACCGTGGCCAATGCGGCTGCGGTGGCGCGCGTCTGGCTGTCGGAGCGGAGCAGGCTGTCGTCGTAGGGCAGCCCGGCTTGTTTGACGAGTTCCGCCAGCCTGAAGCCGCGCGTGTTTTCCGGCACCAACACGGCCGCGGTCCAGTCGGGATGCTCGGGCAGCCAGCGGGCCAAGCTGGTCAGGACGACCGTGAGTTCGTCGTCGGGCGAGAGGGCGCGGTCGAAGACGTGGATGGCTGGGGTGCCCGGCTCCGGGTTGGGCTGCGGATCGTCGGGCGCGGTCGGGAGGATATGCGGCGGCGTCA
>JAWKOK010000012.1:0-112153 GCA_041391205.1 Caldilineaceae bacterium
ACGGGTGCCGGCCGGACGACACATCTCCCTGTTGTCACGCCCGCCGGTCCACCCAATCTTTAATCTTGACTCTTCAATCTTTGACTCTTCTCTCACCGCAACGGATTATCGATCTCGACTTCAATACTCACCGTGTTGTTGCTCGTGTCTGCTTCCAAAAACTTCCCTTCGGGGTCGATCACGACTTCCAGGCGGTAGCGGCCGTCGGGCACGTCGGTGATGTCGATCCACTGGTCGGCCAGGGCGGGGCCGTAGTAGTCGCTGAAGCCCACGTTGATGCTCTGCTCGTACTGGCCGCAGTTCCAGCCCATGGGCACGGTGGCCACCGGCGCGGCCGCGGTCAACGCCGGCTCGATGGACCAGAGCACGTCGGTGAGGCAGAAGCTGACTTTGGGGCTGGCGGCCACGACTTCGTCGGTTTCGAGATCGCGCAGGTTGTAGAGTTCGAAGGCGGCGACGTGGACGTGGTCGTGCCCCTGGTGTTGCACAAAGACGGCCACCGGTCGCTCGATGAACGCGCCCCCGGCCGTGTAGATGCGTTGGAAGACCGGGCGCGCGTCCCCGTCCACCGCCCCGCCCAGGATGTGGAGGGGGCCCGCGCCCTGGTTCAGCGCCAACGTGCCGAAGCGCAGCAGCACCTTGCCCGGCTGGCTCGTCGTGTCCAGGTACCACGCCTCCAGTCCCGGATAGCCGCGCGCCACGTCCGCCTTCATCTCGGGGCTGAGCTCGTCGGGCAGCGGGTAGGTGGTGAGCGGGCGAAGATCGGGCACCAAGAAGCCCGCGGCGCGCAACGTAGCCGCATCATCCAACGCGGCTGCGTCCACCGCGTGGGGCCACGCGGCAAAGTCCACCACATTCGGCCCGGCCACTGTGGGCGTGATCTGCCGGATCAGGCGGATGGGGTTGAGGTCGACGCCGTCCACCACGGGCGGCATGGTCAGGCGCGCCTCCACCCGGTAGGGCGCGCCCCCGGGCGCACCCGCGGCCACCTGGGCCAGCCGGAAGCTGCCCAGCGTCGCGCCGTCGGTCCCGGTGGTGGTCGTCATGATCTGGCGCTGGTCGATGCCGTCGCCGCCGTAGAGCGCCACGGTCACGCCGGGGAGGCCGGCCTCGTCCGCGCCCTGGACGCCGTCGCCGTTCGCGTCACCGTAGATCAGCCCTTCGATGCTGGTCAGGTTGGGATCGGGCGTGGGTTCCGGCAGCGCGATCAGGTCGAAGGTGATGCCCGAAGCCAGGCCGATGCTCTGCTGCGCGGCGTCGAAATCGTGGCGGCCGTCGGGGTCGGCGTCCAGCCCCTCGCCCGAGTCGTGCAGGTCGAACTGGAGCGAACGTCCGATGTCGGTGGGGTGGAAGACCTGCACGTTGCCCGCGGTGCTCGTCACGGGCACGCGGCCGTCGACCATGGCATCCGGCCGGCCGCTGTTGTCCGTGTCGGCGAAGCGGGCCGTGATCACGTCGCCCACCAGGGAGATGCGCGCCGGGTCCACGGGGGCATAAACGTTGCGCCCGCCGCTGCTGAGGATGGTCACCCGGTCGATGAAGCTGCCGCCGCAGGTCGGGTTGTTCGGCTCGGCCGGTGCGGCCGGGTCACACGGTTCGTCCGCGGGCGCACCCAGCACCATGTCGATGCCGGTGAGGGTATAGCGCACGTTGGCCAGGTCATAGCGTCCGCTCACCGTCAAACTCACCCGCGCCGAGCTGGACTCATCGCGGTAATAGGTGAGGCTGCGCCGGTCGTCGTCCGCGGTGCGGTCGCCCAGCAAGCCGAGCAGGCGCAGGGTGAGCACGTCGTGCCCGTGTTCGTTGACGATCTGGGGCTGCTGCCGGTCGGCAAAGGTGGTGGGGCCGCGCCCGGCCTGGGGCGGGAAGAGCGCGGGGTCGCTGGTCGCAGGTCCGCCGCGCAACTCCACGGTGATGGTGTAGGTCAGCCCGCAGGCGCCAGCGTGGCTGCGTCCAGCACGTTGCCGGTGATGACGGCCTGCTGGTCGTCCATGCGGGTGATGGCCGGCGGGTCGGCGCTGAAGTCGATGCGATAGGCGCCGGTGTCCGCCGAGGCCGGTTCGCTCGCCGCCGGTTCATCCACGGCTGTGACAGGGTGGCGGCCACGTCCGCGGTGGTCGGCGCCGGCGTGGCCGCGGCCGCGCCGGCCGCAGGAATCGACGTATAGGTCGGGATCGGCGTCGCCAACGCCGGCGGTTGCGGCGTGGCCCGTCCGCACGCCGCCATCAACAACAGCGCCATTCCCGTCACCAGCACAAGCGTGCCCCGTCTCCCCACCAAACGCCACTCCAACTTGACGTCCATCACGCAATCCCTCTCCGTTTCTTTGAGTGCACTGAAGTCAGCCACAGACGAACACAGATAGACACAGATGATTTGAATTCATCTGAAGATACGCCTCCCCGATGATAATTTTCGCTTCAATCTATGTTTTTGCTGTTTAATCCGTGTCCATCTGTGTCCATCTGTGGCCCGCCTTTGTTTTATTGCCGTGGACTCACAGATTAACACAGCTGGGGCCAATGCGTGGATTTCGTCGGCGCGGCGGCGCATCTACCCGGTTGAACGACGCTATCCGGCGTTTTCCGCCACAAACGCGTCGATCAACTGCCGGGCGATGCTGATCTTGGGGGGCAGCAGGGGCAAGGTGTCGGGCGCAAACCACTGGGCGTCCGCGATCTCGGCGGCTTCCAGCACCAAGTCGCCGGAGGCGTAGGCCGCGGTGAAGCCCAGCATGAGGGAATTGGGGAAGGGCCACGGCTGGCTGCCGAAATAGCGAATGTCACGGATCTCGATGCCCACCTCCTCGCGCACTTCGCGGCGGCAGCACTCTTCCAGGCTTTCGCCCGGTTCCACAAAACCGGCAATGACGCTGTAGCGCCCGGTGGGAAAGCGGTGGTTGCGCGCCAACAGGATGCGCGGACCGGCGTCCGTCTGCCGGGTGACGGCGATGATGATGGCCGGGGAGATGCGCGGGTAGCTGCTCAGGCCGCAGGCGGGGCAGGTGCGCACGCGTTCGGTGGTGCTGGGTTCCGTGGGCGTGGCGCAGCGTCCGCAGAACTGGTGGTTGCGGTCCCAGTCGACGATCTGCACGGCGCGGCCGGCCAGCATGAGCGTGGCGTCGTCAAACGTGCCGAACAGGTCACGCAGGCCGCGTGCGTCCATGCCGGCGGGCAAGGCTGCGTCTTCGGGAATTTCGCCCGCGATGCAATGGATCACCGCCCCGTCCGCCTCCAGCCAACCCACGTACTGGGTGCGGACCGGCGTCAGCCCGGCGGGGGGCGTCTCGCCCGTCTCGCGCAACAGGGTGAGCGTGTGGTCCGCCTGGCCCTGGGATGTGGTGCGCACGATCAGCCGGTTGCCCTGAAAGAGGTACCACAACGTGGGCGCGCCGGCCACCGCCAACGGCTGTACCGTTGCGTGGAATTGCGTGGTCTCCGTCGCCATGGCTACTTGAACCGCCGGCCCAGTTCGGCCTCCAGGTCGTCCAAGGTCAAGCCCCGGGCGGCCAGCAGCACCAGGCTGTGGTAGACCATGTCGGCCATTTCATAGAGGACGCGGTCGTCGCCCTCGCCCTTGGCGGCGATGATCACCTCCACCGCCTCCTCACCGATCTTCTTCAAAATTTCGTTCTCGCCGTCCTCGAACAGTTTGACCGTATACGACCCGGCCGGCATGGTGCGCTTGCGTTCCTCAATGGTGGCGAACAATTGGGAAAAGGTGGATGACATGGGAATAATCCTATGGGTGGGTGTGAGATTGGGAGACTGGGAGATTAGGAGATTAGGAGACTAGGAGATTGATTGTGGGCGCCACTGTCAATCTCTTAATCTCCCAATCTCTTAATCTCCCAATCTCACCCTTCACGCAACTCGATAAAAACAACTCTCCGCCCCGGTATGGCAGGCGGAGCCGGCGGGGTCGACGAGGATGAGCAGGGTGTCGCCGTCGCAGTCCGGCCAGGTGGACGGCGCGCTGGGTGTTGCCGCTGGTGGCGCCTTTGTGCCAATACTCTTGGCGGCTGCGGCTCCAGAAGACCGTCTCACCCAGGGCGATGGTGCGCCGTAGGCTCTCCCGGTCCATCCACGCCAGCATGATGCGCGGCCGGTGTGGACGTCCTGGACCACGGCGGGAACCAGGCCGGCGCGTCGAAATTGACTGCATCCGCCAGGGACGCAGCGTCGAGTTGGGTGTGGGCGGCTAGCAACGGATGAGTCATGAACGTCTGTCCATCATGCTTCCGACCTGGGGGTCGGGGTTCCCGGAAGTTGAGCAGGTCGGTCGCCGGTATGCGCACGGGCACACCCGCGTCCGCCAACCGTTCCTTGACGTCCATGATGGTCAGTTGCTTGAAGTGAAAGAGGCTGGCGGCCAGGGCGCGGCCGCGCCGCCGTCGGTCAGCGCCTGCGCGAGGTGTTCCACGCGCTTGCGCCACCGCTGGCGATGACGGGGATGTTGACCGCATCGCTGATGGCGCGGGTCAACGCCACGTCGTAGCCCTCCTGGGTGCCGTCCCCGTCCATGGACGTCAACAGGATCTCGCCCGCCGCGCCGCTCGACCTCGCGCCCAGGCGACCGCGTCGATGCCGGTGTTGATGCGTCCGCCGCTGACGTAGACGTCCCAGCCGTCGCCGCGCGTCCACGTCACTCCTCTGGCGCCGGCCGCGTCGATGGCGACCACGATGCACTGGCTGCCGAAGCGGGTCGCGCCCTCGGTGATCAGCGCGGGGTTGTGCACCGCGGCACTGTTGATGCTGACCTTGTCGGCCCCCGCCAAGAGCATGGCGCGCATGTCGTCCACGGTGCGCAGACCGCCGCCCACGGTGAAGGGGATGAAGACCGTGTCGGCCACCCGACGCACCATGTCGACCACGATGTCGCGCCTCGTGCGTCGCCGTTATGTCAAGAAAAACCAGTTCGTCGGCCCCTTCGCGGTCGTAGACTTTGGCCTGCTCCACGGGATCCCCCGCGTCCACCAGGTCCACAAAATTGACGCCTTTGACCACACGGCCGTCTTTCACATCGAGACATGGGATGATGCGTTTTGCGAGCATAGAAGGGTAGGTACAGGATTGAAGATTGGAAGATTGGGTGCGTGAGATTGGGAGATTAAGAGATTGGGAGATTGGTCTTGCATGCCGGCGTCAATCTCCTAATCTCTTAATCTCCCAATCTCACGCATCACGTTTCACGCAAAAACCCCTGCGCCGCGTCCAACGCCGGCAGTTGCTCGGGCGAGGTCTCGGTCAGGATTTCCCAGGCGGCCTCATAGGGCTCCCAGCGGGCTTCGCAATGGTTTTCGTCGCCAAAGCTGAGTTCGCCGGTGCCGATCTCGGCCAGATAATAGACCACGGTGCGATGGATCTCATAATCGCGGATGACGGCGATATAGTCCAGCACGGTACGGCAGGATTCGTGGATCTGGATGATGGGCAGGCCGGTCTCTTCGCTGAACTCACGGCGGGCCGTCTCCAGGTCCAATTCGCCGGTCTCGACGCCGCCGCGCGGGAATTGCCACTGCTCGAAGAAGAGATTGTAGAGCAGGAGATACTCGGGTCCGTGCGCGGTGCGACGGTAGGGCACCAGCCCGGCGCTGCGGCGCGCAAGCGGCCGTCTGCCCAGCGCAATCGCCTGGCGCAAATCCAGCGCACCGGTGTAGATCGCCTGCCCGGTGATGACGCCTTCGATGTTGTACTGCTCGAACCGCTTCAGCCGCTCGATGTCCTGGATGCCGGCCACGCCGCCGCTGGCGATGACGTGCAGCCCGGTGATGTCGCCCAGGCGCGCCGTCATCTCCGCGTTGACGCCGGTGAGCATGCCGTCGCGACTGATGTCGGTGTAGACCACGTACTGCACGCCCATGGCCTGCATGCGATGGCCCAAGTCGACCGCATCCACGTTGCTGACCTGCTGCCAGCCGTGGGTGGCGACCTTGCCGTCCTTGGCGTCGATGCCCACGACAATGTGGCGCGGCCCCCATTCCAGCAGCGCCTGTTCGACCAAGCTGGGATTCTCGATGGCCGCGGTGCCGATGACGACCCGCTCTGCGCCCAGTTCCAGCGCCAGCCGAATATCTTCCACGGTACGCAAACCGCCGCCGAATTGGATGGGCACGTCCACCGCTTTGGCAATGGCGTAGAGCACGCGCAGGTTCACCGGGAGCGAAGCCATCAATTGTTCGTGGGGGGTCAGAGGCCGGTCCTGGCCCGGCGCTTGGACGAGGATGTTGGAGGGGCGATGCAGCAACTTGTGCTGCGCGTCGGTCGCCCCCAGCGCGCCGTCCAAGTTGACCACATGCAGCCATTCTGCGCCCTGGGCAACCCAGTGTCGCGCCATGGCGACCGGATCTTCGCCGAAGACCGTCTCGGCGTCGGGATCGCCCTGGCGCAGACGCACACAGCGTCCGTGGCGCAGATCGATGGCAGGGAAGATGATCATGAATTCCGCATTTCTGATCCAAGACAATAAAGACTAATCGTTGGCTAAATGTACCATAAGAGTGTCGTGGGCGAACGTAACGTCCCATCCCCGTTGCCGGGCAAGTTGCACGGCGACTGTGTCCAATTCGTCGGGTGTGTTGGCGTCCGGCTCTTCGATGTGGCCGAAGATGACTTTGCGCAGGGCCAACGCCTCCACCATGGCCAGCGTCTGGCGGAAGGTCGCCTCGCGCGCCAGCACCGGATGGTCCGCCGGGATGCGACGCTCGCCGGTCAACGGGTCGAACTCGAAGACGCCGGTGGGCAGCACCGCCAGATCCACGCCCCGCCAGTCGTCCGGCGGCGTCCAGCCGTAGAGTTCGTCCATGGCGATGAGGACGCGGCGCGGCGTGGCGCCGGCGCCGTCAATCTCGGTGAACAGGAACGCGTAGACGTACGTCTCCGCCACCGGGTGCGCCTCGATGCGCCAGCCGCCCAACTCGAGGGGCGCGTCGAAGGGGCGCACGTCCACGAGGCCCACGTGCTGGAGATAGGCGAAGTTTTCGGCCAAGCCCAGATGCGTCGTAAAGTCGACCGCAACTTGGGGCGGCAGATAGATGGGCGTGCAGATGTGTGCGGGCGGCCAGCCGCGCCAGTCCCAGTTGCGTGTCTCGTACATGCGTCGCCCCGCGGTGTGATCCGGGTGCCAGTGGCTGTAGAAACCGGCGGCAATGTGGTCGATGCCGGCGCGATCCACTTGAATGGCGCTCTCCTCCGGCGTGTCGATGAGCACGTCGGGGCCGTGGACGAAGACGCTGGGCCCCGTCCGCTCCCAGGGGATACCGTGGGCGCGCGCGCCGGCGCAGAGACGACAGGTGCAGCCCGGCCGCGGCGTGCGGATGGCGCCGGCCGTGCCCAGAAATTCGATCGCGAGATGGGCCATGAGTGTTTGACGGTCTCCTTGATGGTGCGCCACTGAATGAATGGGGCGCCACCGAATGAATTCGGCGCTGACACAGCAAACGTGCTCAAGCACGTTATGGATGGTCGGCCCAACAGGCTTGCAGCCTGTTTCCCGTAACAGGCGACGGTTTCAACCGTTGCCGCGCGGCTGATGTTCGGCGACAGGCACGAAGTCCTGCACGAGCACGCCCTCTCCCGTCTCCGGCGCAAGCGTCACCTGGGCCACCGCGGCAAAACTGAGTTGCTGCCAGTCGACGAAGCGCACCTGCGGCAGTCCCAGCAGATGGGCGCGGTAGAGGCTCAAGACCAGCCCGTGGCCGACGAGCGCGAGCGTTCCGTCGGGGTGATGCGCGTGCAGGTCGGCCATGCCGGCGCGGACGCGCGCCAGCGCCGTCGTAGCGCTTTCCCAGCCGCCGACCGCCATGTCGGCGCGGCGAACATCCGTTGCACCTGTCCGGTGTAGTCATCACACCAGCCGCGCTTGAGTTCGTCGAAGCGCAGGTCCACAACCACCGGCAGCTCGCGCTGAGCCAACGCCGGTGCGACCGTCAGGCGCGTCTTGGCTTCGCTGCTCAACACAACCGCTCCTGCGTCCCACCACGGCGCGGCGGCCAACCGCCGCCTGGTCGACGCCCGTGGGCGACAGGCGCCACAATCGGGCGTCGGTCGCGGGATCGGCGGCGGTGTGGGCGTGGGTGATCAGGTAGAGGCGGGTCAACGTGCGGGCAGGCCTTCCGTGGCGTCCGGCGCGGCCGCCGCATCGCCGGCCACCATGCGCATGAAATTGGCCAAATGCGCAGGCCGACGGTGTGCGACTTCTCCGGGTGGGGCTGGATGCCCCAGGCGTTGCGATAGCGCACGATGCTGGGATAGTCCACGCCGTAATCGGTGGTGGCCAGCACTGCGGACGGATCGGCCGCGTCGCAGAAATAGGAGTGGGCGAAGTAGGCATAGGCGCCGTCGGGCACGTCGGCCAGCAGTTCGTCGGCGCGCCGGCGGTGCAGTTGGTTCCAGCCGATTTGGGGGATGCGCAGCGTGTGCCCGTTGCGCACCGGGTCGGCCATCTGCTCGGGGAAACGGCGCACCTGACCCGGGATGAGGTGGAGGCCTTCGTGTTGGCCCATCTCTTCGCTTGCGTCGAAGAGGAGTTGCATGCCCACGCAGATGCCCAGCAGCGGCAGGCCGCTGGCCACCGCGTCCAGCAGCGGCTGTTCCAACTGCTGCCGGCGCAGGTTGTTGACGCTGTCGCCGAACGCGCCCTGTCCCGGCAGCACCACTGCCCGCCACCGGGTCAGATCCGTGGGCCGGTCGACCACATCCACCGGGATGCCCATGGGCGCGGCCACGGTCTCAAATGCCTTGTAGACACTGCGCAGGTTGCCCACCCCGTAGTCGAGAATCGCAATCATGAGGATGTTCTCAGGTCCATTTCAAAGTTGCGGATGAGGGCCGAGGGGAATTTGCGCGCGGCCACCGCCAGCGTGAGTTCGCGGATGGCCTGCTCGCCGTATTCGACTTGCTGCGGGGTGAGTGCGCCGGTTGCGGCGGCCTCATCGAAGAGGTCTTCGTTGATGACGGTCACCTGGCCCTCCGCGCCGATCCAGAGGGCCAGGTCCAGGTCCACGGTGCGCAGGTGGCTGCCGTCGCTCTCAATCGGCATGCAGATGGGCACGCGCATGCCCAACATGGCGCCGTCGGCGTCGAAATATTTGTCCACGATACGGTCGGCCAGCACGAGCCAAAAGCGAAACCAGACTGCGCCGGCTTGGTTCACCTGTTGCCCACAGATGTCCACCGGTGCCGCTGAAGGAGCCGCAGATGCGGCCGCGTCGACGCGCCACGTCGCCCGCTCGACCAGAATGTCGCTCAAGCGTTCAACGCGGTAGTCTTCCATCATCGCGACTTTGCGCCAGTCGCCGCTCGTGATTCGTTGTGGCATGGCTCGATGCGTGAAACGTGAAACGTGATGCGTGACGCTGAGGAGATTGAGAGACTGGGAGATTGCCTCGCGCATTCACGATCAATCTCCCAATCTCATAATCTCTCAATCTCCTCACGTTTCACGCATCACGTTTCACGTTAATATTTCTTGACAATAGCGCGGTACGCCGTCGGCTCGCGGTACTGGATGAGTTGGCGGTCTTCGCGCACCTGGCGCACGCGGTCCAGGTCGATGGTGGCCACGGCGTAGCCTTCGATGGCTTCGTCGAGCACGGTGTAGACTTCCGCCAGCGGCCCGACGATGAGGCTGTCGCCGTTGAAGCGCATGGTCGGTTCTTCACCGACACGGTTGGTGCCGGCCATGAAAATGGCGTTCTCGCAGGCGCGGCTGATCATATGGGCGCGCCACGATTCGGCGTACTGTTCCTCCCAGTTGGCGGCGACCACCACCAGTTCAGCGCCCTCCAGCGTGAGCGCACGCGCCGTCTCCGGGAAGGCGAGATCCGCGCCGATGCTCAGGCCGAAGCGGCCCCATTCCGCGTCCACGGTGATGAAGCGGAAGCCGTTGCGGAAGACCTGGCGTTCTTCCCCCAGCAGGTGGACCTTGCGGTATTCACCGGCCACGTCTCCTTCCGGACCAAGGCAGATCAGGCCGTTGTAGAGAATGCTCTCCACTTTTTCCTTGATGACCATGCCGAAGACCACATGGGTGTTGAAGTCGTGGGCGCGCTTGGCCAGATAGTTGGTCGCGTGGCCGGGCACCCGCTCGGCCAGATCGGTGGCGCGGAGGCCAAGTTCGGTGCCCGTGTAGCTCAACTCGGGGAAGACCACGAGGTCGGCCTTGTTCTCACTGCAAATGCGCTCAACAAAATCGCCCATCTTGCGCAGATTTGCTTCCGGGTTCGCCAACTCCGGCGCCATCTGCACGAGGGCGATAGTGACTTCGCGTGGCATGGGTCTCTCCTCAACCTGTACGGTAATCTACCGTATTTCCTGGGTAGTTGATGCAAACTGTGGCGGGATTGCGCAGCAGACACGTTGCGCCAGGCATGTCGGTGAGTCGAAAATCACACGAAAGGCCGGCTCCCGCACAAAATCCAGTGGCCAAGTATAGCACAACTGTGCGCATTCAGCATGAAATCAGGTGTGCGCAGACTTCGGACTTTGCCCCGCTCTCGGGTACAATCAGCGTACGATCCATTTGTGGAGGGAATAGAGATGTCCAAAATCAAGAGTTGGTTTCAGGCCGCATGGATTGTGCTGGCCGTCGCCGCAGTGATCATCGTCCTGGATCAGTGGACCAAACAACTGGTCCGCCAATCGATCCCCGAGTACACCGCCACCATTCCGATCCCGGCGCTGGGAGAGTACTTCCTCTTCGAGCACGTGCGCAACTACGGCGCCGCGTTCGGCATTCTCCAGAACCGGCAGATGCTCTTCGCCGCCATCGCCGTCGTGGTGGCCATCGCCATCCTGGTCTACGTGCGCTATCTGCCGCTGGACAAAAAGTTCGTGCGCGTGCTCCTGGGTCTGCAATTGGGAGGCGCCATCGGCAACCTGATCGACCGCCTGACCCAGCTCGACGAAGCCGGGCGCGGCTATGTCACCGACTTCGTCAAGATTGGCGTTCCCGGCGTCTACTACTGGCCCAACTTCAACATTGCGGACATGGCCATCGTCTGCGGCGTCATCGGCCTGGGCATCTACATTCTCGTGGACGATATCCGTCAGCAGCGGGCGGCCAAAGAGGCGGCGACCGACACCTCCTCCGCCGGCGCCGATCCCTCCTCGGCCGACATTTAACCCCTCATGGCATCCGAGGATGCGGGCACGCAGGTGTTGACCGTGGATGCAGCCGGCGACGGCCGGCGCGTCGATCGCTGGCTGACAGCCGGTATGCCCGACCACAGCCGCAGCGAGATCCAACGCTGGATCAAAGAGGGACGGATCACCGTGGCCGGTGTACCGGTCCGCGCCAGCACGGTCCTCGTGGCCGGTGACGTGGTCAGCGTGACACGTCCAACCGTGCGCCCTGCGCCCACGCTCACGGCGCAACCCATTCCGCTTGACATCATCTACGAAGACGCCGATCTCCTGGTCATCAACAAGCCGGCCGGCATGGTTGTGCACCCTGCGCCCGGCCACACCGACGACACGCTGGTCAACGCGGTGCTCCACCACTGCCCGGACATTGCCGGCGTGGGCGGGGAAGTGCGCCCCGGCATCGTCCACCGGCTGGACAAGGAGACATCCGGCCTGATCGTGGTGGCCAAACATGACCGCGCCCATCGCAATCTTCAGGCCCAGTGGAAGACACGCACGGTGGCAAAGACCTATCTGGCGCTGGTGGAAGGTCGCCCGGAGCCGCCCGCGGGCCGCATCATCGCCCCCATCGGCCGCCATCCCACCGACCGCAAGCGGCAAGCCGTGTTGACGCCCGACCCGGTGACCGGCGCGGCGCGGGGACGCGAGGCCGTCACCGACTACCACACCGTGGCCACGTTCCACAGCGAACCGGGCGCACGCGGCAGCACCTACAGCTTGATGGAAGTCGTGATCCACACGGGGCGCACCCACCAGATTCGCGTTCACTTTGCGTGGCGACATCACCCTGTGGTCGGCGACACGGTCTACGGCTACCGGCGCGTGCGCTTGCCGTTGACGCGCCAGTTTCTCCACGCGTACAAGCTGCGCTTTGCCCTGCCGTCGACGGGCGAGGAACGCGAGTTCGTCGCGCCCCTGCCGGACGACCTCCAGCATGTACTCGACACGCTCGAACAGGAGTCCCCATGACGATGCCCCAATACCCGTCCAACATGCCGCGCAAGGTCGCGGCGGCGGGTGCGCTCTTCCTCAACGAAGCCGGCCATGTGTTGCTGGTGAATCCGACCTACAAGCCTGTCTGGGAGATTCCGGGCGGGATGGTGGAGAATTTCGAGGCGCCGCGCGCGGCGTGCATCCGCGAGGTGGCCGAGGAGATCGGGTTGGCCATCGAACCGGGGCCGCTGCTGGGGTTGGACTACGCCGCGTCGCAAGCCAGCGGGCGTGAGGTGCTGCGCTTCATCTTCTGGGGCGGCGTGCTTGACGCGGCACAGATCGCGGCCATCCGTCTGCCTGCGGAGGAGCTAAGCGAGTACGGATTCTTCGATCTGCCCACAGCCAAGACCCTGCTGAGCGCCAAGCTCGGCGAACAGATCGGCCGCATCCTCGCGGCGCGAGAACGAGGCGAGACCTTCGTCTACACCGAGCACGCCATCACACCCGCGGCGGGATAGGGATTGGCAGCTCCTGGCACCAGATCCACGCCTGCGCGGCCACACCACGCATCGAACTCGGCCAGCAGCCCGGCACGATCTCCTCTTCCACACCAAACCACCGGCGAGCGCGTTGCGCGCCAGGCGGGCCATACGGCTTTGTCGTAGCCGAATTCAGCGCCAGCACCGCATATTCATCCAGCAGCCGCGTGTTGAAGAGCGGCGGATCGTCGCTGTTCACGGTGACGACGAAATCCCATGCGGTCTAGGTGCGGTAACGGGTGCTCGGCCAGTCGCCGGTAGACGTGCAGGCAGATGTTGCTGGTGGGATTCACCTCGAGCGGAATCGCCTGCTCCTTGAGCAACGTGAGCAGTGCGGGATCTTCTATGGCGCGCACGCCGTGGCCGATACGATGCGCCCAAATGCCTCGACCGCCCCACACGCTGGCCGCGCCCACCGTCTCACCTGCGTGGGGCACCGAGAGCAGCCCGGCTTCCGCGGCAGCGAGAAGGCATGGGCGAAGGCTCGGCGGCGCGCCCACCTCGCCGCCCAGCCCGAAGCCGTGCCCGCCGTGGAGCCATGCCGACGACGGCGTAGTCCAGCGTGCCCGCTCGGCGAGCAGCGGATTGTAGTCCTCGCCGTTATGCGACGCATAGCCGCAGGGAAGCTGCGTTGCGCGGCACGTCGTAGACCCAACGCATCTCCACGCCGTGGGCCTCCCGCGCCTGCGCCCGTCCCATGTCCAACCCGGCCTGAATGTCGGCCATGGTCAGCCCCTTGTCTTGCAGATGGGTGTGGGTGTAGGGCGTCACCGTCAGCTCGCGATAGCGGATCCCCTGCGCCGCCATGTCCGCGCCGCACGCCGCGACAATGAGGGCGAAGTCCTCGGGCGTGCGCAACATGTCTTGGATGGTCATGTAGATGCGGACGAAATGGGGAAAATCGGTGAAGGCGAACCAGCGGCGCAACTCGTCCAGGTCAGCCGACGGCAGCCGGTCGACCATGGTGTGGCGCGCGGCCAGGGCCAACACCGTCTCCGGCTGGATGGCGCCTTCCAGATGGATGTGAACCTCGGCTTTGGGCATGGCCGCCACAAAGGCTTGCAGGTCGGGATCGAGGCGATCAAAGGGCATGGTCATGGGCGATTCTCACCGAATTTTGTGGAACGTTTCAGGTATCCTTCAGGCGCGGCGTGTACGGTATGCGTATGCTATACTGGCTGCGTCGCTGTCACTATTGTAATGCAACCATGGAGACTGGACAATCAACCGCAGAAGAAGACGATGAGCACGGACGATTTGATTTCATTCACCAACCTGCATCACCGCTAATGAACTGGAGTCAAATCGGTATTATTGCTGTTCAATCTGTGTTCAGCTGTGTCCATCTGTGGCCCAGCCTGGTTTGTTGTCGTGGATGTGCCAATGAGTGTACCAAGGAATTGAACGGATCAAAGCCCAAACGAAACACGTGTGGCGCGCGCAACGATCTGGGCGCATCTTGCGCGCCGGACGCTGTGGGCGCTGACGCTGGTGATCGCGCTGGCCGCGCTGGAAACGGCCGTGCCGTCGGCGCAGCAGCAACGGAGCCGCCGCCCTGGCTGGTCATGACCACCGCCGAAGCTGGACCTTCGACATCACTGGCTGGATGGCGGCGGCGCTGTGGGACAAGGCACAGACTGCGCTCGCGCCCGGCCGCGGACATTGACGCCGCCGCGGGCAGGATGGTGCGCGCATACCTCGATCGGGCCGCGGCCATCCGCAGGCGGAAGTCGCCATCGAGGCGCTCTTCGCCGCAGGCGACAGTGAGGACTGCGGCTGCGCAGACGTTGCGGAAACGGCTCGACGGGTTGCGCGCCGAACAGGACGCAGTCCGCAGCACGGTCGAGCAGATCATCGAACGACAGGTCGGCAGCGAGTTGGCGCGGCGCGGTCTGGGCTTTGCGGGCGCAAGTTTTCCGCCGGTCCAATTCACCTTTGTGGAGCCGCCCAAAAAGCTGGTGGTCAGTCCACGTGACCGCATCGCCACCGTGCACTATCGCATGTTGCAGCACGTTCCAGCAGCACCGCCGACGCCGAAGCCACCGAGGCGACCATCGCCGCCAACTTCGATTTGAGCGCATACGTGACGCGCATCGGCGGGCTGGGCGCGTACCCGTCCATGGTCATCGACCGGGGCGACATCCATCGGATCACTGACGACTGTTGCGATGGACCCACAACTACCTCACGCTGTTCCCGCTGGGGCTAAGCTACAATCGTTCGCCGCAGTTGACCACCATCAACGAGACGGTGGCCGAAATCGTGGGCAACGAGGTGGGCGCGGCCGTGGTGGCACGCTACTACCCGGAATTCGCCGGAAGCGGAAGAGGATGCGGCATCGGCTGCGGACGTCGATACGCTGCCCGTGGTCGACCTGCCGCCCAGCGGGCCGACGCCGTTCGACTTCCGCACCGAGATGCGCCGCACCCGTCTCATGGTGGATCGCCTGCTGGCCGACCCGATCACGCGTCGAGGGCGCAGGCCTTACATGGAGCAGCAGCGGCAACAGTTTGTGGCCAACGGCTACCCCATCCGCAAACTCAACCAGGCCTACTTCGCCTTCCACGGCAGCTACGGCACCAGCGCAGCCAGCACCGATCGCTCGTGCCGCTGCTCTTCCAGTTAGCGACCAGAAGCGCGGACACGCGCCTTCCTGCGCACAGTGCGTGGCATGACGTCAGGCGAGCAGCTTGCCGGTCTGCTCAAGAAGTCCGACTTCTGACGAAGTCGGACTTTTCAACGGAACTGTCCGTGCCACCCCAATCTTCCAATCTTGACTCTTCAATCCTGAACATCCCTCCGAACTTCACCTTCACCGCCCAACCGCGATCTTCCTGGCCCGCCCCAACCGTTTCCGCATCGAGAAACGCTTGCAGGCCACGGGCGACGTGGTGGCTGCGCATTGCGCCGATCCGGGGCGGTTGCTTGAACTGCTGATCCCCGGCGTCACGGTCTACGTGAGCCGGGCCGACAATCCGGCGCGCAAGACGGCGTACGACCTGCGCTGTGGCGCACCCGGAGAACGGGCGCTGGTCAGCCTGGATTCCGCAATGCCCAAATGCGCTGGTGTGGGAAGAGATTGCGAGCCCGGACCGGCTGGCTCCGCTACCGGCGCCCAAGAAATCACCGCGCGAGGTGACCACGCCACTGGATCACGACGGCGTGCGCAGCGCTTCCGACTTCCGGCTGGTGGGGCGCAGCGGCACACCCTGTTGGATCGAAGTGAAGTCGGCCACACTGGTGGAGGACGGCGTGGCTTCTTCCCGATGCACCCACGGTGCGCGGCCGTCGTCACGTGGACAGGCGGCTGCGCTGCGGCGAACCGAGATGCGCCGCGGTGGTGTTCGTCATCCAGCGGCCGGATACCGCGCCTGGGCCCAAGCGGGACACAGACCCGGACTTCGCCTGCACCCGGCGCTGGCCACCCGCGGCCGGCACGGGCGTGGAACTGTACGCGTACACCTGCGCGCTCACGCCGGAACGGATCGAACTGCGCGACCGCGTGCCGGTCACAACGCGAGCCCCACGCCGCGCAAACAGAACGCCAGTAAGAAAATCAAAGGGACAACTCCTTGCATTTTCGACCATTTGTGCTATGATTGGGACGTATCCAGTTTGGGGATGACAGGCTTCGACGGGGCAGGTCGTTCTTTGACTGCAGGCCGTAGAGCGTCGACTACGCTAAAAAGGCGCAAACCCTATACATGCCAACAACACTGGCAAGGTCTTCAACTTCGGTTTCGCCAATGCCGCTCCTGTGGCGGTGGCGGCCTAAGTTGGGCCACTGACCCCTCAAGGTCACGGCGTTCGAATGGTGCTCGCAGGTTCGACGGTAGCTGACATAGACTGAAGGGCTGCGGCGACGTGACGCCGATATCGTCGCCTAAGGTGATCGGCTAGCCGGGCATAGGAATCCCGTTGCACGGAGTCCGCCCGGTGAACCATCAAATGTGCAACTATGCCTGTAGACGTCTCTGGACAAATGTTTCGGGCGCAGGTTCGATTCCCGCCATCTCCACCTCCGCGTCCAGGAGACGGGCCGTTTCGCAGCCGCCAGGTGAAAGCAGCCACAGATAAACACAGATGGACACAAATGCCTTAATTCTATCTACCCTTGTATATATCTCAATAATTCCACCCCAAATCTGTGTTTTTGCTGTTTAATTTGTGTTCATCTGTGTCCATCTGCTCTGAAAATAATGGTTGAAAAGAACCGTTTTCGACAATACAAAACCGCCACCTTCGCAAGATCGAAGATGTGTGAGTAATCTAAGCAGATTTAGCCAAGACTACGAGCAGACAACTCCTTTCAAGATACCACTGCCGGCGCCTGGTCCGGAACCTCAACCCCAAGTTTTTCGAGGCGACGGATCAAATGACGCACAGTCGTATCTCGTTTACGTTGGTCAAAGAAATCATGTCCCAATTCTCGGTACGGTTGCCGCTTGCGCAACATGTGATAGGCAATGACAAGAATCGAATGGCCGACGGCGACAATGGCCCGTTTCTTGCCGCGTCGTGCCGCCAGACGGTGGAATTGTGCCGCGAGATAGGTGTCTTTGGTGTGCGATGCGGCCCATGCGGCTTGGGCCAGAGCCGCGCGCAGCCAACGATTGCCACGCCGGCTCTGCCCCGACCTCCGTTTCCCGGCACTCTCATTGTGTCCCGGCGCCACCCCGGCCCAGGCAGCCGCATGGCGAGCTGTGGGGAAACGCGTCATGTCCGTGCCCAACTCCGCCACGATGATCTCGGCAACCTGCTGGTCCACGCCCGGGATGGTATCGAGCAAGGCGACCGCTTCCGCATGGCTCAGGGAAGGTGGCTCGTCGTTCTCCTCGTGCTCTGCGTGTGGCGCCGCATCTGGGTCTGGTGCAGCCGGTGGCTCTGGCGGCGTCGTAGCATCCATGGCCGTCATCTGCATCTCGATGCGCTCGTTCATCTGCTCGATCTGTGCGCTCAGGAAGTCGAACAATGCCAGTTCGTGTGTCAACATGAAGCGATGATGGTCGTCCATCTGCCCTTCCAAGGCGGCTTCCAAGGCTCCTTGCTTGCTCTTCAGCCGTCCGCGGGCCAACTCGGCCAAACGCGCACTGTCGGTCTCGCCCGCAATCAGGGCGTCCAGCATGGCCCGTCCCGAGACGCCGACGATGCTGCTCACCACCGAACTGAGCTTGATACCGGTGCCTTCCAACACTTTCTGCAGCCGGTTCACAACCTGCGCACGCTGCTGCACCAGCTTGATGCGATAGCGAGTCAGATCGCGCAATTCACGTTGCTCTTTCTCCGGCACATAGCTCGCCTTCAGCAGGCCGTGGCGCAGCAAGTCCGCCAACCATTCCGCATCTTTGACGTCGGTCTTGCGTCCCGGCACTTGTTTCACATGCTGCGCATTGACCAACAACAACTCAAAGTGACCTTCCAACACGTTGTAGATCGGACGCCAGTACTCGCCCGTGCTTTCCATGGCCACATGCGTTATCCCCCACTCATGCAGCCAGTCCTGCAGCGCCAACAACTCGCGCACGGTCGTCCCAAAACTCCGGACTTCTCGGTGGCGTTGCTTGCCCCGTGGCGCCACGCGGCACGCCACCACCGTCTTCTTGTGTACATCCAGTCCTGCACAACGCGGATAGACAATTTCCATACTCTACCTCCAGTCAATCGTCCGCTCTCGGCTGACTGGCCAGATGCCTGTTTTGACAAGATTCTGCTCTGCGGGCTCGCACATCGGCGGCTTCCACTTGGGGTTCCTCCAGGCATCCCTGTCCGTCTGTGGCTCGGGCTCATGGCACCAGTGATGAACTCGACGTTAGGCCAGTCGCTTCGATTCTACTCCGACTGGCTTCCCGATATCTGTTCGTTCAGTTGCCGCACACTTCATTTTCATCCCTCGGGGTGACCCGGGGGTCATGAAGTCTGTGGCTCAGTTTTGCCATGTCTGTAGCCTCGCTGAAACTTGCGGATTTGCCGCGGCGCGCATACCATGTGTCATTGAATTCATTTCACCTCCCGGCGTTGCGCGCCGCCAGGCACGTGCGCCCCACCGGCATTTGTATTCGTTATGTTCGACCGGAAACTCCGACAAGCCTACAGTCGCCGGCGCCTGCTTCTGCGTGGGGCGCAGGTGGCCGCCGTCGGCACGGGCGTAGGTCTCCTCAGCGGTTGTGTTGCGCCGCCCGTGGCCCTGGTCGCCAACTCCGTCCAGGCCGGCCACGGCATCACGCCCCGGGCGTTGCCGCCGCTGCCCGCCGGTTCGCCCTACGCCGCCCCCATGCCGCCGCTGGATGTGAAGATCGGCCAAATGCTCATGGTCGGCTTCCGCGGCGTGAGCGCACCGGAGAACAGCGCCATCGTGCGCACCATCCGTGAGCAGCATGTGGGCGCGGTGGTCCTCTTCGAGTACAACATCAGCCCCAGCCTCCAGGCGTCGGCCACGTTGCGCAACTTGACCGGGGCGCTGCAAACGGCGGCGTTGCAGGTGGCGGAGATCCCGCTGCTCATCGCCATCGACCAGGAAGGCGGCCAGGTGACGCGGCTGCGCGAGGCGTACGGTTTCCCGCGCACGGTCTCGGCCGGCTATCTCGGCGCGCTCAACGATGTGGACGCGACCTACAGCTTCGCGGACGCCATGGCGAGCAGTCTGGCCGACCACGGCGTGAATCTCAACCTGGCGCCGGTGGTCGACGTCAACGTGAACCCGCGCAACCCGGTCATCGGTGCGTACGAACGCAGCTTCTCCGCCGACCCCGAGACGGTGACGACCCAGGCCACCGCGTTCGTGCGCGCCCACCATGACCACGGTGTGCTCTGCACCCTCAAACACTTTCCGGGCCACGGGTCGTCCACCGGCGACACCCATCTAGGCTTCGTGGACGTGACCGACAGGTGGAGCGAAGCGGAGTTGACGCCCTATCGCCGGTTCATCCAGGCGGGCGCGACCGACGCCATCATGACGGCGCACATCTACAACGCCAACCTCGACCGCGAGCTGCCGGCCACGCTGTCGCGGCCCATCATCACCGGGTTGCTGCGCGAACAACTGGGCTACCAAGGCGTAGTCATCTCCGACGACATGCAGATGCGGGCCATCAGCAAGTATTACGACTTCGAGCATGCGGTGCAGGCCGCGGTGTTGGCCGGGGTCGACATTTTGGCCATCGCCAACAGCCTCACGTACAGCGGTGACGCCGCGGCCCGGGCCCACGCCGCGATCCGCGCGCTGGTGGACGACGGCCGCATCGCCGAAGAGCGCATCGACGCTTCCTACGCCCGCATCATGGCGCTCAAGCAGCGCATGGGCACGCCGCGCGTGATGCTTTGACGCCCGTGACGCCAAATCAGCTGACGTGATCAACCCCATGTTTCAAGTCCAGGACGAACTATTCATTCAAGCCGCGCGCGAGGCCGTGTGGCGCAAATTCACGCGCCTGCACGAATGGCCTCTCTGGAACAGCGAGATTCTTGCGGCGGATTGGGTGAGCGGCGAGCCGTGGACCGAAGGGGCGCGCTTTTCCCTGCGCCACCGTTCGTTGTTGGGGGAGACGACCACCGTGGCCGTATTGCGCATGGTGTCGCCCAGCCGCGCCGCGGTGTGGGAAAGTCAGGCGCTGGGCATGACCATCGTGAACAGCGCCAACTTTGCCGACGACCTGGGCGGCTGCAAATTGACGGCGCGCCACGCCTATCACGGTACGGGATCGTTGGTGTTGCGCGTTTTCAAGGCTCGCCAGCAGGCCACGTTGGCACGCGCCATGCGCGAACTCAAGACTGCGGTCGAAGGGGAGCCGCGGCGGTAGTGGTCACGTCGTGCGACCGGACTTCCGGAGCCGCAATCGTCGCAGATAGCCACGCAACGTGGACCAGCGCGCGTCAATGCGCGCCAGCGCGTCGTCACGCAGAGGCCCCGGCCCGTACTGCGCCGCGGTCACGTCGCCACTGAGGGCGCGGATCTCCCCGGCCACATGGCGCCCCGTTCCCGGCTCCGCCCGCCCGTGGGCAACCACATAGTCGGCCAGGCCGCGGCCATACTCTGCGGTCGTCTCGTCCACGTCCATGGGCCGGCCCGCCTTACGCCCCCACGTCAACAGCGCCAGCCACGGATCTTGGCGCCTGCGCCGCCAGCCGCCGATGAGTGCGACAACGCCCCACAGCAGCAACCCCAGCGGCAGCAGCCAGAAGAGCATCTCCCACGACCAGTTGAACTCGGATGACTCGATGGGCGTCACCGTGGGCGTGGTCGCGGGCAGCGGCGCGGCGACGGACTCCTCGGGCAGGCCGACGCGCACAAGTTCAGGGGCGGCCGCGGTCGGCTCGAAGGGATCCAGCCGTACTCGGGGAAGTAGACCTCAGGCCACGAATGGGCCTCCGCCTCGGTCACGACCCACCGCGGTTGTAGCCGTCCCACTGGCCTACGGCGAAGCCCGGCGCAACGCGTGGGCAGCCCGGCCGGCCGCGCCAGCACCACGAACGGTGGCGTAGTAGTCGCAATAGCCCCGCTGCAAGTCGAAAGGAAGTAATCGGCCACGTCCGTCACGTCAGGACCAGACGCGGCCACGGTGAGGTCGTACTCGAACTGGCGCAGATAGAGTTCCAGCGCACGGGCCTTGGCGTAGGGCGTCTCCAGGCCCGCGGTCAACTCGGCGGCCAGCGCGCGTGTCCGCTCCGTGATGGTGTCGGGCAAGGCCAGTTGCTCGGCCAGGGATCCGCACCGTCCGGCGGCGGCGTCCATGCGACCGCGGCGGCCAGTTGTTCCTCGCTCACCGCGAGACCAGCGACGCCACGGTGTAGCCGTCCGTGCGCGCGTAGAAGCGCGACCAGATCGTCCGGGCTGCGCTGCTGCACCCGGTAGTCGAGCGACGGCTCCACCGGCTCGGGCGCCGTAGATGATGCCGCTGACAAAGGCCAACTGCACGCTCTGCACCACCAGCCGGCGCCCGGCCCAATCCGGCGTGGTCCACCGGGCGTTGGCGGGGACCTGTGTGCGCGCATCGGCCGGACCGTTGTTCCAGCCGCGGCCGTCGTACTCGGCGTAGGTGGCCCCACGCATGTAGTTGCCCGGTGGCGCGGCGCTTCTTCGTAGGGCGAATCGCTCACCACGTCGCTGGTGCGCACGCGCATGACCAGTTGGCGCCCCAGATCCGGGCCGCCGCGCAGCAGGAACTCGTTGGGCAGCCCGCCCGCCACCGTGCCCAGACCGCGCCGGCTGGTGCGCTCGTACTCGGGGAAGAGTCGCTCGGTCAGCGCGTCCACCTGGGTGTCCACCGGTGCGATCAAGCCGTAGTACCAGTCGCTGATGGGACGCACGGCCACGTTGGGCATGAAAAGCCCGAGCGCGAGCAGCATCAACGTGACGCCGGCCACGGCCACGGCCCGGTCAACGATCACATCGGGTGCGAAGTCCCAGCCGTGCGCCTGCCAGCGCCCGATGAGGTTGCCGTGGTCCAGCAGCAGATGGAGCGTGAGCACGGCCACCAGCCCGACCAAGAGCACGTAGCGCCCCTGCTGCGCCAGCACCAGCAGGTTGATGGTGAGCCAGAGCGGCAGCAGCGCGGCCGTAAACGCGTGCCGCCGCCGGTAGACGAGCCACGCCGTCACCAGCCCCGTGAACCAGGCGAGCAGGCCTGCGCCGCCAGCAAAAATTACGTCGTCCTGGGCCGCGCCGCCCGCCTGCACTCCCTGCCACCAGAGCACGTAGCGCGCGCCGAACGCGGTCCACTGCGCGGCGATGCGCTCGGTCAATGCCGGCCAGCCGTCGGTGCGCGCTGCCGCCACCAGCGCGGCCGGCCCGGGAATCCAACGCAGGAAGAGTTGGCTGAGCAACAGCGCGCCCAGGAGCATCAACCCGGCGTAGAGCAGCAGCGTCTGCCACCAGCGCCAGCGGACATCACGCGGTCGCCGCCAGCCCAGCGCCAGCCACATGACCAGCACCGCCACCGGTCCCACCGTGCGCACGGCGCCGCTGAGACGGGCTGCACGCAGCCAATCGTGGACGTCCAGGGCCAGCGCGGGCAGCGTCGCGATGAGCATGGTCAGCACGAGGACGAGCCAACCCAAATACGGACGCCGGCGGTCGACCAGGCGCCGGCCTTGGCGCAGCGCCCAGTGGGATTCGTCCTGTGTCATTTCGGGCATGGAGGTCGCCTGCATCAGCCCACCTCCTCCTCGATCTCCTGGACCACCACGCCGCCGGTGGGCGTGGTGCGGTAGACCGTACGCTTGCGGCGGTAGGTGACGAGGGGCGGCAACTTGGCCGAGACGGGCAGCACCTGTGCGGGCACGTCCAGTTGAGCCAGCGCGGTGCGGGTGACGTCGGCGGCCGGCAGGTCAGCATCTTGGGCAACGAGCAACGCGGACGCGGCCAAGCCGGCGGCCTGGATGCGCAACAACTCGGGCAGCCACGCCGGTGTGGACCAGGTTGCCTCGGCGGTCGGGGGCTGGGGCGTTATGAGAACCAGCGAGCGGCGCCGCCCCAGGGTGTCGGCATTTTGATGCAGCAGGCGAGCTAAGGTCACGTCGGTGGGGCGCACGGGCGCAAGCGCGGCCATGATGCGCCAGAGTTGGGCGCGGCTCGGCTGCGGCGGAATGCGCACGACATCGACTGTACTTGCGTCGGCCGCTCTCGTATCGGTCGCGCCGCCGGAGACGGCCAGCAGCCCCACTGCGCGCTGTTCCGGCCCGTCGAGGAGCGCAGCCGCGGCGCTGGCCGCTACGATGATGGCGTATTCCAGAGTGCCGGCGTCGCCCTGCCCTGTGTGGACCGCCGCGTCCAGATCGAGCACGATCCAGACATCGCCCGACGGCTCCAGTTCCAGTTCCTTGACGATGAGCTCGCCCCGGTGGGCGGAGGAGGGCCAGTGGATGTGGCGCAGGCTGTCGCCCCGCTGTTACTCGCGTGTGCTGGCCGCGGGCAGCACGCCCATGAGGGACTGGCGACGCCGGTCCACGCCGCTGGCCGCGCCCCTGGGCAGCGCCAATGGCGGCAGTTGCAGCACACGCGGGTAGATCAAGAGTGAGTCGGTGGCGGGGCAATCCAGTTCCAGGCGGAAGAGGCCGAAGGGGTCGGCGCTGTTGACCACGGCCGGGCCGATGCGGTAGACGCCGCGCGTGCGGCATTCCACGCCGGTGCGCCAGCGGGTCTGTCCGCCTGCGCCGGCCGCGACCACGCGGCCCGCCGCGTAGTCGGGCAGGGTCGACGCGTCCACCACCTCCGCCCAGAGCACGGGCACGCGGCTGCGGTTGGCCAGCACGAACTCCTCGGCGAAGGTGTCCCCCGCCACGAGGATGGCGCTGCGCTGTGTGCGCGTCAGCTCAATGGACGTGGCTAGCGCGCGTACCCACCAGTAGCCCGCGCCGTAGATGCCGGCGATGAAGAGGATCAGGACCATCCACACGGGATGGGGCGTCAACAACTGGTTGACAAGGAAGAGGGGCAGGAGCAGCAGGGGCCACAGCACCGCGCGGCGGATGCGCGGTGGGCGGCAGGCCCCGGCTGAGCAGGTCGCCCAGCCGTTGGTCCAGCCGTGTGCGGATTCTTCGCAGTCGTGCAGCCAAAGTCATTGCCCCCGATGATCGCCCTGGGTCATGGTATAATCGCTGGCGACGGGTCGTCATCGTACCCCGACCCGTCGGTCATACCCAAGCCGCGGCCCATGCCGCCCAACGCAACAAGTGCCGCCATGTCGCACCAGTCTAGCCCAGCGCCAACGCCGCTCGCCGTCAGCAAGCTCACGGATGGCACCATGGACGTGCCCATCGTGGCCGCGGCCAGCCCCTTCGGCGCCGCGTACCACATCACCGTGCAGATGGTCGGGGGCATGGAGACGGGGCCGAACGACCCGGTCGCAGGGCGCTATTTCCTGGTGCGCTGCGGCGCGTCGAGCCTGGAGGAGCGGCTGCAGAACTGGCAGATGTACCTGCGCAAACCGCTCTTCGTGGCCGCGGTCCGGGCCGGCGGTGACGCGGGGATGAGTGGACGTTGCACATTCCCGATGCGGTCGCGCCGGGGCACCAATGGTTGCTCGGCCTGCCCGTCGGCGCGCAGCTCAACCTGATCGGGCCGCTGGGCAACGGCTTCGTGCTGGGCGCCCACAGTCGCAACCTCCTGCTCGTCGGCCGGGACGCGCGCATGGGCCGGTTGCTGCCGCTGATCGACGCCATGCTTGACCACGGCGGCCGGGTGACGGTGGTGCTGGTGGCGGCCGACGGGGACCGGGTGCGCCGCGACCTCATGCCGCGGCTGCCGCTGGCGGTGGAACTGCACGTCACAGACCCGGAGACGTGGCTGGAGCAAGTGGCCTCCCTGGCCCAGTGGCCCGACCAGATCTGTGCGGCCTTGCCCAATGCGGACCTGACCGCGCTGGCCGGGACGATCCGCCGGGAGCGGCTGCGCTTCGACCCGGGGCTGGCGTTCGTGTTGCCCGACGCGGAGCTGGCCTGCGGCTACGGTGC
This sequence comes from Caldilineaceae bacterium, assembly GCA_041391205.1. Lineage (GTDB taxonomy): Bacteria > Chloroflexota > Anaerolineae > Caldilineales > Caldilineaceae > JAWKOK01. The sequence goes on from JAWKOK010000012.1 coordinate 25,064, forward strand.
GTGTCTGGCGTGCGTGGTGCCGACGGCGAACGGCGGCTTCACCCGCGCCTGTGTCAATGGTCCCGTGTTTGACCTCCACCGGCTGGTCCAGGCGTAGCTTCGGCGTACACGTGCGCGGGCGTGCGCACTCAGCTCACCTGTGGTTCGGTCTGCACGCCACGTGCAGACGGCGACAGCACATCAGCGCACGAACAGCTTCGGCGTACACGTGCGCACGTGGGCGTGCGCACTCAACACGCCCGTACGTTTGGTCTGCACGCCCACGTGCAGACGGCGACGGCACATCAGCGCACGAACAACTGGATCGGGTCGACGCGTTGGCCGAAATCGCGCACCTCGAAATGCAGATGCGGCCCGGTGCTGTTGCCCGACGACCCCACCCGGCCGATGGGCTGCCCCTGAGCCACCACGTCCCCTTCGCTGACCAACACCTCGCTCAAGTGCGCGTACAACGTGATGTAATCGATGTTGTGATCCACGATGACGAACTGGCCGTACCCCTGGCTGTTCCACCCGGCGCGGATGACCACGCCCCGGTCAGCCGCGGTGACGACCGTGCCCACCGGCGCGGCGATGTCGACGGCGCGGTGGTCGGGCTTGAAACCTTGGGTGAGCCAGCCGTAAAGGGGCCACGCAAACAACCCGGTACCGTACGGCCAGTCCGCGGGCACGGGCGCCATGACGGTGTGTCCCGGTCCGCCCACCGCGGGCAGCCCGCTTTGCTGGAGGTTGTCCACGACGGCCAACGCCGTGGCCGGGTCGGCATTGGGCGCCTGGCTCAGCAAGAGCGGCAGCGATGCCTGCGCATATTGGACCAGGGCCGGGTTGGCCGCCACCGGCTGCGGCGGAACGCGCAGATGCCGGCCCGCGGGCAGGAAACCGTCGCCGCCGGCATGCAATGCGGGCGCGTTCCAGGGTTCGGCCGCGATCGCCGCGCTGGTCACACTGTAGGCGGCGGCCACGTCGGCCAGCGTCTCGGCCGGGCCGATCTCATGGCAGCGCGTCCCCGGCTCGGGCACGGTGAGCAGGTCGCCGATGACCAACGGCTGCGCCCACGTGAAGTCGGGCGCGACGAGGCAGCAGGTCTCCTCCAGATCGACGCCCGTCTCCAGCGCGACGGACAAGAGCGTGTCGCCCGCCCGCACGCGGTAGGCGCGCACGCCGGGCGGCACATCAGGCGTGGGCAGCGGCGTGGGCACGAGGATGGGCTGGACCGTCGGCGTGGGCGTGGAGATGTCCGCAGGCGTCAGCGTGCCCGTCTGCGCCCGCGCGTCGCGCGTCCACAGGCCCACAGCCGGCAGACAGACCACGCCGATCAGGAATACCAACACAATCGAGCGTTTCATCCAGTCACCAAAACAAAGAAAAGTCTAGCCCCCCGCTACCCTTCACTCAGCAGCCGTAGCACGCGGCCGTTGGCGACGTCGGTCACCCAGAGTTCGCCGTCCGGGCCGAGGTCAATGCCCACGGGGCGGGCCGGGACGCCGTCACGCGGCGGGAGTTGCCAGACGGACCGGCGCACGCCATCCGCACCGTAGGCCCAGACCTGGCCTTCTTCGGGAATGGTCACGTAGACCGTGCCGTCCGGACCCACGGCCAGATGGGAGCCGTCAATGCTGTTGAAGGGCGGCAGGTCCCAGGCCAACAGCCGCCGGCCCTGGGCGTCGTAGCGGATCAGCTTGTAGCTGCCGCCGTCGGTCACGTAGATGTGATTGTCCACCGGCGACTCGGCCACGTCCACGGGCTGCGCGTCGGCGCCGGGCCAGACGGGCAGTTCGCGCAGCACCTCGCCCGCGGGCGTCACCTCGACGATGGAGCCCAGGGGCGTGCGCGCCACCCAGAGCGTTCCCCGCGGCGTGCGGCCGAAGCCCCGGACCCGGTCGAGCAGATCGGGCGGCAGCGGCAAGGCGGCGCCGTCGCCCGTGTCAAGGTCGAAGCGAGTGACCGTCCGTGCGCTGGGGTCCAGCACCAGCACGCCGTCGTCGTCGGCCAACGCAACGTCGAACGGCTCCACCAGCGCGGCGTCGCCGGACGCCACCGTGCGCACATCCGCGCGATCCGATGATATCACAAGCAGGTCGGCAACGGCGTCATCTCCGGTCCCACCGCTGTCGACCACAACGGCCGTGCCGTCGGCGGCCACGGCCACGCCCCGGGGCGCACGCAGCCCGGCGATCACCTCGTCGACCAGCGCGGGGATGACGGGCAGATCCGGGCCGGCAACCGCGGTGACCTCCCCGTCCTCGCCGGCGGTGCGTCGCAGTTGGAGCGCGGTGGGCAGTTCGACCCGCGCATAGCTGGCCTGGGGCGGGAAGAGCACATCGGCCGGCACGATTTCGTGGCCTCCCCAGGGCGGCGACCAGAAGAGGTTGACGTTGGTGTGGGCGGTGCGGTCGGCGAAGCGCACACGGATGTCGTGCAGGCCCGCGTCCAGCGTGAGCGCGCCTTCCGCATATTGGTTGGGATTGACACCGGCCGTCACCTCGGTTCCGTCGATCCAGACTGTCGACTCGTCGATGGACCGGAGGCCGAAGGCGTAGTCGCCCGGCTCGGGGATGGCGATCTTGCCGGTCCACTCCACGGTGTGGAGCGCGGCAGCGGCGGGTTGTGGAAGTAGAGATCGAGCTGCGGGTCGATGCGGGCGAAGGCCTCGCCGCCGGACCAATCGCCGTTGGGGAAGTAGCGTCCCAGCAAGCCGTTGTTGCGCACCGGCGGACGGTAGAGGACGGTCCCCGGCACGATGGTCGGGCCGCCGTCGGGTGGCCGCCACAGCCAGACAGGCACGCCCGGGTCGGCCGGATCCTCGACCACCGTGCGCAGGCGGACCGGGTGGTTGCCTTCCGCCAGCATGATGGCGCCCAGCATGGTGCCGGAGCCGGAGAGCACCGAGTTTTCGTTGATGAAGAGTTCGGTCGCGCCCGGCGCTTCCACCTGAAACTGGTAGATGCCGTATTCGGGCGCGCGCAAGATGCCGCTCCACTCCACGCCGAAGGGCGGGGTCAGCGGTGCAGCCGTGCTCCAGTCGATGTCGAAATCGACCTGGGGCTGGTAGAAAGGCGGCGGCTGGTCCCACGCCGCGCCGGGGTAAAAGGTGGCGGTCAATCCCTGAATGCTCTGCACGTCCTCCGGCGTCATGCGCACCGAGTAGACCACGGGCGGGCCGCCGAAGGGCGCGCGGTGCTCCGTGAACGTGGCGTCGGGATAGAGGCGGCGGGCTTCTTGAAACAGCGCCTCACGCTCGCCGTCCAGGATCAGGAGCGCGCCGCGGGTCGGGTCAAAGGGCAGGGGGAGGTGGTCGGTGGTCTCCAAGCGGCGATAGGGCGGGGCGTTGCGCGCAATCAGGTCCACCGTCGGGTGATGCTGGAAGAACGAGATGACGTAGGCGTCGGTGGCCGGGTCCAGGTCGGCCAGCAGCTCGGCGGCGATGGTCTCCGCGGTGGAATGGGCGGCCCATGCGGCGAAGTCGTGGGCCTGGCGGCCGAAGTAGCGTTGCACGTTCAAGACCAGCGTGGGGACGAGCAGCAGCGCGATCAGCGGCACCGCCAAGGCGTTGGGGAAGTAGCGACCGTCACGCAGCCGCCAGGCGCGCCAGGTGACGAAGATGGGCGCGACGGCCAGCACGTAGACCACCGGCATCGTCCCGTTGGCGCGCAGGGATTGTGGCGCTTCGAAGTCCAAGGAAAGGATGCCGCCCATGAGTGCGCCGCCCAGCCAGAGCGGCAGCAGCATCCACACCGGATCACGCCAGCGCCAGAGGGCCAGTCCCAGCCCCAGCACCAGCAGCCCGGCGGCGACGGGGTCGAGCATGGGCGCGCCGGGCAGGTTGTGGCGACCGTTGGGATCGCCGTGCCAGTTGAACATGAGCACGTGTTTGCGCACGTTTTCCCAGAGCGCGGGCCAGCGCTGATCGGGCGTCTTGTCGGCGAAGATGAAGGTGTCCTGGACGCGGGCCCAGAAGAGTTCCGGGTGTTTCTGTGAAAAGAGCAGCAGCGGCGCGACCACGGCCAGCGCAGCCAGCCCCACGATGACCAGTCCGATCCAGAAGCGGGCCGGCAACCGTTCTCGCCGCCAGAGCCAGTGGACGATGATGTAGTAGGCCAGAAAAAGACCGACCACGAAGACAAAGAGGCGAAACGAGGTGTAGAAGTTGAGACCCAGCCCCAGCCAGACGCCGGTCCAGGCGAAGGCGGCGTAGCGCAGGGTGCGCAGGGCCAGCAGCAGGAAGCCGGCGGTGAGCAGGGCAAAGAGCGGCGTGCTCATGGTGGCAAACATGCCCAGGCGGCTGAAGGTGATGGACCAACTGGAGACGGCCAGCAGCGCGGCCAGCACCAGCCCGCTGCGTGCATCGAAGAGTTCGCGCCCCAGCAGGTAGCCCGCCGGTACAGTGAGCACGCCCAGGAAGACGCTCACGGCGCGCACGGCCTGGGCCGACGGCTCCATGAAGCGCAGGGCCAGCGCGACCAGGTAGGTGTAGTGGGCGGGGCCGTTGGTGGTGCCGTCGAAGATGGGGCGATAGTCGGCCGAGCTGAGAATGCGCATGGCCTGGAGTGCGTGGTTGGCCTCGTCGTACCAGGTGCCGAAGGGCAGGGAGCCGAAGCGCCACAGCCGCAGCGCCAGCGCCAGCAGACTAAGCAGCGCCAGCACCCAGGCGACGGTCACGCCGCGCAGGGGCGCGGGGTCAGTGTCGAGCGACGGGGGGCCGTCACTGCTGGGCAGCAGCAGCCCGTCCAGCAGATAGGCGGCCAGCAGCACGGCAGCCACCGAGGCGATGTGCAGCCACCAGCCGCGCATGGTGGCCGGTTCGTTGGCCGCAAACTCGCGCCAAGCCATGACGGCCAAGACGGTCGCGGTCAGGAAGAGCGCCAGCCCCGCGGCGGTCCACCACCAGCGTCGGGGCAGCACAGGAAGCGCGCGCCCGCCCACGGGCCGGGCCACCGGCAGCGCCGCCGCATTTTTCACCCCAAACTGATAGAGAAAGAGCAGCAGCGCCGCCGCGAAAAGGACCGCGGCATCGCCGATGAAGCCCCGGGTGAGGCGCACCTGCGCGGCGAGTGCGAGGCCGATGGCCGCGCCGCCCCAAAGCACAGGAGCAATTGTCATTGGTGATCGGTAATTTCTCATTTCTTATTGATCGAGCACCAGCACAAAGTAACAAATTACCGATTACTGATAAGCACTTACCGATGGAAACAGCATCACCCGCTGGTTGTCGGCGTCGGCTACGAGCAACTGGCCGGTGGTCGGGTCGACGGCGAGACCGTTGGGCAGGCCGAAGCGGTTGAAGTTCCGGGCCGAAGTTGCCGAAGGTGGCCTGAAGCTGACCGTCGGCGCGTAGACGAAGACTCGGTACATGCTCGGGTCCGAGGCGTAGGCGCGGCCTTGACCGTCCACGGCCAGGTACGGTTTGTGATAGCGGTCGGTGCTCTCCCACGAATAGGTGGGCCACTCGGCCAGCGCGGCCAGGTCCGGCCCCAGCATCTGGATGCGCTGGTTCCAGGCGTCGGCCACGTAGATGGCGCCGTCGCGGGTCCACGGCCACGTCGGTCGGCTCCTCAAAGCGACCCAGGATCACGCCGCCGCCGCCCACCTGGTTGACCAGTTCGCCCGCGGGCGTGAACTGGAGAATGCGCTTGTTGCCGGTGTCGGCCACCAGCAGGTTGCCCTGGCCGTCCACGGCGATGCCGCGCGGGCCGAAGAGCGCATAGGGATCGCCCAGTTCGCCGTTGGTGCCGTTGAAGTAGCCCCACTTGCGCACGAAGGTGCCGTCGGCGTCGAAGACGTGAATGCGCCCGTTCCAGGTGTCGGCCACGTAGACCTGACCCGCGTCGTCCACGGCCACGCCCCACGGCTCGTTGAACTGGCCGTCGCCCGTCTCCAGCGGACCGGCGCCGTCGGGGTCCACGCAGCCGTTGCCGGTGGGAGCTCGCAGAAGGAATAGCGCGCGTACGAACGTCCCGTCCGGCGCGAGCACGACGATGCGATGGTTGCCGCTGTCGGCGATGTAGCGTGCCGTCCTGGCCCACGGCCACGGCCGCGGTGTCACCAGCGGCAGCCCGTCGTACACATCGTTGTAGACTTGCTCGGCGCTGAGGTCGATCTCGCGCACGCAGCAGCGCTTCGCCGTCGGTGGCCGGTGCGGTCGCCGGGGTGACGCCCAGGTCCCAGATTTCTTCGGCGATGTCCCGGCGCACCCACATCTCAAACTCGTGGCGATTGGGCCACTGGGTCAGGTCGCGGAATTCGTTGTTGTTGGCGATCTCGGGATAGCGACGATAGAAGACCACCTGGAAGAGATTGCGCAGTTTCTGCGGGTCGGTGAGCGTCTCCCAGGCGCGCCGGGGCGTCCAGTTGAAATAGCCCTGGTCGGGCCACCAGATGAGCCGGTAGTTGCGCTTGATGTAGTCGCGCACCACGTACGGGTGCACCTTGTCGTAGTTCTCCGGCCCCACGATGATGACGGGCGCGCTCATGGCGTCGCTGTTGGGATTGGCGCCGTAGAAGCGCGTTGGGATATTGGCGCATGTACCAACTGAAGGGCCAGGCCGAGTCGTCGTCGTAGGCCACTTCGATGTTGCGCTCGCCCACGGTGCGCTCACTGATCATGTCGATCTCGTCCAGCGCGCGCTTGACGTCGGGCGACGCGTGGGCGTAGACCAGATATTCGGTGGCGTAGTCGTAGTTGATGAAGGTGAGCATGAAGGCGAAGCGCACCGTCAACAGCATGAGCAGGGCCACGCCGCCCAGCGCGAGCAGGCGCACGCCGTCGCGCCACCCGCCGGCACGCAGGAGCCACCACGTGAGGGAGCCGACGCCGGCGAGGATCACCAGAGCGAGGAGCCACTGGGTGACGCCCGCCACCGCGGCCTGCTCCCGGCCGAAGCTGGGCATGGTCGTGAGCACGATGACAAGGGTGAAGAGCAGCGCCGGCGTCAGCGCCATGAGCCAGACGGTGCGCGCGTGCCACGCCGCGGTCCAGTCCACCCGACGGATGAGGCGGCCCAGGTACCAGCCGCCGACCACGCACATGGGCAGCGCCAGGTGCGTCATGAGCCAGGGCATCTTTTCGCCTGCAATGGTGTAGGCCGACCACGCGCCCAGCGTCCACCAAATGCCGAGGACGGTGAAGTAGATGCGGTTGTCCAGATAGCGCGCCGCGAGCGTGTCCGACGCGCCGGGGACGCTCGTCTCCCGGGTGACGGCATCCGGCAGGTCGCCCGCGGGCACAGGATCCCAGCGCGGATCGCGCCAGAGCCAGTAGACGATGGCCGCGATGCCGGCGCCTGTCAGCAGGAGGGGCAGGAACTCGTAGAGGCCGCCCAGCATGATGTAGTAGTACCACGGCTGGCCGCCCCGGGCCACTTCCTGCTGCTTGAGCCAGTAGCCCAGGCTGCCCACGATGCCGGTGGCCAGACCGTTGCGGGTGTTGGTGAAAAAGGTGGTGAAGAAGAGAATCTCCACCGTCCAGAAGATGGCCATCAAGCGCGCCCACAGGCCGAAGGTGATGGCGTCGGTCGACACGACATCGACCTCAGCGTCGTCGCCCTCAGCGACCGGCGCGGGGCGCATGGCGAACCAGACATAGGCGATGATCACGGCCAGCAGCGTCACGATGCCGACCAGCAGCGCCGAGCGCAGGATGTCGGTGCGCGTGCTGTACGCCATGGCGTCCCAGCCCAGGATCACGTGGCCGAAGGGCGCGGTGAAGGGCATGACCATGGTGAGCATGATCACGGCGAGGTCCAAGTAGACGTTGTGGCGGAAGGCGCGCCAGGCGTGGCCGCGCATGGCCAGCACAAAGAGCACCAGCGCGATGACGGCTGCTACGGCCAGCGCAACCAGCGCGTACGGATCCTGGTCGCGCACGTGGAACCAGTACGCCAGCGCCGTGGCCAAAATGAGCGGCGCGATGACCAGGAAGAGATCGCGGCGGATCACCTGCCACAGGCCCAGCCCCACGAAGAACGCGCCCATGATGGCGCCGGTCATGAAGTGGTTTTCCTTGGCGATGAAGCCGAAGGCCATGCCCAGCACCATGACCACCACCCAGCGGGTGCGCCGCGTGTCCAGGTAGCGGAACGCACCGTAGATCCAGATCATGGTGAAGAGTGCGATGTAGATGTCGTTGCGGATGTAGCGGCTGTGGAAGAGCAGGCTCGGGCTGATGGTGATGAGGATGCCGATCATGAGCGCGCCCGTGCGCCCCACGTAGCGCCGGAAAAGATAGGCCATCCAGATGACGCCCATGCCGAAGAGCGCGGGCACCAGGCGCGCGGTGGCGTCGCTGTCGCCGAAGAGCGCATACATGAGCGCGTTGGCGTGGAAGAGGAACGGCCCGTGCATCATGGGATTGTGCTCGTAGTTCCCCGCATTGTAGAGGTAGTACGAGTAGAGCGTGTGCAGGCTCTCGTCGTGGGACATGGCGCGCGCGCCCAAGTTGTAGAAGCGCGTGACGGCCGCCACCACCATGAGCACGGCCCAGGCGATGGTCTCCCAATCCACCCGGATCAAGTCGCTCAGCGGCCGGTCGAGCCAGCCGCCGTTTCGCTCTTCCACCGGCACGGACCCCGCGCCGGCGCCTTCAGGAACCAATTTGTCTTGAGCCATATCCATCATCTCTGTCCTGATAGAAAAGTCACTTGAACTTCGACCAATCAGGCTTGGTTCTACCCTGGACGATTGGTCGAAGTTCAAATAATGTGACCATGAAAATATCCTTGCCGTTACTCTGCCGTGGCCGGAACCCACAGCGTGATCGTCTCCGCCGGCGGCAGTTGGGGCGTCTCGCGATAGATCATCCAGCGCAGCAGATCCCGCCCGCGGTCGCGCCAAATGACGTTCGCCCGGCGCGTCGAGACGGTTGCGCCCGTCGCTCTGTTCCAACACGCCGGCGAAGTCCAGTGGCCGCTCGTCAACTGGGCCGGATCCCAGGTGGTCCGCAGGCGGTAGACGCTGCCCATGTAGGCTACGCTGTCGGGCAGGACCGCGGCGTCCTCGGTGAGCAAGGCAGCCTGCCGCCCGTTGCTGCGCTGCGCCGGGTCGGGCGCGAGGACCCAGGCGACGCGGCCCATGTCACGCAGCGTCCAGCCCAGCACCGGGTCGGCGGACGCGGCCATCTGCACCTGCACGGGCAACTCGGCTGCGTCACCGGTACGCTGGGCGCTCAACGTGGCCAATTCCGTGGCCAAATTGCGCACGTCCGGGTGTGTCTCCACCAGAAAGAAGCCGTCGGGGTGCATGGCGTCGGCCTCGTGGGCCAAGTGCCACATGGCCGACCAGTTGGCCGTCAGCAACACGAGCATGAGCAGCACGGCCAACACCCAGCGCGCCGCCGGTCCGCCTGCCCAAAGACCGTAGACCACCACGATGAGCGCCACCGCGGCCAGCAGCAGCGCCACGATGGCCAGCGCGCTGAAGTCCACCTGAAACGCCGCCACCCAAATGCGCAGCCAAAAGGTGATGGAGAGCAGCAGCGCCACGCTGACCAGCAGCACGATCCCCACTTCCTGCCACGCCAGACCTGCGGCACGCGCCTGATCCAGCGATCGACACGCAGACCGCGGCGGCCGGCAGCAGCGGCATGGCCCACAGCGGCAACAGCAGCGGATCCCGGTCGGCAACAGCAGCAGGAGCGACGCCATGCCCAACCACGCGGCCAGGAAAAGGAAGTCGCGCCGGGTCGCGCCGCCGGGCCAGCATGACCAGGCCGATGACGCCAAAGACGAGCACGAAAGGCTGATCCACCAGCAGCCGCAGCCACAGCCAGGTGAACGAGTAGCCGGGACCGGCCTCGATGGCCGGGCGCTGCCACCACCAGCTCAAGCTCGCACCCACGTTGCTCAGCGCACCGGGTTGGGCCAGCCACACGGTGCTGCCCAAGAGCGCCGCGCCGCCGCCCAGGATGAGCAGAAAGAGCGGCGGTCGTCCTGCGGTGCGCAGGCCGGCCAGGTCCACAGGCGGGGAGCCCAGCAGCGCGACGTTGAGCGCGATGACCGCCAGCAGCGGCCACGCGGTCGCACCGCTCACCAGGAGCAGGCCCAGCGCCACGGCCAGCACTTGCAGCCAGCGCCATTGCCCGTCGGTATCGGCGGCGGTTGTCGCCATGCGCGTGCGTTCCAGCGCCACCAGCGCCAGCATGGCCCAGAGCAGCGCCAGGATCGTCCCGTCGGCCAGCCGGCTGAAGGTGACGAGCCACGGGTCCAGCGCCAACAGGAAGGTGAGCACCAGCGCCGTCCCGCGGCCCAAGCGGTCGCGCAGGAACCAGGGCAGGAGCACCAGCGCCATGCCCGCGACCAAGGCCGGCAGCCGTGCCCACGCGCCGCCGCCGGATGTGCTCGTGGGCGCCAGCCAGAACATGAGCACGTGGAGGCTGTACATGAGCGGGCTGGACGGTTCGGCCGCCAGCGGTGCGCTCAGACCCACGGCTTTGAGCCAGGCGGGCCAGGCGTTGGCGGCCTCCAGGCGCGAGCGCGGCGCGGCGCCCAAGCCGAAGAGGCGCGCGCCAAACCGGTTGCCAAGGCCACGGCGTAGAGCGCGCGCCCAGGGTGATGCCGGTGCGGCTTGTGCTGTTCGGTTGTGCTTCGGCCAGCGATAGCACGATGGTGGCTCCCAAAAATGGTGAATGGATAATCGAAAATAGATAATGGTTAATGGTTAGGTGCCTGCGGCGGCGGTAGATGCGGACGTCGCCTTGGTCGAAGACCAGGTCCATGACTTGGGCGATGCGGGCTTCGGTGGCGGGCGTGAGTCCGTATTGCGCCCGCTCGGTCGGGCCGATGTAGACGTAGTCGATGTGCCACCGGGCCAGCGCCTCCTCGATCTGGAGCGGACCGCCGCTGCGGTAGATCAGATCCAGCGCTTCGGGACGGCCCGCGGCCATGCGCCCATAGGCCCGGCCGCGCCACTGGGATTCGTGGCCGTCCCAGCCCAGCAACGTGGGGCGGCCGGTCATGGTGCTCATGCGGTTGGTCTCGGCCCGATACGACGCACCTTTGCCTTCCACCACCAACGCGTCGGGCGCGGCGTGGGTGCGCAGCCACAGGGCCGCGGCGTACTCGGCCGGGCTTTGCTCCCGCACGTAGGCCACGCCGTCAAAGGTAGGCGTGCCCGCGAAACCGCCCGTCTTGCTGTACGCACCCGCAGGCGTAAAGAGCAGCGACGCCGTCACGAGCACCAGCGTGAGCCCGGCCAGCGCGGCCGCGCTCCATGCGGCCGGGCCGCGTGCCGTCCGCACCCGGCGCAAGGCCGCCACCACGGCGTAGCTGCCGGCCAATGCAAAGAGCAGCCACGCCTGGTAGTAGAACTTGAAGACCGTGTTCATACGCGTGCCGAAGTTGTCGCGCAGGTAGATCCATTCCGGCGCAAAGACCAGCAGCAGGCCGATCCCCGCCAGCAACAGCGCAAAGCGCGCGCCCCGGTCGGTCACGGGCGCGCCGGCGGCGACACGGGCGGTCTGTTGCCAGACAAGCGCCAAAACCAACGCCAGCAGGCCGCCGGTGAGCAGGAAGGTCCACGGGTGGCTGGTCCAACGCGCCAGCACGAAGGGCACGTGACTGGTCACCCCCGCGGGCAGCGCTACCCGGCCCAGTGCCTCGCGGCCAAAACCGGTGCTGGTTCCCAGCCAGGTGATCAGCGCCAGGAAGACCAGCGGCACGCCGTAGACCGCCAGCAGCGCCAGGCCGAGCTTGCTCCAGTCCGGACGCAGTCCCGGCCAGACCAGGAGCAACAGGGCCAGCAACGCGAGCAGCGCCGCGCCGAACATGAGCAGGAACTGGGGCAGCCGGGTCGGGTTGAACAGGTTGGGCAGCAGCCCGCCCGCCTGGCTCTGGGCCGTGAGAAAGTAGGGCAGGTAGATCACCACCGTGCCCGCCACCAATGTCGCACCCACGAGCACGGCATCGGTCACGCCGTGACGCCACGCTACACCGTGTCGCACGCCTCCCAGCGCGGCCCGCTCCACGCCCACCAGGAGCGCCACCGCCACCAGCAGCAGCCAGTACGGCGGAAAGTCCCACGTGTTCAGGAAGATCAGCGCGCCCGTGGCCAGCACCATCACCAGCGCACCCCAGCCGCCGCCCTCGGGCAGCAGCGCGGTCCAGCGGCTGCGGGTCGGCACGTCTTCGCCAGGATGCTCCTCGGCGTCATCCGGTGCGGTCAACTCGACCGCCGACCGTCGTGGCAAGAAATAGGCCAGCGCCAGGGTGATCACCAGCAGCACCACCGGCATGGCCATGACGTGGGGGTGGTTGTCACCCAACACGTAGCTGAAGGCCGGGAACTCGTCGATCACCTCGATGTGGTTGCCCGTCAAGTCCACATCGCGGAGGACACGGCTGTTGCGCCACCACCACCAGCCCCAGTCGATGAACCATTGATTGGTGACGGCGGCGTTCTCCGGAAAGTTACGCACGTCCACCCAGCGGAGCAGCGCGTCCATCTTCACCCCGTGGGCGTAGAGCCACTCCAGCGTGATCTGCAAGTTGCCGGCCACGGCCACCCACCCCGCCGCCAAGAGACCGCCCAGCGCCGCGCTGCGACTTGGCTGGACCCTGGCGTCGTCGCCTTCTCCACTCGAGCGCGGCAGCGCCAACAAGTTATAGACCAGACCGAAGCTGCCGATCAGTAGCAATCCGTACCAGTTGGCCTGGCCCAGGTTGTAGGCGATCTCCGGCGGTTGCCCCGCGAGCCGGGCCAACACGGTGAGCAGCCAGTAGCCCAGGTAGTAGTAGCTGACGGGATAGCCCGCCAGCCACGCATCCTGGGGCGGGAAGGCGGCGCTGGACCAGATGCTGTTCATGAACATGAGGTCCATGGGCTGCTCGGTGTGGTTGATGGCGGGATCGTAGGCGCGCACCAGGGCCCACAGGGCAAAGCCGGCCAGGAAGAGCACCTCGACCAGCACGATGTAGCGCCATGACACCGGCAGACGCCGCTCGCGCCAGATCTGCGCCAGTTCGGCGCGTCCCACCACCGCGCTGAGGACGGCGACCACAGCCACGCTCAGCCAGGCGCTGCCCGTGTCGTGGCGCATGAGGCCGTAGCTGTAGCCCAGCCACAGCACCACGCTCACCAGGAGGATGCCCGCGATCTTGGCCGCGCTGTAACCGCGGTCGGGCAGCCGCGCCAGCAGACGCAGGGTCAGCGGCAACGCGACCAGGGCCAGCACCTGGACCACCAGGTACCAGCCGAGAAACTGCCGGATGAGAGAAGTGCTGCCCAATGCGTCGACCATCATGACGGCACGTACACTCCTTCGTCGTTCTGGACCAGTGCGCCGGGCACCGCGTAAATGGTGACGCGTTCGTTTTCGTAGATAACGGTGAGCAGCCCGTCCGCGGCCATCTGCGCCAGTTTGTCCACGCCCTCGGGGTGGACCTTCCGCTCCAGTTGGCCCACGTAGATCAGCGCGATGTCCAGTTGATCGATCAGTTCCTCGGTGCGGGCGATGTCGGGCGTGCGCCAAAATTCGCGGTGGAGGCCGTCGCGTTGGCCCACTTCGTCGCCGTAACGCTGCTCGCTGGCGTGCATGCCGCGCAGGCCGCTCAGCCCGGTCAGGCTGGCGATGCGCGTGCCGCCGGCCCGGTAGTATTCCACTTCGGCGCTCTCCACCACCACCGGGTTGCCGCGCACGTGGTCCAGCAGCCACTCGATGGCCTCCCAGTCGTAGCGCAGTTCGATGGGGCTGTGCTCGTCGGGCCAGTAGTAGACGCCCTCGCGCATGAAGTCCAGCCCGTTGAGCGTGCCGAAGGGCGGCCGCCAGCCCATGAAGCGCTGGTCCAGGCGCGCCGGCGTGCCCAGGATGGTGTAGCTGAAGCTGAGGGCGACGAGCACCACCGCCGCGGTCGACCAGGCAACGCGCCACAGCTTGCCGCCCCACGTGCTGCGTGCAATCCCCGCCTGCACCGCCGCCCACACTTGCGGCAGCCCGACGGCCGCGGCCACGGCCCAGATGACCCAGACCTGGCTGAAAAACTTGAAGAGCGTGTTCATGCGATACCATTCGCCGCCCTGGAGGAAGTCCTTGAGATAGACGACCTGGGTGCCCGCGAGCACGGCAAAGCCGGTGGCGGTGAGCAGCGTGGCGAAGAGTGTGCCCGGATCGGCCTGGGCGCTGCGCCGCCAGAGCAGCAGGGTGGCCAGCGTCAAGAAGGGCAGGCAGAAGGCCAGCACGGTCCGGTCCAAGAAGAGCGCGATCACCGCGATCGCCAGCGTGAGCGGCACAAGCCAAGCGCCCAGCACGTAGCCGAAGCTGGGGCGACGCACCAATTTGCGGTGGAGGTCGAGGACGCGCGGCAGCCGGTCATAACGGCGCAGGCTCAGGCTGAGCAGGCGCTCCATGCCGGTGGGCGGGCCGGCGCGCCCCGGCCCCGCGGGCGTCAGGTGGCGTGACGCGACGTAGAAGAGCCAGCTCACCAGCACGAAGGCGAAGAGGCCCCAGATGAGCAGCCACAACCCCAGCGCATCGCCCTCTTTCACCAAGCCCACGCCGCCCGCGGCCACGCTGTGATAGCTGCGGAAGAAGGGCAGGAAGAAGAGGACGGCGGCAAAGAGATAGAGTCCGGCGAAGGCGAGGAGTAGCGCCCACGGAATGTGCCCGCGCCCTCGGTAGAGGCTCACCGCCAGGGCCAGCACGCCCACTCCGAAGTAGGTGGGCAACTCCCACAGGTTCACGGCGGCCAAGGTGCCCAGCAGCAGCCCCAGCAGCGCCACCAGCCCCACGCTGCGACCCCAGCCGCCGCGCCAATCATGCCGGTACTCGCCCAGCACGATGAGCACCACGATCAGGAAGAAGAGCGCCAGCGGAATGCCGATGAGATGGGGGTGGAGATCGGCAAAGAGAAAGCTCCAGTACGGGAACTCGTTGATGGTGAAGGGCAGCACCCGGCTCGGTCCCCAGAAGTCGTACAGAGGCATGGGCTGCCCGGTGCTCACGGCCCGGCCCACACCGGACGCAGCGCATCACGGTGGTGACGCCGGGCAGGCTGCTGTTGACAAACGTCGTGCCCAGCACGGCAAAGTTGCGCACAACTTGAGCGAAGCCGTCCAGATTGCCGATGACGACCACGAAGAGCGGCCCGAGCAAGGCGGGCAGCAGAGCGGTGCGCCAACGCACCGGCGCGTCATCGGCGCGCCGCCACCAGCGCGCCTGGGCCGAGTAGACCGCGGCGAAGGCATTGACCACCGTCAGCGCAAAGATGAGCGGGATGGCCAGGTTGAAGGCCACTTCGGCGTAGACGCCCGTCAGCTTGACGAGGAAGGTCACCAGATAGATGCCGAAGTAGTAATAGTTGATGTAACCGCCCGCGAAGTGGGGGTCCACCGGCGGAAGGTGGGGCTGCGCAGGATGCCGTTGAGGAAGGCAAACTCCATGAACTTTTCGCCGCCGAACCAGGGCTGCCAGATGTCCGGGTTGGCCATGCGCACCACCACGAAGGCCAGATACGCGACCAGGAAAAGCCCTTCGCCAAAGAGCAGCAACGGCCACTCGGCGTCGCACGAAACCGCCCACGGCGCGGCGCTGCACCGCGTACAGCCCCAGCGCCGCCAGCGCGAGCACGCCCACGATCAGCCAGCTGTTGCGCACCGTGTTGGTGAGCACGCCCGCGCTCGCCAGCCACCAGAGCAGCCACCCCGGCAGCAGCCAGCCGAAGGTGCGCCGCCAGATAACCGCGGTCGCGCAGGGTGCGGCTCAGCGGGAAGAGCAGTGGCCACGCCAGCCAGCCCAGCAGGCTCGCCACCAGCCACCACCACCCGACCGCCAGCGCCGTGTTCGTGCTGGCCGCATGGTTCCAGCGGTAGTCATCCACCAGCGGCAGTTGGTCCAGCGGCTGGGCCAGCGCCAGCGACGGACGCTCCTCCGGCCCCAGTGCAGCGGTCGCGCCGGCCCCGCTCAGCCGCCCGATGAGCCGGTTGAGCAGTCCTTTCTGTGCCATGTCGGGATTGCTGCCCAGTCCCAGCGCGTTGAGCAGCGGGCTCAGCGGCGAATCCTTGCCCCGGTACCACGACACCGCGTCTTCCCAACTCCCGCCCAACACCGCATCGAACTCGGCGTCGGAGAGGTCGCGCACCTTGCGGAAGACGGTCACTTGGGGATGGTCGTAGAGACTCCACGACTCGTCGGCGTGGCGGTCGTCGAACTCCAGCCCAAAGAGGCGCGGCGCGGAGGTGAACTCGGCCGCGAGCTCGTAGCCCAGCGAACCGTCCCACATGGACTGGTAGTAGAGATTGGTCATGGGGTAGCGCTCGGGCAGTTCGTCCACGCTGTCGTAGATGCGCTTGGAGCTGTAGACCACGTAGTCGGCCTCGCGCAGTTTCTGTTTGAGGACGGCGTACTTCTCGGCCGTGTCCTCCTCGTAGGGACTCCAGTCGATGTTGCGCAGGCCCGCGCTGCCCATGTCCATGCCCGGTTCGCCCGGCACCGTCTTGGGCAGCGGATCGTCCCACAGCTCCCACAGAATCACCGAGCCGGAGGGCACGTTCTGGTAGATCCAGCGGCTGGCCGTCAGCCAGGTGTGCTCGCGCCCGTAGACGCCGTTGACGTAGGCCACCGACCAGAAGAGACCACCGAGCACCCCTACGGTCGCCAGCACCCCGGCAAGCACACGCGGCCAGCGCCCACCCCGCGCGCGTCCCGTCCCCGCGCCCGTGACCTCACCCCGCGCCCCGTCCTCCGGCTCACCGCCTACCTCCCCCGCGTCACCCTCACCTTCATCCTCCACCTCAACCGCACCATCACGCATCACGCCGTCACGTTTCACGCCATCACGTTTCACGTCTTCACGTTTCACGCTCCCCCACCACCACAACCGCCACACCAGCCCCGCCGCAAAGAGCAGCACAAACGGCAGCACCGGAATCATGTAGCGGTTGAACTTGGCCAGAAACGCACCGGTCAAGCCGAAGTAGGGCACGAGCCAGCTCCACGCCAGGAGTTCGCCAGCAGCCGCGTCGTCGATGGCGCGCCAGCGGGGCAGGCCGCGCAAGTGGTCGACGACCGTAGCGATCACGTTGAAGAGCGTGCGCAGCAGCACGACCAGCGCCGCCACCACGCCGGCCACGGTCACACCGCCCAGCGCCAGCCCCAGGCCCCAGACCACCTGCTGCCGGATGAAGTAAACGTAGGGCGTCGTGTTGCGATATTGGCGTGTGAAGGGGAAGTCGGCCACGCCGCGCACCATCTGCCCCTGCTCCACCAGCGTGGCCTGAATGAAGTTGCGCCAGTCCAACACCGCGTACGGGCTGGTGAGGAAGAAGGCGACGAAGGCCGTCACCAGCGCCAGCAGCGGCGCGGCCACGGCGAAGAAGTCGGCGCGGCCCACGTCCGACCGCGCGTCGTCGACCTGCGCGTCATCCGCGGCCCGGCGCGTGTGCGCGTCCCAGAAGACCAGGAAGCCCGCCACCACCGGCACGGCCAAGATCGGCAGCGCGCTGAACTTGGACGCGATGGCCAGCCCGGCCATGACGCCCGTGAGCACGGCCGTGGACCAGCGCCGGCTCTGCGCCATGTAGACGCCCGCCAGCACCGTCCAGACCGTGAAGGTGGTGCTGGCCGGGTCCATGGCGAAAAAGTGGCTCAGTTGGATGGCCTGGGCGGTGAACGCATAAAACGTGGCGGTCAGCAGCCCGGCCCAGGGACCGTAGAGCCGCCGCCCCAGGAGAAAGAGCAGGAGAATGGTCAGCGTGTCGAAGAGGGCGATGGTGAAGCGCCCGGCCACGGCGATGGCGTCACAGGCGGCGTCGGCGCGCCATGACGGCCACCGCTCGCCGGCACGCCCACCCGTTCCGCCACGGGCGTAGCCACGTGAAAGAGTTCGCCCATGGCCGTGCCCAGGTAGAGCGGCAGATGGCCGTAGGTGAAGCCGCCGTTCCTGGCGCTCCACGTCCCACAGCGGGTTGAGTGGACTGCGATGAGGGTCGCGCAGTTCATCCCAGCTCTGCGGCAGCGCCAGGCGCGTGGCGTAAAAACAGGCGGTGCTACGCTCGTCGGGATGACTGCCCGTGCCCCGGTCGAAGTTGATGTTCCAGACGCGCAGCGCAAAGCCCGCCACGAGCACCAGCCCCAGCAGCGTGTACAGGATTGCGTTGTGTGCCCGCGTGCGCGGCCGCGTTGAGGACGCGGATCGAGTCGAAACCGTCATGTAGGTACATGCCGTCAGTTGTGTGCGAAACCGCTGAGAATCAATGGCCTACTGGGGCACGCGCGGCCAGTTGGGCACCACCCAGGTGATTTCGTATTCGGGTGGCGGCGGCCACAGCAGGTAGACGTCCACCCACCGATTCCAGTACTGCAAGTTGTCGTCGTCGTAGCCCAGGTCGATGCGCCGGGCGCGGATGGCCCCGCCGATGTCCAGCGCGTCGCCGTACCCGTAGTCGGGCACATAGATCTGGGAACGCAACGGGATAATATTCGGGTCCACGGCGACCACGCCAAAACGCATGGGTTCGCCGGAGTAGGTGCGCCCGTACCACGGCTGGTCGGGCGAGACGCCCGCGGTCCCCGCGCTGTAGCTGGACGCGTACATGCGAATCTTGCGCCAGTAGGTGATCTGCTCGCCGCCGGCGGTTGTAAAAGTCTGCGGCTCGATGCGCGTGCCGTAAGCGATGATGCGCTGGGCCGGCTCCTGCGCCACCCAGTTGTCCTCCTCCACGCGCGCCACCTCCACGCCGTCCTCGTAGGTGACCCGGGTGCGGCTGCGGGTGATGCCTTGGGCGCCCGGCGCGACCACGTTCTGGGTGTCGATGGGCAAACCGAAGTCCGGCTCGAAGATCGTCTCGAAGGGTGCAATCTGCTCTTCGACTTCCACCGCTTGCTGCACCTGCGTGACCTTGATGGCCACGTCGGGGTAGAGCGGCGTCTCCGGCGGCGGCGACACCCGGTCCATGCCGACCAGGCTGACCTTCAAGTCCGCCAGCACATCGGCCACGGTGCGGCCGCGCGTCCGCGTCTTGAGCACCGCGCCCGCTATCTCCACACTGACCGGCGTGCTGCGGTCGATGGTCACGCGCAGGCCGGTGCTCACGGGGCTGCCCAAACTCGGCTGTACCCGGTCGCCCAGGTAGAGCGTGATCTTGGCGTCGCGCAGCGCCTCGCCCACCGTCTCCGCGGTGGTGCGCAGGGTGAAGGGCAGCCCACCGTCCACCACCGTCATGGCGATGGAGCGGTAGAGACGCAGCCGGCGCGGCGCCTGCTCCATCTCCTGCCACGCGTAGCCCCGAGCGTAGGTGTCGGGGATCCGGTGCACTTCCGGCCCGGGCAGCGGTTCGTCCACGCCGTAGACCACGCCGTCCAGCACCACGCTGTCGGCCGGGTCCACCGCCACGCCGGCATCGCGCAGGATGGCCGTCCCGGTCTCGCCCCAACTGGCCACGGTCAGATCGCGGCCGTCGGCCAGGACGCGCACCGTCTGCGGCCGCGCAATGGTGATGGACAGGTCGCGCGTCAGCCGCGTGTCGGGCGGCGGCAGCACGCTGTCCAACGGCCCGGGCGCGAGGTCCAGATCCAGCAGCAGCGCGCCCACCGTGCGCCGGTGGGTGTGCACGGTGTCGCTCACACCGTTGACGCTCACGGTGACCGAGCGCTGGGTAACCAGATAGAGCGCGGCCAGCAGCGCGATTCCGGCCAGGGCCACGCCGGTTCTTACCAGGCTGGACGTCATCACCGGCAGCCGTTGGCGGTGTGACAACCTCTCGTCGGCAAGTGTAGACATGCCCGCTATTGTAGCCGATGCCCACATGAATGCCAAAGGATTTTGCATGAAGGGAAGATGAGGAAATGTGGGCGTGACCATGCCCCAACGGCTGACGGGAAACGCCATTCGCGCGGGCGGGTTTTTTTGTGTTAGCATCAGTTGCGTGGAAGAGACTCGTTCACTGCGGCGCACATACCCCGGTGGGTTGCGTCTGGCGGCCCTGGCCGGCATCCTGACCGGATTTGCTCTGCGGCTTCATCATCTCGGCGCCGAATCGCTTTGGTACGACGAGACGGTGAGCGCGTATTTGTCGCGCCTGGCGCCGGGTGCGCTCATCGCCCACACCGCAGGCGACATCCACCCGCCCGGCTACTATCTGCTGCTCCACACCTGGCGGCTGTTGGATCAACCGACCTTGCTCACCGGGTTGGAATTCGGGCTGGCGTGGCCCAGTGTGCTCTGGGGCATGCTCATCACAGTCCTGGTCGCGGCGATTGGGCGCAAGCTCTTCGATGCCCGGGTTGCGGTGTTGGCGCTCTGGTTTGCCGCCGTCAACCCCTTTCACATCTGGTACAGCCAGGAAGTGCGCATGTACACCCAAGGCGCGGCCTTGGCGCTGCTCTGCCTCTGGTTCCGCTCCGCTGGCGCAATGACCCGCGCCGCCTCGCCCCGCTGGTGGGATATGCCCCGGCGGCCACGGCCGGACTCTACACCCTCTACTATTTCGGCTTCGCTGGTGGCGTTGGCCGTCATCACCTTGATCGCCCTGGCGCGCATGACGCACGGGCCGCTCCGGCGCGGCGCATTCGTGCGCTGGCTCCTGGCGCAGGCCGGTGTGCTCCCTGCTCTACGCGCCGTGCTGACCATCCTGTGGCGGCAGGCGACCGATCCGCCCGGTGCCGCCGTGGCGGCCACCCTGGTCATCGCTACACGAAGTGACTCTGTCCGTCATCGAGAGCCTGGCCGTTGGTCACCGGCCAGTCGCCGCCGCTGGAGCGATTGTGGCCCTGGGCCGTGGTCGCACAGCTGCTCGTTCATGGCCGTGTGCTGCTGCCGGCGCAACGGGGAGCACGGGAGCGAGCCCGCGGCGCCGTCGCGCCTCCTGCTCTACGTGACGATTCCTGTGGCGCTGATCCTGCTGGCGACGCTGCTGGGTACGCCGCTCTACCACGTTCGCTACGGCTTTGTCTACGCCCTGGCCTTTGCCGTGCTTGCGCCGTGGTGGTGGATGAACTGCTGCGCCGGCGTGTCTGGTTGGGCGGGCGCGGGCGTTGCGCTCTTGCCTGATAATGGCGGGCGACGCCGCCTTCTGACCAATCCCCGCTATCGCGCCGACGATCACCGAGGCGCGGTGGCCGTTGGCGCAACAATGGCGGCCGGGCGACGTCATCCTGGTCAACGCGGGCTGGGCCTACACTGCCTTGGACACGTACTGGCCGCAGCAGCCGGCCGATCCCCCTGGCGAGCGGCGCCGGGCCGCCCATTGCCAGCGCTGCGCCAGCGCCTGACCGATTACGTGCCCCAACTGGACGCAGGCCGCTTGCCCGCGACCGGCGATGAACCGGGCGTCATCGGGCTGACCACGGGCAGCATCGACGGCCCCGCGTCCCTGGGCTGGGGTGACCCGGCCAGCGATTTCTACGCCATGCGCCGCGCCGAGACCATCGCCGCGCTGGACGCCGTGAGCGCGCGGCACCTGGCTGTGGCACTATCGCATCTACGACACGGTGAGCGATCCCGACGGCGTCATCCGCCTGGCTGACGAACAGACGGACCAACTTGCCGACGTGGGCTCTATCCGGGACGCGACTTTCAGCACCCAGCTTTCACCACCGCCGCTTCCCCGCCGGACCCGTCGACCCAATCGCAAGACACTGTGGCCGTGGGCGATGCGTTGACGTTGCAGGCACATTCACCGCTGACGTCGACCGAGGCCGGGCGACCGCTTTACACCACGCTCTTTGGCAGACGCGTGGACGCGCCGCCGTTGCCGGACTGCGCATGAGCCTGCGTCTGTACGGCGCCGACGGCACACTCTTCGCCCAGGCCGATGCGCCACCGTTGCCGCCCGCCTGCCCACCTGCGGCAGCCGTCATACGTCAACCGCTGGTGGTGGACGTGCCCGCGGCCCTGCCGCCCGGCGAGTACACTGTTGAGCCTGGTGTCTACGACGGTGCGACCGGCGTGCCGCTGGCCGTGACGCCGCCGGAGAAGAGCCTCGACGGCCAACGCATCCGCCTGGGGACGGTGCGCGCCGAGCCGCTGCCGGGGACTTCTGGCTGCGGCGTTTGCAGATGCGCCGTCCGGGTAGCGCGCTTCGATTACATCGACTTGCTCAGCGCCGCGCCGGCCGAGGCCACGGTGACGCCGGGCGGCGCGTGGGAGACGACGCTGGTGCGGCGGCCGCCGGGCCGGCTATCGCGACACGTACGACGCAATTTTGGAGCTACGGCGTGACGATGAGGTAGTGACGACGTGGCGTTATCCTGCGGGCGGCGCCTACCCTGAAGCGGCGATTGGACGCCGGGCGTGCCGGTGCTGGAGCGACGACGCCTGACCCTGCCGGCCGACGCCCGCCGGCACGTACGACTTGACGGTGTGGGCTGGTGCGCGCCGCAGACGAACTCCCCATCCCGGCGCGGGTCGGATTGCTCGGGCGCAAACAGGCGTACGTCCCCGTCGCCACGGTCACGGTGCGTGAGTGACGGGCGAGGGGCCGGCGCCAACGCCGCATCCGTATGCACAATCAAGCCAACAGAAACTGAGGTTGACCATGGGAAGCCACCAATTCACGTGAGGCGCAACACAGCGGAACCGTCGACTGGCTGCATTGGCGCCATGGCCCTGGCGCTGGCATTGATTCCGCTGTTGGCTGGTGCGGCCGCTTCGGCGCTGCTCACGCCCACACCGGAGCCGGTCACACTGCGCTACATCGCGCTCAACCTGGACGGTGCGGAACGGATGTTGCTGGACGCATACGAAGCCGCACACCACGTCACCATCGAGGTCAGCCCTTACCAATTGCTGCCCGCCGACTACGTGACCGAGACCGATGCGCCGGAGTTGCTCTACATCACGCCCGGCTGGTTCCTCGACCTCGGCTTCGCGGCCACGGGCCAACTCACGGACTTGACCGATCTCGGGAGCAGACCGATTGGTGGAGCGGTACCCCGCGGTCCGCAAGCCCTGAGCGCACAGGACGGTCGGCAGGTGTTTCTGCCGTTGGGCTACCGTTTGGTCAGCCTCTACTACAACCGTGGGTTGTTCGAGGAGTTGGGCATCGCACCCCCGGCCAAGACTGGGGATGACCTGATCCTGGCGGGCCGATGCTGCTGATGCGGGCATCCGTCCTCTGCCCTGGCGGGCGAGGACCTCTGGCTCACGTCGCTGTGGTTCGACTATCTGGTCAGCGCGCCTGCACGGTCCCGAGGTGTTGGCGGCATTGCAGCGCGGCGAGATTCCGTACACCGGATGCCCGCGTCGAAGAGGCGTTGACCACGTGGCGCTGGATGTTCGAGAACGGCTACTTCGACCCCATCGCCTATCGCACGGACACCCTCACCGTTACGTCGGTCATCCACCGGCCTGAGGCCGATTTCGTCAGCCAAAAGGCGGGCATGTGCTGCTGGCCGGTCCCGACTTCCTGACCGGAGCTGCCGGAAATCCGCTGCGCCGATCTGGCCTTCGTGCCCTTCCCGGTCATCGATCCCAACGTGACCACAGGCGAGGTCGCGATCGCATCCGGCTACGTGGCCCCGGCCACGGCGACCCACAGCGACGAAGCGCCTGCTTCCTCGAGTACGCCGTCACCGATGCCGGGGCGGAGGCGCTGGCGTCCATCGCCTTGGAACAGGACTGGTCCCCGCGACCGATCCAGGGCCTGGAGAACATCCCCGACCAGTTGCTGGGAGGCAGGCGCCTGGTGAGCCAGGCGAACGGTGCGCCCGCCCTTCATCTTCGGCCTGACCTTCGACGCAGGCTGCGTACGGTCGGGTCATCGACACCATGCTGCGTGAGGTGAATGCGGATGGGACATTCAACGTGGAGAACGCGCTCACCGCGCTGGATATGGCGCTGCAGTGACGCAATGGCGCCGGCTGAGGTACACCGCATCGTTCCAATCCGGGCAAGGGTGACGGCTCGTTCCCTTATCAGCAGCCTTCACGGGATAAACAAGATAGCGGACGGAGATGGGTGAGGGGAACTTTCTTGGGCGTTAGAATGTTAGATCGCCAACTGAGTGTCGCACAAAACGTGCTACACTGAGCCCAGGAACCATTCCCGGAAAGGAATCAGTTGACCATGAGCCAATCCCAGTCTGCGACCGCGCTTGAAGTAGCCACGCTCGGCGGCGGTTGTTTTTGGTGCCTGGAGGCCGTCTACCAGGAAGTACGTGGCGTCAAATCGGTAGTCTCCGGCTACGCAGGCGGCCACGTGGCCAACCCGACGTACCGGCAGGTGGGCATGGGGCGGACGGGCCACGCCGAAGTGGTGCAGATCACGTTTGACCCGACGGTGGTCAGTTTTCGGCAGCCGCGTAAAGTGTCTACGATTCACGATCCGACCACGCCGAATCGTCAGGGAGCCGACGTCGGTCCCCAGTACCGGTCAATGGTGTTGTACCACTCGGACGAGCAGAAGCAGACAACCATGGACGTCATCGCCGAGTTGACCGCGGCCCAGGTTTGGCCGGCGCCGATTGTGACGGAAGTTGTGCCCATGGGCGAATTTTACCCGGCCGAGGACTATCACCAAAACTATTATCGCAACAACCCCGGCCAAGGTTATTGTCAGGTCGTCATCGCCCCCAAGGTAGCGAAATTTCGTCAGAAGTTCCTGTCGGAGTTGGGCGCGCGCGGGTGACGCGCTCGTGGAGACTTCTTAAACATTTGCGTAGCCAACAAAACTCAATTGCGAAGGTATTTCGTAGTTGCAATTTCGGCCGGGCTCCATAATTGTCTTCCTGTGGAGAAGTCCAAGACACAGTTCGGCTTTACCCGCGACACGGTAACAGTAGACTTTGCCCCCGTTCTACGGTCACCTTGACGGCCATTGGCCGTGCAACATGCCCAAGTTTCAAATCGACAGGGGATGCGACCGGTTTCAAAAGTCTATCGCTTGCCGGACTGACCGCAAGCATGACAAGGGTTACCGGCCGCAAAAGAGCAGCGAAGTAGATCTGGCTGATCGGTTGACCCGCCCTCAACCGCGCTCGTTGTCGCGAAACGTAGTCTTCTTGCATGGTGTCCGTGCAGATCCCTCCCCGATAGTACAATCCTGGTCTGTGGCCGGCTTTATCAGTCGTTGTGCGTCACATCGTGCACGTGAACGTATATTCGTGATCGTGTACGGTGGCCATGCGTGCTCGGCCGTTGGCAATGATCATTGTCGATTCATGCAGCGGCGCGGCTTGATGCAGTTGGCCGTCAATGAATGGTGTGTTCGCAGACAAAATCCACAACTGAGGAGAAAGAGGAAGAAAGAAGGACAGAATGGGGACCAAAGCATCTACGCGTAAGTTGCCCGTTGACCTGCGCAAGTATGATATGCGCAATATCTATCGCCACGATAAGATTCGGATGTACGGTTGGTGGCTGAAAGTGCAGCGGAACGGGGAGCAATTGAGCAAGTTTTTCGCAGATGCCACCTACGATCACAGTCCGGAAAGGGCGTTGCAAGCAGCAATTGCCGAACGGGATGAGTTTATCCGGAGACATCTGGAGAGCAAGCCGCCGCTGCCGTTCCGTGAGCGCACGCTCAGCAACAACATGACCGGCGTCAACGGTGTCTCGTTCGCCGCGTCGGAAGGCAGGCGTGGAGCGTTTGTGGCCTCGTGGAAGTTGCCCGACGGCCGCAATAAAAACAAGAAATTCAATATCAACAAATACGGCTTCCACAAAGCGTTACAGTTGGCCATTGACGCGCGCCGCGCCTGGGAAGAAGAGATGCGGCAAAGCTATCTCAACGGGAACGGCAGCAACCCAGCCCACGAGGGCGCCTGCCACGACTGAACGTCGCCCAAGGAGATGGTGAATGTCCCAAGCACCCGGCGCAACCCGGTTGGGGCGTGCCGAGACTTGGTGCATAGACTGAACGACAAGGCAGACAGAGCCACGTTCACAGACACTCGCTCTGTCTCCCAAATGAGAGCCACCGGACCGTCGCTCCTTCCCCGGAGCGGCGTGGTAACCGGTGGCTCTCACGCGTCCTGCGCCAGTGCGCACGAGGGCGTGCACACGCAACGGAAATGTGCCCCAAACCTGTGACGCGGCTGTGGCGTGACCGGTGTTGGCTGGCGTGCATGGGGTCATGTTAGACTATGACGACGTGCTCGCCCCTCAGGACAAGGGCAAAAGCCCGTCATCACAAAGTGACGGCCCGGCGGACGGTGCAAACCAGGAGGCGGTGTGACAGCAGGCGCAGCGGGACAATTCGTCGTTATGCGGTCCGGTCAAGCCGCGCGATGGCTTGCCGCGTGTGCCGCCTGTGCCACCGTCTTCGCACTGGGCGCGTGCATCACGCCGCCGGCCATGTCGAACGTCGACGGCGCCACCTTCACCGCAATCGCGACGTCTGACGCCGTCACCGTCAGCGTCGACCAAGGCACACCGGCGCTGGTGCATATCCACGACACCCGCGGCATCGGCAGACGGCGTTGACGGCCATGGACACGGTGACGACGCCCACGCACGTGCGGCTCTATCTCGCCGGGCTGGAACAGGTCGAGATTCGTTTTGGCGACGTGGTCATCACGGGCCACGGCTCCCAGGCGGCCACGTGGCGAGCGCCGTCAGTGTCGACGCCGGGCGGGCCGACCTGCCCACCATCACGGCCCACACGGCCGCTGGCGGCCGACAACCACGACGCCGCTGGTCGACGCTATTTCGAGATCAGCCTGCCCGCCGCCTACTTCGAGTGCGGATGACTCGGGTGTGACCCTGGCCTGGGTCGATTTTTACCGGTGAGCCCGGCGCACGCCACCCGTTCAGGTCGCTCGTCTACAGCACCGCCAATTCCACCGGAGTGCAAGATGCCGCCCACCTTTCTCATCCTCAAGACCGGCTCCAGTTATCCCGATATCGCCCAACGACGCGGCGACTTTGAGGACTGGATCATCGCAGCGATGGGCGTTTCCCAGGAGGACGTCGTTGTGGTGGACGCGGCGCGCGGCGACCCTGCCCGATCCCGCCCGGCGCCACGCCGTGGTCGTGACCGGCTCGCACAGCATGGTGACCGACCGGGCCGCGTGGAGCGAACGCAGCGCCGACTGGCTGCGGGCCGTGGTCGCGGCCAGTGGCCGGTGCTGGGATCTGCTTCGGGCACCAGTTGCTGGCCCACGCCTGGGTGGCGTGGTCGGCCCGGGTATCGAGATGGGCTGCGCCCGGCCACGTTGACTCGGCGGCGACCGACGATCCGCTGCTGGGTGCGTTGCCCGGCGAGTTTGCTACCATGAACGGCCACTTCCAGGCGGTGCTGGCCCTGCCGCCCCAGGCCACGTTACTCGCAGCCACGCAGCGCACCGCCACCACGCCTACCGCATCGGCCGCTGCGCGCCGGGGCATCCAGTGGCATCCTGAGCTGGACGCGGATGTGCTGGCCGAGTACGTCGCCCGGAGCGCGTCAGGCGGCCGCGGCCGAAGTCGATGTGGACGCGACATTGGCAGCGCTGGCGCCCACGCCCATCGCCCGCAGCGTGCTGCCCCGTTTCGTGGACGTGGCGCGCCGCACTCGCCGAGCGCGCAGGTGACGCACCAAGCGGTGATGCGGCATGATTGAGGAAATTTACGCCATGGAGATGCAGCAACGCTTTATCGACGACGTCACCCGTGCCGTGGAGACCGATGCGCGGGTACTGGCCGCGTGGCTGGAGGGCAGCTACGGCCGCGGCGACGCCGACCGCTTTTCCGATGTGGACCTGCACCTGCTGCTGGCCCCGGCTGCGGCCGACGATTTTCGCGCCGATGCAGAGGAGTGGCTGGGCGCGCTGCGTCCGCTGGTCCTCTACCGGCTCATGTTCGACGGCGCCATGATCAACGCGCTGGACGAGGAGGGGCTGCGCCTGGACATCTGGCTGCACGTGGGCGAGCAGGCCGCCATCGAACCGGCGCGGGCACAGGTCCTGTTTGCGCGCGGCGACGTGCTCCGCGACAAGTCGCCGGCCGCGCCGCCCGATCCCGCGGCGTTGGCCGCAAAGTTGGACGGGCAGATCCGCGAGTTCTGGCGCTGCATTGCGCTGGTTCCCGTGGTGGCCGGGCGCGAGGAACACCTTGTGGGCTTCATGGGCCTCAACGTGGAGCAAGGCATTCTGGTCAACGTGCTGCTGGACGGCTACGGCATCGCCCGGGACGCGGGTGTCAAGAAGCTCAACCCGTTCCTGCCGGCCGAATTGCGCCACGCGCTGGAAGCTGCGCTGACCATGTCGGATCTCTCGACGCGCAGTCTTGTCACGGCCCACTTGGCGCTGGCCAAGATCATGCAAGCCCACGGCCCCATCATCGCGGCGCGCCACGAGTTCGCCTACCCGCAGGCGCTGGAGCAGAGCGTGCTGGCGTACGTCGACCAGGAGCTTGCCACGCTCGGCTTGGCCGCCAGGACGTAACCACCAGGAGGCACGCAGTCCATGCCCAATCCACTGAGTTCCATCGATCTGTCCGGATTGCAGAACATTCCCATTAGCGTGCTGCTCATGCGCGCCTTCTTCGGGATCCTGATCATCGTGGCCGGCCGCTGGTTCGGCAAGGTTGTCCTCGGGCGCGTGGAGACCCTCCTCCTGCGCCACGAGACTGACCCGACGTTGGTGCGCTTCATCTTGTCGCTCACCTATCCGCTCATCCTCCTGATCGCGGTGGTGATTGCGCTGGGCGTGCTGGGCATCAACACGTCATCGCTGGTTGCGCTTCTGGGTGCGGTCTTTCTGGCCATCGGCCTGGCGTTGCAGGATTCGCTCAAGAATTTCGCAGCCGGGGTCATGCTCATCTTCTACCGGCCGTTCAAGGTGGGGGACTACGTGCGCTTCCCCGACAGCGAGGGCACGGTCGAGAGCATCACCCTGGTCAACACCATGCTGCGCACGCCGGACAATCTGAGCATCATCATCCCCAACGGCAAGATTTCCGCCGACACCATCGTCAACCTCACCGCCAACCCCACGCGGCGCATCGACCTGGTGGTGGGCATCGGCTACGACGATGATCTGCGCCGGGCCAAGACGCTGCTGGAGCAGATCGTGCAGGAGGAGCCGCGCGTCTTGGAGACGCCGGCGCCGGTGATCGCGGTGGCGGCGCTGGCGGACAGCAGCGTCAACTTCGACGTGCGCCCCTGGGTCAAGACGTCGGATTATCTGGCGGTCAAGTACGCGTTGACCGAACAGATCAAGTTACGCTTCGACGCGCAGGGCATCTCGATCCCCTTCCCGCAGATAGACGTGCACGTGCACAACGGCCAGGAGAACGCCGCGGCGGGCGGTCATACGCCATGAATGACGCGGCTGCACCGGCGGCGATCACCTACGTGGGGCACGCCACCACGCTCATCGACATGGACGGCGCCACGCTGCTCACGGACCCCATCCTGCGCAACCGGGTGCTGCACCTGCGCCGGCGCAATGGCGTAGCGCCGGGGGAGATGGGCGCGATCGACGCGGTGCTCATCTCGCACCTGCACTGGGATCACCTGGACATTCCCTCGCTCAGCCTGCTCGACCACAACGTGCGGTTGCTGGTGCCCGCGGGCAGCGGCGATCTCTTTTTTCGGGAAGGGTTTATCAACATTGCGGAGTTGGATGTGGGCGACAGGGCCTACATCCACAATGTCACGGTGGAGGCGGTCCACGCCGAACACGATGCGGCACGCCTCTTTTCCGGGGCGACGGCGCCGAGCCTGGGCTTTCTCATCCACGGGCAGCGCACGGTCTATTTTGCGGGGGATACCGACCTCTTCAGCGAGATGGACGCGCTGGCCGGGCGTGTGGATGTGGCGCTGCTGCCTGTCTGGGGCTGGGGGCCGACCTTGGGCGCGGGCCATATGAACCCGTACCGGGCCGCGCTGGCCCTGCGCATGCTTCAGCCCCGCTACGCGGTCCCCATCCACTGGGGCACGCTGCACCCCATCGGACTGCAACTGCTGCGCCCCGCGTTTCTGGACGAGCCACCGCGCACCTTCGCCCGCTTCGCCCGCCAACTGGCCCCGGAAGTGCACGTGGCCGTCGTCGAACCGGGCGAGCGCTGGGTGGTGCCTTCAGCCACAGATGAACACAGATAAACACAGATTGAACAACGAAAATACGAACCTGAATTAGGCCGACTGATTTCTGCTTTCGCCGATCAATTAGGAAAGATCCTGTGCTCTTGTCTTTATCTGTGTTTATCTGTGTCCATCTGTGGCTAGCCTTCTTCTGCCGTCCGTGCGCAGCCTCGGGGCAGGTGCGCGCTAGTTGTCGCTGATCACCGTGCTCAGGATGAAGCTCACGATGGAGATGATGACGCTACCCCAGAAGGCGGGCCAGAAGCCGTCCACGGTCATGTTGGGGACGATCCAGCCGGTGAGCATGAGCATCAACGTGTTGATCACGAGCATGAACAGGCCCAGGGTCAGGATGACAAAGGGACAGGTCAGCAACGTCACGATGGGCTTGATGACGGCGTTGACCAGGCCGTAGACCGCAGCGATGCCAATCATGGCCATGATGCCGCCTTCCACGGTGATGCCGCGGCCCTGCATGATCCAGAACATGGCCGCAATGGCGACCGTGAGAATCGCCCAGCGAATGATGATTCCTCGCACAGTACTCCTCCTTTTTGCGCTGAAGTTGATGGAAACGTCAGGGGTTTCGATCATACCCCACTTCGCATTACGTAGCAACGCAGAAATGGTTGCCAAATGCCGCTTGCGCACGATGACCGGTATCGCTACAATCATGCGTGCTCGCATCCCCACACCGCGTCATTCCCAGACGAGCGCAATGCGTTTGCACCCGATCGAGTTGACCCGTATCCACCACCGGAGGAATGACATGTCGCGCACGCTGACCCTCTTTTTCGCCTGCCTCTTGAGCCTGGCCGGGCTGTTCGCCGTGCCGGTGCGATTGGCGGCGCAAGCTGAACCACCACCCTATTGCCAGTTGCTCAGCCCGGCGGACTGTGACCTGCTCCAAGCCGCACACACGGCCATGTCCACGCTGCACGCGGGCGCATCCAGCAGCGCGTTCACACTCCAGGCCGAGCGCATCCCGGAGATGCCGCCGGCAACCCTTTCTATCCAGGTAGACGCCGCGGCCCGCTTCGCCCTGGACGACGCCGCCCAGGCCCAACGGCTGGCCCTTGCCGCCATGCCGCCTGCGGACCTTGCGGCCATGGTCGACGATCCGCCCGCGTTGATGGGCGCGCTCGCCACGATCCTCACCGGCACCCACGCCGCCACCTCCGCCCAGGTGACGGTTGCGCCGGAACTGGTCGACTTCATCGCCGCCACGGCCGCCGAAGAGGGCGACCCCATCCCCTTCGACCTGCCCACGACCGTCACCCTGGAGGCACGCCTGGACGCCGGCACAGGTTATGTCAACTTCAGCGCCCTTGCCGACGTGCTCCCCGGTCTGCGTGCCGTGGGTGACATCTGGCTGGGTGTGGACATCATCCCCCTGCTCGACTTCCTGGCCGCCCCGAATGACGCCGACCTGGACGTGTCCACGCTGTCGCACGCCGAGCAGTTGCAACTCGGCCAAGCGCTCAGCGTCGTCGGCGCCGGGTTCGGCGGGCCGCTGGCGCCCATGCTGGCGGCGTCGCCCTGGGCTGCACAAGTGGCGCCGTTCCTGGTGGTGGAACGGCTGGAGGACGGCACCATCGACGAGCGCGCCACCGCCACGTTCCTCACCACCATCGACTACGCCGCGCTGCTCCAAAGCCCGGACGTGCAGGCAGCCGTCCTCGACCTGCTCATGGAGCAGGAGATCCTAAGCCCCAACGCGGACACCGGCGAGATCGAGGCCGCGCTGGCCATGGTGAGCAGCGTGGGGCCGCCGCTGTTGCAGACGCTGGGACTGGCGTGGGTAGAACAGATCGACCCGGAGACGAATTATCTACTGCAAACGACGCTGGACCTCGACTGGGATCTGGCCCAATTCCTGCCGCTGCTGGACCCGGCCGGTGCGCCCAACCCCGCGGATGCGCCGCGGGTGCGTCTGTCCCAGGCGACGACGCCACCGACCACAACGGCCCCGTCACCGTCGGCGCGCCCACGCCGGCGCTGATCCTGGACACCGCCGAACTCATTGCGATCGCGGCCGCGGAGATGGCGCGAGGATGCCCAACGCCGCCAGACCCAGTTGACGCTGCCGGAAGAGCCGGAGCAAGCCATCGTCACCGGCGCGCTGATCCCGCTGGACCCGGATGCCGATCAGTTGGTCCAGGAGGCGCTGGACCTGATGGACGCGGGCGATTACCAGAGCGCCATCACACGCTTGACCGAGGCGCTCGACCTGGATCCCCAAAACGGGACGTACTACACCGAGCGCGCCCGCGCCCATTACTTCGCGGGTGACCTGGACCGGGCGCTGGCGGACTACGACTTCGCCCTGGCCCTGGAACCCAGCGCCGTCGCCTACAACGGCCGCGGCGTGACCTACGACAAGCTCGGCGACCTGGACGCGGCCGTGGATGACTATCTCGCGGCCATCGCGGCCGATCCCGCCTACGCCTATCCCCACTACAACCTGGCTCTCCTCCGTTTGGCCCAAGGCGACATCGACGCGGCCATCGCACAATTTTCCCAGGCGCTGGAGATCGATCCGGACTATGTGGGCGCGTGGCACGAACGGGGCAAGGTCTACTACAGCCTGGGCGACAACGAGCAGGCGCTGGACGATTTCAACGCGGCCATCGCCATCGATCCCGACTTTGCGCCCGCGTACGTGGATCGGGGCAACGCTTACTGGGCGCTGGAGGCCACCGCCGAAGCTGATACCGACTACACGAAAGCCATCGAACTGGTTCCCGGCTACGACATCGCCCACAACAATCGCGGCCGTCTGCGCTACAGCCTGGGCGATGCCGCCGCGGCCGTGGAGGACTTCGACCAGGCGCTCTTCACCAGCCCCAACTACGTGACCGCGCTCTACAATCGCGCCGAGGCGTATCAAGCGCTGGGCGAATACGCCCGGGCCGTGGAGGATTTCAACCAGGTTGAGGCGCTCGACCCGGACTACGGCGACCTCTACTACGCACGCGGGCTGGCGCTGTCAGACTTGGGCGAGTACACGGCGGCGGTGGACGACTTCACCACGGCGCTGGCGCGCAACCCGACCGACCCCTACGCCTACTTCTACCGCGGCGCCGCGTACTACGCGCTGGGTGACTACGCGGCCGAGGTCGCCGACTACGACCGGGCCATCGACCTCGATCCCACCTTTGCCCAGGCGTACTACTATCGCGCGCTCTCCAACTGGGGCGCAGGCGCGCTGGACGCAGCGTTGGCGGATCTGGGCGCGGCGCTGGCGCTCGTCCCCGACGACGTGGACTACCTCAACGACCGCGCCCTGGTCAAGCTGGACCTGGACGACATCGATGCCGCCATCGCCGACCTGGACCGGGCCATCGCGCTGGCGCCCGACGGCGCACGGGCGTACATCAACCGGGGCTACGCCTATTCTCTGCTCGGCAACTGGAAGCTGCAGGCGCTGGCCGATGCCGACGCTGCGCTGGATCGGGACACGCTGAGCGCCATCGCCTGGGGCAACCGGGCCGACGCCAACGGACACCTGGGCAACGTGGAGCAGGCGCTGGACGACTTCGACCAGGCGCTCTTCATCGACTCCGGCTATGCGACTGCGTACTTGGACCGCGGGTTGCTCTTTGAGCGGCTGGGACGTGCGGCCGAGGCGGTAGAGGACTTCAAGCGTTACCTGGAACTGGCGCCCAATGCGGCCGACCGCGCCGAAATCCAGGCGAAGATCGACGCGTTGGAGTGAGGCCGGGCGTTGTTGTCTTGGGACTTCCCGGCAGGGGACGCAGCTTTCGGGATCCTGGTTGATCAGGTGTCCCCTTCCGGGAAGTCGTCACCCGTCCGCGACGCTATCCCACCAGCAGGAACGGTCCGTCGAAGCAGTTGGGGCACATGGCGACCATGCCGTCAGGCGCAACGAGACGCACTTCGCCACAGTAGGGGCAGGGGATGGTGGACGGCAAGCGGCGCCGCCGGGCAAGACTGGCACGGCCGCTTGCACGGCGCTGCCGTCCGCGCCGAAGGGCACGGCGTAGCCCTCGTCCAGCAGCAGTTGGTTGACGTTGATCAGCACGCCGTCATCGCCCTCCACCAGGAGTTCGCCCAACAAACGCCCGAATTTGCCCGAACGATCGTCGCCCCGTTTGTCGAGGATGGTGCGCACGAGAATGGTCTTGCCCAGCACCAGTGAGCGCACGTAATCGCCACCAGGCCGCGGTCACGCTCGGGGCCACGTAGCTCCGGCGTGTCGATCTTCCAGAGGCGAATCGTCTGGTCGTGCCGCCAGACGCCCAGCCCCAGATCCAGATCGACCGTGATTGTATCGCCGTCGTAAACCGCGGTGACGTCGGCCACGTAATGGTAAAGTTTCTGTTCTTCCTTGAGTGTGCCACGCGTTGGCATTGGTCATCCTCCTTGTGAGTGTTCACCACAGGGATCACACAGTATTATAGCCCACGCCGCAATATTTCACTGGCGCGTCGAAATTTCGCCCCCAACATTCCCAGTCGCCCAAATCTCCCCAGTCTCTCAATCTCCATACCACACCCAATCCCCGCCCCACCAATTTTGCCCCGCCCCCGCCCCTCGCTACAATAGATCAGTTTGTCCTACAGCCAACCCGAAAGGAGGCGCCATTGGCCCTTTGCGCCTGCCCGGAAGCCATCGGCGCACGTGCACTACTGCGCGAGCCGGGCTTACGAACACAAGGAAGACTTCCACTCCGGCACCGCCGCGGCGCTGGCGGGCGGCGTGACCACCGTATTGGACATGCCCAACACCCAGCCGCCCACGGCGACACCCCGACGATCTGGCCGACAAAGCCCGACGCGCCGCAGCCCACGCTGTGTGTGACGTCGGGCTTTGTCGGCGCCACCAACACCCACGCCGACGCCTACCTGCCGGTGGCCCAGCATGCCTGCGGCCTCAAGATCTACGTGAGCGACACATTCGGCAGCCTGCGCATCGACACGCTGGAGCTCATGCACCGGCTCTTCCGCACGTGGGCGGAGCGGGCTGCACAATTCGGCTATCGCCGCGGAGAATCCCGCCGGCATCGACCCCGTCGCCGTCCACGCCGAGGAGTTGATGCTGCCCGTCTGCCTGAACCTGAGCCGCCTCTACGACGTGCCGCTCCACGTGGTCCACGTGAGCCGGCGCAGCGGATCGAGCTGATCCGCCGGGCCAAGGATCGGGGCTATTCCGTCACCGCCGAGGCCACGCCCCACCACCTCTTTCTGAGCACGGACGATCTCCCCCGCCTGGGTGCGCGCGGCGACATGCGTCCGCGCCTGGCCACGCCCGACGACGTGGCCGCGCTCTGGGAGAACATGGACGTCATCGACATCTTCGCCACCGACCACGCGCCCCACACCCTGGCGGAAAAGGCGCTGGAGACGCCGCCACCCGGCGTGCCCGGCGTAGAGACCATGCTGCCCCTGCTGCTGACCGCGGTGGCGCGACGCGTCTCACCCTGACGACGTCATCGCGCGCTGCCACACCAACCCGCAGCGCATCTACGGTCTGCCCGGCAGCCCGACACCTGGGTGGACGTGGACGTCGACACGCCCTTCACCCTGCGCGACGACGCCATGCTCACCCGCGTCGGCTGGACGCCCTTCGCCGGCATGAGCGTGGTGGGACGCGTGCAGCGTCACCCTGCGCGGGCAGACGGTCTTCGCGGACGGCGCGGTGCAGGCAGGGCCGGGGAGCGGACGGGTGTTGTTTGCGTGAAACGTGAAACGTGATGCGTGCAAGCCGATCCCACCTGAGAAATTACCGATACCCAATGAGCAATGAGCAGGAGATTCCCATGAGCCAGCCCACCAAAAATGTCAGGGCGTGCCGGCCGACCACTTCGACAACGGCTTCTACGGCCAGGACATCGTCAGCGTGAGCCAGTTTGACCGGAGAAACTGGACTACATTTTCAAGGTCGCCCACGAGATGCGGGTGATGGTGGAACGCTTCGGCAGCGCGGATCTGCTCCAGGGCAAGATCCTCGCCAATCTCTTCTACGAGCCGAGCACGCGCACCAGCTCCAGCTTCATGGCCGCCATGTTGCGGCTGGGCGGTCAGGTCATCCCCATCAACAACGTGCAGTACAGTTCGGTCACCAAGGGCGAGAGCCTGCCTGACACGGTGCGCACGCTGGAAAGCTACAGCGACATCATCGTCATCCGGCACCCGGAGGTGGGTGCGGCGGCCACCGCGGCCCACTACGCGAGCAAGCCCGTCATCAACGCGGGCGACGGCGTGGGCGAACATCCCACCCAGGCGCTGCTCGACCAGTTCACCATCATCGAGGAACTGGGCCGGGTGGACGGGCTGAAGGTGGCCATGGTGGGCGACCTCAAGTACGGGCGCACGGTGCACAGCTTGACCAAGCTGCTGGTCAACTACGACGTGGAGTTCAGCTTCGTCAGCCCCGAGATCCTGCAGATGCCCGAGGACGTGCTGGACGTGGTGCGCACCGGCGGCCACACGGTCCAACTGACCGACGACGTGCGCAACGTCATCGGCGAGGTGGACGTGCTCTACGTGACGCGCGTGCAGAAGGAGCGCTTCACCGACCTGGCTCAGTACGACCGGGTGCGCGACCACTACGTCATCGACGAGGAACTCATGACCCAGGCCAAGGAGCGGATGATCGTCATGCATCCGCTGCCGCGCGTCAACGAGATCTCCTACGCCATCGACAACGACCCGCGCGCCGCCTACTTCCGCCAGATGCGCAACGGCATGTACATCCGCATGGCCCTGCTGGCCGCGGTGCTGGGCAAGGCGTAGCCCGCCATGGCCGGTGATCTCACGCAACTAGAGCCGCTGCGGGCCTACCTGCTGGCCAAGACGGGCGCGACGGAAGAGCGTCCCTTCGGCCCGGACGCGCTGGTCTTCAAGGTGATGGGCAAGATGTTCGCGCTGGTGGCGTGGCAGGCGCAGCCGCTCACCATCAGCCTCAAGTGCCGGCCCCATGTGGCCGAGATGTTGCGCATGACCTATCCCGCGGTGCGGCCCGGCTATCATATGAACAAACGCCACTGGAACACGGTGACGCTGGACGGCTCGGTGCCCGCGGACGAGGTGCAGGAGATGATCGACAACTCATGCGCGCTGGTCGTGGCCGGGTTGACCAAGGCGCAGCGCGCGCTACTCGCGTCCGGCGCGGGGCATAGGCTGGGCCGCGTGCGGAGGGACTTCCCGGAAGGGGGCGGGCGGATCATCGTATGACACGAATCGCTTGCCCCCTTCCGGGAAGTCCCCCCGCACGCACTTCTCGCCCTCGATTGTGCGCAATGCACGAAGCAACCGGCGCAAACTCCGTGGGCATGCACGATGCATTGGGCAGGTCTTTGCTGCTATGCTACAATCTGCCCAACCGAGACGGGCGGGTGCGGCACACCCGCAAAATCACGCCGCGCCGCACCGGCTCACCTTGGCGCCCACCGCTCACCAACGCACGGGCTCCGAGACACCCATGCCGGACGACGTCACACACCATGCGCGCACCGTACAACAGGCGATCTCCACGCCCGCACCGGACACATCACCGTTCGCCGCCTACGGGCTGGCGGCTTGCTACGACGAGATGTTCGCCGGTCCAGACCAGGTGCGCCCCGCGTATCGCCAGTTGCACCGGCGCCTGCTCTCGGCCGAGCCGGGTGAACTCTACCAGAAGCAGCAGGCGGCCGATCTCTTCTTCTTGCACCAGGGCATCACCTTCACGGTTTACAGCGAAGCCGAGAACACCGAGCGCATCTTCCCGTACGATCTGCTGCCCCGCATCATCACGGCCGAGGAATGGGCCGTCATCGAGCGGGCTGATCCAGCGTACCGTCGCGCTCAACCTCTTTCTCAAGGACATCTATCACAAGCAGCAGATTCTGCGCGAAGGTGTCGTGCCCCACGACCTGGTCTTTAGCAGCAAGCATTACCGCCGCGAAATGCGCGGCGTCACCGTGCCGCGCGACGTCTACGTCGCGCTCATCGGCACCGACTTGATCCGGCTGCCCAGCGGCGAATTTGCCGTGCTGGAAGACAATCTGCGCGTGCCCAGCGGCGCCTCGTACATGCTCGGCAATCGCCGGGTCATGAAGCGGGTCTTCCCCCGGCTCTTCAACGCCATCAACGTGCGGCCGCTGGACAGCTACGGCCAGAACCTGTTGGAGACGCTGCGGTCGCTGGCGCCCCAGGGACAGAGCGAACCCAACATCGTGCTACTCTCGCCCGGCGTCTTCAACTCGGCCTATTTCGAGCACACCTTCCTGGCGCGGCAGATGGGCATTCAACTGGTGGAAGGCCGTGATCTGGTCATCCATGACAACGTCGTCTACATGCGCACCACGTCCGGCCTCCAGCGCGTCGACGTGATCTACCGGCGCATCGACGACGACTTCATCGATCCCGTGGTCTTCCGCAAAGACTCGGTGCTGGGCGTGCCCGGCATCTTCAACGCCTACCGCAGCGGCAACGTGACGCTGGCCAACGCGCCGGGCACAGGCGTGGCCGACGACAAGGCGGTCTACGCCTACGTGCCCAAGATCATCCGCTACTATCTGGACGAAGACCCGATTCTGCCCAATGTGGAGACCTTTCTGTGCGAGGACGACGCCCAGCGTGATCATGTCCTGGCCAACTTGGACAAGCTCGTGGTCAAGGCGGTGGGCGAGTCGGGCGGCTACGGCATGCTCATCGGGCCGCAGAGCACCAAGGAGCAGCAGGCCGAGTTCCGGGACGCGGTCCTGGCCGCGCCGCGCAGCTACGTCGCGCAGCCGACCATCGCCCTTTCGACCGCACCGTGTTACATCGACCAGCGCTTCGAGCCGCGCCATGTGGACCTGCGCCCGTTTGTCATGCACGGGGCCAACACGGTGGTGCCGCCCGGCGGATTGACGCGCGTCGCCCTGCGCAAGGGCTCGCTCGTGGTCAACTCGTCGCAGGGCGGCGGCAGCAAAGATACCTGGATCCTGGCAAGGTAAAGTGCTTATGTTGTCACGAGTCGCCGACAATCTTTATTGGATGAGCCGCTATCTGGAGCGGGCCGAACACGGGGCGCGCCTGCTGGCCGTGCACCTCAACCTGGTGCTGGACCAGGAGGAGGAGACGGCCGCGCTGCGGCGCCACCGGGTGCTGAGCGCGCTCTACGCGCCCGAAGACGGGGACGGCGCGCTCAGTGACGCGCACATGGTCCAGATGGTCGCCTTCCAGTTGGAGAACGCCAATTCCATCGTGAACTGCATACGCGCCGCGCGCGAGAATGCGCGCCAGGTGCGCGAACAGATCAACCTGGAGATGTGGCAGGAGCTCAACCAGCTCTATCTCTACCTGCGCAACATCAATCTGGTGGGCAAGCGCGACGACGGCGACGTGGGCTTTTTTGAAGAGGTCATCGAGCGCATCCAGCTCTTCCAGGGCGTGACCGACGCGACCATGAACCACGGCCAAGGCTGGCAATTCATCCAGATCGGCCGCTTCTTGGAGCGCGCACTGAGCACGGCGCACCTGCTCGCCATCGAATTCGACGCCCTGGCGCAACACGTGGGCGGACGCACCCTGGCCGACGAGCCGACCTACCTGGAGTGGCTGGGGCTGCTCAAGGCGTGCGCGGCGTTTGAGGCGTACAGCAAGGTCTACACCTTCGATCTCCAGCCCAGCCACATCGCCGAATTTCTGTTGCTCAACGAAGAGTTTCCGCGCTCGGTCAACTTCTCCATCATCAGCGTGCAGAACGCGCTCAATGCCGTGGCCGAAGCCACCGAGACCCACAAGGGCACCCGCGTCTACCGCCTGTCCGGCCGTTTGCGCTCCTCGCTGGAATATGCTGATATTGGTGAGATCATGAGCTCCGGGTTTGGCGACTACCTGGCCGACGTGCAGCGGCAATGCCTCGCCATCCACGACGCGATCTACCAAGTCTACGTCACCTATCCGGTGGAAGAGAAGCTCGCTTCCTAAGACACATATGCGTGAACCACGACAGAAATCCTGCGCTTCTACCTTTGGTGGAACCTATACGGGAATTCTGCCGGGATTCGCTAGATGCCCGAGACTGGCCGGCCATGCGCTACACCATCTATCATCTGACGCGCTTTCGATTCACCGCCCCCGTGGTCGAGAATGTCATGGAGGTCCGGGTCCAGCCGTGTAGCGACGCCCGCCAGAGCTGCGTCGACTTCTCCATTGTCACGCGCCCGGCGGCCCGGGTGGACACCTACGTCGACCATGCTGGCACCCAGGTCCACCACTTCGACATCCCCGGCAGTCACCGTGAATTGAGCGCCATCGCCGTCTCGCTGGTGGACGTGGTCGACGGCGAACCGGACCCGGCCCTCCTGCCCCAAAGCACCTGGGCCGAGGTGGACGCGCTGGAGG
Organism: Caldilineaceae bacterium; assembly: GCA_041391205.1. Classification (GTDB taxonomy): domain Bacteria; phylum Chloroflexota; class Anaerolineae; order Caldilineales; family Caldilineaceae; genus JAWKOK01. Next base: position 65,331 of record JAWKOK010000012.1, read on the forward strand.
ATGTGCTCGATTTCTGGGACTACCTCCACCCCACACCGCTGACGCGCACCTCGGAGCTGCTCTGCGCCCTGGCCCGGGAACTGGCGCTGGACCGCAGTGCGCCGCCGCTGACCACGTTGCTGCAGCTCAACACGCGCCTCCACCGCACGTTGGCCTACGACATGGAGGCCACCGAGGTGGACTCGCCCATCGAGGACGCGCTGCAACACCGGCGCGGCGTCTGCCAGGACTATGCGCACATCATGTTGGCGCTGCTGCGCAACCACCTGCACATCCCCTGCCGCTACGTCAGCGGCTACCTCTACCACAGCACCGACGACCGCTCGGCCGACGGCGCCAGTCACGCCTGGCTGGAAGCGTGGCTGCCCGGCTACGGCTGGCTGGGCCTGGACCCCACCAACAACCTGCCGGCCGGCGCACGCCACATCCGCGTGGGCGCAGGGCGCGACTACCACGACGTCCCGCCGACGCGCGGTGTCTATCGCGGCGCGGCCGTGGGCGACCTGCTGGTGCGCGTGCGTGTCCGGCGCAGTGCGCCCGACGTGGACGTGGACGAGGAATTGAGCGCCGAAGTGGCCCAGCAGACGTCAGCCACTGCCACGACCAACGCTGGACCCCTCGACCCGGCCGCGGACCCCGCCGTGGCCCAGCAGCAACAGCAACAACAGCAGCAATAAACGTTCAGTAAGTGTGCCCCGGCATCAACGCATGGGCGCGTTGACGCGCGCGACCATAGTGTCCCCTGCGGAGAAATCTCATGCACGAAGCCATCAAGCTGGAAGAGAAGTACGAGCGCAACGGCTGGCCGTCGCTGGCCCGCCCCGATCTCAAGCGGCCAGCCGGCTGGAGCATCTCCCTCATCACCGGGGTGGACCGGGTGCGCAATCACGCGCTCCACCCGGACGGCACCCGCATCGCCTTCATCTGGGACCGGACCGACCTGTCCGACGTCTACGTCATGCCAGCCACCGGCGGCTGGCCAGGCGCGTTTCCACCCACCGCGCCCTGACGGCCTACTGGTCGGACGAGGTGCCGCGCTGGTCGCCGGACGGGGCGTGGCTGGCCTTCACCATGGACGACCATGTCCACGTCGCGCCGGCCGGCGGGGCGAGCCGCGCAAGATCAGCGACTTTGCGGCCGAGGCGTCCGCGCCGATGTGGATGCCCGACAGCCGGCGCCTCATCGTCAGCGTGGAACAGGACGACCGCACCCAGTTGGTGCTGACCGACCGGGACGGCGCGTGGCCATGCAGGCCTTGTCACCGCGCGGGCGGCGACGCCTGGGACGCCCAGCCCGCGCCGGACGGGCGCATGCTGGCGTTCACCTGGCGCCCGTTTGACGACCTCAACCGCCACGACATTCGCGTGGTGGACGTGGCGAGCGGGGACGTGCGTCCGTTGACGGGCGCGGCGCAGCAGCGCGATTGGTCGCCGCGCTGGTCGCCCGACGGCGGCACGCTGGCCTTCCTCTCCGAACGCAGCGGCTTTGACGAAGTCTGGCTCATGGACGGCAATGGCGCGCACGTGCGCCGGCTCACCCACTTGGAGCAGGACATCACCGACATCGCCTGGTCACCGGACGGCATGCGGCTGGCGTGCGTGGTCAACCGGGGCGGAGCGTTCGAGTTGACGCTGGTGGACGTGCACGACGAAGCGGCCCGGACGTTGCGCGGCGGGCGCGGGTTTCACAGCCGCCCTGCTGGTCGCCGGACGGCAAGGTCATCACGGTGGAGTACGAAGACCCGGTCACGCCGCCTGATCTCTGCGTGGACGTGAGCAGCGGGCGCACGGAGCAGCTCACCTTCTCCAATCCGCCGGCGCTGGCGGCCAATGCGCTGGTCACGCCCGAGGTGGTCAGCTACCGGGCGCAGGATGGGCTGGAAATCCCGGCCTTCCTCTACCGCCCGGCGCAGCCCAGCGGCGCAGCCGTGATGTATCCCACGGTGGACCCTCGTCTCAGTATGTCTTCGAGTGGGACATTTGGGCAATACCTGGTGGCCAAGGGTACACGTTTCTGGCGCCCAACTACTGCGGCAGCACCGGCTACGGCCGCGCCTTTGCCGAAGCCAATCACTTCGCCTGGGGCAAGGGCGACCTGGAGGATTGCCTGGATGCGGCGCGCTTTCTCCACACCCCGGACTGGATCGACCCGGCGCGCTGGCCTCCGCCGGCGGCAGCTACGGCGGCTTCTGCTGACTGCAGGCGTGCTCAGCCGCGACCCCGACTACCTCTGCGTGCGGCGTGGCCGAGTACGGCGACATGGAGCTGATCGCGTCGTGGGCCCAGTGCAACCGGGATCTGCGCCTCTACGTGGAGAGCTTCTTGGGCCATCCGGCGACGCAGCGCGACGTCTATGGGGACGGGTCGACCATCTTCCAGGTGGAGCAGGTGCAGAAACCGGTGCTGATCCTCCACGGGCTGCTGGACACGGTGGTAGCGCCGGAGACGTCGGAACAGTGGGTGGAGGCGCTGCGCAAACATGACAAGGTCTTCGAGTACAAGACCTGCGCGGGCGAACCCACGGCTTTCTTATGCGCAAGACCAAGCTGGACGCAATGCGCATCGAACGTTTTCTGGATTGGTACCTGTTGCCGCGGTGATGCCGACGCCGAGAGAGCACGCAGCCACAGACGGACACAGATGGACATTGAGGGAGACACATGAGCCGATTCTTTGAATTCGCCCATCACCTGGCCGGAGGTGGCGGAACTGCCGCGCCACGCCGCTGGTCATCCCGCTGGGCGAAGGGTACGACCGTGCGCGCCTGGCCGAGGCGCTACGGAGCCACGGATCGGGTTATTGCCGCCGATTCCGTTCGGCTGGCGGGGCAGCGGGTTGGCCGTGTCCGAGCCGGTGTTGGCCTTGTTGGCCAATCTCGTGGACAGTGTCGCGATGACGGCTTCAGCGCAGTCTACGTGCTGACGCCGCCGGGGCTGTCTTTGGAGTTGGGCGCGGCCCAGTTGGTGCAGCCCCACAGTTCGTTCAACCAGGCCGGCCCCGCGTTGCCGCCCGCCGACGCAGTGGACAAGGTTGTGCTCGTCCCCATCGGCCACACCGAGCAGCACGGACATCACCTGCCCCTGAGCACCGACACGGAGATCATCGCCGCGATTGCCCACGGCACGGTCGCCGCCGCGCCCACCCGTGCCGTGACACTGCCGGCGTTCCCCTACGGCGTGAGCACCCATCGCCCTGCGTTCGCGGGGACGCTCAACTGCGGCGGGCGCGCCTTCGAGGACTTCTGGCTGGCCGTGATCGACGTGCTGGTGGCGTGCGGGTTCGATCGCATCTACTTGATCAGCGGCCACGGCGGCAACTGCTCCTTCCTGGTCAACGTGGTCAAGTACGCGGGCGAGCGCCATCGCCGCATCTTCTGGCGACGACGTGGCTGCACACGTCCGGCACCTGGAAGCGCCGGCCATTGCCGCGCATCGCGGTGTCGGCGCCGGGCGGCATGGGCCACGCAGGCGAGTTGGAGACATCCATGTTGCTGCACCTGCGCCCGGACCTCTGCCACATGGCGCGCGTGGTGGACGAGACGGATTTCATCGCCACGCCCAACTACACCATGGACTGGATCGAGGGGGGCGCGCTGGTGGCCAATCCCCCGTGGGACGACGACACGGCCACGGGCGCCTACGGCAGGCAGCGTGGCCACCGCCGCGCACGGACGCCTCTGGCTGGAGACGGCCATCGCCGAAAAGGTGGCCCACGTGGAGGAGATCCACGAACAACAGCGGCGGCGGGAAGAACGACGTACGTCGGGATGGGGCAGTGGGGTAAATGTAAATGAGCGCAGTGTTGATGTTCGTTGCACATTTGACCACGACGATCTTCATCCACCCTGACAGTGAGGTAAATCTATGCCGTACACGCACTTTCTATCATCTCGTATGGGCGACGAAAGGCGCCCACTGATTACCCCTAGAGTCATGAAATGCTCTGCAGGTTCATACGAGCGAGGCAGTCGGCTTCGCGGAACGGTCTTTGCCATTGGTGGTGTTGAGACCACGTCCATGTCGTGACCAGTGCGCCCACATCGCGCCGCCACGTTTATCGGACAGGTGAAAGGCGTGGCTTCGGCAAAAGTTAACCGCGAAGGTATTCTCGGCGATATCCGCTTTTCGTGGCAGGAAGAGTACGGTGCGTTCTCGTTCGATCGTCGCCGTATGTTGCCTATGTTGAGCAACAGAAGAGCATCACGCACAGGGACGTACGATACGCTCTCGAACGTGTGAATGATGTTGATGCGATGCTGCAAGATGCGCCTGATTATGTGCCCGATTACGAGGCATGGTTGATCGGATGAATGCATTATAAGACGGGTCAGCGCGATCGCCCATCCGCCGTAGACCGGGGGCAGAGCTACGCACCACGATCATTGTCTCTCCAGCGTAAATCAGTATAATGCACGCGTACACGACGGCTGTCAGGCCGTCACCTCCTCGCAGTGCCCATGCTGCCCACCGCAGCAGCTTGCATGTTCAATCGACTGACGCAATGGCCGTTCTCCCACAGCAGAGCCCAGTCGTGCAGTCCCGTTTGTTGCAATAAAAACGTGTGCTCTCTTCGATTCGTTGGATTCATGCAATGGAAGGGTATTCTCTCATGCTGCACAAAGAGTGGAAGTGGATCGTCCTCGCGCTCGCCGTGGCGCTGTTGACCGCGTGCGCGGGCGGCGCCCCGGCCGCGGCGCCCGACACAGCGGCGTCAGACACGGCCGCGTCTAACACGGTGACAGACGGCGGCAACGCCATCGTTCGCATCGGCTGGGCCGGCAGCCCGGACACGCTCAACCCCGGCGCCGCCATCCTGTCGGAAGCGTACACCATCTTCGGCCTGGTCTACGACGCCATGTACCAGCTCCAGTTGGACGGTTCGTACACCTTGAATCTGGCCGAAGCGGTGGATGTCTCCGAGGACGGCACCGTCTGGACCTTCACGATCCGGGACGGCTTCACCTGGTCCGACGGCGAGCCGCTCACGGCCGCGGATGTGGCGTTCTCCTACAACTTCTACAAAGAACAGACCGACTTTCCGTTTCTGAATGTCTACACCGCATACTTTGACACCGTCGAAGCAACCGATGACAAGACCGTCGTCATCACGCTCACCGACGCCATCCCCAACATGGAAAGCCAGCTCGTCTTCCTCTACGTGCTGCCCGAGCACATCTGGTCGGCGCACACGGAGAATGCGGTCGAGTTCGAAAACGTGCCGCTGGTCGGCAGCGGCGCCTTCACGCTGGTCGAGTACAGCCAGAACCAGTTCGTGCGCCTGGAGGCCAACAAGGATCACCCGCTCTTCCCGCCCACCGTGGACGGCGCGGTCTTCCAGACCTTCGACAACCAGGACGCGCTGGTGCAGGCGCTGCGCACGGGTCAACTCGACATGATCACCGAGATGCCCAACACAGCCGTGCCCTCACTGCGCAACGAGGCCGACATCCAGGTCGTCACCGGGCCGCCGGCGTCGCCCAGCGTCTCGGACATCATCTTCAACCTGACGACGCCCGAAACATGCCCGCCCGATGACGGCGTCTGCTCCGGGCACCCGGCGCTGCTGGACGTGACGGTGCGCCGCGCCTTGGCCCACGCCACCGACAAGCAGCAGATCATCGACGTGACGCTGCTGGGCCTGGGCACGCCCGGTCTCACGCTCATTCCCGACAGCCTGGGCATCTGGTACAACGCCGGCATTGAGGACTACGCGTTCGACATCGACGAAGCCAATCGCCTGTTGGACGAAGCGGGCTACGTGGACAGCGACGGCGACGGCGTGCGCGACATGCCCGACGGCAGCCAACCGCTGCGCTTCCGGGTCAACTGGCCCAGCGACAGCACGTGGGCGTCCCGCGGGGCGGAGATCCTCGCCGGCACCTGGAGCCAGATCGGCGTGGCCACCGAGTTGCAGGCGCTGGACCCGGATGCGCTCACATCGGTCTGCTGTCCCACCTTCGACTACGACGTCATCCTCTGGGGCTGGGGCTCGGACCCGGACCCGGCCTTCCTGCTGAGCGTGATGATCACCGACGAGATTCCCACCGGCACCAGCGAAACCGGCTACTCGAATCCCGAGTACGACGACCTGTACCGGCAGCAGGCAGTCACGCTGGACCTGGATGCACTGCGACATCGTCTGGCGCATGCAGGAGATCGTCCGCGACGATGTGGTCTATATCATCCTTCTACGCGCAGAACGTGCAGGCCTTCCGCACCGACCGCTTCCAAGGCTGGATCACGGACGCCGGCAAGGTCGAACTGTCGGATCTGACGTCGCTGGCGGTGGTGGAGCCGGTGGAGTAAGGTTGTCGGGTCTTGGGGTTTTAGTTGGTGGGGTTTGGGGTCTGGGCACATAAGCGACATAGGCGCGACTAACACCCCACCACCCTAAGACCCTACAACCCTAAAACCCGACTTCCCGAAAACCGCAAGTCCGGATCAACGCATGCACACCCGCTACGTTCTGCAAAAACTACTCTGGGCGGCGTTCACGGTGCTCTTCGTGATCTGCCTCAACTTCTTTCTCTTTCGCATCCTGCCGGGTGACCCGGCACGGGCCGGCGTGCGCGACCCGCGGTTGACCCAGGAGGCGCAACAGGCGATCCGCGAGCGTTTCGGGCTGGACAAACCGGTGATCAACTGCTTCGAGTCGCTCAACCCCGTCAAGACGGGCAGTTGCCTGGTCAACCCGCTGGAGACCCAGTTCTTCATCTACGTGCGTAATCTGCTCACCGGCGATCTGGGCATCAGCTACCACACCAACCGTCTGGTGAGCACCACGCTCATGGAGCGGCTGTGGAACACGCTACTCCTCATTGGCGCGGGCCAGATCCTGGCCATCATCCTGGGCATGGGGCTGGGCGTGCTCGCGGCGTGGAAAGCGCGCACGCCCATCGACTACGGCGCGCTCGTCTTCAGCCTCATGGCGTGGAGCCTGCCAACCTTCTGGCTGGGCATCATCCTGCTCTTTTGGGGCAGCCAGAACCTCGGACTGCCGCTGGGCGGCATGGTCACGCCGGGCACGGACTACGCGTCGTCATGGGCACGCCTGGCCGACGTGCTGCGCCACATGTTGCTGCCCACCATCACCTACACCATCGTCTTTCTGGGCGAGTACATGCTCATCATGCGCAGTTCGCTGCTCGACGTCCTCTCCGAAGACTACGTATTGACCGCTCGCGCCAAGGGGCTGAACCATTTCCAGATACTCAAGGACCACGCGCTCAAGAACGCAATGCTGCCCATGGTCACCATCATTGCGCTCAACCTGGGCTTCACTGTGGCGGGGGCCATCCAGATCGAGACGGTCTTCTCCTGGCCGGGACTGGGCGGGGCCATCTTCGAAGCCGTGGGACGGCGCGACTATCCCATGCTCCAGGGCGCGTTTCTGCTGCTGGCCGTCAGCGTGATCTTCGCCAATCTCATGGCCGAACTCTTCTATTCCTATCTTGACCCACGCATCCGGAGCGAATGAGATGGAGACCGGCACCGTCACCGATTTTGGCGCATTCTGGCGCAGCTTTCGCCGCCGCCACCTGGCCATGCTCGGCGCCATCATGCTGTTGATGACCATCGTCGTGGCGCTCTTCGCGCCGCAGATTGCGCCCTACGACCCGAAGGCGCCCGTGCGCGTCACCATCGACGACATCTACGCGCCGCCCAGCGCCGCCCACTGGCTGGGCACCGACGACGCGGGCCGCGACGTCTTTTCCAACTTCGTCTACGGCGCGCGCGTCTCGCTCATCGTCGGCTTCTTCGCCTCGTTCATTTCGGTGGCCATCGGCGGCACCCTGGGCATCACCGCCGGCTTCTACGGCGGCCGCACCGAAAATGTCATCATGCGCTTCACCGACATCATGCTCGTCATCCCCGACCTGCCGCTCATCGTGGTCATCGTGGCGCTGACCAAGCCGAGCTTGAGCAACATCATCCTGGTCATCGGCCTGCTGGGGTGGACGGGCACGGCGCGCCTGGTGCGCGCGCAGACGCTGTCGGTCAAGGAGCGCAAGTTCGTGCTGCGCGCCCAGGCGGTGGGCGCAGGCCGCCCATACATCATCCGCCGCCACGTGCTGCCGCTGGTGCTGCCGCTCATCGTGGTCAACACGGTCCTGGTCATCTCGCTGGCCATCCTCAACGAGAGCACCTTGAGCTTCCTCGGCCTGGGCGATCCCACGACGCTGAGTTGGGGCCAGATGCTCAACTACGCCTTCACCCGGGGCGCGATGAAGCGGCGCATGGTGGGCGCTGGTCGTGCCCGGCTTCGGCATCGTGTGGGTCGTGCTGGCGTGCACGCTGCTGGGCCACGGGCTGGAGCAAGTGCTCAAACCGCGCACCGAAGCGCATCACCTCTCCTTCCCGCGCAACATGGTCATGCGCACCGAGGCCGCGGGCGAACGCATCCCGCTGCACACGACGACGCAGCCCGGGGACTGACGGAGGCGCGATCATGCAGCCACGCTTTCGGTACGACCGACGCCCACACACCCCGACCGGATGGAGCACACGGTGAACGGCACGACGACCCAATCCATGCGCGACCGCTGCTCGCCGTCAACGATCTGTCCATCGATTATGTCAACCAGGACGGTGCACCGGCCCAGGCGGTGCGCAACGTCAGCTTCACCCTGCGCGGGCGAAGTGCTCGGGCTGGTGGGCGAAAGCGGCTGCGGCAAGTCCACGTTGATGCTGAAACCATGCGCCTGCTGCCCAGCGCCGGCCGCATCGTGGGCGGCGAGGTGCTCTTCCAGGGGAAACGCCTGCTGGCGCTCAACGAAGCCGAAATGGCGGATGTCCGCTGAAGAACATCTCCATGATCTTCCAGGGCGCCATGAACGCGCTCAACCCCGTGCGCACCGTGGGCGACCAGATCGCGGAGGCGCTGCGGCTGCACACTGCGCTCAACGACCGCGGCGCCATCGACCGGCGCGTGGGCGAGTTGCTGGATCTGGTGGGGATTGCGGCCAATCGCAAGGCGCAGTATCCGCACCAATACTCGGGCGGCATGCGCCAGCGCGCCATGATCGCCATGGCCCTGGCCTGTTCGCCCCAAATCGTCATCGCCGACGAGCCGACCACCGCGCTGGACGTGATGATCCAGGCGCAGATTCTCCAACTGCTGGCCGACCTGCAACGGGAACTGGGGCTCGCCGTCATCTTTGTGACTCACGACCTGGGCATCGTGGCCGAGATGTGCGACGCGGTGCTGGTCATGTACGGCGGCGTGACCGCGGAGTACGCGGACGTGGACACCATCTACAACAACCCGCGGCACCCGTACACCCAGGAGCTGCTCAAGGCCTTTCCCGACCTGACCAAGCCCGGCGGCCGCCTGACCAGCATCCCCGGCTACCCTCCCCGGCTGGACGCGCTGCCGCCCGGCTGCCGCTTTGCGCCCCGCTGCCCCCATGCGTTCGCCCGCTGTATGACGGCCCAGCCGCCCATCTACGAACTCAGCCCCGCCCACGAAGCAAGCTGCTTCCTGCTGGAAGAGGCCGCCCCATGAGCGCGCGTCCTGTGGCCACGCCCGGCGCTGCCATCCTCCAGGTGGACGATCTGCACAAACGTTTCACGCTCTCACGCCGCGGCCTTTGGGGTCGGGAGCAAGATGCCTTTGTCCACGCGGTGGATGGGGTCTCGTTCGAGCTGGCGCGGGGCGAGGTACTGGCGCTGGTGGGCGAAAGCGGCTGCGGCAAGTCCACCCTGGCGCTGACGCTGCTCGGGCTGGAAGACCCCACGTCGGGCAGCATCCGCTTCGAGGGCGCCGAGATCACCCATCAGCCGCCGGCCGCCATGAAGCAGGTGCGCCGGCACATGCAGATGATCTTCCAGGATCCCTACGAATCGCTCAATCCGCTCATGAACGTGGGCGACATCGTGGCCGAGCCGCTCAAGGTCCACGGGCTGGCCAAGGAACGGAGCGAACGCCGCGCCCGGGTCATCCAAGCGCTGGAGGACGCCGGTCTCAAACCGGCCGAGCGTTTCCTGGCGCAGCTACCCCACGAACTGTCCGGCGGGCAACGCCAGCGTGTGGTCATCGCCGCGGCGCTGGTGCTGGAGCCGACGCTGCTGCTGGCGGACGAGCCGGTCTCTATGCTCGACGTGAGCATCCGCGCCGAGATCCTCAATCTCCTGGCCGAGCTGCGGACGGCGCAGGGCATCTCCATCCTCTTCATCACCCACGACCTGGGGACGGTGGGCGCGCTGGCCGACCGGGTGGCGGTGATGTACCTGAGCCACATCATTTGGAACTCGGACCGACGCAACAGGTGCTCCAAGACCCGCAGCATCCGTACACGCGCGCGTTGCTCTCGGTCGTGCCCGTGCCCAATCCGCGCCTGCGCCACCAACGCATCATTCTCAGCGGCGAGACGCCCGACCCGGTCAACTTGCCGGCCGGCTGCCGCTTTCATCCACGCTGTCCGCTGGCCGAGGAGCGCTGTCGCCTGACGGACCCCGCGCTCGCCATGTGGGCGCTTAACGGGCCGCGGCCTGCGTGCTGCTCGACGGGACGCCAAGCGTCACATAGCGCCGGTCGCTCGCCTCTAGGCCGACGGTGCAGCGAGATCATGAGTAGGTCCGGCAACCTGCCGGACGATCTGGTTGACCCGATGTCACGCTGGTAGCGGTGACCTACAGCACTCGTGTTCCCGTGCCGCCCCCGTACAAAGCGTCAGCATCTCCTTGCCGTGGAGCCGGTCCTGGTCCGCCGGATCACCTTCTCCAAACGGCGCTGTCGCTGACGTAGTTCAGGTTGTCCGTCTCCACCGTCAGCACGGGACAGAGCGTAAAACTCCCAATCCACTCGTCATAGCGCCGGTTGAGCGCCTCCCAGATACGCAGCAGGCACAGCCTGCTCGTAGGCCCGCCCGCGCCCGCCGATGCCGCCGCCAGCGTCCCCACCTGGAAGCGCGCAGATGAACCACCAGGTCCGGCGGGCGCAGTAACGACCAGCGTCTGGTAGAGGTCGAAATGGTGGCCCAATCCCGGAGGCGCTCATGGCCCTGGCGATAGAGATTGTGGGCGAAGATCTCGGCATCCTCGTAGACGGCTGCGATCCTGCACCACCGACCGGCCCAGATGCTGGAGAGCGCGGCGTGTTGACGCAGACGTCGCGCGGGAGGAATGCCTGGGAATGGAAGCTCCAGCGCTCCATGTCGGCGTAGAAGTCGCTGAGATACGGGTTTTTCGTCCACGGCCTCGTAAAGCCGGTTCCCAGCCCAGCCGAGCGGACATGAGTTCGGTGAGCGTGGACTTGCCGACGCCGATGTTGCGGCGACGTACCATCGATTGGCGGCATGATGCTCTCGTTCAATGTTGGGACGTGGCGGTCTGTTGTCATCCGCATTGTAGAGGAGGCAACCGCCGACGCCAAGCCGGGGACGCAATCTGTATGCGTATAGACCCCGGCTCTGAGCTGACAGTCTATGGTAAAGCGCTCGTGCTCTGCTAATCTGGGTTGAAACGGACGGCGCGCCGCAAGTGTGCGCCGTGTGCGTTTGCCGCAGAAAGGATACCCATGAACGATCAACTGACCCATACCGTACTGATGGAATTGATTCAGGCCAAGACACCCAGTCTTCATCTCATGCCCGCCCACCGCATCGGCACGGAGGCGGAACGGATCCATCCGCCTGCGCAATCTGCTGGGCGCGGCGGAAAACTACGCTGCCGCCGGCGTTGACCGGCTCTGCAGCCAAGCGCAACTGGCGCCCGCCCGCGCTTTGCAGGACGACCATGCATTTTGGCAGCACCAGAGCGACAGGCGCCATTGATCTTGCGGCGCCCGACGTCTATACCCAATTGCGGCTGCCGCTGGACTTTCCGTCGCTGACGCGCGTCGCCGACCATTTTTATGTCAAGCCACTGTTGCCGCTGTTGACCGACGACGGCCGCTTCTACATTCTGGCGCTGAGCCAAAACGACGTGCGCCTGTACCAGGCGACCCATACACCGTCAGTGAGGTTGGCGCCGGAAGGCATTCCACGTCGGTCGCGGAAGCGCTGCCCTTTGACGACGCCGAGCGCCAGTTGCGTTACCACACGGGTACGGGCGGGCACCGGCAACCCGATAACAGTGGGCGCGCCGCCATCTTCCATGGCCACGCCACGGGCACCCGACGATGAAAAGGCGACGCTGCGCCGCTATCTTCGCCAGGTCGACGACGGCTTGATGGCGATCCTGGAGGGCGCGCACCGCCGCTGGTGATCTATGCCGGTGGAGTATGTGGCAAAACGCTCTACAAGGAGGTCAGCCGCTATCCGGACCATCTGGACCAAGGCGTGCACGGGAACCTGACCCTGGTCGGCAGACGAGCTGCACCGGCGCGTGGGAGATTGTCACGGCCCCGTCTTCCGCAGCGCACGGGGAAGAAGCGCTGGCAACCTATCAGATGCTGTCCGCACAGGGGCAGGCGACGCCCGAAGCTCTCCACCGTCATGCAGGCGGCCCGTGACCGCATCGACACAGCTTCGTGGCCGGAACGTGAGTGGGGGCGTTCGATCCCGAGACATCGCGGTCACGGTCGACGATGAGCCGAAGTGCGACCGATCGGGATCTGCTCGATCTGATTGCACGCCAGACGTTGCGCCACGACGGCGTGGTCTACGCCCACGGAGCCGGAGGCCATGCCCGACGACGCCGAGGTGGCCGCGACGTTCCGTTGGTAGTTTGGACAAGAAAGAAGCCCGACTTCGGAAGAAGTCGAGCTTCTTTTGATTCGCTTTTCACATTTACGCGATAGGAACGCATCGGCGGCGGTCGGGTTGGCGCCACACGCACGTCGACGTCGGTGCCGTGGTTGGTGCGCCATTCTCGGCGACCCGGGCTGTGGCGTCCGCGGCCGTGGACCACGAGGAGCAACTCGCCCTGTCTGACGCCGGTGATAGCGCTGCGTGTCTCTTCGGCCACGCCGACCACCAACATACCCAGAAACGACGCTTGCGGCGCGCCGACCCCTGCGCCCAGTGCGGTCGAGCCGAGAACGGTGACCGTGGCGGGAGACGGCCAGCACAGGGCCGATACCGGAATCATGATGGTGCCCATGCGGCCAAGAATCCGTCAGGCCGCCGAGGACGGTGCCATGGCTGTCACGCCGCTGGTGGCGCTCGTCAGTTCGGCCTTGCGGTCACCCAGCAACTTTTCGACCATGGCCTCGCTGGCCACCAGCGCAATCTGCTCGTCGGCCAGGCCCATGCCTTGCAGGGTGTGCACCGCTGCGTGCACGTCGTCCTCCTGGGCAAGAGACCCAGGACCACGCTGTCGAAGCGGCGGCTGAGTTGCGTCCCGCCATAGGCACGGCCTCGATGGTCTCCGCTTGCGCCGCGACCTCTTCACGCGGCGGCGTTCAGATGTTCCGCCATGAGGATGGATTCATACTGTTGCAGCAGGCGCGCATCTGCGTCCTGGGCCTCCTGGGCACGCTTGTCCACGTTGGTGGGCGCAATCGTCATGCCGGCAGTCAATGTGAGCAACCCCTGGCGCAGCCCGGCAGAGACCCTCGTCAGAGCCGCCGGACACACCCGGTTTCGACGTCATAACGCCCGGCGTACTGTCCAGGTCATCCAGGCGTTGCGCAAAGCGGGAAGCGTTCCTGCGCGCACCGGCGGAGGAAAGTCGCAATGGCATCATACTTCGCTGTTGATGGCAGCCACGTGGTAGAGACTCCGCATTTTCCTCCAGGGCGGAACGCAGGTCCACCAGCGGCCACGGTGAGATTCTTCTGTTCAGCAGACATATCGTTTCCCTTCACTTCACCCAACAGCTCAAGTCTGGAAACCGGCCGCGGCGCCCTGCAGCGCTTCCGGCGGTGCAACAGGTCCGAGTCGGCTCGATTTCGTCACGGATCCACGCCGGCCTAGCTCACGTTCCTCGTCGGGACGGTCCATGACGAAGGCAACGCGACCAGCCGGTTGTCGTCGTCCAGCCACCAGGTGCTGAAGGCGGCGTCATCAAAGCTGCCCCGGCGCACAGTGGTGGCGGCATGGCTGGTCCTCGCCCCAAAATTCATACGAGATCGAAGACGTCCGAGGAAGAATAGGGCACGTGGCGATACTCCCGGCGCATGCCGAGCATGCAGGCCGCGTGTTGGGCTTGGGTTTTGGCGTTGTCCCAGTGTTCGATGCGCCACCGGTTCGTCCGTGCCGGATCGCGGAAAGCGCGCCACATCGCCCGCAGCAAAGACGCCGCACGTTGGTCTCCAAGAACCGGTTGACCACGATGCCGTCGTCGAGGTGCAGCGGCGTGTCACGCGCCAGGTCCACATTGGGCGTCACACCGACGCCGGCGACCATCAGTTCGGTCCGGCGGCGCGCCCGGTCTCCAGGACCACGTGCTCCACGTGGCCGTCGCTGCCCAACTCCTTGGAAGCTGCGCGGCTGAAGATCTCCGCCCCGTTCGCGGTAGTAGCGTTCGAAAAAGTCGGACATGGCGGGCGTGAAAATGCCTCCCACTGCGGCCCTCCGGAGAAGACCATGCTGGTGGCAACGCCCCGGCCTTGCAGCGTCGCCGCGACCTCCATGCCGATGAAGCTGCCGCCGAGCACCACGGCGGTCGACCCCGACGCCGCCTCATAGAAGATGGCGCGGGCATCGTCGACCTGGCGCAGCGTGTGCGCCGGTCAGGTCAAAGCCGAGGAGCAGAGGCAGGCGTTTGGGCGTAGCGCCGGTGGCGATCAGCAAGTTGTCAAATTCAACGCGATCAGCGCCGATGTCACTGGCGCTGGTCGAAATCGATAGCATCCACCACTGTCTCCAGGCGGATGTCGATGTCGTGCTCGTCGTAGAAATCGGCGGCGTTGATCAGAATGTCATCGAGCGACTCTTCGCCGGCCAAGAACTGTTTGGACAGGGCGGGACGCTCGTAGGGCAGGGCGTCGTCGGCGGACAGGATGCAGAGTTGGCTGCCGACATCTTCATCCTCGTCGACGAAGGTGCGCGCAGCGTAGCCCGCGCCCACGCCCCCGCCGATGATCACGTAACGAAAGTGTGTGGTGGACATGGTCTCTCCTTGGAAAGCGACGGACAGGTGCAGATGTGTCCACGGCAAAAAGCAAAACGGAGCCATAGATTGGACACAGGCATACGGATAAACAGCAAAAAAACACAGTCAACTGGGACCAGTTTGCCACGCTCGCCGCGCAGGGGGCGATGGGCAAAGATACGGCCGCACAGTACAGATTTGTGTACAAACACAGATAGGCCCGGCCGCGTGCGCTCACTTGCGCAGCCGGGATGTACCGCAAGATGTGTCCCGGTCCATTGCATCCGCTTGGGCGGCTCGCTACAGTGAGACGGCAGAAGTGCCGCACAGAGCAGGAAGGAAGCCGCCCCATGGAACAGAAGCCCCAGACCGAAACACCTCCGATTCGCCACCACAGTCGACAAAAGCACGTCCCCGGGAACGGAAAGAGCGTCGACAGATCAACGGCCGGCGCGGCGTCTCGGGTTCGGCTTTGGCATGGGCTTGATCACCGCCGTGCTCGTCATCGGCGTCACGTACATTGCCCAAATTTCTGGCCGGCCTCATTTTTCCGCCGTTCTCGCTCTTCGACTTCGCGGCCCGCGTACTGCCCGGACCGCTCATCACGGGCACGATCGACGTGTTGGTGCGCATCATTCACGGCCTCAACTTGGGCGCCACCTCCTCCACGGCCAAGCTGGTGGAGCAGGGCATGGCGCTCGTGAAGTTCACGGTGTTGGGCGGACTGTGGGGGATGCTGCTGGGCGCTTGCACCGGCCGCGGCGGCCGGGGGCGCAGTCTAGCCTTCGCCGGGCTGGGCACCGGCACCTTGCTGGCGCTGGGCTTCACCGGCATTGAGGCCTATCTAGGTTTCCCGGTATTCGGGCCGTTCGCGTCGTTTTTATGGCTGGAGTTGATCTTTGGGGTGTGGGGCTATGCGCTGGGGTGGATGCTGCGTGCGCCCGCGGAAACGCCCGCCACAGCCAATCGAACCGGCGCAGGCCGTCAGGCGCAGTCCAACGGTGGCGGCCCCACCGGAGACGACGGCGCGAGGCGCTCTACCTGGGCGCGACCAGTTTCGTCGCGGTCGTCGCGGCAGCCTTGGGCCTGGGCTTCCTCTACCGGGAGCGGCGGAGCGCTGCGACCTCGGCACAGGCCGTCACGCCGACGCCCATGCCGCCGCCTGACGCCACCATCACCGCGAACATTGACACGGCTTCGGCGGCTGCGCTCCAAAACCGCATCGAGCCTGCGCCCGGCACCCGCCGGAGATGACGCCAACGGGCCGCGTTCTACCGCATCGACATCAACACACGACCGCCGCAGGTGGACGCCGCTTCCTAGGGGCTTCAAGTCGACGGGCTGGTGGAGCGTCGCCCAGGCACCTTTACATTGGACGACCTGCGCGCCCGACCGGCCCCGCAGTCTGAAGCCTGACGCTCGCGTGCATCTCCAATCCCATCGGCGGCGACCTCATCGGCACCACCGTGTGGACCGGGATTCGGCTCAAGGACTTTCTGGATGAGGTGGGGCTCCAGCCTGAGGCGCAGGCGTTGGTCGTCAAACGGCGGACGGCTTTCACGAGACGGTGGTCATGTCCGATCTGATGGACGAGCGCACCATGCTGGTCTACGCCATGGACGGCGCACCCCTGCCCCAGGAACACGGCTTTCCCCTGCGCATCTACATCCCCAACCGCTACGGCATGAAGCAGCCCAAGTGGATCGTGCACATGCAGGCCGTGGCCGACACGCCCGACGGGTACTGGGTGCGCCGCGGGTGGAGCCGCACGGCGCGTCATGCGCACCACGTCGGTCATCGACACGGCGACGGCCGCGCAGGAGGCCGCGACCACCTTCGGCGGCATCGCCCATGCGAGCGCGCGCGGCATCAGCAAGGTCGAACTCCAGGTCGACGACGGGCCGTGGCAGGAGGCGGAACTGCGCGTGCCGCCGCGCAGCGACCTGACGTGGGTGCAGTGGCGCTACACCGACACCTTTCCCGCGGGCACGCACACCGCACGCGTGCGCGCCTACGACGGCACCGGCGAGTTGCAGGTGATGGACGAATCTCACCCACCCGGACGGCGCAACTGGCGTGCACACAGTGCAGTTCGACGTTTGAGGCGCCAGGATCATGCTGGTCCGGGCATTCGCAGATGTATCCGCTTCCTGTACCGAAGTACATGGACGGTGCGCACCTCCACGGGTATTGTGGTGGTGCAAGTCCTGACCGCGTCAACTGACGAGGTCGACAAACCAGTCCCGCTGTCGTCGCGCAACGGTGCACGGTGACGGCGGGCTATCACAGCAAAAAAGGGGATACCACATGGCCATTGTCAAAGTAATCGAGGTGCTGGCCCAGTCCGAGAAGAGTTGGGACGACGCCGCAAAACAGGCACTGATCGAAGCGAAGAAGTCGGTGCGCAACATCCAGTCGATCTACGTCAAGGAATTCCAAGCCATCGTCGAGAACGGCGAGATTCACAACTTCCGCATCAACGCCAGATTTCGTTCGGGTGGATGACTAACCACCGCGGCATGAACAAAAAGGGGCCGTCCGCGTCGCGGACGGCCTTTTTTGTTCATGCGATGTATTGATTGCAAAAGCGACAATGGCGCGGACCCCGCCCCGGCGTGAACGCCCCGGGGCTACCACACCACGCCCGCTGAACCGGGCTCGCCGCCGCCGACCACCCAAGCCCCGTTGACGGGGCGTCGATCGCATAGCCCGGCGGGTTTTACCCCCGGGCGATGGACGCGGGAATAGACGATGTTGTCGCGCGCGACCCGCCCCGGCGTCAACGCCCGGGGCTACCCCACCCGCCCGCTGAACCGGAAACCGTCGCCCGCAACCAGCCCGTTGACGGGGCGTCGTCGCAGCAGCCCGGCGGGTTCACCCCCGGGCGATGGCCGCAGCGAATGGACGATGTCGCGCCGACCCGCCCCGGCGTGAACGCCCGGGGCTACCCCACCACGCCCGCTGAACCGGGCCGTCGCCTGCCGGCGATGTCTCAGCCCCGTTGACGGGGCGCCGTCGCGTAGCCCGGCGGGTTCACCCCCAGGCGGGGTCGAACCGACGATGTCGCGCCGGCCCGCCCCGGCGTGAACGCCCGGGGCTACCCAACCACGCCCGCTGAACCGGAAAGACCGTCGCCGCCGACCATCCAGCCCCCGTTGACGGGGCGTCGTCGCGGTAGCCCGGCAGGGTTCACCCCCGGGCGATAATACAGCAGATGGACGATGCGCGGACCCGCGCACCGGCGTGAACGCCCGGGGCACCACCGCCACGCCCGCTGAACCGGAAACCGTGCCGTCTCCGGCCGGCCCCGTTGGCGCGCGGCGTCATCGTGTAGCCCGGCGGAGTTTACCCCGGGCGATAGCCCGGCAGATGGGCGATGTCGCGCCGACCCGCCCCGGCGTGAACGTCCAGGGCTACCAAGCCACGCCCGCTGAATAGCGAGAACCGGAAACCGCCGCCGGCGGCCACCAGCCCCGTTGACGGGAGGCGTCGTCGTCGTCTCGTCGCGTAGCCGGCGGGTTCACCCCCGGGCGGGGTCACTCGGCGAACCGACGACGTCGCGGCCCGCTAAAGACGGACAGCCTCAGCTTCGTCCGGCGCCGTTCGGTGCGGGCGTCTCCATATCCGTCCGGATGGGCGACATACCACTCCCACGCCGTGCGGATGATCTCCTTCAATGCCGGATAGCGGGGCGCAGCGAGTTCTTGGCGGATCTTGTCGCTGCCGGCGATGAGGATGGCCGGGTCACCGGGGCGGCGCGGGCCGACCTCCGTCGGGATGGCGCGACCCGTCACCTCTTCGGCCGTGGCGATAACCTCGCGCAGGGAAAAGCCGCGGCCGTTGCCCAGATTGTAGGTGCGGCTGCCCTGGTCCAGCGCCTTGAGCGCGAGGATGTGCGCCTGGGCCAGGTCGACCACGTGAATGTAGTCGCGCACGCAGGTGCCATCGGGCGTGGGATAATCGTCGCCGAAGAGCGTGATCTTCGCGCGCTTGCCCAGCGCCACTTCCAACACCAGCGGGATGAAGTGGGTCTCGGGCGTGTGATCTTCGCCGATACGGGGCGTGGCGCCGGCCGCATTGAAATAGCGCAGACACGCGTAGCGCATGCCCTTGGTGCGATCCAGCCAGTAGAGGAAGCGCTCCAGCATGAACTTGGACTCGCCGTAGGGACTGCCGGGCACGATCACTTCGTCCTCGGCGATGGGCATGCGTTCCGGCGCGTCGAACAAGTTGGCCGTGGACGAGAGAATGAAGCGGCCCACATCGTGTTCCACCGCACTCTGGAGCAAGTTGAGGCCGTTGACCACATTAGCGCCCAGGTAGAGAAAGGGCTGCTCCATGGACTCGCCCACCAGCGTGTGGGAGGCGAAGTGCATGATCGCGTCCGGCCGGTATTTGGCCAAGGTGGCGTCGATGCTCGTCTTGTCGGCCAGGTCGCCGTAGACGAACGCGGCGTCGGGGTGCACGGCGGCGCGATGGCCCTGGCTCAAATTGTCAAAGACGACGACGTCGGCGCCGTCCGCGATGAGTTCGGCAACGGTGATGCTGCCGATGTAGCCGGCGCCGCCGGTCACAAGTACGCGCATGGTTGACTCCTCTGTCCCGTGAAAGTGTCCCGTTTCCGCCCAGCGGCTAACGGCGATAGTTGAAGATGACTTTTGACCCGTCCCGTTCCAGGTGGAACGGCAGTTCCGTCAGCGCATGGAGAGCCGCGCGCACGTCGTCCTGACGGTCGCGCGGGCAGTAGAGCATCAGATACCCTCCGCCGCCGGCGCCGGCGATCTTGCCGCCGAGCGCACCGGCTTGACGCGCCGTGGCGTAGAGATCGTCCAGCGCCGGATTGGTGATGCGGCTGGCCAGTTGCTTCTTCAGTTGCCAGCCTTCATCCAACAGCCGGCCGAAGTCGTCGAACGCGCCGGCGTGGAGCGCGTCACGCACCTGCAGCGCCAGCCGCTTGAGCGCACGCAGCGCATCGGTGGTCGACCCGATGTTGTGTGTCTGCTCGCCCAGAATGTCCTCCGCCTTGCGGGTGACGCCGGTGAAGAAGAGCATGAGATTGCGATTCAAACGCCGGGTCTGTTCATCGTCCAGCCCCAACGATTCTACGCGCACACCGCCGTCCCGGCAAAAGTGGATGAAGCGCTGCCCGCCGAACGCGGCGATGTACTGGTCCTGCACGCCGATGGGCTTGCCCAGGACGTCGATCTCCACGTGACACGCGAGCCGGGCCAAGGTCGCGGCATCCTTGGTCTCGCCCAGGTAGGTGAACATGGCGTTGAGCAGCCCCACTGTCACCGTGCTGGACGACCCCAGCCCCGAGCCGGACGACGGGATATCGCCCATGGTGGAGATTTCGACGCGCCTTGGTGATGCCGGTGATGCGCAGGCATTCGCGCACCAGTTCGTGCTCGATCGCGCCGATGTCGTCCACCAGTTCGGTCTTGGTGTAGCCGACGCGGATCTTGTCGTCGAAGCGCTCCTTGATGATGACGTGATATATTTGTCGATGGCCGAGCTGACGACCCAGCCTTCCTCCTGCATGTAGAAGTCGCGAAGTCGGTGCCGCCGCCGGCGAAGCTGATGCGCAAAGGCGTTTGAGTGACGATCATCGGGCAATCCTTGCATGAAATGCAGCCGGTCCACGCTTGCCGGTGTGGCCGGTGTGAACTGACTCTTAGCGGAAATAAACCAAAGCTAGCCCAACGGCGGTTGCAGGGTCGCCGCTACAAGTCGACGTACGCCGGCGTGACGGACGGCGCAGCGACCGGGTGCGCGGCCAGGCGGCGCTGGCCCGTTCGTAGCCGGCCACGGTGCCGATGTCGATCACGTATTCATCGTCGGCGATGGGCTGGCCGAAGAGCGGCACGCCGTACAGCATGAGCAGCGGAAACAGGTCGTGGGCGAAGTCGAAGAAGCGGCCGCGCGGCACCACCTCCAACACCGCCGGGTCACAGACGAGAATCCCGGCGTTGGCCAGCTCGGTGAAGACCAGATGGGCGGGCGGTTTCTCCACAAAGCGCTGGACACGCCCGTCGCTGCTCAAGTCCACCAGACCACACTCGGTGGATTAGGCACCCGGTAGAGCGCCAGCGAGATCGTCGCCGGCACGCCCGCCTCCACGCGCTGCCGCGTGTGAAAATCGAGCAGACGGTTGAGGTCCACATTCGTCAGCACATCACCGTAGACGACGACGAAAGTCTCGTCAAGAGAAGGACTCCAACTGTTTGGCCGCGCCGGCAGTGCCCAGCAACTGGGCTCGTGGGAATAGGTGATGTGGACGCCGTGCGCGCCGCCCGGGCCGAAGTGGTCCACGATCACGTCGCCGGCGTGGTGCAGGTTCATGGCGATGTCGGTGATGCCGTGGCTCCGCAGCCAGTCGCCACTGTGTGATCGAGCAGCGGCCGACCGCCCACGGGCAACATGGGCTTGGGACAATTGGCCGTCAGGTGCTTCATGCGTGTGCCTTGCCGCAGCAGATGAGTGCCTTCCAGAGTGTCCCCTTGTGTGATCGTGCAAATGGCGGCAGCAAGGGTTGAAACCCCGCGACAGCGAAAAGTGCCTCAGGCACTTGCATTCTCAGTCGCGAGGCGACTTTCGGTGTCGCCCCGGTTTCAACCGTGAAACAACGCCGCATCGGCGACGTTATGTCTGCTACAGAAAAGGGTTGAAACCCGCGCGACAGCGAAAGTGCCTCAGGCACTTGCTTTCATCAGTGTTCCCCTTGTGTGATCGTGCGAATGGCGGTGGCAGCAAGGGTTGACCCCCAACGCACCGCGCCGGCGACATTATGTCAATAGGCGCCGCGCTTGTGCAGCACCGCGGGCAGCGTCTGGATGAACAGAATCTGCAAGTCCAGCCAGATCGAGTAGTTGCGAATGTAGTACATGTCCAACTGTACCCGCTCGTCGTAGGTGAGGTCCGACCGGCCCGACGTCTGCCAGAGGCCGGTGATGCCGGGTTTGACGGTGAGCAGGTTCAGGCGCATGCGGCCGTATTGGGCGGCCTCTTCCGGACTGATCATGCGCGGGCCGACCAGGCTCATCTGCCCCCGCAGCACGTTGACCAGTTGCGGCAGTTCGTCCAAGCTCGCCGCGCGCAGCCAGCGCCCGACCCGGGTCACGCGCGGGTCGTCCTTGAGCTTGTGGTTGGCGCTGAGTTCGGCCAGCAACTCGGGATGTTGGGCCAGCACTTCGTCGCCGTTGACCACCATGGTGCGGAACTTGAACGCATCGAACTCCTTGCCGCCAACGCCCATCACCCGCCGGCGATAGATGACCGGCCCCGGCGAGTCCAGCTTGATGAGCAGGGCGATGAACGCGGCCACGGGCAGGCTGAAGACGGCCGTCAGCGCAATCAACGTGTAGTCGAGGCCCAGTTTGAGCGCCTTCTCGATGGGATGGAGCCGCAGCCGGTTGACGGACATCAGCGGGACGCCGCAGCGATTGGTGATGCGCATGCCGGTGGTGAAGACCTCGTAGAGCCCCGACGACAAGTCCATCTCCACGTTGGGCTGGCGGGCCAGTTCCAGCGGCAGATTGATGAGTTGATCGCGCGTCAACGCGGTGGCGGCCACGATGACCAGCTCCGCCGCGCGCGCGTCGAGGATGGACGGCAGCCGCTCCAGCGTGCCCAACACCGGCACGCCGAGAATGCTCTTGGGCGCGTCGTCCAGCCCGCTGTCGGGCACGACGAAGCCGAGCACGGCGATGCCCGAGTAGCGCATGTCGCCCAGTTGCATGGCCAAGGTGATGGCCTCGTCATTGGTGCCCAGGATCACGGCGCGGCTGACGAAGTAGCCGCGCCCGCGCAGGTGATAGGCCGCGCGCCGGAGCGCGAAGCGTCCCAGGCAGACCAGCAGGAACGAGAGCAGCCACGACATCAGCAGCCACGCACGGGCAATCTGCATGTTGGGCACGGCGAAACTGGCGACAATGACCAACATCATGCCGCTGGTGCAGCCGTTGAGCACACGCGTGTACTCGGTCACACCGCCGAGCAGGTGGTGGTAGTCATACAGCCCCAGCAGCGCAAAGATCCCGAGCCACAGGGGCAACATGAACGCGACCAGCAGCGTGTAGTAGCCCAGCGACGGCACCACGTCGCGCGAGAGGGCGATGTTGGCCGAAAAGCGCAGCCAGTAGGCCATGGCAAACGCCAGCGCGACCATGGTTGCGTCGACCAGCGCCAGCGCCACCCGACCAACCCGGCGCACATCCAGTTGGCGTGTGGGCGCATCGTTGCGCAGCGGAATCGACGCGCCGTTGATCATGATTCGTTTCGAGTCAAGCATAGATTCACCGTCTGTCTTTCAGTGCAGTCCAATGACAAACCAGGTTTCTTGAAGAAACCTGGTTTGTGATCGCCAGCGCAACGAAGTCTATTTGCTAAACCGTACCGGCAAGCTCTTGGCGCGTCACGGGGCGGGCACCTGCGGCGTGGTGACGGCCGTCGCTTCCAGCGGTAGAGTTCTTCCAGATGTGCCAGCGCCGCGCCCCACGAATGGTGGCGGACGACGTACGCCCGACCCGCGGCCGCCACCTGCGCCTCGCAAAGCCTTTTCGCCCAGCAGCGTGAGCACGGCGGCGGCGAAGTCCGCAGGGGTGTCGGCGGCGAGCAGGTCGCAGTCCGGCTCGCGCGCCAGCGCAACCGTCGCCTGGGATGAAGCGACCACCGGTGCGCTGCACGCCATGGCCTCCAGCACCTTGTTCTGGATGCCCGCGCCGTAGACCAGCGGCGCCACGGCCACCGTCGCCTGTTGCAGGTAGGGGCGCAGGTCGGCCACCGTGCCGGTCACCACCACGGCGCGGCGGCAGCGGCGTGTGCTCCTCCCAGGCGCGCCCGTCGTCGCCAGCGCAGGTGACCGCAGCCGCCGGATCCTGCCCACGATCCAGATCTCGACGTCCGGATGCCGGGCCCACACCTGCGGCATGATCTCTTCGACCTAGATGCACCGCCGCAGTCACGTTGGCGTGATAGCTCATCTTGCCGGAAAAGACGAGACGCGGCGGCATGTCCGCCGGCCGCTTGTCGCCCGGCACAAAGTAGTCCAGGTCCACGCCGTTGCCCACCACTTCCACGGACGGCGTCGCCCGCGAACGCCCTCTGCCGGAGCTCTCCCCCAATGTCTGGAGCGCCGCCCGGTCCGTGGTCGAGGTGACGATGGTCGTGTCAAACTGGTTGACCAACCAGCTCTCGCGGCGGCGCGTGCGCGCCAGTTCGACCCGGGCCATGGTGCGCCCTTTCAGGCTGTGGCTTTGGCGCGCCGCCTGGGCAAACAGGTGGGAGATGCAGTCCACGCTGTCCCAGACGACCGGGTACGGCTTGTCACAGCGCGGGCGCAGATTCAGGGCGGCCAGGCCGTATTCGCTGCCGCGGAGATGCTCCACGTGCACCACGTCCACGGCGCCGGCGGCCAGTTCCTGGGTCAAGGCCGCGGCCAGTGTCGGCTGCCAACTGTAGCGGGCCTGCAGCGGCAACGTGCGCACGCCCGCGTCCAGCAAGTTGCGCCACACGCGGCCCCGGGTCAGCGGGAAGGCGAGCAGCCGCAGACCGTCGGCGCGCAGAGCGTCCAGGTCGCCGTGCTCCGCGTCCGACTCCCACAGCGTGGCTAGCGTCACCTGGTGGCCGCGCCGCAACATGGAATTGAGCAACTGAAACGAACGCACCCGAATGCGATTCGGCACGTAGGGCACCACGTAGAGGATGTTCATTGATGGCTCCGCGAAGAGGAAGGCAGGATTGAGGAGTGAAGATTGGGGGAGGCGACGCGGTCTCTCCATTGGAGCGCGTCAGGTCGTCAACCCAATCTTCAATCTTTACTCTTCAATTGCATAAACTCGGTCCCACGCCCGATAGACATTCCGCCAGCCGTACGCCTGCTCGGCGGTGCAGCGTCCGGCCTCGCACAGGCGGCGGCCCACGTCGGGGTAGGTGAGCAAACGCACGGTGGCTGCGGCAAACTCGCCGGGCGTTTCGGCCAACAGGATGTTCTCCCCCGGCGCGATGGCCGTCCCTTCCGCGCCCACCGACGTGCTCACCATGGGCAGCCCCCACGTCCAGCCGTCCACAATCTTGACGCGCATGCCGCCTCCGGCCAGCAGCGGCACGATGAAGGCCGCGGTCTCGGCCAGATACGGCGTCGGGTCGGCCACGTAGCCGAGCACGTCGAGATTCGCCGCAGGAATACCCAGTCCGTCCAAGGGCGGCGGCTGCTTGCCGATGACGGTCAGGACCGCGTCGGGCGCCTGCGCGAGCACCAACGGGAAGATCTCCTCGGCAAACCAGCGCACGCCCTGGGCATTGGGCGGATAGTGCAGCCCGCCCAGGAACGTGACGCGGCGGGCGTCCGCGCGGCGATCCACCGGCGGCGTCGCGCCCGGGTCGGCGCAGATGGGAATCACGCCGTCGTTGGGCAACGGTGCGGCATCGGGACCGTCATCCGGTGCGGGCAGACGCTGCACCGCGACGAAATCCTCCTGCGTCACCCAGGTCACCCGGTCGAACCGGCGGCAGACCGTGGCCTCGTAGCGCGCCAGCTTGCGCGCCTCCAGCCAGCAGCCCCCGCTTGAGCGGATTGTGCCTTTATCCGCCGCCAGCCGCCCCGGGGATGAGATAGACTGCGCGAAAGGTCCAGCACCGTCAGGGGCCGAGCCGGTGCCACGTCAAGCACCAGTTGCGCATACGGCACACATCTTCGCACAGTTGGTCGGCGTGGACCGCATCAAAGGGCGCGGCCGCGCCGCTGACCAGTTCCGTGAGCAGGCGCGCCATGGCGGGTGACCAGTCGAAAGCGGCGATGATGAAGGGCCGGTTTTGCACCAGACTCGCGGCCAGGAAGCGCGCGGTCCGCGACCCGGGGAGCGGCCATGGGCACGGTGTAGTGGGCACTGCGCAAACGCCACACAGGTGCGCCAGCGCCGCCGGCGTGTCCTCGGCGCTACGAACGAGACCAGGGTCACGGCATGGCGTTGGGCGAGGTGGCGGCACGTAGTAGGCGCACCTTGGGCCCTGCGTCCAGCGGGTAGGGAAGAACTTGGGTTAGAAAGAGAATGCGCATGGAATATTAGCGTACCAGGGGAAGATGCTCAAGGCCATGACGCCACCGGCTACAAGGATAAACTCGAGGTCCAGCATCCGTCCGGACAGGAGAGCAATGGTCATGATCATGAGAAGCGCCGCCAGGCCTAGCAGAAATGCGTATGCTGACGTGGCCGTGCTGCCGCTGAGTACGCCTGTACAGCGTCATCAACAGCAAGCGAGCTGTCCCAATAGAATGCGTTGTAAGAACGCGTAGAATACGACTGATTGACGATGCATGTACTGCCAGCGCCCGGCAGGCAATAGAAAGCGAAACAGCGAGACGGGAGGCCCCAGATCAAATGTGATCGCAGTTGTGACGGAATTCAGATAGACACGCAGTCGCCCTGCAGCATAGGTCATCACAAGGCATTGGGGCCGGCTCGCTTGCCAAACATGGGGCACGATCAACTCGGGAAGCATGCCGTTTGACCCGGACACGCCAGTGCGTAGTCTGACGACCAGATCGTCATCCTCCTGGCCGATTGTCACATTGCGGAGCAGGGGCCCGTCAGAGATCGTCACGATGCGCGGGGCCGGATTGCGGCGCCGTCGCCGGGGTTGCATGGCACAAATGAGTGTAAACGCCGAAGTTGCACGCAGGCTTGCGTTAAGGCCGGTACCGGGCCGTTACTTACGAACCAGCGTTGATTGGCGCAGTCCATGGACGTGACGGCTTCCGGCTGATCACACTACAGGCGCCCGACGTTTGATTGTCATTCACCCCGTCGACAAGCAGGAGCGGCGGCGCTTGGCCGGTCCGATCAAGATAGCGATCGGCATGGTCTAGTTGCGTAGGCTGCGAGCAAAGCGTTCGGCCGAAAGCAACTTCGCACCGTTTGAACATAGCACGCGATCTCGGCTTAAAGCGCCCGGTCAAGCATTGTTAGCTGCTCGACCTGCCCCTGCCACTGACGATCGCCGGTGGTTTCGTTGGCGACAGCCAGCCCGTAGTGAAGCGACCAAGCGTCCAGACCGGTCGCGCGCTGTAGCCAGTGAATTCCGACCACGCACAAGAAGATGTAGACCACGGTCAAGGCCAGAAGCCCACGTGCGTTCACATACAGCCGGCTGCAGAATTCCCGGCCAAGCATGCGGACGCGTGCCGGGCCGAAGATGTCAGCCTGCGAAACAGGAGATAGCCGACCAATCCCCCCGTGACGTTGGCAACCCAATCAACCAAGCGTGGTCATGCGAAAGGGTAGCCAGAGTTGACCCACCGACCCGCCAGGGACAAGAGGCCGGACCCAGCGACAACCAGCCACACGATGGCACGCCGAGGGGAATTCACACAGGTTAGCCAGGCCGCGAGTGCATACCCGAAGGGCTAAATATGCGAACATTGCGCACTTCATCCCATGGGTTGGCAAACCGGATAGACGCCAGTCGACGGCTGCAATGTTTCCGGCAAGCTCACCCAGGCTACCGGCGAAGTCAACGGAAACAACGTCACATAGCAAATGACCAGCGCACTGACAAAGACTACGATTCGGAACTGTCGTCTGCACATAACACTTCGGCTCTGAAAGATTTCGGCCGGAATTTACGTCGTGTACTAGTGAACCCAGCGTGGCACATGACTGTGGGTCGCCCCAGTCCAGAAGCCCGCCGCTGTGACCGCCCGTGGTTGCGACAGCGTACAGACACAACCATCACAGATGCGGCTGGTGGCAATCAACCACCGATGATGGTGCACATTCCATTTTGCGGAGGCGAGGTAGACCCAGAGAAGCTGTCCAGTCCAATAAGGAAGAGTCCGTTCCCGCTGCTCGAGCGGACTCGATTAGGCGCCTCCGTGTTGCCTGTTGGTCCAAGATCCTTTCCCGGAAATGCGTCCTTGCTCGTCGATGTTGGAGAAATCGGTCGTACTCCCTTCCAGCCCCGTGCGTATCACTGCAACTAATTCGGGAATGCTGGCAACCTCATGGCGAGCATGATTTTGCGTATAAGGTCGGTATCTTCATACCCGCCGTGCAATCCTCAGAGGGACGTGAAGCCGGCTGCTTCATGAAAGGGCTGCTGTTGGATCAAAGAAGCCTGCAGGGAAAACCACCGGCCGCGATGGTCTGGACCAGGCAATTCCCGTTTTCACACGGAAAGACGTCTTTTCGTTTGTTACCGGCATTGTCCGTCAGACGGTACCACCTATCAACCAGGCTGCGCCGGTGTGTTCGGACAGAACGCGCACCCTGATACGATTCAGGCGTGATCCAGTCATCATCGTCAAGAAAGTGAAGATAGTCACCTTTTGCCATGGCGGCGCCGGCATTGCGCGCGACACTACGATTCCGGCAATTCGTGTCGATGATTTTCACATTGTTGCACTTCATCCAATCGCGGTGGTGCAAAGGCCTCCCGGAATCATTTACCACGATGATTTCGTAGTCTGTTGGCTTTAGCGACTGATGCAACACACTTTCCACCGCACGTGATAGGGACGTTCGATCGATCGTTGGAATGACGGCGGAGCAGAACATATTCTCATGTCCTCTGAATTTCGAGCCGGCGCAGCGCACGTTGCATTAGTGTCGGACCTCGAAGCGGCGAAACGCACTACCGGTATCGTTCCCCCATTCCCAGTTGGCCACGATGCCGACCTGACGAATCTGCAGGCGGCAGTCGATAGACATCGCGCAGTGAACGGCAATAATACAGGCTCATTATCCACATAGGCTGTGGTAGACCAGACCGTCGAACGTGATGCTCAATTGATATGGTACACCATAGCGCCACGCATGCCGATATTGGTCCAAACGGCATCATACACGTCCTCGAACCCGTTGATCTGAAAACGATGAGATGGACGTTGACCTCGTTGTCATCCAGCCAGGTAATTGATGATGATGTAGTTGTCCGGGATCCTGACAGAAGATCACGCCGGCGCGCCTGCGCGCGCCTTTTGCCCCCGCATGGCGCCCGGCGCTGGATGTCCACCGACACATCCGCGAAGTCGGGGCATCCCACGGCACCGCGTAGGCCGTTCGGAATAAGTCTCGGATTCGGCTGTTCGCACACGGTGATGACCACGCATTCGTCAGCGCACAGCACGAAACGTCCATCACCCAAGAACTTGCGCCAGACTCTCTGCCGACGCTGGTCGACGAATCGTCCAGGGCGCCTGACTTCCCGCGGAAGTCGCTTCAAGGATAACCGTCCGTCGTCCTTGCTTCGGCTTGAGCGCATTGAGCTTGAGCGCGGCCGAACCCGTACCGTGCGAGGATGCGCTTCGAAAGAACGCGCCACGCTTCTCCGGCTGGCGCACGGTCGAAGGTGACTCATGCCCCGTTCCGACTCCAGGAAAGCGCATTGGATTGCCTGTGGCCACACCGCCTCTCCATTCAGCACCAGTTGAAAGGTTGCCCTGCGATCGACGAGCCGGATGGAAGTCTCAGTTCCGACTCTCACCGTGGCATCATCACACATCCACTCCTGTTCGATCTTGCCGTCGACAATTGCCTGATCCTACAGCATTCAGCACTGACAAATGGCCCGGAAGTGATTGCGGCCGTCCCGGTAACGCCAGATCAATCCGATGTTGGCGGTTGTTCCACGCGGAAGGCGACGGAGATGAATCAGGTCGGACGGCGCGGCGGGCGTAAGAGTTGCCAACGCGCGTGGTGACGCCGCCTGTGCGCCCGCCTCCGTGCGTGATATCCGGCCCTGCGCACCGTCCACAAGCTGCCGATCTCTGGCGGCGCATCCGTCCAGAGCGCCGCGACCGGTCAGTCCGTCACTGCATGCGCCGATCCGTACCAGCGGTCGAATTCTTCCACCAGCGCGATCTTCGTGCCGAAGACCCGTGTATCCACGCGGAAGCCGATTTGCCCCAGCACACTTTGAAACAGGCCGCCGTACACCGGCGTGCGCAGCCAATGGATCGATTGCCAGTGGCTGCAGCGTCGGATACCGCGATAATGCAGGACGCCTTCCAGGGTTGCCGCGCAGTAGGCGGCTCCCGTCGCGCGCACGACCATGACGTAGAGCGGAATGTTCTGCAGACGTGCAGCAGGAAGAGTGAAACCACGGCACGTTGCACTGAAGTTCACCGTTTTCCGGTCCTCGATGAGCGGATGAACAACAGATTCCCCCGTGGGAGGCGAGCCGTAATGGGTGTTGATCGCCCCGCTTGGCGTGGTACCGGGCGCGGTTTGGTCTGCGAACCAGCCAAGGGCCAGGTTCAGCCCCATCTGGTCGGCATGATGCGCCTTGTGCCGAAATCGGTACCAATAGCGCAGTTGGCCCAGGAAGCGCCGCTTGTTCCCGACAGTGGCCCAGCGAAGCAGACGATGTGTTTTTGCGTTGCAGGTGCCAGCTGCTGCGCAGCCACTGCTTGATCCGCCCCGTGAACGCATCGATGATGTCGCCTGTGTGCGACGCATTGTGCCCATTCAGCACGTGGATCATCACGGTCAAGCCGTTCCAGCAAACGGCCCGTAAAGAATGCCGGCGCGTCTCATCCAGTCTGAAGCAGACGCTGATGCAGGCAGGGCTAATGAAGAAGCAGTGCTCAAGGTCTTTACCGTGGCGAACTGTGCCGTCAGGGGCTGTGGAGCCGATGACGCGTCCCGGTGCACACGCATCAGAATAGCGATCTTCTACGAAAACTGGCGTCATGTTAGCGTCCCAACTGCAAGTGGGCGAAAAGCCGCAAAAGCCGCACGTCAGGCATCGAGCAACCCTGATATTCATCGAGCAGTCCCACCCCGATGCCCCAGGAGAAGCCGCCGTGCGCGAATCGCAGTGCGTCTGCCGCCATTCTCGCGCGGAGCTCGGCATCGTTGACGAGCCGGACAACAGGTGTTGCAAGGCCGGCCGAATCGCCGGGCTGGAAAAGCAGGCCCGTCTGTTCATGCCGGATCAGTTCCGGAATGCCGCCGGACCTCGGCGCCGAGACGGGCACAACCGCAGCCATCCCCTCGAGAATCGGCATGCCCAGCGCTTCCGTCAGCGACGCATTGACCAGCAAGTCGGCATGACGATAGGCTTCATGGACCTGTGTATGCGCACGCTGCCGACGAACGTGACCCGCGCCATCTGCTCCGCCGGGAGCCAGGCGCACTACTGAAGTACGAATCGCGGCGTGCAAACGAGTCATCATAGAATGCAGCCAACTCCTGCACCCGGGCATCGTCGCTGATGGCAACCATGAACTCGAGCGGCAGCATATTTTCCGATCCCTCCGACGATGGTCAACTTGGCGTCGGGGATTGATGTCAAGACCATGCCGAAGGCGTCCAACAGCACATGTACGTCGGCGACACCCGCCCTACGAACAGGATATTGGTGGCCGTATCGTCCTCTCTCCGGCAGACCTGCCGGACGAAATCTGAAAATGGTTCGACCCCATTGTAGATTGTGTAGAAGCGGCCGCGATACCGGGAAAGCCAGTGGCTGACCGCCTGGTCACATGGTCGCTGCAGCCGCAGACCATGTCCACGTGGCGCAGCCGTTTGCCAATCATGGCGTGGTCGAGCCTGTGTCAACCACTCACACTGCATGTGAAGCACAAACTTGGCAGTCGGATTAAAGGCACGTATCAAAGGCACAAGTTGCGAGAAGTTGCTCACGTGCACCACATCGGGCTTTCTTGCGCAGGTCCAAAACCAATCCGTGCGGCATAAATTTGTGGGAATGCAGATACGATGCAAAAGTGGTCGTTTGGCATTGCTGTAAATGCCGGCACGTTCAAACAGGCGAAACGGTTTCCGCAGCAGGTCATCCTGCCGTAGGGAAACCCGGACATGGAGAACACCATGTCCGTCTTGCTCGCACGCCGGTAGGCCGGGCGTTTCACGCCGTAGGAGATCACCTGATGTCCGGCTTGCACGCATTAAGGGCGCCAAATGGTAGGAAACGATTGCGACGGACGAGTAGCCGCCGATATCCGGGAGGGTGTCACTCATCCCAGGGCTGACCCACAAAAGCGATGCGCATGGCTGGTTTCTGTACTTGCACGGTGCGTGACTCCACGTGCGACCTGCCACGAGCGCAGCCTGGCCGCGGTGGCTTTTCGCGCCGGAATGCATTCTGTCGACTTTGGAAGCGATCAGGCCTGCCAGAAGCCTACTTCCTCCAGCAGTTGGCCTGGAAATACTTTCCTGTTCCTGCTTCTGGACATTATGCCAATGGGAGCGGAAGAGTAAACCGCGCCAGAAGGCGGGCCAAATGCAATGCAAGCCGGCCAAGGACAGGGAAGGCAAGAACCCGCCGGCCCGCGACACCGAGCTTCCCCATCCGGGCATTGAGGACGGCGGAAAACAGATAGCTGCGACATGCCTGACCCGGGAGAAAACGTCGCCACGCACTGAATCCACGATCCGCCGGCGCGCCGGGAGAATTGAGCGCCTTCTCGTTATGTTGCGGAAATCCTGCTTCGTGTGACTGGTCCAGTCGTGGGTTTTGCCCTTGCCGCCTGCGACCCGCACAGTCGCCACACGATCTGATCAATGTAGCTGAAATCACCGCAGTGCCATTTGGGTTTCCAGATCAATGTCCGGACTGTCCCGGAATCGCCAAGTCAAACTTCCTGCCTGCAGGAATGCTGCACGGTTCACGATCAAGGCGCCAAGTGGAGACACTCGCCTGCCACCAGCTTGGCAAAGAAATTCTTTCTGAACACCGGACGCACGGTGGACATGAACCGCCCGTCGTCATCGATCAAGTTGTACGCGCCACAGACCCAGACGTCACCGGAAGCCTCGGCGGCATCCATCAGTGCACGCAGCGCACCGGGAAGCAGATAGTCATCGTCATGCAGGAAGTTGATGTATTTCCCGGCTGCCATCTCCGCTTTCCTTGTTGGAGGCGTCATTGACGTTGGAGTGGGTATTGATGATTTTGACCTGGGGCGAACTGAGCCAGTCAGTCTCAGCAACGGTGCCTTGCTGCTGTTGAAGACCAAGATTTCGTGCGCATCCGCTTCCACCTGCGCCAGCGCACTCTTGACCGATCGCTCCAATGTTGCACGGTTGATGGTCGGGATGACGGTTGTACACACGATCATAGTTTTTCCCCCAGTTCGTTGCGACGAAAATACCACGGCGATTATTCGGACACACGATCCTCTGGGCGTCGATTCATTTCTTCCCAGCCGGGCCAGCATCAGTTTGGGGACGTCATTCCGCCAGAGGTGGATCGGTTCCGACGGTCCCAGGCGATGCTGACAATGTCCAAGTCCCCGTCGCCGTCGATATCCACCGTCCGGCGCCCAGGTGGCTCTTTCCCGAATCCACCACATGCTCAGTGAACA
The DNA here is from genome assembly GCA_041391205.1 of Caldilineaceae bacterium. Lineage (GTDB taxonomy): Bacteria > Chloroflexota > Anaerolineae > Caldilineales > Caldilineaceae > JAWKOK01. The sequence continues at coordinate 98,633 of JAWKOK010000012.1, forward strand.
CGCCGTTTCCGTCGTTGGCCCAAATCGCCAGAAGCCCCCGCGGTGTTCGGCGAGAATCACATCAACATCGCCGTCGTCGTTCATGTCCGCCACATCCATGCTGTTGGTCGTGGCCTGATCGGCGAGCAGATGGGCCACGGCGTGGCAGTCACATCCGCCGGCTGTTCCCACCAGAATGTCTGCGCGTCGCCGTCGGCACCGTTTTCCTCGGTGACCACAACGTCCAGCCGACCGTCCCCATTGAGATCGGCCACTTCCGTGCGGTCCGGATAGACGGCGTCGTCAAATGTCGCCACAACGTGCGCGGCCCAGTCGTCGCTGCCGTCGCCGGGATTTTGATACCACTCGACGCGCTTGGAGTCGCCCGTCGTGGCCGCGATGTCGAGCAATCCGTCGCCGTCGACATCGCCGGCTGCCAATCCCTCATCCGACGGGTTGGCATTGACATGGACACGCGGCCAATCGCCCTGGCCGACTGTGTGGGCGACAAAATAGTAGACGCTGCTGCCGCTTGATATGAGCACCCTGGCCTGCTGCCGGGCTCGATCTGGGCCAGGCGATACCCTTGCGCTTCCAGATCGTGGCTGGCGCGGGGCACGACGCCAACCCCACGCTGTGCCAACCTCGCCGGTGTGATCGTCTGCTTCCAGCCAGTAAAGCGCTAGATCATCGCCCCCCTGCTGGGCAATGATGTCGGTATTTCCGTCATTGTCGACATCCGTGGCGAGGATTGCGTGCATGCCCTGCGGCAGGGCCGTCTGCGTCCATGCGCCTGTCGACACACCCGGGTTGCGATACCAGTCGCTGCCGGAAGCAATATCGATCAACCCGTCGTGGTCGATGTCGGCAAAGGCGAGCCCAAAGGTCTGTTGGTTATGACGGGTGACGCGTTGGTAGCTCCAGCGATCAAGAGGACCGTAGTCGCTCAACCGGTTCTCCCACAGACGCACCGGCGGATTCCCCGTCCAGTTGGCGCCGAAGATGTCGAAATCGCCATCGTTGCCGACATCAGCAACGACGCCGTTGTGGATGCCCCCGGTGCCAACCAACTGCTTCTGCCATGTGGTAGCCTGGCCATCCGTGTTCAGCATGACCATGATCTCAGCGGCACGCGACGTGTGCATCTGCGCCAACACAAAATCGAGATCGCCGTCTAGGTCCATATCCGCCGCCTGTAAAGTATGAGTGCGCTCCATCATGGGCACGACCGTGTGTTTCTGCCAGGGGCCGGTCGCATCGTCCGTGGTCGGCGACCACCAGTTCACATCGGCAGAGCCTTCGGAGCTGGAGAACGCCACATCCATGCGGCCGTCCTGGTTGATATCCACCACCAGCGCCTTGAACGTACTGTCCGCTTCCCCGATCGTGTGCTCCGCCCAACGCGTTGCGTCGCGCGCCGCGCGTGGCCCGGGATTGCGCACCCAGACGCCGTGCAAGACCAGATCGACATGGCCATCACCGTCGATGTCGCCGTTGGCCATGCCCTCGAGGCCGGTATCCATACCGTCCAGGTTCATCCGCAGCCAGCCGCCGTCCGGCTGCTGAAAGTAGATCATGGCTAGGGTATCGTTGCGGGTGGCCACGTCGAGAAGTCCGTCATTGTCATAATCGGCCAGCTCCACGTCCTTGCCCCAGCCGTCAACGCTGCCGATGGTGTGAACTTGCCATTGGTCGCCCACCGCAGGATCCCCTGCAGGGCGCGGGTTCTCAAACCAGACGAGATTTTCATCCGCGGGTCCGTCAGGCACCACGATATCCAAGTCGCCGTCTCCGTCCACATCACCCAGTGCACCGTCAGTGGTGAACTCCACACTCGGTGTGGCGATGACGGTCTTGGTCCAATCGGGGTAGCGGTACCAGTTCAATTTTTCATCCGGGTTGCCGCCGATGACCAAATCGGGCAGGTCGTCACCATCGATGTCACCGACCAGTTTGACATCGCCGGCGACGGCCTCATCAACCACGGTAAGGCGGAAGGGAATTTCGTCGCCGGCCTCGCGGGCCGATGAAGCCAGCGGGAAGAATATCTCCGTGCCCATCTCATGGAAGGTCGCGTCGGCCTCGTCGATCGCGGCGCGGGCTTTTTCGTAGACTCTTTGGGAAACGCGTGCGCGCCGACCCAAACGCAAGCGCACCCACGGCAAGCACGAGCACACACCCGGCGAGCAGCCAAGTCCAACGAGTTGTTTTCGTCATGGTGTCGACATCTCCTCCCCGGTGTCGGAAACGGGTACAGCGTGCATCCCGTGCCAACGGTACCGGTAAAATACTTCGTATGTCTGAAAGAAGCGTTCTAGCCATTCGCCGTCAGACACCTCGCCCAAAATCGCCCAACTTGGATCGGGAACAAGCCGCGTTGTCTGGGAACGGTGTTGTGCCAGCGCGCGGCGTTTGCAGTCCAATACGTCAGAAATATCCACAAAGCACCTGAAGTCCTGCACCGTACGCGCGCCAAAGCCGGCGGCAACACTGGCCCGCGCAAGTTGCTTGCTGTTGCACTTGCGGCGCAGAGGCACACGCACCCAGGGCCAGTGCTGCCAATACCAGATCGGATATTCATAGACCGTCACCGCCAATTGCAGATGGCGCAAAGCGTCGCGCACAACGGCGTTGGTCACGTGATGATCCGTCGGCGCTTCCCGGTAGTACGGAATGAAGACCTCGGCCGGCCGGTACTGGTCCAACAATTCGACCACGCGCGCGACGGCGGTGGTCCGGGCAGAGTCCAAGTCGCCGTCAGGAAAATCTAGGTGGGTGATGTCCGTCGCAGCCAACCCCAGCGCGGCGCCGGCAGCAACGACTTCCCGTGCACGAATGGCGCGAATCGTCTCGGGCGCCATGAGGTGAGTATGGGAGCCGCGCCCGTCCGTCATGACCACGAGATGGACTGCGGCGCCGGCGCGGATCTTGCGGATCACGGTGCCGCCGCACCCCAATGTCTCATCATCTGGATGGGGCGCAAAGACCAGCGCGTTTGCACAAAGTGCCTCCTGCGACAGCGCGTGCCCGCCCGCACGCATGCGACGACACAACATATCGCGTAGTGTCACGCGTGGCGAAAGGTTGAACATCAGTATCCTATCCGCGGCGAACTCGCCGCAATGTTGGCCGGGTAACTGTGTGAAAGCTCGATCCCAGGCGAAGGGTTCAGCACGCCCGCGTAGACAGCCACCGTCTCCTCCGCGCACGTCCGCCAACTGAGCCTTGATGCCCTGGCGAGCCCGCGCCGGCGAAGGTCGGCGTACAGGCACTCGTCGGTGAGTAGCGTCCGCAGCGCGCCCGCCCACTCCACGGCATCGGTCGATGCCACCAGCAGCGCACCGTCTTCAACAACCTCCGGTATGGACGACGCGTGCATGGCCATCGTCGGCAACCCACACGCCATGGCCTCCAGCGGCGGCAGGCCAAAGCTCTCCCGTGTGGACGGATAGACAAAGAGCGTGGCTACGTTGTAGAGTCGGGCCAAACGCGCTGCGGGTGTCTGCCCCAGGACAACAGTGCGCGCACCGACTCCCAACTCCTGGGCATAGGTCCGAAAACTGTCGGCCTGCGCCTTCTGTGCGACCACAAGCACCAAGCTCAGGTCGGCGAAATCGGGCGCGATCTGCGCAAACGCCTCCATCAGCAGCGGAATGTTCTTGCGCGTCTCGTACCCGACGCCCATGATGTAGCGTCCGTGGATGCCCAATTCGTGGGACAATTCCTCACGCCAGCCTCGCCGTTGCGCCTCGCTCGCCCGCTGAAAGACCGGATTCGCCGCCAGGTGAGTCACAGCAATCCGCGACTGCGGTATGGACAGGGCCCGGCTGATCTGTTCGCGCTCGTAGTGCGACACGGTGATGACCGTCGCGGCCCCGTCCACCGAGTGCAGGATGTTGCGCGCCGAATAGGCCTTGACGGCCCAATTCTTCTGTTCGGCCAGAGTCCGGCCCAAAGTGAAGGGCGTAGCTGTGGTTACCTGAATAGTGTCGTGCAACGTGACGACGTACTTCCGGTTGAGATTCACGCACGCGGTATTGCACAGAAAATGCACGAGATCGAGCCGATCCCGGCTCATCCGCCTGCGCAAGCCGACCTGCTCCCGCAGGATCATGCCCAGCCCCGGCAACGAACCGTCCACAACAGAATAGTGGAAGCGGTCAGACTGGGGCAGCGGTGTGTCGGGGGTTGGCGGGCGGTCTAGATAGATGATGTATTCGTTTTCGGCATCGAGCTCGGCCAAGGCGCTGAGCAGGTTGACCGTATAGGTCTTGAATCCTCCCGGCTGAGGGTGAGTCAGGAAAGCGCGCGTCAATGCCGATTCGAGGTTGCATGTTCATGTGCCATTTCCGCCGTCATAGATGCCGCATCAATCCAACCCAGACGCGCCGCAAGCGTTGCCACACCGAACGCCGCGAAGATCAGTAGCACTGCATCAACCGGCAAGCGATAGCGAATCAACGTCCATGTCGCCAGATGAATTCCGGTGTAAACGAGCATGAACAGGTAGAGCAACACAATGGCAGATCGTTGTTGCGGCTGCGGCGTAAATCCGAGCACCAGCTTCGCCGACAGCCACAATCCAACTAACATCAGCGGCAGGAAAATCCCAAAGGAACCGACCCGTGCAATGTTACTGAGCGTGCCCGACCCGGCGACGGCCAGAACTTGAAGTACTCTTGCGTCCGGCTAAGTGAGAGCAGCACGAAACGGCCGGGATCGGCACGTATGAAACCCAACGCTTCGTTGAGCAAGGCCCGGTCCAGCGCGCCTTCATTGAGGGCCAATAGGTCGGGCGGAATCAGATCGTGATAGGACGGGCCGTCAGGCGGCAACAGGGGCATAAAATGGGTGCCGTGGATGGGATGATTCCCCCAGTAGAACGCAAAGCCCGCATTTGTGTTGAGCGGCACGAACACATGAAAAAGCGCGATAGTTGCGGATGGTCCACGGGACGATCAGCAGGAAGAGTACCAGTGTCGCTTCCAGCAACCCCTGCAAGGCCGGTGCTCGCAACCGCCGCGCCCGGTGCCGCAGGGGCTGCGACAGGCAAGTTCCACCACAGCCACAGAAACAGGAAAGGCACGAAGATGAGAAAGACCTGGCGCAGAAGCACGGTGCAGCCAACGGCCAAACCAAGTTCGAGCCAGAGGCACCCCGGCGCGACTGGCCTCTCCGCAACTGTCCCTGGTCCAACCAGTCCTGGGACGCGACGATGCGCAGCGCAACATCCAACGTCCACAGGATGCAGACGAAATAGAACGTCTCCGTCAGCAGCCCGCCTGCGTAGTAGACAAAGTACAGATAGCCGGCGGTGAACGCGGCGCTAGTCAATCCGGTCGCGACACCAAAAACGCGACGTCCAATTCGGTAGGCAAGCCAGGTGTGTAGGATGCCGGCCACAACGGCCTGGATCAACCGCGCCACCCACGGCTGCACGCCGAAAATGCTGTAGACCCCAGCCAAATACAGGGTGTAAAGATAGCTCCAGTGAGCAGTGGGTTCACCGCCCGGTGTCGCCGGCCAGTGCCCCTCGGCGAAACTGAATCCGTGCCCGTCGGCGACGCGCATCGCCAGCCCATGGTAGGAGATCTGGTCGTAGATGCCCGGCAGATCGGTGACCGTGTTGCCCTGGTAGAGCGCAGCGACGACGCAGCGCAACGGCTGCGACCACGATCAGCGCCAGCACACGGCCACCGGAGAGCACCTTCCCTCCCAACAGACTGGTTCGCGCCATAGCCGTTTCCGGATGCACCAGTTGTGATTCAGTTCCCATACTTCGCTCCCGTCCCCGTATCTATGCGGAAACATCAAAGAACAGACGGTGCTGCCGTCTGTCAAGGTATGCTTGCCGACCTGCTGTCAAATGCCATCAGGTTCTTACTCCAGCTTGAGGCACAGCTTGACCACTTCCAGATTCGACTGCTGCTCTTTGCGCGCCCGCTCCCGATGTTGCGGCGAGATGGAAGCCGCGCTCCACAGCGCTAGTTTGGCCATACTCAAGCCACCCAGCATGGTACGCAGAGCAGTTGTGCGTACGGGGCCGTAGTTCTTGCGGTAGAAGAGCATCTTGCCGCGGTAGACCATCTTGCGCCGGCCCCAGCGGTTCATGCTGCGCCCGCCGAAGTGGACCGTCGTCGCATGGGGCAGGTAGACGATATCCCAGCCGGCCTGGACCAGACGGTACTGAAGGTCGGCTTCATCTCCGTAGATGAAGTAGGACTCGTCCAAGAGACCGACTTCGTCCAGCGCAGCCCGGCGCAGCATCAGACAGGCCGAGCCGAGCCAGGCCACGTTGCGCACATGCTCGTCGTCAACTTGTGCGGGATAGCCGTCCCAGAGCAGCTCACCCAGCCGTGCCGCGATGAGGAACTCTTCGTGCAACGTCGAGAAGTTGTTGTAACAGGATTGGACCGTGCCGTCCGGGTTGAGCAGTTTACCACCCACAGCCGCCGTGCGCGGGTTCGCATCCAGATAGTCGACCATGGCATCAAGGGACGGTCCGTTGACGATGGTGTCATTGTTGAGCAACAGGATATGCCGCCCGGTTGTGGCTTCGATGCCCTGGTTGCTGGCTTTCCCCAGACCGACATTGTGATCGTTTTGGACAATCAGCACATCCGGATAGTCCCGGCTCAACATCGCTTGGCTGCCGTCGGTGGACCCGTTGTCCACAACGACGACATCAAACGTGCTATGCAGGGCGCCGGCGTAGAGCGAGTCCAGACAGGGCGCAAGATAGTCCTTGTTGTTCCAGCAGACGAGCACGATCGACAGATCAGGCGCGACCTGCACCGCTGCTGGCGCAACTGTAACCGCCGGTTGCGGCGTAGCAATGATCGCTGTATCCACGGGCTACTCCTCACGAAACTGGTGATCCATTTCCAGGATCTCTTCATATGTGCCAAGGTCAATGTAGATGCCGTTCTGCATGTGGACGCCGCGGGAAACGCATGCCCGTGTCCATGGCGCAGTTCATGATCGCGGCGAAGTCACTGACGCCGTCGCACACGGACTGATGCAGATACTCGGTGAACCGCGGCGCCAAACAATGCAGCCCCACATCTCAGTCAGATCGGTGCGCCGGTTTGTCGACGATGCCCATGACGGTACCGTCGCCGTTGGCCTTGACCATGCCGAACTTCTCAGGCCGCTCGGTGGCAAACATCGCCAGGACAACGTCATCGTCGGGCTGCATTGCGTTGAGGGCACTGCGCGAACACGTCGACGGGCTGCATGATGGTGTCGGCCATGCCGAAACAGACGGTCTTGCCCCGTGTCAGGTGATAGGCGGAGTCCAGCGCATGGGCCAGGCCAGGTGATGTGGATTGGCCCGCTTCATTGGTGGATTCCTGGACTACGTAACTGATGTCGCAGCCGAAGCGCCGGCCGTTGCCAAAGTAGCCCATCAGTTGATGCTTGGTCTCATTGACGACGAAGACGATGTGACGCAAGTGGCCGCGATCATATTGTCGACCACAAACTGGGATACCGGCTTGTAGCGGTTGTCACGAATGACCGGATACAGTTCCTTGGGGTATGGCAGCCCAAGGCGCATGCCCTTCCCCGCAGCCGGAATCAGACCGATGATATCTTCCTGAAGCATGACCTTCTCCTCCATAATCTGCCTACTTCATTGCGGCGCAAATACCGCCGGCCAAGCGGCCGTGCCCGGCACTTGGTGCGCCGGGCCATGGACAACGCGTGCACCGCTATCTTCCTACAGATCCGAGAACTTCGAATTGGGGCGTACCGATTCGGGCGCAACGAGCACAGTTTTCCGACGCGACACCAACTTGCGGCGTAGTAGAGCGATGAGCGGCTTCTCCAAGTAGAGGTAGACCACACATCCACCGGCGACGGCGCCGATCAACATGCTCCACATCAGTACGGTGGAATCAATGCGAACCAGCTGCCCCAAGACGGTTGCACCCATGAGAAACACATTGAAGAACATTACATGGGTCAAGTAGATCGAATAGGAAGCGTCTCCCAAGAAGACCAAAGGTCGTGGCCAAGGTACATGGTGCAACAGTTCGACCGATGCGGTGCCCAAGACCACCAATAACGACGCAACTCCGAACGTCAATGCGAAAGAGGCCACCTGGTTTCCGTGATTGGTGTACCAGCCCAAGAGGATGAACAGTACACATCCCATTGCTGCCCGGATGGCACGTCTCACCTGAAGGTTGAGCGCCAGTAAGCTGCCAAGCATCCCAGGAGAAACTCCACGTTGCGCTCGTTGAACAGAAAGTTCCTGGTTCTGGCATTTTCTGTGGTTGTTGGGCATTGAGAACGAAAATGGGCAAAATTGACTGAAAAAGGCCTTCCCAAGCCGCAGTCAACATGCCTCAACGACGTATGCAGAGAACAGAGCAGAGTAAGAAGGCGAATCCTCGTGTGATCTTGCCGATCGTACTGAGTATGAGCAACTAGCGTCAGAGCCGCAGCAGTTTCGACGTTGGTTGATGAGATGATTACGACATATGCAGAACTGTTTCCTGTCGAGATCGAAGCGGATACACGCTGCACGATATCCTGCCGGCGTCTGCGAAACTGCCGGATGTGCGCTGGCGGCGCATCAAACTCAAAGGTGGAGCGCAACAAGTGTGACCATCTGTAGTGACGTGATGCCTTACATGACCGGCTATACCGACGAAGTCGAAAAGGCACTCTTTCTGCGCCGTTTTGGCGTACCCGGGGCTGACCGTCTTCGGACGCAACGACGATTACTGGTACAACATGACTGGCCACTTTGGTCGCTATGCGATCGTCGTACCGTGGTCAAAGATTCTGAGCAGTTGCCCCCAGCCTGTTGGCCGATGAAAAACACGTGCATTTCAACGGCGAGAAAGGCACATCGCCACGACGGTGGGCGCAGACTGTGTGCTGGGTGCATCGCTGGCTCGCCGCCGACGAAGGCGCTCACGCAGGCCTATGGTCGCTTCAAGGACGAGGCCCGCAGGAAGCCCGACTACCAGCCCCAAACCGTCAACACCGATGGCTGGTTTGCGACCCAGAACGCCTGGCAAGCGCTCTTGCCTCCATCGTCGTGATTCAGTGCTTCTTGCACGCCTTTCTCAAGATCGAGAGCGGGCAAGCGGCGCTTCAAGGCCGTTTACAGCGATCTTCAGCAACAGGTCTGGGACATCTACCAGGCCCCGACCGTCAGACGTTCTTCCGTCTGATTGCTGACTTCCAACAATGGGCCAACCAGGCACTGACTGGGTCTGCCCTCGAGGCCGTTCCAAGCTTGCTGCCAAAGCGGATAGCTTCGCCCTTGCCTTTGACTGGCCGACCGCCTACCCACCAGCAACATGATTGACCGTCACATGATCCGCTCGACCGCTGGCTCTCTGCTTCACGTCACTTCCATGGCGACTGGCGCTCCGCTGAACTGCAATCCGCGCCCTTCACGACTTCATGCCCTATTCCCCAAGAGCCAAGATTCGGGAACAGGCATCTCACCTGTCCACCAACTCAACGGCTTCGTCTATCACGAAAACTGGCTTCACAACCTGCTCATCTCGACTTCTTGTGCAGGTCTCGCAACCAACCACAGAAAATGCTAGAACCAGGAAAGTTCACGGCCGAGTAGGCTTGGGACGCGATCAGCCCGGCCCGGTTCAGCATGAAGACCAGAGCGATCAGGGCCAGCCAAGTGAGGGCAAACCGATAGGCCCAGCGTGGTCCCACAAGAATCGCGACGCCGAACAACGCATAGAAGAGAACCTCGTAGCTCAACGTCCAAGCGGCGCCGATGATCGGTAGATTCTCCTGGGGAATCAGCAGGAGCGATTTCACCAAGAACGCCAAGTCCGCTTCGTGCGCTTTCGCATACGCAGGCACCACGAAGATAACCCCGATCTTGACTAGGGCGACACACCAGTAGATGGGATACAAGCGCACAAATCGCTTGGCAGCATACGCCCCCAACACGCGTTCGTCGCCAAGATCGCGACCGTGTACGTAGAGAATGATGAAACCGCTTAGCACAAAGAAGAAATCGACGCCTGTAAAGCCGAACGCGAAGACACCGCCCAGAAACAGAGAGTCGAATCTTGTCTGGCTGAGCTCCGTGATGTGGTAGAAGACCACCAACAGGGCAGCAATTCCCCGGTATACTTGTCACCCGCTCAGTTTTATTGGCGTCACCGCACTTAACTCGCAGTAAGACAGTCATGCGCGCGCTTCAAGCGCGCGCCACGACAGAGAGCAATCACGGCGCAGAACAACGTATCGTCTCCAGAAGTAGCCGGGATGTCAGGGCGTTGCGACACTTGTGGAGCAGCCGGCGCGCGTTGCGTGCTCAATGCTCAGCAACCCCCCCAGGAAAAGCCAGCCGAGCATACTGCCGCGAAATCCTCGCATGCCGATATTGTAGACAAACGGGATCACCCAGTCGGCTAGCGCTGCCGCCACCAAGGTACCCGCAATGCCGCCGATGACGCCATACACGTAGGCCTGGTTGAAGCCTGGCGTCACTTCATTACGCAACTTCCACGCAAGCCAGGCGAGTTCACCGAAGAACCAGAGAAAACAAGCCATCCCGATGAGACCGATCTGGGCGAGAATGTCGGCATATTGGTTATGGGAGTTGAATTTGACCTCCCAGCCTCGAATTCGATAGAGCGGTGTGTACCAGTAGTAGTTCGCAGGGCCAAAACCGAGTAACGGACTGACCCTCGCCATCTCCAACATGATGAGCAAGGCGTCAACCCGTGTTGAGTAGCTGTACTCGTCGGTCGCAATCGCATCGTTCACCAGGTACGCCACAGGCAAGATGCCGAACAGCATCATCAGAAGGCCCAGTCGCCAGGAACGCGCACTGACGATAGCGGCCAGACCGGCGATGGGCGGTAAGTACCGGACTTCCAGCCCGAGTTCAACACAAAGCCCACATAGAGCGTGGACAAACCGATGAGGCCAAACACAATGCGCCAGCCCAGCGGCAGGTCACGGTTGAAATACGCCTGCGTCAACGACAGCATCACCAGCCAAGTCCAATAAATGCTGTTGTCGATCACGCCGAACTGAATGATGCGAGCCGTAACCACGCCGACGCCCGGGATGATCCAGCCGGCAACGTGGATCCAGCCCACCACGATAAACGTCCACGTGATCCAGCGCAGCCAGCGCAAGTCATGTAGTTGGTTGGCCGTCATCCAGAAGATAGCAGCCGACAACAGAAAGATGAACAGGCCGCCAAGCTGGGCCGACAACGGTGCATGAGGCGCGTGGGCGAACCAGGGCAACTGTCCCAACACGAACGCGAGTAGAATCACTCCGCACAGTGCCAACAAAGGACGGTTCGCACGCGAGCGCACAAAGCGCAACTCTCGACGCACCACGAACATATCGGCCAACCACAGCACACACAGTCCCATCAGCAGGAGGATCGGCACGCTCAACCCGCCCGGCAGCGCAGGTGACGGCACGACGAGCGCCGTCAGCAGCAGAACGTAGAGGCTAAGCGGCGGCCGGCGCAGCACAACCAGCATGCCGCCCATGGCAATGACCGCCGCTTCAGCAACATCAATGCAGACGGCGGCGTTGAGCGGGACCACGATGCAGACGAACAGGATTCCGGCCACCAGCACACGCGGCAGCCACGTGCGCAGCGTTTGTTCATCGTGGAAATGCAAACGCGTGACGGTCATTATTGAATGGCGCATGGGTCGTTATCGCAATGTCCTCAAGCTGACGTTCCAGGGAGACCGAGAAATCCCCGCAGAAATGCAACAACGAGCTTCTCGCAGTGATGCGGATATTGCCCTCGTCTGCACGCCCCACTACATCATCGTGGCGGCGGTGTGGTGACAATCAACGGAAGATAGGTTCGACGCCGATCGGCGACCACCATCACCGCGACCGGGGCCGTATCAAAGGCGCCGAAGCCGTCGCCGACGGTGTACGTGAACGCATCAGACCCGACGTAGCGCGTATCCGGCACATAGACAATCATGCGCCCATCATCTGATGCCGCGTGGCCGTGCGTCGGCATGCTGACGTGGTCGATGGCGAGCAAATCGCCGTCGGGATCGGTGGCGGACAGCAGCGCATCGAACGACAGGGACACACCGCTCGTGGCGGTGATCGCAACCGCAGGTGCGCTAGGCCGGCCGTTGACCGTGACCGATGCTGTGCACGTATCATTGGTCGCCGTGACGTCGTTGCCGGCGCTGATCCGTGCGCTGCCGGTCAGCGTCGTGACGTCGCCCAGATCGTCGGGCGCTTCGCCCACAATCAGGACGGTTCCCACGACGCCGGGCGACAGATCCGGAACCGTCCACGCAAATCCGGTCCCGAACTCACTTCCGTAAGCACAGGGCCACGGCTCACAACCTGCTGCAACGCGATGATCGCAGGAATCTCCGCATACATACGAATCCCCGTTGCGGTCGCGCTGCCCGCGCTACTGAAGGTCACAGTAAACGTAATCACGTCACCCGGGAGCAGGCGGCTCGCACCAAAGGGCGTCTGGATGGACTGGGCCACGGCCACATCAGGTCGGCCGTGTTGGCGTTCAAAGGCACCCCGATCCGGCAGGTTTCCGCCCGACTCCGGGCGTGGATTGCCCAACAGATCGACCGTGATCGTCGACGGTCGCGCCGAATCGATGGCCGGCGAACCATCGCCCAGGCGGTAGTCATCATTGCCCGGATCGATGAATCGCGGATCCTGGCCCTGAAGCGTCTCCTCTGCGCTGAACGCGGCGTTCACATCGACCGTGTTGGCGTAGAAGAGGTTGTTGTGCCCGGACATGGTCGCCGTGTCCAGCCAAATCCCGACAGCGTGATTGGCTACGATCGAGTTCTCCAAGTCGAGCACGCCTTGGTCAACGCGCACGGCGTCATAGGCGGAAAAGATAGCGCCTGCGATCGTCGTATGGGCAATGCCGACGCTGCCGCCTTGGCCCCAAACAGGCATGAGATACATTGCGTCCGCGCCTCCGGGCGTCATGTTGCCGGCCAGAAGGCAGTTCCGTATGACCGATACACCGGTCGTGTCTGCATGCCCAACGTAGATGCCGCCACCAAGGCCGGCGCTGTTCCTGAGCAAGATGGTTCCGGACAGGTCCAGACTGTGTTGTGCATACAGGCCGCCGCCGTATCGTTCAGCCTGGTTGTCGGCAAAATACGCGCCGGCGACGACACCTTGGTCGGCCCAAACGATCATCCCGCCGCCGTGTTCCTTGGCGCGATTTCCGACGAAGGCGCTGTCCACGACCTGGACATGCTGCAAGGTATAGAGCCCACCCCCAGCGCCGTCGGCCGCACTGTTTGCGATAAATCGAGCATCGTTCACCACAATCGCCGCAGCAGCGTAGACACCGCCTCCGTTACTTTGGGCGGCATTTGAGATGAATTCCGTATCCCGGATGGTTGCGGCTCCGCTGACATAGAGTGCGCCGCCGCGACCGGCGGCGTTCCTCTCAAAATGACCTCCGTCGATCATGGCCGGGCCTTGCACAAAGACAGCCCCACCGTTTGTGCCGGCCCGATTCGCCGCAAAGGCCACGTTCGTCAAGGTCAACGCAGC
>JAWKOK010000013.1:0-107828 GCA_041391205.1 Caldilineaceae bacterium
GCGGCCCATTTAATGGGGCCACCTCAATGCCACCGTTCACATGTCAAAGCGCGAGTGGATGAACTGTGTCGCCTTGCTCACCGGGAGCGCCTGGCTGGCGTTGCCGGCGCGGATGTAGAATTTCTCCACGCCCTTGTTGGTCAAATAGGCCGGATGATCGGCCGGGCTGACCGTCACCACGCAGATCTCCCGCTCGTCGAGCAGGGGGAAGTCCACTTCCACAAAGCGGCGGAATTCCAGCCCGATCATGCTGCCGAAGGCCATGTTGAAGACATTCTCAAAGCCGTCCTTGTCGCCCTTCTTCATCACCCCGTAGTCCGGCTCCAGCCCGAGCACTGCGCCTTCGTCGTCCACGCCGATGATGAGTGTGCCGCCGCGCGTGTTGAGAAAGCCGACCACGTTCTTCATCACCGGCTCGTAGAGATCCTTGTTGGCCCGGCGCTGGCGATAGTCCCACATGAGGCTGGACTTGAACTCCACGAACTGTCCCTCACCGGTCGCGATCAACTCCTGGGGTGTCCGCACCGGAGGCGACGCCGCGGGCAGTTCCAACGTGCGGTCGATCAGCGCCTCGATCTGCTCGGCCGTCTCCGCGGGACTGGGGATGTTGCGCAGCACACCGCGGGTGCCGTCCTGCTCCACCAGTTCCAGCGAGCCGTAGTTGAGCCGGCGCGCCAGCCAGCCTTGGCGCACGTGCATGGACGCGATCTGCTGGGTGTCGGCCAGCTTGCGGTCGGAAAAGAGACCACCTCGACGGAGCAGCACACGGTCCGGGCTGACCAGATAGGTCGGCACATACCAGGTGATGAACGCGGCGATGAGCACGAGCACCAGGATCGTGGTCAGTAGGATAGCGCTGAGGAGATCGTAGGAGACGGTGCGGGCCAGCGCGGTGTCTTCGTAGGCGCGGCGGGCATTGATGAGCGCGGCAACCAGAAAGGGTGTCAAGGCAAAGAGAAACTCGATGAACACCAACAGTTTGATGAAGACAAACGGGCTCTTCTTGATGGCGAGTTCGTCGAAACGCATGGTCAATTCGTGCTTCTTTGGAGTGTCTCGGTTGATTCAGCGTCAGGTTGCGCGCGGCGGCTTTCCGCCACCGGCATCATCATGACGGCGTAGCGATACGGGCGGATGGGCTGGCCGAACTCGTTGGCGTAGATCTGGGTGAACTTGGCGCCGAACAGGATGATCCACGCGGAGTAGTAGGCCCACAGCAGCGCGATGATCACGAAGCTTGCCGCGCCGAAGACCGTGGCCCAGATGCTCGCGCCCAGGTAGAGGCCGATGACATAGCCGCCCAGCCAGAAGAGCACGCCGGTCAACGCCGCGCCGGGAAACACATCACGCCAGCGGATGGTGGCGTGGGGCAACGCCTTGAAGATCAACGCAAAGAGAACCGTGTAGACCACCGGCGACGTCCACACCCGCGCCAGCGTCACCAGCCAGCCGAGCCGCTGGTAGACCGGCGCCAGCAGGTCGTCGGGCACGGCGGTCCAGGCGATGGCCAGGAGGATAGAACCGAGCAGCAGGAAGCCGACGACGATCACGCTGGCCGCGCTTTCACGAGGCGTACCGGCCACGAAGATCAGGCTTTCTGCGCACCGTCTCGGCCTGAAGCCGTACTCTTACTACGGCGTCCAGCGAATGCTGCAACTGGATGAAGATGTTGGACGCGGAATAGAGCACGAAGAGCACGCCCGGTGACTGGTCGCCACCCGCCCCGGCGAATAGCTGCGACTGCTGGCCATCAAGTTCCCGGCGGCATCGGCCAATGTCGCCCCCAGCGCATGCTCGACCTGGATGAGCAGCCGCAGTTCCACCAGTTCGCGCACGAAAACTGGGACGACACGCCGATGATGAAGACCAGCAGCGGCACAATCGAGAGGATGAGCCAATAGGCGATGGCAGCGGCATGGAGCATGGCGGAATTGCGCCGCCACCCCATAAAGGTCTGGTACAACACACGCCATAACTGACCGAAAATGCTCACCGCAGGTCCGTTTCACCGGCCGTTGACAGCGTTGGCGCCAGGGGATTTTTGACACGGCAGACAAGGCAAGGCCGCCAGAGTAGGTCCATCCCTGGCGGCCTTGCGGGTAAACAACGATGCGGCGCGCCTCGCCTACTGCTCGTTCTCGAGCGCCTTGCTGACCTCGGCCGCCATTTCATCCGACAGCGACGACGAGACCAGTTTGGCCCGGAACGGTGTCAGTTCGGCGATCGACGCCGGTCGCGGTTTTCCAGGCTGCCGCTGGTCATGAGGAAGAGCGCTGATCGGGGCGCCATGCCCGCGGTGATCGCATCCACGGTCTTGCGGTCCACGCCGCTCTTGGAGAGACCTCCGCCGATGCCGCCAATGGCCGCGCCGGCCACTGCACCGCCGATGGGGCCGCCCAGCAGGATGCCCGCCAACAGGCCGATGCCTGCGCCGCGACCGGCCCACTTGCGGCCGGGGTGGTTGGTCTGTTCAACCTTCACGTCGGAACCGACGCCACGGCGCGCGGTCACCGCGTCGATGATGTCGATGAGACCGTCTTCCGACCACTTTTCCACGGTCGACAGAAAATTGGCGGCGCCCTCTTCGTTATCGAAGAGCAGGACATTCAGATTTGCATCCATGGCTTTCCCCTCCAGTGACACCAATTGCATTGAATTTGGGTAATTTGATTCCGAGATTTGAGCCTGCCGTTGACGGCCCGCGGCCGCGCATTGACACGCTCGCCCACGCACGCCCTGCACCAGACCCGTGCGACGTCCGAATTTCTTATGTGGAATGCGAATACCGCCATTCTACAGCAGATACACAGGCGGTGCAACCAACTTGCGCAGGTCGAAAAGGGTCTGTCTCAATTTGGGGCACGACGCGCGGCTGGTTTAGTTCGCACGCCCTCGTGCGAACGGTGGCATCGCCCCGGCTTTGGCACAGCAGTTCGCACGAGGGCGCGAACTGGACGGATGTCTGCCCCAAATCTGTGATACACCCGGTCGAAAACCGCCTTGCTTACAGCGCAAGATGTGGTAAAGTAAGAGTACAACCGCACATGGACAGACTTGTCCAGCTTGGCTTTGACGCGCGCCGCCAGGCGCACCCGACTCGATGTTCGATCTCGTTTCCCAACGACGGCGGTCTTCCGCCCGAACGACAAGGAGGATGTCATGAGCACAAGAATCGACGCGACCCTTGACCCCCAGATCGTAGCGCTCCTTCAGGCCGTTGCCGATGAACGCGAGCGTGCGGACCTGTGGCAGGAAGTGCTGGACTGGGTCGGGCGGTTTCCGCAGTCGCACAGGACAGCCTGCCACCCTGGCCGACCTCTACCGCGAAGCACCGGTGTTGGCCTTTATCGGAAGGACGACGACCCGTCCGATGCATGAATGTGAGAACGGCCTTCGTCCGAGAGGGCCGTCTTCCATGCTAGCCGTCCGCCGCGCCGTCCGGCAGGAAAGGACCTTGATCCCTCCCTGCGGTCGAAGACTTCGAACGCCCGCCGCCACTCATGCACAGGAAAACGATGGGAGATGAGCGCGCGTGCGCACCGTGCCTGCGGCCATCAGGCGCAGCGCCGCCCGCGGCCCACGAAGACGGCACGCTGGCGCTGCCCGTGACGGTCAACTCCCTTGTAGCAGACCTGGTCCAAGTCCCACGCCACCGCCTTTGCCAAAGAGCTCGACGGCGTAGCGCCGCGCCGGCGCACCAACGGCAGCAACTGCTGCGCAACGGCCCTGCGCCTGAACATTCGTAGACCACGTCCGCGCCCCATGCCCTCGTCGGTGATGGCGGCGACCAATGACGCGGGGTCGTCCTGCTGCACGTTGAGCGTGTGGTCCGCGCCCAACTGCCGGGCCAGGTCCAGTCGATGCGCGTCCGCGTCCGTGCCCAGCATGACCACCGTTCGCGCCGGCGGCCTTGACCACCTTGCAGCGTCAACAGCCCAATCTGCGCCCGGCCTGGCGATCACGGCCACGTCGCCGCGTGTTGACCGTGCGCATGTTGAGCACGCCGTGCACCACACACGCCAGCGGCTCGGTGAGCGCTTCCGCCTCAAAGTCAATGCTCTCCGGCAACACGTGGAGATTGGGCCGCAGGTACCACCACGCAATCGGTGAAGCCGCCGTTGACGCCCGAGCCGATGGACTTGCGCGTTGCAGACAGAGATTGGTCTGGCTGTCCCGGCAGTAAGGCAGTGGCCACAGTGGAAAAGTAGGTCTCGGTGGTCACGCATGCCTCAACGGCGTGTCTGCGTCCGGGCCGGCCGCCACCACGTCGCCCGCCACTTCATGGCCCATCACCACCGGCGGCACGGTCTTGAACTCGTCGTGATAGATGTGTAGGTCGGTGCCGCAGATGCCCGCGGCGCGCACCCGGATGAGCGCCTGGCCCGGTCCGGCCCGGGGTGCTTCGATCCGCGCACTTCCACGTTGCCTTCGCCGCGCGCCACTTTCATCAACGCCTTCATGTCCAGTCCCTGTCATCGTCCCTGTGCACCCTACACAATTGAATGACCGTGCGATCCGCGCCCTGCATTATCCATTCTCTCGACGCCGCCCGCAACCGGCCCGATCCCATTTTGCCTCTCCCTGCCCGCTGTCGCCCATTTGACGCACTGCATGCTTTTGCGTAAGGTACCAGTATCACGAATCATTCAACCCACGCCACACACGCGATGCGAAACACCCACCCAGCGGAGAACCCGCCGCATCCACGCCAAGAGGACCAGCTCATGTCATCCACGCTGCTTGACCCGTCCCTGCTCAACGCCATGAAATTCCGCTGCATCGGCCCGCCCCGCGGCGGACGCGTGCTCGCCGTGGCCGGCCACCCGAACGAACCGGCCACCTTCTACTTCGGCGCGTGCGCAGGCGGCGTCTGGAAGAGCGACGATGCCGGCCAATACTGGCAGAACATCTCCGACGGCTTCTTCACCAGCGCGGCCATCGGCGCGCTAGCCATTGCGCCGTCCGACCCCAACGTCATCTACGCGGGCACGGGCGAGGCCACCCTGCGTCTGGACGTCTCCTACGGTGACGGCGTCTACAAGTCCACCGACGGCGGCAAGACGTGGGCCAACGTGGGCCTGCGCGACAGCAAGCACATCGCCAAGATCCGCATCCATCCCCAAAACCCGGACCTGGTCTACGTCGCGGCGCTGGGCCACGGCTTCGGCCCCAACGCGGAACGGGGCGTCTACCGCAGCCGCGACGGCGGCGCGACCTGGGAGCAGGTGCTCTTCGTCAGTGACAAGGCCGGCGCGGTGGACATCAGCATGGATCCCACCAACCCGCGCATTCTCTACGCGTCCATCTACGAGACCTATCGCCATTTCTGGACGCTCTCAAGCGGCGGGCCGGACAGCGGTCTGTGGAAGTCCACCGACGGCGGCGACACCTGGACCGAGTTGACCGCCAACAAGGGGCTGCCCACCGGCCTCAAGGGCAAGATCGGCGTGGCCGTGTCGCCCGCGCAGCCGGCCCGGGTCTGGGTCATCGTCGAGGCGGAGGGCGCCAAAGCCGGCCTCTACCGTTCCGATGATGACGGCCGGACCTGGCAGCTCACGTCCAACAACCGCGACCTGATCCACCGGCCCTGGTACTACTGCCACGTCTTCGCCGACCCCCAGGACGCGGACACGGTCTACATCCTAAATCTCAAGATGTGGAAGTCCACCGACGGCGGCAAGAGCTTCACCGAAATCACCACGCCCCATGGTGATAACCACGATCTCTGGATCGACCCGCAGAACCCCCGGCGCATGATCGAGGGCAACGACGGCGGCGCCTGCGTCTCCTTCAACGGCGGCGCCAGCTGGAGCACCATCTACAACCAGTGCACCGCCCAGTTCTACCATGTGGCCGTGGACAACCGCCATCCCTACCACGTCTACGGCACCCAGCAGGACAACTCCAGCATCGCCGTGCCCAGCGCATCGGAGAAGGGCGGCATCCCCTGGGCCGACTGCTACGCCGCGGGCACGGGCGAAAGCGGCTACATCGCCGTGCGCCCGGACGACCCGAACATCGTCTACGTGGGCGCGATCGGCTCGTCGCCCGGCGGCGGCAACGCGCTCCAGCGCTACGACCACCGCACCAAGCAGGTGCGCCTCATCACCGTCTACCCGGAAGTCTATCTGGGCCGGGATCCCAGCGACCTGAAGTATCGCTTCGCCTGGACCTATCCCATCGTCATCTCGCCCCACGATCCCGACACCCTCTACGTGACCGGCAATCACGTCTTCAAGAGCACCAACGAGGGCGACAGTTGGGAGGTCATCAGCCCGGACCTGTCGCGCCAGGACCCGGCGAAGCTCAAGGCATCGGGCGGCGACATCACCCTGGACACCAGCGGCGCGGAGATGTACGGCACGGTCTTCGCCTTCGCCGAATCGCCCCACACCGCGGGCGTCTTCTGGGCGGGGACGGACGACGGCCTGCTGCACATCTCCCGGGACGGCGGCGCGACCTGGACCGACATCACGCCGCCGGAGCTGCCCGAGTGGGCGCTCATCAGCATGATCGAGCCGTCGACCCACGCCCCGGGCACGGCCTACGTCGCCGCCACCCGCTACAAGTTGGACGACTACCAGCCCTATCTCTTCAAGACCACCGACTTCGGCCAAAGTTGGACCAGCCTGAACACGACGTTCCCCCAAGACGAGATCACCCGCGCCGTGCGCGAAGACCCGACTGTGGCCGGCCTGCTCTACGTGGGCACCGAGACCGGCCTCTTCTTCTCGCTGGACGACGGCCGTGCCTGGCAACGCTTCGCGGGCAATCTTCCGGTCGCCCCGATCTACGACCTGGTGGTCAAGGACGCGGCGCTGGTCATCGGCACCCACGGGCGCTCCTTCTGGGTGCTGGACGACGTGACGCCGCTGCGCCGGCTGGCCGCGGACGGCGTGCCCGCGGGCGCGTACCTCTTCGCCCCCGCACAGACCGTGCGTCTCTGGGAAGGATGGAGCGTCAGCGCGTTCCGCGGGCCGGGCAAGAACTACATGCTCGGTCTGGGCAACACGGTCACCTTCAGCGAGGAGAAGGACGAGCACGGCGAAGTGCAGCGCCGGGTGTGGGACGGCGGCGTCAACCCGCCCAACGGCGTCATCGTCTACTACACGCTGCCGGCGGAACCGGACGGCCCGGTCTCCTCAGCTTCCTGGAAGAGGACGGCACCGAAATCCGCAGCTATCCCCAGCGCACCGCTGACACGCCGGAAGAGACGCGCACTATCCCCACCCAGCCCGGTCTCAACCGCTTCGTGTGGGACATGCGCTATCCCAATGCGGTCATGGTGCCGGGCGACCTGCCCAACGAGAAGACGGACATCGGCCCGCGCGCCGCGCCGGGCGCCTACCAGGTGCGTCTGACCGTGGGCGACCAGCACGAGACGGCCGCGTTCACCATCGTGCCCGACCCGCGCCTGGACGTGAGCCAGGCGGACTTGGACGCGCAGTTCGACCTGGGGGTGCAGGTGCGTGACAAGGTTTCCGCCACCCACCGGGCCATCAACCACCTGCGCGACGTGCGCAGGCTCAAAGTCTGGGCCGCGCGCAGCGACGCCGCCGCGGTGAACGATCAGGCCGCGGCCATCGTCGCCAAGCTCGACGCCATCGAGGAGCAGCTCATCCAGACCGGCTCCATGACCGGGGGCGACCGCCTGCGTCTGCCGGCCCGGCTCAACGCCATGCTCATCAACCTGGTCAGCGTCATTGCCGCGGCCGACGCCAAGCCCACCCAGCAGACCTACGACGCCTTCGCCGACCTGTCCGCCGCGGTCGATGAACAACTGGCCGCGCTGCAACAGGTGCTGGACGAGGATGTCCCCGCCGTGGCCGCCGCCCTGGCCGCTGAGCAGACGCCGTACATCAAAATATAGGGATCAGCTTGCCAACCCAGGTTTCCTGAGAAACCTGGGTTGTCATCACGCAACAACATCACGCGAAAGAAGACCCGCAGCCATGGCAACCGACAGCACACAGCGTGCGATCCAGTTCGACAATCTCCAAGGCGAGATCGCGGCCCGCATGGCGGAGCACGACGTGCCGGGCGCGGCGGTGGGCGTCTACGTGGACGGCCTCACGTTCACCGCCGGGCTGGGCGTGACCAATGTGGATCACCCGCTCCTGGTCACGCCACAGACCTTTTTCCAGATCGGCTCCATCACCAAGACCTTCATGGGCACGCTGACCATGCAACTGGTGGAGCAGGGCAAGCTCGACCTGGACGCGCCCGTGCGCACCTATCTCCCCGACTTCGCCGTGGCCGATGAGGCGGCGGCCGCGAGCGCGACCGTGCGCACCCTCCTCACCCACAACGCGGGCTGGGTGGGCGACTTCTTCATCGACACCGGTGACGGAACCGACGCTTGCACCCGTTACGTGGCGCGCATGGCCGATCTGGCCCAACTCGCGCCGCAGGGCGCACACTACTCGTACAACAACGCCAGCTTCGGCGTCCTCGGCGCGATCATCGAGACGGTGACGGAGGAGCCCTTCGAAGACGTGCTCCAGCGTCTGCTCATCGAGCCGCTGGGGCTGCAAGAATGGGTCATCCACCCCACCGACGTGATGACCAAACGCTTCGCCGTCGGCCATCGCAGCGGTGACGACGGGATTTCTGTGGCGACGCCGTGGCCGCTGCCCCGCTGCACGCGCCCCGCCGGCGGCATCATCACCACCGTGGGCGACCTGCTGACCTACGCCCGCTTCCACCTGCGCGAGGGCGTCACCGACGACGGCACGCGCCTGTTGACGCCGGCGTCCATCGCGGCCATGCGCACGCCGCAGACGCGCGTCTGGGGCGACGACGAAGCCATCGGCCTCACCTGGTTCATCGACCGCCGCGACGGCGTGACGGTCTACTCCCACGGCGGGGGCACGGTGGGCCAGATTTCGCTGCTGGCCATGATTCCGGAGCGCAACTTTGCGCTGGCCGTGGTCACCAACGGGCAGTCCGGCGGCCACGTGACCCGCGCCGCCTTCCGCTGGGCGCTGCGCCACATGCTGGACGTCACCCCGTTCGTGCCCCAGCCCATTCCCGTGGACGCGGCGACGCTGGACGCCTTCGCCGGTGAGTACACCCGTCCGTTCCAGGATCTGGCGCTGGTGCGCACGGACGACGGGCTGCAACTGCAGCTCACGCCCAAACTCAGTTTTCCTGTGGAGGATGGGCCGCTTTCGCCCGCGCCGCCGGCCATGCACTGTACACTCTGTGCCCCGGACCGTCTGCTCGTGCTCGACGGCGGGCTCAAGGACAGCGTCATCGACATGATCCGGGACGAAGACGGCACGGTCCGCTACGCGCGGCTGGGTCGTCTGCACGCACGCAAGGCCGGCTGAGCGCGCCGGCAGGAGGGTTCCCCACATGATTCGCGCCAAGACCGCCGAAATCAGCGGCGAGGTCGTCCGGCTGGACGCGCTGCCCGATCCGGCCGACTTTCGTGACCGGATGTACTTGCCCAATCTGGACGAAGTGCCCGTGGAGCGCACCCTCGCCGCCTGGCAGGACGTGCACATCCCGGTCTTCCACCAAGGGACGGAGGGTTCGTGCACCGGCTTTGCGCTGATGACCGCGGCCCATTTTCTCCTGCGCACGCGCCGGGTCGGCCCGGATCCCACCGTGGTCAGCCCGCGCATGTTCTACGAGATGGCCAAGCGCTACGACGAGTGGCCGGGCGAGGACTACGAAGGCTCCAGCGCCCGGGGCGCCATGAAAGGCTGGCACAAGCACGGCGTTTGCAGCGCCGACGCATGGCCGTATGTGGAAGGCGCCACGGACCGGGAGTTGACCACGTCCCGCGCGCTGGACGCCCTCAAGCGACCGCTGGGCGCGTACTTTCGGGTCAACCAGCGCGATCTGGTCTCCTTGCACAGCGCCATCACCGAAGCCGGCGTGATCTTCGCGACCGCGATGATCCATGAAGGCTGGCGCGAGCCCAACGCCGACGGGTACATTGCCCAGGCAAAACCGACCATCGGGGGACACGCGTTCGTGCTGGTGGGCTACAATGCCGACGGCTTCTGGGTGCAGAATTCGTGGGGCGCGGGGTGGGGTCTCCAGGGCTGTGCGCTCATCACGTACGACGACTGGCTGGAGAACGCCATGGACACGTGGGTGGCGCGCCTGGGAGTGCCCGTCAATGTCCACACGGCAGGCGGCACGGCCGCGGCCATTTCGCCCGTGGTGCCCAACATCCAGGCCCAGCCGCTGGACAACGCGCGCCGGTTCCTCATCAGCATCGAACGGGACGGCACGTTGCAGCGCACTGGCACCTTTGCCACCACCGAAGCGGATGTGGCGCGCATCTTCAACGACGACATCCCCACGTTGACCCGGAACTGGCCGCGCAAACGGCTGCTGCTCTACGCCCACGCGGGCTTGACGTCGGAGGAGAAGGCGGTGGAGCGTGCCATGGAGTTCGGTACGGCCATGGCCGGCCAGGGCGTCTACCCGCTGGTCTTCCTGTGGCGGACCGATTTCTGGACGGTGGTCGCCAAAATTCTGCAGGAAGCGCTGGACCGGCGGCAGTACGCAACGGACTGTTTCGATCACAACGACCGCTTCATGCTGGAACGGCTGGACACGGCGCTGGAACCGCTGGTGCGCACGCTCAACGGCCGCATGTTGTGGGAGGAGAGCAAGTCCATCGGCACGTTGGCTATGCGCAATGAAAACGCCGCAGTGCGCATTGTGCTCAGGTATCTGGTCAAGTTTCTGGCCGACAACCCCGAGACCGAATTGCACATGGTCGCCCACAGCGCCGGCGCGGTCTTCTTTGCGCCGCTGGTCCAGATGTTGACCACACCCGCGGGCGCCAAGATCGACGCGCTGCCCATGCGCGGCCGCAGCGGCCTGGGTTACAGGCTCAAGACCTGCACGCTGTGGGCGCCCGCATTGACGCTGGCCGACTTCCGCCGCACCTACCTGCCCGCGTTGGAACGGGGCGACATCGAACGTCTTTCGCTCTACACTTTGAGCGACCGCGCCGAGCGCGACGACAATTGCGTCCATCTCTACGGAAAGTCGTTTCTCTATCTGGTCTCCAACGCGCTGGAAGTGGACATGCGCATCCCCATCATCGCGCCGGAAGGCACGCCCCTCCTGGGCATGGAACGTCACCTGCTGGCCGACCCCGACATGATGGCGCTCATCAATCAAGGCAAGATCGAATGGGTGATCGCGCCCAACGGCTTCTACGAAGGGTCGGTGGACGCGTCCGGCGCCAACAGCCACGACGCCTTCGACCGCGACCAAGCCACCTTCCTGTCCACATTGGCCAGAATTGAGGGAGTCACCTAGGCGATGGCGCACGAGTCTGCATCCGCAGTCAAGCCGACGCCGTCACCAAACGGCGCGGCGTTTCCCGTCGTCGCGCCGGCCGCAGACACGAGCGTCAGCCCGCCCGGGGTGATCCCGGCGCGATCGGCGCTCCGCTCCAGAATTTCTGGCCGTCACCGTGGCGGATTTCATGGCGCGGGCAGCCTATCAAATGGGCAAGACGCCGCTGTTGCCCATTTTCGCCGCCGGCTTGGGCGCAAGCGACGTGCTCCTCGGCCTGATCGTGTCGGTCTCCACGGTGACGGGCATGGTGCTCAAACCGTTCATCGGCATGCTGTCGGATCGGGCCGGGCGGCGCAACTGGCTGATCATCGGTACGTGCTTTTTTGCCTTCATGCCCTTCGTCTACCCCTTTGTGACCACGCCCCAACAACTCTTCTGGGTGCGCGTGATCCACGGCATGGCCACCGCGATCTACGGCCCGGTGACACTGGCGTACGTGACCGAACAGGCCGGTGCGGCCCGGGCCGAAGGACTGGGCTGGTTCGGCATCGCGCGCAGCGGGGGCTATATCGTCGGTCCGGCATTGGCCGGCTGGCTGCTGCTCTACTTCACACCCCAACAAGTCTTCACGGTCATCGGGCTGATGTCGTGCACCGTCTTCGTGCCCGTGCTCATGCTGACCGATGCGCCCATGCCGGACCGCGCGCTGCGCAAGCCGTTGACGCGCGACGCCGTGGACGCGTTCGTGGCCGGGATGCAGACGCCGGCGCTCTGGTTGGCCGGCGGACTCGAGGCGTTGACGTATGTCGCGCTCTACGCCATGAAGGCGTTTCTGCCGGTCTACACCTTGGCCATCGGCGTCAACGTCGCCCTGATCGGCATCTTTTGCGCTGCAAGAAGGGGTGGTGGCGCTGGCCAAACCTGCCGGCGGGCGCACCGGCGATCGGCTCGGGTATGGGTTGGCCATCGGCGTGGGCATGATCTTCATCGGCCTGGGCCTGCCCCTTTTGACCGTGAGCACCGGGGCGTTCGCCCTCCTGGCCCTGGCCGTGTGGCTGGGTCTGGGGCAGGCGCTGATCTTCCCAGCGCCACCGCCTTGGTGGCCGTCCAGATCGATCGTCATCACATTGCGGCCGGCATGGGCTTCCTGGGAACGCTGCAAAACAGCGGCAAGGTCATCGGCCCACTGGTCGGCGGCGCGCTGGTCGCCGTGGCCGGCTATGAAGCGATGTTCCGAGCCATGGGGCTCTTCACGCTACTGTGCGCGGGGATCTTGCTGACCGTAGGTGGCCGAGGGCGCATGCACGGACGTGCAGACTGAGGACTGGGTAAAGCCGGCACGCGCGTGCATGCCGGGGCATGCAGGAACTGATCTGTGATGCACCCGACGTCCAATCGCCGCTGGAAATTATCGGCGAAACCGTGTATCATGTCGTCTATACCCGTCTTGCATGACTCACATCCGCCAGATTCGACTCGCGCTATGACCAGACGCCTGGCTGCATCACAAAAAACGTCCGTGCCGCCCGTCGCCCAATGGCTACGTCAACCCGCGTTTTGGGGAGTGACCCTGGGCGTCATTCTGGCCGCGGTGCTGTTGTTGACCAATGCCCAAGCGATCTTTGCCTCGCTTGAGCGCATGTCCTATGCGCGCGAGTGGATCGCCGGCTTCGGTCCACTGGCGCCCCTGGCTTACATCATGTTGAACATCGCCCAGGTGGTGGTGGCGCCCTTTCCGGGCAGCTTCATGGGCGTGGCCGCGGGCTATCTCTTCGGCATCATCTGGGGCACATTCTACAGCATCATCGGCCTCGCCCTGGGCGCCACTATCGCGATCGTGTTGGGCCGCGTGCTGGGGCGACCGGTGCTGGTGCGCCTCTTCAGCGAAGCACAGTTGAACGAACTGGAAGGCCGGCTGCGCATGCGTTCGCCCGCGCTCTGGTTTGTGGTCTTCATGTTTCCGGTGCCGGACCTGCTGATCTACATGGCGGGGATGAGCAGTGTGCCCCTGCGTCTGCTCTTGCCGGCCATTGTCGCCGGACGCAGTGTCGGCATCCTGCTGGCCAACATCATCGGCGGCTGGAGTGCCCATCTCTCGCCCGAGTGGCTACTGGTCAAATGGAGCGTCATTCTGGTGCTGGCCGGCTTCGTCTATGTTTACCAACGCCGGCTGCGTCTCTATGCCCTGCTCGGCTATCGACGCGCGCGCCGCTCCTGGCGACGCTACACCGCGGCTGCACCGGGTTCATCCGCCAGGATCGCGCTTGTGACCGAACCGTGCTCATCCCGCGAGCCCAATTGCGATTGAGTTCGCCCGACAGTTGTTTCCTGAAAACAAAGAAGACCGGGCGGCGTGACGCGACCCGGTCTTCTTTATAGTTGCCATTGCTTTGACACGGCAGCGAACGGACTAATCCGTGTTGGAGACCACCGGGATTTGCGTGGTGTTCTTGACCTCGGTCAACACAATGCTGGTGTTGATGCGGTCGATACCGGCGATGGCGGCCAGTTTGTTCACCACAAAGTGGTCCAAGTCTTGACGATTGCGCACGACAACCTTGATCACGTAGTCGAAGTCGCCCGTGACGTGATGGCACTCCAACACTTCCGGGATCTCGGCCAGTGCGCTGCGCACCTCGCCGATCTGTTCCGGCGAGTTCAACGCAGTGCCGACGTGGACGAAGCAGAGCATGTCATAGCCCAGATACTCGCGCTGGACCATGCCGCGATAACCGGTAATGTAGCCCTGTTCCTCCAACCGACGGATGCGTGCATGCACCGCCGGCGGAGATAGGCTGACACGCCGCGCCAGTTCCACATTGCTGATGCGCCCATCGGCCTGCAATGTGCGTACGATCCTGCGATCCAGTTCATCCAACGGTTTCAGATTTGGGTAATCCATTGTTTCCTCCCCTAGGTATGGTAAAGCTGCACTTGCCGGGTCTGCCGGCCACATTCGTCTACCAACTCTCCTGCAAATCCACAGAGTCGAAGTCGCCACAAGTTGGCTTCGGCATCACCCCAAAAACGACTATGATACGTTATGTTGAACTGCGGGACCAATCCGTCTCATGGGGATCGCAGACAAAGATTGAAAAAGGAGAGGAATAGGCCCGCCAATTCGCTCATATTGACGGGCCCCTGAGGAAATTGTGGAGGATTACCTAGGAGAAAACCGAAGGAGGTTGTTACTTCATGTTGAAGTTGTGCTCCCCGAACAACTTCAACATGGTGCTAATGATAACCCACTTCGCCCGTCATTTTCACTGTGCGTTTTGCACAAATGATTGGCCGTAATTTCGTTTGCTTAGACTACGTACAGATCGATTCCACCCTTTCGTGTGTGCGATTTGTCGATCCTTGCCCCCTTGGTAGAAACCGCCAGTCCATTTCCGCCGGGATTCACTGGTCGACTCGCTTTGACGCATGCCGTTATTAGCCGTATAGTTTTCTAATGAATTATTTGAAGTTGGACTCACACACCCGACACACCCAACATCATGTACTTGCAAGTAATATTAACGCCCCATACCGAGATAATATTACTGAGGAATCCTTGCCTTCCCATACATTTTATCACCTTTTCCCAAAAGATTAAAGCCATGTTGTCTACGTGCGGCAATTTAGGAAACGTATGGCGCTCGTTGCGAATCGTTGCAGCGATCATGACATCGTAAGATACTGGAAAAAAACGGTTTCTCTCCGCAATACCGCACCCATCCACTTGGATACTCATTTTCAATGCTTCAGTCCCATTTGCCTCAAAAGTTTCTTCCGAACTGACGCAGTCAGAGCGGACTTCGTTCCGTATGGCTCAGATCACCGGGCTCCTTTGGCTCTTGCTCGGACGCCTCATCACTGCGCTGGCGGTGCTGCTCGCCATCGTCTACATCGCCTACGTGGGCCTCGCCGTGGCCGGCGGCACGGCCTTGGCCCCTGCCCTGGGCCAGGCCGTGACCGAGACCATGACGTATGTGCGCAATTTGTTGACGGGCGACCTGGGCATGAGCACCGCCGCCACGTCCACGCGCAACCCGATCGCCGTCACCGCCGTGGCCGGCACGTTGATGCTGCGCAGCCTCGGCTTGCTGGGCCTGGCCCTGGCCCTGGCGATCATGATCGGCGTGCCGCTGGGCATTGCGGCCGCACGCCGACGGCAGCACATCGGCGCCGATCTTCTGCTGCTCTTGTCCATCGTGGGCGTCTCCGCGCCGAGTTTCTTTGTAGCGCTGCTCCTGCAGCGAGCCGCCATCCATTGGACGCAATTCACCGGCAAGTCGTTGCTGCCCGTGGGCGGCTTCGGCTGGGACGCGCACATTTGGTTGCCGGCGCTGGTGCTGGCAGCGCGTCCGCTGGCGCAGATCACCCGCATGACCTTCATTTCCGTCAGCGAAGTCCTTGCCCAAGATTACATACGCACGGCGCGGGGAAAAGGTTTGCAGGATTCCGTCACGCTGGTGCGCCACGTGTTGCGCAACGCCGCGCCTCCCATTCTGACGACGGCCGGCGTCTCCCTGCGTTTTGCCCTCAGCAGCCTGCCGGTGGTCGAACTCTTTTTCGGGTGGCCCGGCGCCG
The DNA here is from genome assembly GCA_041391205.1 of Caldilineaceae bacterium. GTDB lineage: Bacteria > Chloroflexota > Anaerolineae > Caldilineales > Caldilineaceae > JAWKOK01. Next base: position 15,850 of record JAWKOK010000013.1, read on the forward strand.
GCTACATGCTGATCAAGGGGATCGCGGCCGGCGACGCACCGCTGACGGTGACGCTCCTGGTCTGCTTCGGCATCGTATTTCTGATGCTCAATCTGGCGCTGGATCTGGGCTACCGGCTGCTTGATCCCCGGTTGCGCTCCGCCCAATCGACCATGGTGCAACGGACGCGACGTGCGCGGTTTCACATGGGCGTGCCGGCATGGCTGCGCAGCATGGTTGCGGGCGACCAGTGGCGGGCGCGCGCGGCGGCCCTGCGCGAATGGCTGCGGCCGGCCGCATGGCGCACCAGTTGGGCCGCACTGGTCGCGCCCGGGCGCGCCCGGGCCGGACACCTGCGCACCGGCATGGGCATGCTGGTCATGGGCGGCCTGCTCCTGACGCTGCTGCTCGGCGTGGTCGTGTTGGGGCCGTACATCGCGCCGCACAGCCCCTTCACCACGCAAGGCATGGAGTTCGTCGACGGCCAGTTCCTGATTCCTCCTTTCGCCCCGGATGCCGAGTATCCTTGGGGCACCGACGTGCTGGGCCGGGACATCATGAGCCTGGTGCTGGCCGGGGCGCGCCAGACGTTGACACTGGCGCTGCTGGCCGTTGTCGCGCGCATGGCCCTGGGCATCGTGCTGGGGACGCTGGCCGGCTGGAACCAGGGGCGCGGGATCGATCGCGCCATTCTGGGCGCGGCCGAAGTGCTGTCGGCATTTCCAACCTGATCCTCGCGATGCTGCTGATCCTGGCCCTGGGCATCCGCAACGGCTACCGCCCCTTCCTCATCGGCCTGAGCGTGGTGGGCTGGGGCGAGGTCATGCAGTACGTGCGCGGGCAGGTCATCGCCATGCGCCCGCGCGCCTTTGTGGAGAGCGCGTACGCCACCGGCGCCGGCACCTCCCGCATCATCGTGCGCCATCTCATCCCCAACCTGGCGCCGGCGCTCATTTCTCTGGCCGCGCTGGAGATGGGTGCGGTGTTGATGCTCCTGGGCGAGTTGGGCTTCATCGGCATCTTCATCGGCGGCGGCGCCTTTGCCGAACTGGTGGTGGACGGGCAGCGCTATCACTACTCCGACGTGCCGGAATGGGGCGCACTGCTCAGCAACGTGCGCCTCTACGCCCGCACGTACCCGTGGACCGCGCTCTATCCGGCGCTGGCCTTTTTCGTGGCCATCCTCGGCTTCAATCTCCTGGGCGAGGGGCTGCATCGCCGGGTGGACGCGGGCGGCATGCGCTTCAACCGCCTGGCCAATCGCTACGTCTTCCTGGGCGTGGCCGTGGTCATCTGGCTGGGCGTCTGGGTCAGCGCAAACTCGGGCAGCGCCGCCTTCCTGCGCACCCAAGCCCGCCAGTTTGGCGCGGCCCGCGCTGGCGATCATCGACGAACTGGCCGCCTGCACTCGACGGGCGCGCTTGGGCACGCCGGGCCAGACCGCGGCCGCCCAGCGCATCGCCGACGAGTTCGCCGCGCTGGGTCTACAGCGGGGCGCCAACGAGAGCTACTTCCAGGCACGCCCCCGCGAGTTCGAGCAACTGGACGCAGTGCCCGTGCTGGACCTGGGCGACGGCGGCCCACCGCTCGTCTACCGGCAGGACTACGCGGAGTTCGCCGGTCCCTTTCGCATTGAAGGCGATGCGACCGCGCCCGTGCATCTGCTGGCCACCGGCGACTTGACGGGCAGCCGCAGCGGACTCTCGTCCCAACTGCCGCGCCCCCTGCGCGATCTCGATGTCGCGGACTCGATCCTGCTGGTGCTCAATGACGCCGACGTCGGCCGCTTTGCGCGTCTGCCCTATCGCGGCATCCTGGTCGCCACGGAAACGTCCGCCGACCTCGCCCGCGTGGCGACGCTCTCCGCCAGGATCCGGAATCACGCACCTTCGGCGGGCGCGCCATGGGACAGGAAGCGCCGGTGCTGGCCATTTCCGACGCCGTGGCCGATCGGTTGCTGGCGCCACTGGGCGTGACCACTCGGCAGATGCGGCGCGAGGCAGATCAACTGCTCCCCGACCAAGTGTTGAGCCGGGCAACCGGGCAGACGGTGCACATGGCCGCCCGGGGACGGTGCACACCGATGCCGAAGTCTTCCACGTGTTGGGACACCTGCCGGCCGTGGAGGCCCAGAGCCTGGGCGAGCGCATGATCGTGGTGCTGGCCCAGTACGACATGCCGCCGCCCAGCCCCGACGGTGTCTTCTTCCCGGGCGCGAACGACAACGCTAGCGGCGTCGCCTTGATGCTGGAGGTCATTCGCACCATGCAGGAGACCGGCTACCGGCCCTACAAAACGTTCCTCTTCGTGGCCTATGCCGGTGAAGGCACCGAGAACGGCAACCGGGTCAATCCGCTGGCGGTGGAAGATTACCTGGAGGCCAAGTTGGGCTTTGCGGGCAACTTCGACATTGAAGCCATCGTCGATCTGCGCGGCGTCGGCGGCAGTGGCAACCCCGAGGACCACGGACGCCTGGCCGTGAGTCCAGCGGCAGCCTGCGCCTGGCCAACCACTTTGTGGCCAGCGCCAAGCGCGCCGGCACACCCGTCGTCCGCGTCGGCACCCCGCTGGACATCACGGTCGTCTTTGATGAGAACGACGTGGCCGGCGCCGGCCAGGAAGCGCCCACGGTGGGAATTCGCTGGGAAGGGTGGCAGACGACGGCGCACCTCCGCGGACACGGTGGAGCGCATCGACACAAGCGCTGGAACAGGCCGGCCGCGCCGTCAGCCTGGGCCTGATGATCCTGGGTCGCGACACGGACTATTGAGGTCGCGGCACGGCAGGCGGCGGCCCCCGGCGCCGCCGACTTCGGCCCAATCGCCTCTCCCAAAACACCCTGGATGGCGCACCGTTCCTCTCCCGCGTGACGCCGAATCCGCCGCGCAACGCCAAAACCTTTGCGCAATTGGATGATTCCCAACTTGCGCAATCGGTTGCACTACAGTATGATCTGTCTCTGTGCAACCGATTGCGCAACCTGCTGTGCAGCGAATCTGCGGCGTGGCGAGCGCAACCGGGAACACGGAAAAACGAGACAGCTTGTCCCGGGCGATGAGGCCACGACGCAGCAAAGATGCGCAGCGTGCGGCCCGCACACGGGGATGATAGACGCGGTATGCGGCCCGTGAAGGCAGCCGCACACGACGGTAGAAAGGAAACAAACGATGTTGGACTACAATTTGATGGCCATCACGCGGATGGAGTATGAGGAACGGATTCGTGAGGTCGAATTGCTGCAGCGCATCGCGACGGTCGCCCTGCGCCCGGAATGGCGCCATGCGGCGCGTGGCCTTTGGGCTGGGGAACGCCCTGGTGAATCTGGGCGATCGGCTGAAGGCCCAGTACGAGCCGATGCCCCAGTCGCCCACCATGGCGGCCGGCAGCCACGCCCGCTAGCGCCGGACGTCACGGCGTGCCAAACATCACGGCGTTCCACGGCGGAATCCGTGATCATGACAAAACTGAAAAGAACAACTGAAAAAAGCCCCGCTGCCTAGCAGCGGGCTTCTACTTATCCGGGTCTATCTCAATTTGAGGGACAACGACGCTTGCGGTCTGTTTCGTTCGCACGCCCTCGTGCGAAGGGCGGGATGCCCGGCTTTGGCAAAGCGGTTCGCACGAGGGCGTGCGAACTGGACTGAGGTCTGCCTTAACGTGTGACAGACGCTACCCTTGCGCCTTGCGCCACTCTTCGTATTCGGCTTGGGCCTCGGCGGAGAGCGGGTAATATTTACGCAGATCGCCGCCTTCGGCCAGGCGCATGCGCGAGAACTCCTCCCACTCCACGTGTTCGCTCGCCTTCTTGAGCAGTTCCGGCGCCAGCTTGACGGGCACCACCACCACGCCGTCGTCGTCGGCCACGATGATGTCGCCGGGCATGACCAACGTGTCACCGCACGCGACGGGGACATTGACCGCAAAGGGGAAGAGATTGGTCTGGGTGTGGAAATTGGGCGTCACCCCGCGCAGCCACAGACCCAAGCCCAGGTCTTTGGCCTTGGGATAGTCGCGGATGCAGCCGTCGATGATGACGCCCGCGCCGCCGCGGCCCTTGAAGTAGGTGAGCATCATTTCGCCGAAGATGCCGCTGCCCATGTCCCCACGCGCATCCACCACCACCACATCGCCCGGCTGGGTGTGATAAAGCACATGCCGGTGCAACTGGCGCTCCGGGTCGGTGTACTCGTCCTCGCCGTAGAGATCTTCGCGCTTGGGCATCATCTGCAACGTCAACGCCGGCCCGACGACCGTCTTGCCCGGCGTCCAGGCGACGGGGCCACGAATCTGCGGATCGCGGATACCCAGGCGGCTGAGTTCACCGGTGGCGGTGGCGCTGCCGATGTGGCGCAACCCTTCGATCAGTTCTCGCGACGGACGTTGGATGTCAGGCGTGTGGCTCATGGAAATTCCTCCCATGGTGGCTAGAGCAAACTGGTTGAGTGGGGCAAGATCGGTTGTTCATGCGGGACGGGTCACACTGTCATCCATGACGTGCGCCGGGTCTCCCTGGGGCCAGTAGGCATCACATTTGCGGCAGCGATAGTAGAGATCCTCATCCCAGCGGACGAAGTAGATCACCGACCCCAACACGAACGCGGCAAAGACAAACGAAACCGCGGCGCCGATCATGGCGAGTTCCATCAGGAACGGATCGATGACCAGGCGTGCTGCGATGAGGCAGAAGATGCCGAACAAGAGCACGACCACGCCGGCCACCAGGCTGTAGGGAATCCGCCATGCGCCGATGGTGGTCGCGCCCTTGGCATCGCGGCGTCGCTTCTCGGCAACGACCTTCGTGCTACCGCAACGGGGACACTGTACGTTCTCCATGTCATCCTCCTAACTTTCAGCGCTGATGTCCAGAGCCCCGGCAGATGTGCGCCCGGCGGTGACGTCCTGCCGCAGGGAGGTGGATTATTTTGGATTGGATGCTTGCTTTAGGCTACCGGTTTCAGCGGGCGATGTCAAGCAGGTTTTTGCGCCAAATCTCTACATCAAATCTACACATCCGCTCCCACAGATCTGCATACGGCCTGCGTAAGCTAACGAGCCATGGCGTCACGTCTCCGCACGTGACAAACCTGCGCAATCATCCGTTGACCCAAGGAGCGACCGATGCAGAACGAATCCCTGAGTTGGAAAGAACGCATTCTCTCCCGTCCCGGCCCGCCCGGCGACGACCGCAGCCGCATGCGGCAGGTGATGAACAGCCTGGTGCTGCACCTGCACCCGGCCAAGGTGCCGGTGCCGGCCCTGCGCTTCACTTACACGTGGGGGCTGGGCGGCATTTCTACGATTCTGGCGCTGCTGCTCATCGTCACCGGCGTGCTGCTCATGTTCCGCTACGACGCCAGCGTGGAGCGCGCCTACACCAGCATCCAGGTGCTGGAGACGGAAGTGGCGTTCGGCTCGCTGCTGCGTGGACTGCACCACTGGTCCGCCAACCTCCTCCTGGTCGCGGTCGTCCTGCATCTGGTGCGCGTCTTCTACACCGGCGGCTTCAAGGCCGGGCGCGCCGGCAACTGGGTCTTGGGCATGATCCTGCTGCTGATGGTGGTGGCGTTCAACTTCACCGGCTATCTGCTGCCGTGGGACCAGTTGGCCTTCTGGGCGGTGACGGTGGCCACGAGCTTGCTGGCGTACATTCCGCTGGTGGGCACGGCGGTGAGCAATCTGCTGTTGGGCGGGCCGGAAGTGGGCCAGAGTGCGCTGCGCAACTTCTACGCCATTCATGTGGCTGTGCTGCCGGCGCTGCTGCTCCTCCTCATGAGCTTCCACTTCTGGCGCGTGCGCAAGGACGGCGGCATCTCCCAGCCCAAGAGTGACGCGGGACCGGTGGAACGCGTCACGACGATTCCGCATCTGGTCCAGATCGAATTTGCCGCCACGGTCGCGCTGTTGGCGGCGCTGGCCGTGTGGGCCATGCAGGTGCCTGCGCCGCTGGAAGCGCTGGCCAACCCTGCGCATCCGCCCAACCCGGCCAAGGCAGCCTGGTACTTCATGGGCTTGCAGGAGCTGTTGCTGCACATGCATCCACTGGCCGCGCTGGCCCTCCCCGGCATCATCCTGGCCGCGCTGGTCGCACTGCCCTACTGGGAACGCCGCGAAGACGATCTGGGCATCTACTTCCGCTCGGCCGTGGGACGGCGTACCGCGCTGACCGGCGCGCTGCTGGCGCTGGTGCTCACGCCGCTGCTGGTGGTGGCCGACGAGTGGTGGATCGACCTGCCGGCGTGGCTGCCCTTGTGGCCCACGCTGCTCTCCAATGGTCTGCTGCCACTGCTCCTCTCGCTGGGCGGGCTGGCGCTGATCTACGCGCTGCTGCGGGTGGGCAAGGCCGGCCACAGCGAGGCGGTGGTGGGACTCTTCACCTTTGTGATGACGAGCCTGGTCATCCTGACGGTGGTCGGCGTCTTCTTCCGCGGCGCGAACATGGCGCTGGTCTGGCCGTTCTGACCAACCGTCGCCAGCGTCGACACCAATCACACTTGCCGGAGAACGACCCATGCAACCCGAAACTCAATCCAACGATTCCGAAAATAGACCAAATCCGACCACTGAACAGAGCACGGCCCGCGCCGCACAACAGGCTGCTTCGCAGCGGGCCGCTACACAGCGGGCCGCCAAACAAGAGGCGGAGGCCGCACCGGCCACGCGCACCCGGCGCGATTTCCTGAAGCTGGGCGCGGGCGTGTTGGGTGCGGTCACCCTGGCCGAGGTCGCGGGCGCGGGACTCCTCTTCCTGCAACCGCGCAGCTTGGACGGCGAATTCGGCGGCGTGCTCAGCGCCGGCGCCGCCGCGAGCTTTCCCCCAGGCACGGTGACCGAGTTCCCCGCGGGGCGCTTCTTCCTGGTTCGGGCCGAGGACGGCGGCTTCCTGGCCGTCTACCGTCGCTGCACCCATCTGGGCTGCGCGGTGAGTTGGGACGCGGGGGAGAACTCCTTCGTCTGTCCCTGCCACGGCTCCCACTTCGACTTCTTTGGGACGGTCGAGAATCCGCCTGCGCCCAGCGCGCTGGACACGTTTCCCTTGGAGATTGTGGACGGCCAGGTGCAGGTGGACACGGGCCACCCCCAATCGCGTGACGTCTTCGCCCCGGCGCAGCTCGTCTACGCTTGATGCGTGCAAGGAGAAATCATCGTGAACAAGACACTTCTCATCGCCTTTGGTGCGCTGCTGGTGCTGGCCATCGCGGTGCCGGTCTACGCCTGGCTGGAGCCCGCGCGCATGGCTCAAGCCCAGACCGATCTGCGCCAACAGTATGTGGAGGAAGCCGCCGAACTGTACGTGGAGCAGTGCGCGGTCTGCCACGGCGCCGCGGGCGAGGGCATCGGCGCGACGCCGGCGCTGGACAACGACGGTCTGCGCACGGCCGACTACGACATGCTCTACAAGACCATCGCCCGGGGCCGCTACGACACGGCCATGGCCGGCTGGCATGAAGACGAGGGCGGCATTTTCAACGACTACCAGATCGACGAACTGGTGGCGCTCATTCGGTATGTCGACTGGCCGCAGGTGGGGGAGATGGCCGCGCAGCGGGGACTGATTCCGCCCTCCCAGCCCGTGCCCGAGGTCGACGACGCATTCTTGGCCCAGATCGCGGCGCTGGACACGAACGGCGCGCAATGGGCCACAGGCTACCAACTCTATGCGGAACAATGCACCATCTGCCACGGCGTCAACGGCGAAGGCAGCGACCTGGCCGTGCCGCTGAACACGCCGGACGTGCGCGCCACCGACGCGGACGAACTGGCGCGCATCATCCGCGAGGGCGTGCCGGGAACGTTGATGGTGGCGTGGAAGGGCATCTTCGCCGACGACGAGGTGGAGGCGCTGGTGGCCTTCGTGCAGCACTGGGACCAGATCAACAACGCGGGTCTGGCGCTGACCCCGCCTGCTCCCATCCGCGTCGACATCAACAACCCGGAAGAGATGCTGGCACTGGGCGAACGCCTCTTCAGCACCACGTGTGTGGCCTGTCACGGTGAGGAAGGCAGCGGCGGCATCGGTCCGGCGCTCAACAGCCAACAGTTCCTGACACGACAGGGCGACGACCAGATCCGCAACACTGTCATCAACGGCGGCCATCGCCCCAACTCGAGCATGCCGGCCTTTGGTGACCGGTTCACGTCGGTGGAGTTGGACGCCCTGGTGCAGTACATCCGGGCGTGGGAACCGACTGCGCCGCTGGTGGAAAATCCTCGGGGCACGGCGCAAGGCGGCGGGCCGCCGTGGCTGCGAGCCACACCGGATCCGGCCAACCCGGTCCAGCCCAACACGGGTCCGCCGTGGTCGCGCTCGGGCACGGGGGTCGAGGGTGCCGGAGGCGGTACCGGAGCCGGTGCAGGTGCAGGCTCTGGTGCAGGTGCAGGCTCTGGTGCGGGTGCAGGAGCTGGAGCCGCGGGTGGCGGCGCAGCGGCCGGTGTCACCGCCGGTCCCGCGGTGGTGATGACGGGCGAGGTCGTGGCCATCGACAGCAATGCGCTGACCTTCCGCCGGGACGACGGGACCGAAATCAACGCCATGCTGGGGCCGCCGTGGTACTGGCCCGACAACGGCATCGCCCTGGCGCCCGGTGATCGCATCGAGTTGGAGGGCTTCGACTCGGCCGATCACATGGAGGTCAACTGGATTCGCAATCTGACCACCGGCGCAGAGCATCAACTGCGTAGCGCCGACGGCGTCCCCGTCTGGCAGGGCACGCGCTAGACGGTCTGACCACGAAGCCATCTGCAAGAACCCGGTCGCGGGTCCGCGACCGGGTTCTTGCGCGTCCGTCTTGCGCAAGTGCGGCAGCCGCCTGAATCCAAGTACAGGGGGCGGCACCAAGGCAGATATACCATGGGGCCTGGTGTGGTCGGAGTGTAACGGCTGCTACATAGAGGGCAGTCCCGCGCTGCCTAGGGTGAAAGAGATCGCACACCGCATGTTGTAGCGACCCATTGGCGGTTGCCGATCCCAATGGGCATCGCTGAGCCTTTCCCCAAGGAGGAAACAATGAAAGAGACCGAATCAACAAGAATGCGGGCGCCACAGCCAGTGCTTGTGCCGCGCCGGAGGCTGGGACGAAGCGTCACCGGGCCTGCGCTGAGCGGGATCCTGGCGGTGCTGCTCGCCTTGCTAATGTTCATCCCACCCGTATTCGCCCAAGAAGGGGGCGACGCCATGACGCAAACAGTGAAAGCCGGTGGCGAATTACCCGGCAATCCATCCATCCAACTGGAACAAGTGGCCGACGGTCTGGCCGATCCGGTCAACGTGGCCTCGCCGCCCAACGATGATCGCCTCTTTGTGGTGGAACGCATCGGCCGCATCCGCATCATCGACGGGGACGGCCAACTGCTGGACGAGCCGTTCCTGGACATCTCCAACACGGTCAAGACCGATTTTCTGGAACAGGGCTTGCTCGGCCTGGCCTTCCACCCCAACTACAGCGAAAACGGCCGCTTCTTCATTTATTATGTCGACTGGAACACCAATGGCGACACCTTCCTGGTGGAGTATCACGTGGCTGCGGATGACGCCAACAAAGCCGACCCGGAGAGCGCACACGTGTTGCTCACCCAGGACGAGCCGTACATCAACCACAATGGCGGCACGCTCCATTTCGGTCCGGACGGCTATCTCTACGTCGCCATGGGTGACGGCGGCCTGGCCGGCGACCCGTACGACAATGCGCAGAATATCAGCACGCGCTTGGGCAGCATCCTGCGGCTGGATGTGGACAGCAACGGGCCGGGCGCCTATGCCGTGCCCGCGGACAATCCGTTCGCCCAGGGCGTAATTGCCGGCCGCCCGGACTCGGCCGCGGACTACCATCCCGGCGCGGCGGGTGAAATCTGGGCCTACGGCCTGCGCAATCCCTGGCAGTTCAGTTTCGACAACAAAACCGGCGATCTGTACATCGCCGACGTTGGACAGAATCAATGGGAAGAGGTCAATTTTCAGCCTGCGGACAGCCAAGGCGGCGTCAACTACGGCTGGGATCACCTGGAGGCATCCCACTGCTATCCCAACGATGTGGAGTCATGCGATAGTCTGGGCACGCTGCCGATTGCCGAGTACAATCACGACGACGGCAGTTGCTCCATCACCGGCGGCGGCGTCTATCGCGGCCCGGATGCGAGCCTTGACGGCATCTACTTCAACTCCGACTTCTGCTCGGGCAAGGTGTGGGGCTTGGCTCAAGTGGACGGGTCATGGCAGTATGCCGAATTGCTGGACACCGACTTGAGTGTCACCGGCGCCGGTACGGATACGGACGGCAACGTCTACTTCACCACGTGCAACTGTGAGTACAGCCGTGACTACGACCCGCTGGCCAATCCCCAGGGCGCGGTCTGGCGCGTCGTTGCGGATACCGCGGGCAGCGGTAACGGTGACACGGGCTCCGCCGGCGACAGCGGCACGGCAAGCGGCCAGGACGAATCCACGAGCGGTGACACGTCGAGCAGCGATACGTCCAATGCCGAGACCTCAAGCGGTGATACGGCGAGTAGCGACACGGCGACCGCCACCGAGTCCGCCAATGGGTCGGTCAACACGGTCGACGTGGAGCTGGTGGAATGGTCCATCAACATGCCCACCGAACTGCCGGCCGGGGAGACGACCTTCGTGGTCACCAACGCGGGTGAGTTCGTCCACAACTTCGAAATCGTCGGCCAGGGCATCGACGAGAGCCTGGCCCGCGACATCAACGCCGGCGAGTCGCTGGAGTTGACCGTCGACCTTGCGCCCGGCGAATACGACGTGTACTGCCCGGTGGGCAACCACGCGTCCCAGGGCATGGAGCTGACATTGACCGTCAACTAGCATCCGGAACGACGTGCGCTTGCTGAACCAGGTTTACACTGCCGGCGCACAATCCCGGTATCACGCGATGTCATGCTGGCAGCGATAATGTACATGGACTGATCAAGGCGACGTCAACCGCGGGCAAGAGTGCCGCGGTTGACGTCGCCTTGTCACGTTTGCGAGCCGGTGGTGCGAATTACGAGCGCGCGGGGAAGCCGTGCTGATTCCGATGATATTGGGAATCGTAGTGTTGTGTGCTCTTAAACCATTCGTGGCGGCCGTCGGTGGCTTCGGCATAGACCGAGTCGGTCAGGGCCACCAGTTCGTCCGCGGACATGGGCGTGAAATCACGGGCAATGGCCACGTCCTGGGCCAGGATCTCCATAGACTCGATGCCGCAGATGAGCGTGCTGATGGGTCGGCTCAACGAATAGCGGCGGCACACTTCGGCCGTCAACCCCGCATCTTTGATCAGCTGCCCCGAGCCGCCCAGACTCTTCATGCCGATGACGCCGATGTCCCGCCGGTTGAGTTCGGGCAACACTTCTTTCTGGAAGCTGCGATAGTGCGCATCCATGACGTTGATGGGCATTTGGCACGTATCCCACGGGAAGTCCTTGTCCAGCATTCCCTGGAGAATGTGCGGACTCTTGTGGCCGGTGAACCCGATGAAGCGCACCTTGCCCGCGTCACGCGCGGCCAGCGCCGCTTCGATCGCACCCTCGGCCGCGAAGATCCAGTCGGGATCGTTGTCGTAGTTGACCTCGTGAAACTGCCACACATCGATCACGTCGGTCTGGAGCCGGCAGGCCGTCGTGCAGCTCGGCCTCGGCAGGCGCGGTCGCGCGCAAACCTTGGTCATGAGCGTGACCTGGTCGCGGCGGTCCTTGAGCGCCAGGCCCAAGCGTCGCTCGGACTCGCCGTTGTGGTACTCCCACGCGTTGTCCATGAAGGTCACGCCCGCGTCGATGGCCGCGTGCACCAGGTTGATCGAATCTTGCTCAGTCAGGTTTGGCCGCACGATGTGACCGCCGCCCAGTCCGATGATGGAGACTTTCAGCCCGGTGCGCCCCAGGGTGCGCAGGGGAATGCCCGCGGCGTTGCGTTCCATGTCCTCTGTCGTCATCAAATTTCGCTCGCTTTCTACATTGATTTTGTACAGTTAGGGGCGGGTCAGGAGAGGCATCACCTCGCGCACGAACAGCTCGATGCCGTCGGTGCGGGGGAAGTCGACCAGGCGCACGATGAGGTGCTGGACGCCGGCGTCGATGAAGGGCCGAAGCTGGGCCGCGACCTGGTCCGGCGTGCCGATGATCGGCGCGTTGTTGAAGGGCGACCCGGCCGCGATGCGCGCCGCCTCGTCCTCCGTGGGCGCCAGCGCGATGGCCTCGGCCGACCACGTCTTGACGATGCTGTCGTAGTCGCGGCCCACGGCTTCGCAGTGGCCGCGCAGCACGTCCAGCTTGTGGGCGTAGTTCTCGAAGGTGCCGCCGGGAATGTTCCACCAGTCCGCGTGTTTGGCCACGACCCGCAGCGTCAACTGCTCGCCGCCGCCGCCGATGAGGATGGGCGGCACGGGATTGGGTCGAGGGACGCAGTAGGCATCGTCGACACGGTAGTAACGTCCCTCGAACGAGGCCGGCGCGTCGGTCCACAGAGCCTTGATCAACTGGACCGCTTCCTCGAGCTGGGCAATGCGGACCGACGCCTTGGGATAGTCGAAGTTGTACGCGGTGTACTCCTCCTCCATCCACCCCGCGCCGATGCCGAAGAGGATGCGCCCGCCCGTGAGCAATTGCAGATTGGCGATGGACTTGGCCAGCAGCCCCGGGTTGCGATAGGACTGGCCGAAGACGCTGGAGCCGAACTTGAGGGCCGGATACCGGGCCGCGAAGTAACTGATGGTGGTCAGGCATTCCAAGTACGGCGTGTCGTTGGGCTGCCATTCCGCCCACGGCATGAGGTGGTCATCCACCCACACCGACGTGAAGTCATCCTGGACGCGCGCCAGTGTGCGGTCGATCTGTGCGATGAAGGTGGCGCCGTCACTGCCGTCCACCGGAAATGACGGCATATGCCAGCCGAATTGCAGGGTAGTCATGTCGCGTTGCCTTTCGTTGATGGTGCGCCGCTGTCGGGTGTTAAGCCGGAAGCGAAGACAGGAGCGTAGTATAGCCCATTCCAGAGCAACGCGGTAGGCGACGACGACAAATGTATATCGATCTGTATCCATGCCGGATACACGATACATGGCTTCCCGCCGGTGCACGGGCTAGACTATGAAAGTCGGCCAAACGGCCCGTCCATTGTGGATGGACAATCACAGTGGCAATTACATGGAGGTGCGCAAGCCGCGTCGGCATTGGCGGAGTCCAAGCGGCCGCGGTCTTGTCGTCGTCCACTAATCACAGGAGGAACCAAATGAATACGCTCCAACGAAGATGGAAACTCTTATCCGTGCTGACTACGATCCTTTGTGCAAGTTTGCTCTTCCTCTCGGCCTGTGGTTCCGGCTCAAGCTCGGACCAAGCGCCGGCGGACGACAGCGCTGCGCCCGCCGCCACGGAGATGACCAACACCGAGAACGCGGCGCCGGCTGAGGCAACCGAACCGGCCGCCATGGATGAGTCCGAAACCATGACGGACACCGAAATGATGACCGACACGGAGATGATGACCGACACGGAAATGATGACGGATACCGACGTCATGGGTGAAGAGGGCGATGTCTTCACTGAGACTGAAACGTTGTCGGCAACCGGTGTCATCACCACCATGAACGCCTTGACCGACACGGACAACATGACGGACGGCACCGGCTCGAACTAGGAGCAGCAGACGCCAAAGAATCACAAAGCACGCGCAGAGGCGGCGGGATCGGATCCCGCCGCCTCTGCGTTCGCCATGTAGCTCACATTTACAGTCGCGACAGGTCAAAGCCTTGCGCAGACCAGTAGTCCGTGACCGCGCTGAAGGTCGTCGCACTGCCCGGCCCCGTCAACTCGTCACGGCGGAAGCGCGGCGCTTGCTCGAGCACTGCGGGGTCGAGCGTCGGGTCGAGGGTGAGGCCGTCTGCGACCGGCAGAACCTGGTCAAAGGCCGTGAAGGGCACGGCGACCAATTCGTCGTTGAAGAGCGCCGGCGTGTAGGCCACCAACATGTAGGCGATCTTGCCCCGTCCGAGATCGATCAGCACGTCCTCCACCTTGCCCACTCCGAGACCGATGTCGGCGACGTCGTAGCCGAAGACCTCGTCGGCGTGAACCACGGTGTCGCTGACGGCTGCATCGTTGAAGCGGGGATCGAGTCCGGCGTCATGCCAGAACTGGACCACCCGGTCATCCCACGAACCCGGTGTGATGTTCAGCGCCTCGGGCCGCCACGTCGGGGAAATCCTGGAGCAGGCTCGTCGAAGTTGAGCATCAACCGGTCGCCGCTCCACCGGAACGCGTCGAGCGGCATGGTGAGCGACGTGGCCCCGATGTCCAGAATACCGCCGTATTGGGCGATGACGTAGATGATCTCACCCGAGTCCAGATCCAGCATGACATCAGTCGATCTCGCCGGCGACGTCGCCGTTCTGGTTGACGAAGTTGAGGCCCACCAGCGACTGAGCCGAAATGAGGACACCATCTGCGTCAACCGCGCCATTGCCGGGCGCCGCGCCGTCCATCTGCCCTGTGACCGTGGATGAGACTGTCGCCGTGTCCGTCACCGCGCCGGTCTCGCTCATTGTGGTGGACGCACCGGGCGTCGTGGCGGGTTCAATCACGAGTTGCGGCTGGGTCGTCGTACACGCGCTTCCAGCACCAGCACCAGGCAAAACGCGCCAATGGAACGCGCCAGATGGCGACCAAGCAAGCGTCCGCCCACCGGTCGTGTTTGTTTCCAATTCATACCACTTCCTCCTTGAAAAGCGATGGTTCTCGCGTCTGAGGCTTGACCTCCAAATGTCGTCTCCATCCAGTATAGTGCGTACACAAAAACTGTATCTAGATACGGACGCTTCAGACAGATACAGGTTTGGGCACACCTTGACCCCACGTGCCACGCTGTGCGCCCCGGCTCCGGTGTGCCGCGTGACCGATCATGTGCCTGTGGAATGAACCCCGATAGATGGTCGGCGCGGACGAACTCTGTCACACTACATCTGTTACACCCCCGCGGCCACGCAGCGAAGGGGATGTCGCTGCGCCGCACAATTTGGTTTGCTGAAAGAGTTTGGAGAAAAGGATAGATCTGTGATGAGCACAACACTCCATCGACCGCCCATGCGCACGAGCGACGAAGCCACTGAGAAACAACTGGAGATGGCTGCGCAGCAGGGCGAGACGTACAAAGCAGCATTGACCCACATGGCGGAAGAAGTGGCCGACGTCGGCGCGACCAAACGGGTCGGCGACTACGTGGTGGCCTTTGCGGCTGAAAACGCCGAGGGCATGTACGAGATGCACGACGGGGAATTGACGTGGCACGCGCCCGACGAAGAGAACGTCCACATCGAGATCACCGCGTGTGACGGTGCCGACGGCCGCTTCGTGCCGGGGCTACAGGTCTTCGTCACCTTGACGGATGACGCCGGCAACAAGATTGGCCGCCATCAGCAGCCTTTCCTCTGGCATCCGTGGCTCTATCACTACGGCCGCAACTGGAAGATCCCGGGCGACGGCACGTACACTGTGGACGTCGAAATCAAAGCGCCCGACTTTCCCCGCCACGACCACAAAAACGGCGACCGCTTTGCCCACGACGTGCGCGTCAAGTTCGAGAACGTGCAGTTGAAGACCGGTCAGAAGTAAGATACGCCGTCAATTTAGCCGCGACGTGCGCCCAACCGGGACTCACGTCGCGTGGGGGGGCGCCATCAGGAGCAGCGACGGCACCTGGTCCGGGTCGGCTAGCCGCAGCAGTTGATAGCCGATCCCGGCCAGCCCCAACATCAAGCTCGGCATGGTCACTTTCCGCTGCCGCAGCGCCAGCCGCCCGCCTGGACCCGCAGCCGGCAACGCCGCGGTGGCCCGCAGGCGCCGCGGACGGCGCGCCGCATCCGGCCCCATTCCACAGCAGTTCGGCCTGGAGCAGCAGAGGTCCAGGCCGGCCAGTCGCCGTGACAGAGCGGAGTGATCGCGCCAGGCCGTGCCGCAGCGTGGCATCCAGCGCGGTTTGAATCTCTTGGTCGATGGCGCCGATGTCAATGACGTTGCTGTCGCTGGCATGTACCCATGCAGGGTCGACAAGAAGCCGCCGGGTGTCAAGCCGTTCAGGCCGATACCCACCGCCCCGTGGCACCATGCAGCCATGCAGCGCGGTGCGTCACTTTCCGGCAGCGTTGCGGTGACGCAGATCGGGCCAGTTGGCCGCACCGGGGAGAAAACGCTGCGCTCGTAGTCCATGGCCTGGTGCGCGGCGTCACCGTAGCGGGCATCGCCTGTTGCTGAGGCCAGGGTGCAGCAGCGCCCAGCAATGCCCGTCATGTCAGAGCCGAAGCCGGTCAAGGCCTTGAACCGAGTTCGGCATTGACCCAGCCAAGGCCGCGCCTGCGGCTGTGCCGCGGCCAGCAGATGTTCGCCACACGCCACCGCCGCCTGTCACCGTCGTCGATGTCGTTGACCGGTCGTACGCCAGCAGCGCGCCGATGGCCCCCGCCGCCCCATATATGACGCTGTAGGCATCGTCCTCGGCCACAAACCGCGCGATGGCGTCCACCACGATTTCGGCCTGGGCCGACGCCTCGCCATCACGCCAGAGCGCGGCCAGATGCGTCAACGTGTAGAGCATGCCGCCCCAGCCGACAAAGCCACCGATCCCCGGCACATCCGCACCCGCAAACTCGATGTGACGCCGCAGCGCGCGGTAGCCGCGCCGCGCCGCCGCGGTGTAGAGCGCGTCGCCCAGTTGCGCGCCGGCATGGGCCAGGAAGAGCGTGATCCCGGCCACGCCGCCGTAGAGGTCCATCTCCAACGGCGCCAGATCCCAATACTCCTCGGGCAGGGGCGTCAATCCCAGCCATGTGATGTCGTCATCGCCTTCGATGGCCGAGTCGAGCAACTGGTCGGCCACACCGCGCGCGGCTGCCAAGAGTTCGTCACACAGCGCGCCCGGTTCATCAACGTGCGGTGCATGAACGTCCGGCGCAACTCGCTGGACTGGGCGTGCGGTGGCTGGCGGTAGCGGGGGATCGAAGCCGCGACCGCTCTGGGCCACGGTGGCCAGCGTGCAGCGGATGATCCATTCCTGGTGCGCCATGTCGGCGGCATCCAGCCGCGCCAAACGTCGCCGCGCCACCGCCATGCCCGTCTCGGTCAGCACGCCGGGGATGGGTTCACCCTCTGCGCCGTAGAGTTGGAGCGACGCGGGCCGGGTGGTGAAGACCGGGATGTCGCCCCGGCGCAGGTCGGCCTGTTCCACCGGCACCGCGCCCGCCATGTACGGCCGCGCCGGGACCACCAACCAGAGCCGGTCCCAGTGGAGTTCGCGCGCCAGTTCGTCATGGAGCATGTCGGGGTGGAAGCTTTCAAAGAGCAACTGGTCGTAGGTGCGGGTCGGACGCAGCAGCAAGCGCGTCTCGTCGTCGGCGAAGCGCGCCAGGGGACCGTCGTCCGCCAGCAGCTCGGCGCGATGTTGCCGCAGCAGCCCGTACATGGCCCGGAAGCCGGCCAGCAGATCGTCCGCATAGTCAACCGCGCTGGTCACCACATCCTTGAGCATGGGCCGGTTGGCCTCGGCGGCCAAGGGGGTGCGGGCGCGCACGTAGCGCATCTCGTCGGTGCCGACGGCATCCGGCATGGGCAGCCGATCCGGCGATTACTAAAGTTGGCCCTCCTCGCCACCCAGCCTGCTGATGTCGATGCCACCGTACGCCGTCGGACCAGAGACGCTGGGCAACATGCCGACCACCAGCACCGAGTCGAGCATGCATGTGCCGCTTTGGCCCCTGCGTCCGCGGCGTCAAAGCGCTCAAATTCGGGGTTGAAGAGCGTCTCCAGGTCGATGAGAATGTGGCTGCTCGCCGGCGGCGATGAGATTTTCCAGATGGAAGTCGGAGGCGTTGATGGCGTAGAGCAGGGCGAGGTACGTTTCAGCCGCCGGTAGTAGCGCGTCACCTGGCGGCGTGTGCGACAGCCGCGGTGGGCCACGAATTCGACCCAGCCGGTACGCGCAAGCCGGTCCGGGAACCGCGGCGGTTGAGAGGGCGGCCTTCTCACAGCCGTGTTGAGCCAGACCAGGAGTTCCTGGAAATGGCGATCCACAGCCAGCGACTTGGGCTTGTAGACGACGCAGGCCGGAGGCAAATTCGGCGATCATGACGGCGCGGCCGCGACAGGGCGTCCCCCGCGCCGCCGACCAGTTCGACCAGCGGACCCGGCTCCGGCGGCGGGGCTGAACAGCCGGCACAGGTCCGGCCAGTCGGCGCAGAGACGGCGCAGAAACTCGTCGCTGACCGCGCCACTGGTCGATACAGAGGGCCAGTTGGCGCGCTTAGCACTGGATAGTCGGCCAAAATCGCCTGGGCCACGGTGGGATCCGGAGGGCGGGCGATGAAGCTGTGGAAGCGCGCTTCCGCCGTGTCGCTGTCCAGTTGATCGAGCAGCCGGGCCACGCTGGTTTCAGCACCATCGTCCGCTCCAGGCGCATGAGCAGCGGGCCGAGCAAGTTCTCCAGCAGCAGTGCGTCGATGGTCGCGGATCGAAGGGCAGTTCCGGATAGAGCGTCACCAGTTCGTCCACGCAGGCATCGTCTGGCGCAGGCGCGATCGATCAGCGGCCGTGCCACTTCGAGGAAGCCGTACTCGTCGTCGCCCGGTTCCGGCAGGGGCGTGATGGGATCGGCGTAGGCGGCGAGCAAGTCCGCAAGCCAGGGTGGGGATGCGGCATGCTGCGTTTGCAGGGCCGCGGCCGGCGTGCTGAGGATGGCGCGAAACCGAGGCAGATCCAGTCCTAAGTGCGCCAGGCGTTGGGTCAAGATGTCGTCGTCGGCAAACGGCGGCTGGTCGCGCCAGCGCGCCCAGTAGCCGGCCGCGTCCGCGTCGGGACGATCCGGGGCGGCGGGCGCGTCGATGACTGCGGCGCGCTCGGCCAGGGTCAACGCCTGAAACCAGGTCGCGGCGAGCGCCGGAGACGGATGGGACGCAACGCTCATGTTCAACTCCCCCGGGGTACGGCAAGCGATGGCGTGGAGAGCGGATCATCGTCACACGATGAGCCCTCGTTCGGCAGACGGCAGCCGCATGTCCGCCCCCCACGCCCAAGCGCCCGTCACGCCACAGGGCAACGGGCGCCCATGTGCACCGCTAGCGACGGCTGTAGCTGTGCGAGTACGACCGGCTGTACGACCGGCTATACGAGCGGCTGTTGGAGTGACTGCGCGAATTGCTCTGGGAGCGACTGTTGGAGTTGCTCTGTGAACGACTGCGCGAGTTGCTGTTGCTGTGCGAGCGGCTGTTGGAGTGGCTCTGAGAACGGCTGTTGGACTGGCTGTGCGACCGGCTGTAGGACTGGGACGGTCGATGGCCACCGGCGACCATGTCCAACTCATCGTCGGTCAGTTCAATGGCGCCCGCGGGGTTTTCCGGCAGGGCCTGCCGCTCTTCGTCACTCAAGCCGGCGCGAAAGGCCGGATCCTTCCAAGCACGAACGATCTTCTCACGAAACATGGTCATGCCTCCTCCCCAAACGACACACTCTCCTGGCCGATGCCGCGCGATTGCGGCATCCCTGCTTCTTGATCGCGCACAAGGTCGGCATAGGCGGCATCGAGGGCCAACAACTCGTCATGCGTCCCCTGTTCGACGATGAAGCCAGCATCCAGCATGAGGATCAGATCGGCGTTGCGCACGGTACTCAGCCGGTGGGCGATGACGATGCGCGTACACACCAGGTCGTTCAAGTTCCGATCCACCATGCTTTCGGTTACGGCGTCCAGATCGCTGGTCGCCTCATCAAGCAAGAGCACGGCCGGTCGCTGCACCAGCGCGCGGGCCAGGCAGATGCGCTGGCGTTGCCCGCCGGACAGATCCGTGCCCCCTTCGGCAATGATCGTTTCGTAGCCCATGGGCAGGGCGACGATTTCATCATGGATGGCGGCCAACCGGGCGGCGGCCTCGATCTGCGCCGTGGTGACCTGCGGATCGTGCAGGGCGATGTTCTGCCGGATGGAGCCGCTGAAGAGAGCCGGCTCCTGGAGCACGACGCCGATCTGGCGGCGCAGCGAGCGCAGTTCCATGGTCGCTAGGCTGTGGCAGTCGTACAAAATATCGCCCTCATCCGGCCGGTAGAGTCCCAGCAGCAGCAGGCCCAACGTGCTCTTGCCCGAGCCGGTGCGGCCGACGACGGCGATCTTCTGGCCGGGGCGGACGCGGAAGGCGACGTCGCGCAGCGCCCATGGCGCCGTGGCATGATAGCGGAAGCTGACGTCGCGCACCTCCAGCGCGCCGGTGAGGGTCGGGGCCGGTGAGACCGCGTCCTCGTCCTGCTCGGGCGCGCTCTTGAGCACGTCGGCGATGCGGTCCAGGTTGGCGCCGAGCAGGTGCAGCCCCTGCGCCGTCGCCACCAGCGAACTCAGCGGGTCCAAAAATGACGTGGCCAACGTGACCACGGCCAGCATGACGCCCAGGGTCATGGCGCCGTTGAGTACCCACATGCCGCCCAGCCAGAGCAGCACGATGGGCGCGAGCGTGCCGATGAGATCCTGGCCGGTGTCGATCAAGTTGCCCAGGTGGCTGCGCCGGATGGAAACGTTCAATTGTTTGATGAACAGATTGGACCAGTTGCCCAGCGCCCGGTCCTCGGACGCGGTGGCCTTCAATGTGCCGACGCCGGCCAGCGCCTCCACCAGGTAGCTTTGGGACTCGGCCTGCGCGGCCAGATCGCGCTCGGTGAGTTCGTAGAGCCGCCGGCTGGACGCCAGGAGCACCAGTGCTTGCAGTCCCCCGAACAGGAGGGCCAGCAGCCCGAAGATCGGCTCCCAGATCAGCAGCACCACCAGGTAGAAGAGCGCCATGGCGCCGTCCAGCAGGGCGGCCACGGTCTCGCCGGTGAGCACTTCGCGGATCACCGAGATGCTGCCGAGCCGCATGAGCAGATCGCCGCTGCTGCGCTCCTGGAAAAAGCGGAAGGGCAGGTTGAGCACGTGGGCGAAGAAGCCCAGCATCATCTGGGTGTCGAGCCGGACTTCCAGATAGAGCGCCAGCGCGTCGCGCAGATAGCCGAGCACCACTTGGGCCAACACCAGAATCACCATGCCCACGCCCAGGATGGTGAGCATAGAGGCAGCCTGGGCGGGCAGGATATGGTCCACCAAGACCATGGTGAAGAGCGGAAAGATGAGGCCCAGCACCTGTAACAACGCGGAGGCGGCCAGAATCTGGGCCAGCACCCGCTTGGCGCCCGGCGCTTGGATGAGGTCGCGGAAGTAGACGCGCCACGAGAGCTTGTCGGGCGAGCGCCCGGGCTGGAATGCGGCGCCCGGGGCCATGGTCAGGACCACGCCGGTAAAGCCCGCGCTGAACTCGTCGGACGTCAAGCGGCGGCGGCCCATGGCCGGATCGACCACGTGCACCTGCTGGGGCGACCAGCGCTCCACGACCAGAAAATGGTCGAAGTTCCAGTGCACGATGGCGGGGAGCGGCACTTCGGCCAGTGCATCCGGCGCCATGCTGAAGGCGCGCACGTCCAGTCCCATGGAGCGCGCGCCCTGGGCAATGACGCGGGCCGTCAAGCCGTCGCGCCCGCTTTGGAGGACGCGCCGGCATTCGTTGATGGTCGTCTCGCGGCCGTAGTACGTCAGGACCATGGCGAGACAGGCCGCGCCACACTCGGTGGGCGTCATCTGGAGCAGAACCGGTACACGTTTCATCGATGTCCCGCCTGTTGCGGCAATGCAGTCACGATGACGGAACGAACCAACTCTCGGGCGCATCAGCCCCGGGATTTACACAAGGAATGGGGAGAGGATGGGCCAGAACGCAATCACGGCGCCGACCATGGTCAACAGCAGGGCCAGCAGCCAGAACAGGGCAAAGGCACGCGGAGAAACAAGACGGGGCAGCAGGATCTCGGCGCGGGCTTGCTGATCCTGCCGGCGCGCCTCCGCGCGGAAAATAGAACGAGCGCCATCCGGCATGCGTGTGCCTTCGGAACCGTTCTGGAACTGTTGACTGCTCACAGGCGACATGGTCGTTGCTCGCTTCCCAAGGTCAGTGCGGCGGAAAAACACGCCGGGAGCTGCTGCGCAAGTTCTGGAAGCAATACGGTATTCTATTGATCTAGACGCACGGGAATATTAAGTAGTTACGCCAATTATATTACAGGATCCGCGACTTGTCCACGCTATTTTTCATGGGGCAAAGATGTCAATTGCGGAACAGAGACCGGTTGAGTGCGCACCTGGGCGTGCGCACTCAACACACAGTTCAGTCCGTGCTTTCGAAGTATCCCTTGAGCCGCTGCATGCCGGTCACAATCTCCGGCACGTCGATGCCCGAATAGGCGAAGCGGATGTAGTTGTTTCCGCTGCCGGCCACAGGACGGCCGAAATGTTTGCGCGCGTAGAACGAGACGTCGCACGCTTCCAGCGCGCCGGTCATGAGTTGGTTGACGTCGGTCATGCCCTTGCGCGCCATGATGGTGCTGACGTTGGCGAAGAGGTAGAAGGTGCTGGCCGGCGCGGCAATCGAGATGCCGTCGATGGCGTTGAGACCGGCGACCGCGGCATCGCGCCGCGCCTGCAGCTCGGCCACAATGGCGTCGGGGCCGCTGGTGTCGCCGCCGATGGCGTCCACCATGGCCCGCTGGATGAAGTGGGTCGTGCATGATTCCGCGTTGGTGTTCAGCTTGTTGAAGACGTCGATCACCGGCTGGGGACCGATGGCCGCGCCCAGACGCCAGCCCGTCATGGCGAAGCGCTTGGAGCAGGTGTAGAGGATGACCGTGCGCGCCTGCATGCCCGGCAGGTTGACGATGGAGATGGCCGGTGCGCCGTACTGAATTTCGTAATACGCGTCGTCACTCAGCACCCACAGATCATGGCGCTGGGCCAGTTCGGCCACTTCCTCCATCTCTGCGCGTGTGGACTGCGCGCCGGTGGGGTTCTGGTAGTTGTTGTAGATGAGCACGCGCGTCCGCGGCGTGATGGCGGCGCGCAACGCGTCCATGTCCAGCGCGAAGCCGTCCGCGGTCTCCACGTAGCCGTAGGGGATGGCCACGCCGCGCTGGTAGTCGATCTGCGATTCGTAGATGGGATAGCCCGGGTTGGGATAGAGCACCTCGTCGCCCGGATTCATGACCGCGGCCAGAAATTTGCCGATGACCGGTTTGCCGCCCGGCTGCACCGACACCTGCTCGGCCGTGTAGGTCACCTGGCGTTTGCTGCCCACGTCCGCGGCCAGGGCCGCGCGCAATTCGGGAATGCCCGCGCCGGGACAGTAGCCGGTGTAGCCGTCGGCAATGGCCTTGGCCGTGGCGTCCACGATATTCTGGGGCGTGGGGATGTTGATATCGCCCAGGTGGAACGGATAGACTTTGTGGCCCTTGGCCGCCCAGGCCGCCGCGGCCGCGGAGACCGCAAACGCGGTTTCGGTGCCCAACTTGTCCAACTGACGTGCAAGTTCCATCATTTCCCTTTCTGTCATAGATGGGTACAAACCAGGTTTCTCGGAGAAACCTGGTTTGTCGCTGCAAAAACTTGTGCCGAGTTACAGGATCTGGTCGGCTCTACACACCCCACTCCACCCGTGCCTCCTCAATGGGGCGCACGGTGGCCGTGGGCTTGTGGCCGCTGCCGTCCTTGATCCAGCGCTCGTCCACCGGGTCGGACGCGGGCTGGAAGCGCACATCACAGCTCAGGCGGAAGCGATCGGTGAGATTGGTGGTGGAGGCGTGCATGGTGTGCATGCCGAAGACCATCACATCGCCCGCGCGGAAATCGCCGGTGAGCCAGTGGCCGCCGAAAACCTCGACGATCTCCATGGGATCCTTGGAGAACCAGCCTTCGATGCCGTCCCGGTCCACGTCCATGCGGCCGTAGGTGGCGCGCACCCGGGCAAAGCCGTCCAGGTGATTGCTGCCCACGCACATGGCCAGCGTGCCCTGCTCCACCGGAATGTCGCCGAAGGGAATCCAGACCGTGTGTAGACGGTCCGAGCCGCGGCCCATGTAGACCGTGTCCATGTGCGCGCCCGTGTAGCCTTCGTTGCCCACGCCGCGCAGCCACTTGTAGTGGAAGGTCGTCGCCGGTTCGCCAAAGTACGCAGCGAAAAAGTCGAAGAGCACGGGATTCTCCAGCACGGCCAGCACGTCCGGGTGATGGGCGATGCCCTTGTTGCCCATCATGGGCACGGAGCGCCCTCCCGGCGGCATCACGCCGTCAAGCAGCGGCGTGTCCGGCGTCAGCGCCTCGTGGACCCGCATGTGCTCCAAGATGGTGCGGCGCGCCGTGAGCACGATCTCCCGGTCGATGAGCCCGCGCAGCAGGAGATAGCCGTCCTCGTCCATGCGCGCGTGCAGGGCCGCGACGTCGCCCAACAGCGCGCTGCTGTCGGGCAGTTCGCCGATGTCAACGGAGGGGTAGTCAACGGTACGGTAGCCAAAACGAATGTTCATGGTGTGGGTTCTCCTTGTGCACGTCCCCGGTAGAGAAGTCCGACTTCTGGCAGAAGTCGGACTTCTGATAGTATCAACGGAGTGCGCCTTTCGGTCAAGCGTTCCGGCTGCCGGATGTGCGTGAAGATGTTGCCCGATTCGGCGTGTTGGGTTACGCTGTGCACAATCCAAAAAACCCAACCAACCACAGGAGAATCTCATCATGAGTGCCAAAGCGTGGCGCACCCACAACGCAGCGGGCAGCAAGCGCGTGATCGTGACCAAGGAGCTGCCCGGCGCCCGTTGGCTCGACGTGCTGACCCAGGCGGACTGCCGGGTGGAAATCTGCACGTCGCCCGACATTTTGAGCATCGAAGAGGTCGCGGCCGCGCTGGGTGACCGTTGCGACGGCGCCATCGGCCAGTTGACCGAGCACTGGAGCGAGACGCTTTTCTCCGCGCTCAAGGCCGCCGGCGGCAGCGCCTACAGCAACTACGCGGTCGGCTTCAACAACGTGGACATTCCCGTGGCCACCAAGTATGGCATCCCCGTGGGCAACACGCCCGGCGTGCTCACCGAGACCACCGCCGAGATGGCCGTCGCCCTCACCCTGGCCGCGGCCCGGCGCGTGGTAGAGGCGGACAGATTTATGCGCGGCGGCAACTATCACGGCTGGCTGCCCACGCTCTTCCTGGGCGAGCTGATGAAGGGCGGCACCGTGGGCGTCATCGGCGCGGGCCGCATCGGCGCGGCCTACGCACGCATGATGGTCGAAGGCTTCAAGATGAACCTGGTCTACTTCGATGTTTATCAGAACCAGGCGCTGGAAGAGTACATTGCGGCCTACGCCGACTTCCTGGCCGGTCGGGGCGAGCCGCGCGTCACCTGCACGCGTTTGGACAGCCCCGAAGAGGTGCTGCGTGTCAGCGACGTGGTCAGCCTCCACCCGGTCCTGGACGCGAGCACCCATCATCTTCTCAACACAGAGCGGCTGGGCATGATGAAGGAGAGCGCCATCCTGGTCAACGCCAGCCGCGGTCCGGTCATTGACGAGGCCGCGTTGGTGGCCCATTGCCGGGAGCACCCCAACTTCCGCGCCGGGCTGGACGTCTTCGAGGACGAGCCGGCCATGAAGCCCGGGCTGGCCGACCTGGACAATGTGGTCATCGTGCCGCACATCGCCTCGGCCACCAGTTGGACGCGCGAGGGCATGGCCACGCTGGCGGCGAGCAACGTGGCCGGCATCCTCAGCGGCTATCCCGTCTGGCACGACCCCAATGACATCTTGCCCTTCCTGGGACCGAATCCGCCCAAAGCCGCGCCCAGCATCGTCAACGCGCGCGAGTTGGACCTGCCGGTGTACGACGGCTAGGCCGAACACGGCACGAGATCACGAGGGTTCGTTGGACGTGCCGAGGGACCTCGCAGGTCCTCGGCACATACGAAGACGTTTCGGGAATTCATCGCTTCGTACTGCGGTCAACGTAGACTGAAGGATTTTCCCCGCAGCGGTCAGGCAAATCGCGGCGGGTTATCAGTCGTCTTCCCCAGCGGGCAAGTTCACAGATCGTGTCGCAACACCAATCTCCCCACCAGGAGGACTCTTCCATGTCCGAAACACCGTCCCAAGACACCGCCTGGTACGCGCTGCCGGTCGACGCAGTCGCGCAGAAACTTGACGTTGACCCAGCGCACGGCTTGAGTGCGGCCGACGCCCGGCAACGGCTGCAGCAGCATGGCCCCAACCAGTTGGCGGCCAAGCAAAAGGAGTCGGGCTGGCAGTCGTTTCTGCGCCAGTACCGGGACTTCATGCAGATCGTCCTGGTGGTCGCGGCCGTCATCAGCCTGATCGTCACCGGCGAATGGTCGACCACCATCGTGTTGATCGGCCTGACGGTGGCCAACGCCGTGCTCGGTCTGCGCCAGGAGTCCAAGGCCGAGGCCAGCCTGGCCGCGCTGCAGGGCATGATGAAGAACATTGCGCGCGTGCGCCGCGACGGCGTGGTCAACGAAGTGGACGCGGGCGACCTGGTGCCGGGCGACATTGTGCTCATGGAGGCGGGCAACCGGGTGCCGGCGGACGGGCGGCTCTTCGTCACGGCGACGCTGGAGATCGAAGAGGCCGCGCTCACCGGCGAGAGCGTGGCCTCGCCCAAGGACACCGACGCCATTGCGCGACCCGACGTCCCCCTGGGCGACCGCCACTGCATGGCCTACATGAACACATCGGTGACCCGCGGCCGGGGCGAGATGATCGTCACCACCACCGGCATGGGCACCGAGATGGGCCACATCGCCGACCTGCTCAACAAGACCGAGGCCGACAAGACGCCGCTTCAGAAACAACTGGACCGGTTGACCATCATCATCGCCGGGCTGGCAGGCATCGCCTTCGTCCTCATGATCATCCTGGGGCTGCGCAACGGCCAGGAGTTCAACAGCATTTTCATTGCAGGCGTGGCGTTGGCCATCTCCGCCATCCCCACCGGTCTGCCCGCAGTGGTCACGACCCTCTACTCCATCGGCACGCGTGAATTGGCCAACCAGAACGCCATCGTCAAACGGCTGCCGTCGGTGGAGACGCTGGGGTCGGTCTCGGCCATCTGCTCGGACAAGACGGGCACGCTCACGTTGAACAAGATGACGGCGCGCGAGTTTTCGGTGCCCGGCCAGAACCGCTACAAGGTGACCGGCGAAGGCTACAGCATTGACGGGCAGATTCTGCATGCCGGCGGCAAGGTCATCGACCTGAACGGCATGATGCTGGCCATGGCCCTCTGCGCCGACGCACGCCTGGACGGCGAGGAACTCATCGGCGATCCCACCGAGGGCGCGCTGATCGTGCTGGCCGAGAAGGGCGGGATCGACGTGGACGGCGCCCGGGTTATGTATCCGCGCATCGCCGAGGTGCCTTCGACTCGGACTACAAGTTCATGGCCACCTTCCACAACATGACCGACGCCCAGGGCAAGCCGGTGGTGCGCTGCTTCGTCAAAGGCGCGCCGGATGTGCTGATTGCCCGCGGCGGCTCTTACTGGGTGCCGGGACGCCATGACGACGTGCCCATCACCGACGCCAACCGGGCGGTGGCGCTGGCCGAAAACGAGCGCATGGCCAAAGCGGGCGAGCGGGTGATGGTCGTGGCCCGACGCGATTTCGATCCGGCAACCTTCGATCCCCGGGGCAAGTTGATCGATTTGATCACCGACCTGACGCTGTTGGCCATGATCGGCATTGTCGACCCGCCGCGGCCCGAGGCCAAGGCCGCCATCGCCGAATGTCACCGCGCCGGCATCCAGGTGCGCATGATCACCGGCGACCATGCCGTGACC
This sequence comes from Caldilineaceae bacterium, assembly GCA_041391205.1. Taxonomy (GTDB): domain Bacteria; phylum Chloroflexota; class Anaerolineae; order Caldilineales; family Caldilineaceae; genus JAWKOK01. The sequence continues at coordinate 43,539 of JAWKOK010000013.1, forward strand.
GCGGCGGCCATCGGCCGCGAACTGGGCATCACCGGCACCGCGCTCACCGGGGCCGAGTTCGCCGCCATGTCCGACGACGAACTCATGCAGAAGCTGCCCGAGATCGGCGTGGTGGCGCGTGGCTCCCGAAGACAAGATCCGGCTGGTGGATCTGCTGCAACGGCAACAGAACATCGTGGCCATGACGGGCGACGGCGTCAACGATGCGCCCGCGCTCAAGAAGGCCGACATCGGCGTGGCCATGGGCATCACCGGCACCGAAGTCTCCAAGGAAGCCGCGGTGATGATCCTCACCGACGACAACTTCGCCACCATCGTCAAGGCGGTCGACTACGGCCGCGCGCTCTACGACAACCTCTCCAAGTACATCCGCTTTCAGATGACGGCGCTGGTCGCATTCATCGTGGCGTACCTGGGCGCGGCGCTCTTTGTCATCGCCGGCGGCGTCCCATTTACGCCCTTCGTCGTCCTCTGGATCAACTTCCTGGTGCAGGTGCCGCTGGCCATCGCATTGGGGCGCGAAGACCCGGCCCCGGACCTGATGGATCGCCGACCACGCCCGTTGCAGCAGCCGGTCCTCACCCGCAACCAGTGGACGCGCATTGCGTTCTTGGGCATCTTGGTCGCCGTGGGCACGCTCTACGTGGAAGTGGCCTACACGCCCGTGGGCTTTGCCCAGGCCGCCACCATGGGATTTGCCGCGTTCTCGCTGTTCAACATTGCCCTGGCGCTGACCGTGCGCAGCGAGACGCGCAGCGCCTTCAACCGGGACATCTTCTCCAACCGCCGCCAGTTGACGCTCTACGGACTGGCGTTTCTCTTTACCTTCCTGCCCACCGAACTCAACTTCACCCAGCGCATCCTGGAGTTGACCCGGCTGAACTTGGAACAGTGGCTGCTCTGCGCGGGCCTGGCTTTGGCCCTGCTGCTGGTGGACGAGGTCATCAAATTCTTCCTGCGCCGGCGGGCAACGACGCCTGTGTCGCCGGTGGTCCCGGCACCGAGCCGAGCGTAACCATGCCAATCTTCACCCAAGCCGTCACACCCTCGGCCACTGTGGCCGCCGCGCACGCGCGCTTTCAGCAGGAGATCGCCACCTGGATCGCCGCGTGCATGGTGCGCTACGCACAGTCGCCCGCCACGGACGTCCACGACCAGGGCACCTACACCACCGGTTGGGAGCCGTACATCCGCGCCACCGGGGACGACGTCGCCCTGGCCTTCGTCAAGGCGACGCGTGACCGCATCCGCGACCACTTCGAGGCCACGGGCCAGTGGCGTCACGGCTACTGGACCATGCAGGAGGCCCATCACGGCACCGAGCACTACGAACTCTTCCTGGGCATGCTCCTGCGCCTGGACCCAAACGACGCCGAGACCAAGCGCCAATTGCTGGACGCGGCCGAGCACATGGGCAACTGGTGTGACGACGTGCCGCCCTGGTTCGATTACGCGACCAACCGTTTTCGCTCGTTCTTCTTCGGCACGGACGAGGTGCGCACCGAGCCGGGCGACGAGTTCAACCGCACCGATCACCTGCGCGGGGTCAACATCTGCCTGTTGGCCCACGCCGCGAGCGACGACCGGCGCTACCTGGACTTCGCCGTCCGCTATGCCGGCGCCTGGGCCGATGCCATCCTCGCCGGACCGGAGTTGCCCATCGGCCTCATGCCCGACCGTCCGCTCTACCGGGTGGATGACACCCACGAGGCGGTCTACCGCGCGTTCGTGGGCGAAGCATCCGCGCCCGCCACGCCGGTGGACCGGGCCGAGAACTTCCTGGCCTCCGACGCCGTCAACACCTTTCTGCGCCTGTGGCGGCTGACGGGCGACGCGCGCTTCCGCCGCGCCGCGGAACGGCTACTGGACGTGCTCAGCGGCGAACTGGCCGCGCCCGATTCGGCCGGGGACGCGGGAGCCGTGGCTGCTGCAGTGCGCGACTACCGCACGTGGACCGGGTCCACGCTCTACGACGCGGCCGTGCTCAGCGGCGTGGTCGCCACGCCGCTCGCGCCGGTGGAGACGATCGGGCTGGACACGGACTTCCGGGTGGCGGGACGGCCGGCCGGTGTGGGCAAACGGTCGGACATGTTGCAGTGGCTGGAGGACGGTGCGCCGCGTGCACACCATCCCATCACGCTGGCGCTGGCCGGGGAGATCAGCGGCGACGACGCGTACGTCATCGCCGCGCTGGACCGGGCGCGGGTCACCTTCACCCTGGCCCGCGACCATCTACTCGACGGCCGGGACCACGGCTGCGCGGCGCGGACCGTCAGCGCGGTTGCCCGCGGCCACGGGCGCGAGAATCATGCGGGGATGGTGACGCAGGTGTGGGGAACGGCAGGAATCAAGACTGAAGATTGAAGATTGGTGGGCGTCGACGCGCGTTCGCATCTCAATAAGTGTGCGTCGGCCAAACTCAATCTTCAGTCTTCTTTAGTTTCCGGTAAAAGGTCGGTCATGCAGCCAGTTTCTGGCGGCGATGACCGGCAACACCGGTGGGTAAATGGTCAGTTACAGAGGCCTTTTTACGAAGTTCCGGGTCGAACTCGGTCATATTTGGAAAATCGACCTGTGCGAGCAGCCGTCGAAGCCGTCCGGGTGTGGTCGCACCACGCCGCACCCCACCATCTTCATCCCGATGCTTTGACCGCTCTTGCTCCACATATAGCCGAAATAGAAGAATTGCAGCGCAGAATGATGATCAACGGGACGAACAGCGCAGTCCCTGCGAGAAGGCCGAAATGCACTGTCCGTATTCCCGGCTAGACCGAGAAAGGGACCGAGTAGCAAAGATCAGGCCCACACCGATGATCCACATCGCTGATGTTGTCGATGAGTAGCGATGAAACGGGCGAGAACGCTCGCGAACTGTGGCATGGTTTTCCCCTCCTTAGGGTGAAATGTGATGCGTGATGAAATCGGTGTGCGTCCGGGGCCTAAAGAGACTACGAGATTGGGAGATTGACGCCCGCTTGCTAGAGTTCCCCAATCTCCTAATCTCCCGGTCTCCTCGTCTCTTATTCCCCAACCCGCACCAACACCCGCCCGCGCTGGCCGCCGCGCAGGATGCGGTCGATCTCGGGGTCCAGTTCGTCCAGCGTCACCTCGCGGACGAGGTCCGCCAGTTGCGGGATCTTCCAGGCGTCGGCCAGCTTCTGCCAGATTTCGCGGCGGTATTCGATGGTGCACATGGACGAGTCGATGCCCAGAAGAGAGACGCTGCGCAGGATGAAGGGGTAGACGGTGGTGTTGAGCTTGGGCGATGCGACCAGGCCCGTGGCCGCGACCACGCCGCCGTAGCGACACGCGGCCAGCGCGGTCGCCAGCATGTCGCCGCCCACCGTGTCGACCACGCCGGCCCAGCGCGCCTTGAGCATGGGCCGGGAGAGATCGGTCACCTCCTCGCGACTGACCACGGAGGAGGCGCCCAGGTCGTAGAGAAAGTCGGCGGCGTCGGTCTTGCCCGTGGCCGCCACGACGTCGTAGCCCTCTTTGGCGAGAATGGCGACGGCGATGCTGCCCACCCCGCCGGTGGCGCCGGTCACCAGCACTTCGCCCTGTTCCGGCTCCAGGCCCGCGGCCGTCATCTTGGCCACGGCCATGGCCGCGGTGAAACCGGCCGTACCGTAGATCATGCTCTCGCGCAGGGTCAGCCCGGCCGGGCGCTTGACGACCCAGTCCGCCGGCACGCGGATGTACTCGCCATAGCCACCGTCGGTGTTCATCCCCAGGTCGTAGCCGATGACGATGACTTCGTCCCCGCGCGCGAACTTGAGGCTGGTGCTATGGGTCACCAAGCCGGCGGCGTCGATGCCCGGCGTGTGGGGATAGCGCCGGGTGACGCCTTTGTTGCCCGCGGCCGACAGCGCGTCTTTGTAGTTGAGCGACGAGTAATGGACCCGAATCAGCACGTCACCGGCGGGCAGGTCGTCGACGGTGCGTGTTTCCATGGCGCGGGTGAAGACGCCGTTGTCACGTTCACGCACGACCAGGGCGCGGAAGCTCTCAGCCGCCATGCGTCAATCTCCTTGTGGCGTGGGACGTGGCGCGATGCGCTGACCGACACGTCAATTGAAGGCGTCGCGCTTGGGCAACAGTATGTACGCGACGATGATGGCGGGCAACAGGCTCGCGAAGACCAAGATGATGTCGCCGGTGAACAGCAGCACGATCACGGTCTTGATCACGGTCACGGCCGCGTAGAGGTAGAGGCCCCAACGCTTCCATGTCCACATGCCGAAGCCGGCGATGATGTCGCCCAGGGCGCAGAGCAGGAGGATGGTCAGCACGGTCGGCGACGAGCCGCCCAGGTTCTGGCGCGTCGTCCAGTAGACGGCGGTCATGAACAGGCCGTGGAGGATGACCAGCACCAGGGCCACGGTCATGAGCGTAGTGCGTTGGGGATGATGAGCCTTGACGGCGGTCTTCTGGGACATGATGGCGGATGATCTCCTGTGACGGTGGACGACGGCACGCGTCACGGCGCCGTCGATTGAAGATGAAGTTCACGCTGTACGCTGAGTATAGAAGCAACGGCAGCTTTGCACAAAGTCACCCAACGGCGCACAGAAAAAAATGCCCGGCACTTGGCAAGTGCCGGGCAGGTTCGTGACGTCGTGTTGTGCACATGGGTGGACACGTGCGCACGCAACATTCGGCCAGTTCACACCGAACGCGTACTAATCGACGGTGCGCAGATCGGTGATCTCCTGACCGTCGACCTTGCTGAAGACGGCGCGCACTTCCTCCGGGTCCACATCGTTGATCTTGATGACCGCATTGTACATGGACGGATCCTTGCGCACGGGGAAGGTGCCGATGCCCATGACACCCCAGCCCTGTTCGGCCAGCACGCCCATGAGCCGGGCAAACTCGCCCTTCTTGTTCTGCATGCGCACGGTCACGCGTACCCCCGTGTCGGGCAGCCCGAGCATCTCTTGCAGGCTGTGCAACATGTCCACCGCCGTCACGATGCCGACCACCACCTTGTTCTTCTCGTCCTCGACCACGGGCAGGCAGCCGACCTTGTTCTCAAGCATGACGCCCGCAGCGCGCTCCACCGAGCGGTTGGGCGTGATCAGTTTGACCTGCGGCAACTTGATCATGGCTTGCCGTACGGTGAGGCCGGCCAATGAACGACTGATCTCCCACACGTTGAGGCTGCCGAGCACGTCGGGCTTCAACGTAAGCGAGTCACGCGTCAGCAGGCCGACCAGACGCTTGCCGTCCTCGACCACGGGCAGATGACGGATGCGATTGTCCGCCATCAACTGCTGCGCCTCGCTCAACGGCATGGTCGGCGCAACCATAATCGGATGATACGTCATACAGTCACGGACCAACATGAAATTATCTCCTTCGTGCATGTCTATCCGGAACCCCCATTGCAGCGGAGGCGACGCTGCCGCGACGGGCAAGTTGCGCCGCTCTGCAAGGGCGTTCCGGATTAGGAAATCCCGGCGGAAATGAACCCACGGTCCTGAGGTACAAGTGCCGAATTTCCGCCGTGGTATTTACGCCGTATTGAACTGGGTCTTGTCAGGCCACAGCCTTCTCGATGACCGGGTCGAACTCCGCCAATTGCTCCAGCGGAATATGGCAGAAGATCTTGTGGCCGTTGCCCGCCTCGCGCCAGGGCGGAATCTCTTGTTCGCAGATGGCGCCGCCATCGGGCAAGAGCTGACGGCGCGGGCAGCGCGTGTGGAAGCGACAGCCGCTGGGCGGATCGACGGCGCTGGGCACGGACCCTTCCAAGCGGATGTGCTTCTGCTTCACCGTCGGGTCCGGGATGGGCACGGCGGAAAGTAACGCTTCGGTGTAGGGATGATACGGCGGGCTGTAGATGGCGTCGGCCGGACCGATCTCCATGATCTGGCCCAGATACATCACGGCCACGCTGTCCGAGAAGAAGCGCACCACACTGAGATCGTGGGCGATGAAGATCATGGTCGTGCCGTACTCGCGCTGCACGTCCAGCAGCAGGTTGAGGATGGCGGCCTGCACCGACACATCCAGCGCGCTGACCGGCTCGTCACAGAGCACGAGATCCGGACGGCTGGCCAAGGCACGGGCGATGCCGACGCGCTGCTTTTCGCCGCCGCTCAACTGGCGGGGCAGGCGGTCGTAGTAGTTTTCGCCCAGCCGCATGGCGTGGAGCAGCTTGACCACCTCGCTGCGCACCTGCTTCTTGGGCACGGTGCCGAAGCGCTGCATGGGGCGGGCAATCTGCTGCCCCACGGTGTAGGACGGGTTCATGGTGGAATCGGGATTTTGGAAGACCATCTGCAACTCCTGGATGAGCTGCATGTTGCGGTCGGAGAGATCGCCGGTGATGTCGAAGCCCATGAACTCGGCGTTGCCCCCGGTCGCGTCTTCCAGCCCGATGATGGTCTTGATCAACGTGCTCTTGCCGCAGCCGGATTCGCCGACCACGCCCAGGGTGCTGCCTTTGGGCACATCGAAGGTCGCGCCTTCCACGGCTTTCACGTAGCGCTTTTCGCCCAGCCCGAAGACGTCCTTCAACGAGGAGCCGACCACAGGATAGTACTTCTGCAGCTCGTCCAGTTTGAGAATGTCTTCGCTGCCGTTTTGCGTGGCGGTCGCGGTGGGCAGTTCCATCTCTTCGGGCGGCGTCCAGAGCGACGGGTCGATCTCTTCGGCAAAGTGACAGCGCACCATGGTGCCGCCCACCGGACGCAACAGAGGTCGTTCGTCGCGGCAGCGCTTCTGCACGTAGTCGCAGCGCGGCGCAAAGATGCAGCCCGACGGTCGGGCATTGGGTGGCGGCACGCGCCCGGGGATGGGATAGAGCACGCTGCTCGCCTTGTCCGACCCGAGCTTGGGCACGCAGCGAATCAAGCCCTGGGTGTACGGGTGTTGCGGCCGGGCGTAGATGTCTTCCACCGAGGCGCGCTCGACCATTTCGCCCGCGTACATGACGCCGACCTCGCTACAGACCCGGGCCACGACGCCCAGGTTGTGGCTGATGTACATGATGGCCGTGTCGAACTCGCGCCGCAGTTCGGCGATGAGATCGAGCACGGCCGCCTCGACGGTCACATCCAGCGCCGTGGTCGGCTCGTCCATGATGAGCAGCGCCGGGTTGTTGAGCAGTGCCATGGCGATGACCACGCGCTGCTGCTGGCCACCGGAGATCTGGTGCGGATAGCGGCGCATGACGTTGGCCGCGTCGGGCATGTAGACCCGGTTGAGCATGTCGATGCTGCGGTCCTCGGCTTCGTCCTCCGAGATGCCCCGGTGGACGGTGAGCACTTCCTTCATCTGGTCGCCCAGACGCATGGACGGGTTGAGCGCCTGCATGGGGTCCTGGTAGACCATGGCGATCTGGTCGCCGCGCAGCTGGCGCAGTTCTTCGCCGGTGCGACCCACCAGGTCTTGTCCCTGGAAGAGAATCCGGCCCCGTTTGACGTAGCCGTTCGCGCCCAGGAAGTTGACGATGGCCCAGGCCACCGTGCTCTTGCCGCAGCCCGACTCGCCGACGATGCCGTGGGAGTCGCCTCGGTGGATCTCGAACGATACATTTTGCACCGCTTCGATCTCACCGCCGCGCACCTTGTACGCCACCGCCAGGTCTTCGACTTTGAGAACAGGAGAAGATTTATCGGTCATAGAGTAGTCACTTGTTGGGTGAGGCGTGATTCGTGATGCGTGAAACGTGATAGCGTGATTGTCATTTGAGAGATTGACGCCTGCACGCAAGACCACCCCATCCCTTAGTCTTCAATCACGTTTCACGTTTCACGCATCATGTTTCACGCATCACTTCTGATAGCGCGTAATTTCTTCACGCATGCCGTCGGCGAAGAGATTGAGTCCGATCACCAGCGAGGCGATGGCCACCGACGGCGGGATCACGCCCCACGGAAAGACAAAGATGAACCGCCGCGCGTCGTTGACCATGCTGCCCCAGTCCGGGTCTGGGGGCGGTAGACCGATCCCCAGAAAGCCGAGCGTACCGATGGCGAAGATGGCGTAGCCCACACGGAGCATGGCGTCCACCAACACCGGGCCGCGCGCATTGGGCAGAATCTCCCGGAACATGATCCACGAGGCGCTTTCGCCCCGTGTCTCGGCGGCGCGGATGTAATCGCGCGTCTTGATGTCCAGGGCCAGGCTGCGCACCAGGCGTGCGATGCCCGGCGTGCCCGTCACCGTGATGGCGAAGACGACCACGATGTCGCCTTGCTCGAACGCGGTGATGATCACCAGGTAGAGCACGATGGCAGGAAACGCGACCAGCGCATCGAGCACCTGCATGATCGTCTGGTCCCAGGCGCCGCCGCGGTAGCCCGCGTTCAGGCCGAAGATCGCGCCGAAGAAGAGCGCACCGAGCACGCCCCAGATAGCCACGCCGCCGGGGATGACGATGTTGCTGTCGCCGGGCAGCCGGGTCTTGAGCAGCACGACCTGGGTGCCGGCCATCAAGCGTGACGCGATGTCGCGCCCCAGATGGTCGGTGCCCAGCCAGTTGACGCTGTTGGGCATCAAGTTCTGGTCGAACATGGACGAGTTGGGCGGATAGGGCGTCCAGAAGAGCGAGACAAACCCGATGAGCACCCAGAACAGCACCACGATCAGGCCGACGGTGGCGATGCGCGATTCGAAGACGATGGAGATGCCGCTCCAAAAACGCTGCCACCGCGAGGGCTTGGTTGAGCCTATAGCAGGCTGTGCAACGGCCATGGCCACCCTCCTTTGCAGTCAATATGGGGCAGATTCTGTCTATGCATAGCGAATCCGCGGGTTCAAGAATGTGTAGGCCAGGTCGCCGATCAGGCGTGTGGCCACGGCGATGATCACCAGGAGCATGGCCGCGGCTTCCACCGCGTTGGGATCGCCGAAGATTGCCGCGCTGTAGATGTAGCTGCCCAGTCCCGGGTAGCCGAAGATGGCCTCCACGACGACCACGCCCGCCCACCAGCCAGTTCACATGCAACATGATGATGGTGATGGGCGCCAGCAGGGCGTTGCGCAAGGCGTGGCGGAAGACCACCCGGCTGCGCGGCATGCCCTTGATGATGGCCGTGCGAATGTACGCCGTGTCCATCACCTCGACCATGCTGGCCCGGGTCATGCGCGCGACGTAGCCCAACTCGACGGCTGTGAGCGTCATGACGGGCAGCACCAGGATGGCCGGGTTTTCGAAGATCGCGTTGGGCGATGTGAAGATCGCGACCGCCGGGAAGGCTTGTAGCCAGACGCCGAAGATGAGAATGAGGAAGATGCCGGTCACGAATTCCGGTGTCGCCGTCAGCGCGAGACCGGCGACCGAAATCGTGCGGTCCACCAACTTCCCTTCGTTGATACCGGCGATAATGCCGAAGATGAGCGCCAGGGGCATGACGATGAGAAACGCGAGCCCGGCCAGCACCAGCGTGTTGCGCACGCGCGGCCACAACGTCACCGAGACCGGCCGTCCGGTCTGCAATGACTTCCCGGCATCGAAGCGGACCAGGCCCTTGCGCAACGGGATGTACTGACGGGGGCCGTCGCCTTCCTTGCGGAAACCGGCCTTGGTGCGCACCCAGACCGTCTCGCCTGAGCCGCGCACCCACATGACGGCGTTGTTGTCGCGGTCCACACCCCAGAAGTACTCGGTGCCGTCGTCCGCCACCGACCAGTTCACGTCGGCCTGCTCCTGGACAGACGTGCCGTCCGGCTGGCGAATGCGCGCCACCATCTGGCCGTCGACCATGTCCCAGCGCTTCAGTTGGCCGTCATCGTTGGCCCACCACTCGGCTTCATTGGTCGATTCATTGCGGACGGTGACCAGCGGCATGCCGACGGCGCTTTCGGCGCGCCAATCGCTGCCGGCCAACCAGTCCAGGTAACGCTGCCAGGCCGGCGCGTCCAGACCGAGTTGGGCGCGGTAGGAGGCGCGCTGTTCGGGCGTGGATTCAATGCCGAGGATCTTCACCGTCACATCACCGCTCCCCACCTCGATGAAGAAGAAGAGTGCCGCGGAAACCAACAACATGGTGATGACAGCGGAGATCAGACTACGGATGATAAATCTTGCCATGGGCAATCTCCAGAGGGTCGTGCAATTTGCAGCGGGGGAAAGCGCACGTCTGGGGGCTTCGGGACGTCACACGTGTGCGTGAAGCCCCCAGACGTCTTGTCAGTCAGTGCTCACATTGTGAGTGCTCACAAACCAGGTTTCTGAGAAACCTGGTTTGTGTTGGTGCTACTCAACCGCGCACTGCGGTTTATGCATCTTTCCACACTTCACTCATGAAGAAGTAGGCGGTGGGATGCGCCTTCACATTCTGGAACTCGGAAGCGGTGATGTTCCAGACATTCTTCCAGAAGCTGTTCCCGATGGGGCCGCGGTCCTGCATGATGTCTTCCATCTGCGAATAGATCTCGCGGCGGGCGTCCACGTCCAACGTCGCCTGGGCATCGGTGAGCAGCGACGTGAACTCATCGTCGAACCAGCGGGTCTCGTTCCAGGCGCCGATGGCTTCCTCGGTGTAGGCCAGGGCCGGCACCATGGTGCCCAACGGGCGATGGGTCCAGGACGTGATGCCCAGGTCCACCTCGGTCCAGCGGTCCCAGTAGCCGCCCGGCTCGGTGATGTCCAGCGTGATGTCGAAGCCGGCAGGCGCGGCCAGTTCCTTGAGCGCCTGGGCGATCTCCGGCTCCTGCTGGTCGTTCTTGGTGGCCAGCGTCACCTGGAGCGGGAGTTCGATGCCCTTTTCGGCCGCGTATTCTTCCAACAGCGCGCGGGCGCCATCGGGGTCGTACTCGGGAATCGGCTTCTCAGCGTAGGCGGGGTGCACCGGCGCAAAGTGGGCGTCGATGGAAAGCACGCCTTCGTCGAAGTAGGCCAGTTGCAGAATGCGGAAGCGGTCCTGGCACATCTTGAGCGCGGTGCGCACCCGGTTGTCGTCCCACGGCTCCAGGTCCCACGCATGCGCAGGACAAGGCACTGGGCCGTGCTGACGGGGCGAATCTCCAGTCCGTCCACACCGGTCAGCGCCAGATAGTCGGACGGGCGCGGGTCGTAGAGCGTGTCCACCTGACCGGACTGGAGCGCAGCCACGCCGGCGTCCTTGTCGGTCGAGACGAAGATCAATTCGTCCAGGTAGGGCAGCGGATCGCCGTCTTCGCCCATGCGCCAGTAATCCTCGCGGCGGGTGAAGCGGGCGCGTTCGCCTTCCGCATACTCCTGCAGGAGGAACGGGCCGGTGCCCACGGGCTGCTGCACGATGTCGCCCTCAAAGCCGCGATGCAGGATGACGGCCGGATAGTGGAAGAGCGACTCGGGAATGGCGATGTCGGGCGTGTCCAGGTGCAGACGAATGTGATAGTCGTCCACCTTCTCCACGTTGTCCATGGTGCCGAGCGCGCCCAGCAGACCGAGCATGGACGAACCCACGTCCGGGTTGAGCCATTCGCCCATGGTGAACATCACGTCGTCCGCCTGCAATTCGTCGCCGTTGTTGAAGAGAATCCCCTGCTTCAGGTAGAGATCCCAGGTCTTGACGTCGTCGCTGGCTTCCCAGCGGTCGAGCAGCAGCGGCCGCGTGATGTTGTCGGGGCCGGTTTCGGTCAGGTACTCGTTCATCTGGCGCACGATGTTGGCGCCTTCCACCCATGAAAGGCGGGCCGGATGGTCAAGCAATTGCAGCTGCATGGACGCGGTCCACGTGCCGCCTCGCTTGATGCCACCCATGCTCGCGGCTTCGCCGGCAGCTTCGCCGCCGGTGGCCGGGGCCGCCGGCGCGGACGGGCTACAGCCCGCAAGCGCATAGGCCACCGGCACGGACGCGCCGAGCAGCGTGGCAAAGCGCAGGAAGTCGCGCCGGTTGATCTTGCCCTTGCGATGGTCATTGGCAGCGTCAAGCACCGCGGGGTGAATACGTCGTGGCTGAGTCATAGAGTCTTCTCCTTAGTCAAACTTTGGGGTGCATGTACACCGAAATACGGATTACCGACAGAGAGAAACGCGTACTCGCGGAATGAGGTCCGATTTGAACGACGACGAAGTTTGGGGAGAATCCCAAAGATGGCACAGCGCGTAACGCGCAGAGTGCGCGCCACGTGCATGTCAACGCGCCACAACTCGTCTGTACGTCGATACGTCAGACGACAATGCAGCGAGTGAGCTAGAGCCGTTCAATTCGTAGCGGCATCAACCCGGCGGACAACACTTAGAGTCTGACCTGGGAGTTTTGCCCCAGATCGGACAGTTCGTCAGAACACTGCGAAATCAGAAAGAGAGAAGAAACATACTTCAAATCATCCGAGAGGTGAGCCAAGACAATTTGAAGCGTGGAAAAGTGACTTCAACTGACCAGCGTCGCTGACCAACGTGCGTGCAAGTGTCGATTGGGGTATCGATGCCGGTCGTACGTCATCGGACAACCACAAATACACGTTTTCGACAAGCCTTTTCGTTGGCGCAAAGAGTATAACATACCCGATCCGATTCAACAACATTTCGTCAAGAAGTTTTGGAACGGACGTTCCGAATTGCATGGCCGGTCCGGTCAGAACTGCACAATCCGAGAGGCGTCGGTGCGGCGGAAACGGCGTTACGTTTGGCGATTTGACAAGCGGGAAGCCATCCCCTAACATACGCTGCCACGCTGAAATATCAGTTTCATATCACAGATTTGGCACACTTTGGGTGTCGGTAAGTAGACGACGATGCTTCCCTCTTCCATGCTGGCCGCTTCATCAAGGCGAAGCGGCCAAGGCGAATCCATGAACGACTTGGCCTACCGTGCCATCAAGGCGCGCATCGTTGCGCTGGAGATGCCGCCCGCATCGGTGGTGGATGAAACCGCGTTGGTCGATGAGTTGGGCGTGGGTCTGACGCCGGTGCGACAGGCGCTCCGCCGGCTCGCGCTGGAGAACCTGGTCGTGATCCTGCCCCGGCGCGGCACGCTGGTGGCAGACTTGAATGCATCCGATCTCAGCAAAATCTACGAGATGCGTGTGGAGTTGGAGACATTGGCCGCACGCCTGGCCGCCGAACGCGCCACCCCACAGCAGCAGCGGCGCATGCAGGAACTGAGCCTCGAAGCGACGCATTTGACGGCGCCCATCGACAGCCACACCTATCTCGAAATCGACCACCGCATGCACTTGCTCCTGTGGCAGAGCGCACACAATGAGTTCCTCGAAGAGACCCTGGACGGCCTCTTCAGCCATGCGCTGCGCCTGTGGAACTTCGCCGTGGACCGGGCCGAGCAACTGGACAAGGTGCTGGAGCAGGCCATCGAAGAGCATGTGCGGATCTTTGAGTTGATCATCGCCCACGACGAAGCGGGCGCAGCGCAACTCATGCGCCGGCATATCAATCGTTTTCAACACGAGATGTTGCAGTTGTTCTGATCCGTTGCGGCCGCAACGGAATCCATCACCCAAAATCGCCTCTTGACCGTGCATCGTCACAGGAGGATGCGCAGATGAGTGGAAGTCAACCACGCGAACGCAGTCGCGATCGTCGGGCTCGAAGAGCAGGCGCCGGCGGCCAGGTGCGTCCAGCGCAAATCACCTACAACATCCCCCGCGCCGAGGTGGCAACGCCGGCGGATCTGCAGCGCATCCACGACATGTCCATGCGCGTGCTCAACGAACTCGGCATCGCCTTCTACGACGCCGAGGCGCTGGAAATCCTGGCCGGTCACGGTGCGCGCGTGGAGGGCGACATCGCCTTTTTCGACGAAGCGCTGGTCATGGAGTACGTGCAGAAGGCGCCCGCCGAGTTCACCCAACAGGCGCGCAATCCGGCCAACAACATCATCCTGGGCGGCAACCGCTCGGTCTTCGCGCCGGTCTACGGGCCGCCGTTTGTCCAGGACAAGGAGCGGGGCCGGCGCCAGGCCACGCTGGAGGACTTCCGGAACTTCGTCAAGCTGGCCTACATGTCGCCCTATCTGCACCACTCAGGCGGCACGGTGGTCGAACCCAACGACGAGCCGGTGCCCACCCGTCACCTGGACATGGTCTACACCCACGCGCGCTATTCGGACAAGGCGTTCATGGGCTCGGTCACGGACCCGGCCAATGCCGCCGACAGCGTGGCCATGGCCGAAATCGTCTTCGGCAAAGAGTCCATCCGGGAGACGCCGGCGCTCCTTTCGCTCATCAACGTGAGCAGTCCGCGCCGCTACGACGACCGCATGCTCGGCTGTGTCAAGGTCTATGCGAAGGCGCGCCAGGCGCTGCTCATCACGCCGTTCTTGATGGCCGGGGCCATGTCACCTGCCAGCCTGGCCGGGACCATGGCGCTGCAAAACGCGGAGGCGCTGGCCGGCATCGCCCTGGCCCAGATGATCACGCCGGGGCTTCCGGTCATCTACGGCTCGTTCATGACGAACCTGGATCTCCAGAGCGGCGCGACCGTCTTCGGCTCGCCCGAGAGCCAGCTCACGTTGATGACGCTAGCCCAACTGGCGGCGTCCTACAAGCTGCCTTCCGCAGCGGCGGCACCTTCACCAGTTCCAAGCTGCCGGATGCCCAGGCCGGCTACGAGTCGGTGCAGGTGATGCTGCCCGCGGTCCAGGCGCAGACCAACTTCATCCTCCACGCCGCGGGCTGGCTGGAGAGCGGGCTGGTGGCCGGCTACGAAAAGTTCGTCATCGACTGCGAAGTGCTGGGCATGTACCATCGTTGGGCGCGCGGCATCGACTTCAGCGATGAGGACTTCGCCTTCGACGCGCTGGCCGAAGTGCCGCCGGGCGGCCACTTTTTGGGCACGCAGCACACCATCCGCCACTTCCGCGACGCGTTCTACCGCGCGGAGATGTTCGACTACAACGCCTTCGAGCAGTGGGAACTCAACGGCGCGGAAGACACGTACACCCGCGCCAATCACAAGTGGCAGGCCCTGCTGGCAGCCTACCAAGAACCGGGCCTGGACCCACACATCGACGGCGAATTGCAGGCATTCATGCAGGAGCGGAAGCGCGCCTTGGGTTCGGGAGATGGCTAAGGTGATCAAAAGATTGGGAGATTAAAAGCTCGTGTTCCGCCACGCACCAGAAGGGAATCACCCCATCTCATCAGCCCTCAATCCCACATCACGTTTCACGTTTCACGTTTTACGTTTCACGCTTCACGTTTCACGCAGTATCCAAAACGGAGTAGATCACCATGGCCGAACGAAGAAGTCCCCTCTATGACTACCACCTGCGCCACGCCGGGCGTCTGGTCAAGGGCGGCGGCGAGTACATGTTCCCCGTCTCCTACACCTCGCCCCAGGACGAGCACATCAACGTGCGCACCAATGTGGGCATGCAGGATCTCTCGTCCATGGGCGAGATCGACGTCAAGGGGCCGGGCGCCGAGCGGCTGATCAACCGGCTGCTGGTCAACGATATCTTGGGCATGGAGCCGGGCCAATTGCGCTACTCGACCATGTGCGACGAAGACGGCTACGTGGTCGACGACATCACAGTCTACAAGTTCAACGATGAACACTTCATGATCGTGACCAGTTCCGGCCCGCGGGCGCAGACCTATCACTGGGTGAGCGAACACGCGCTGGGCACCAGCACCTACGTCACCGATATTTCCACCGGGATCGCGCTGCCCGTCGTCCAAGGCCCTCGGTCGCGCGACCTGTTACAGTCGGTGCTGGACGAGGGCGACGTCGAACGGCTGCGCTTCTTCCGTTTCACGCCCGCGCGCGTCAACGGCGTCAACGTCATCCTCTCGCGCAGCGGATACACGGGCGAGTTGGGCTACGAGCTGTACACGCCTGCCGATGAAGTCGCAGGGCTGTGGGAATTTCTGCTGACCCAGGGGCGCGACTTCGGGTTGCAACCCTACGGCGTCGTGGCCATGAACAGCCTGCGTGTGGAGAAAGCCCTGCCCCTCTACGGCAAGGACATCCACCTGGAAGTCACCCCGTTCCACGTGGGCCTGGATCGTTGGATCCGCTTCGACAAGCGCGAGTTCAACGGCCGCGACGCGCTCCTGCGCTGGCAGGACACCGGCATCGACACGCGCTGGGTCGGCCTGGTGCTGGAGAGCAAGACACCGGTCAACGTGGACGACCCGGTCTACAGCGTGGCCGACATCGCGCCCTTCCGCAGCAAACGGTTCAGCGGTCCCGAAGCGGGCGAGTTGGCCGACGCGGAAACGCCGGGCGAGTTGGTGGGCAACGTGACGGTGAGCGTGCACGGCCACTCGGTCAACAAGGTGCTGGCCATGGCGTACGTGCGCACCACCCACGCCTGGCCCGGCGCCAAGCTTGTCATCATGTCAGCCGGCCGCCCCATCGTCGCCACAGTCACCCAGACGCCCTTCTTCGACCCGGCAGGTGCGCGCATTCGGGCGAAGTACGGTGATGGGCCGAAACGGTAAAGCTACAGAGATTGGGAGATTGAGAGATTGGGAGATTCGGATCCTAGCGAGGAGAGCCAATCTCTCAATCTCTCAATCTCCCAATCTCTCAGTCTCCCTGATACACCTATTGCGGAGCCACTCCATGCACTCAACCCTCTACCCCAATCGATTTGACACCATCGTCGTCGGCGTCGGCGGCATGGGGAGCGCGGCGGTCTATCACCTGGCCAAGCGCGGGCAGCGCGTACTCGGGCTGGAGCAGTTCGACATCCCCCACGACCAGGGATCGTCCCACGGGCACACGCGCATCATCCGCCTGCCGTACTACGAGGATTCGTCCTATGTGATGCTGCTGGTGCGGGCCTACGAATTGTGGCGCGACTTGGAGCGGGTCTCGGGCGAGAACGTGTTGCGCATCACCGGCTCCATCGATGCCGGCCCGGCGGAGAGTTGGGTCTTCAAGGGTGCACTGCAATCGGCCGTGGAATACGACCAGCCCCACGAAGTTCTCACCGGCAAGGAGCTGGCGCAGCGCTTTCCGGGCTACAACCTGCCCCAGGATCACCTGGCGCTCTTCCAGCCCGAGGGCGGCTTCCTCCGCCCTGAACTCAGCATCACAGCCTACGTCTTTGCGGCGCTGGCCCTGGGAGCGGAGGTCCACGGCCGCGAGGCCGTGATGAAGTGGGAGCCGCTGGGTGACGGCGACGGCGTGCGCGTCCACACCACGCGCGGTATCTACGAAGCCGACTCGCTGGTCATCACGGCGGGGGCGTGGAACGACGGCATGCTCCAGTTCCTCAACCGGCTGGCCACCCCGGAGCGCCAGGTGTTGGCCTGGTTCCAGCCGGCGCGCCCGGAACTGTTCCGCCCCGACAATTTCCCGGTCTTCAATCTGCTGGTGGACGAGGGACGCTTTTACGGCTTCCCGGTCTTCGGCATCCCCGGCTTCAAGATCGGGCTCTATCACCACTTCAACGAGACCGGGCGCCCGGAGCAACTGGATCACGACGTCTACTGGGAGGACGAGGAGGTGCTGCGTGAATGCACGTCGAAGTACTTCCCCCAGGCAGCCGGCCCGACCATGACCATGGCCAGTTGCATGTTCACCAACGCGCCGGACGGCCACTTCATCATCGACCTGCACCCGCAATACCCCCAGGTCTCCTACGCGTCGGCGTGCACGGGCCACGGCTACAAGTTCGCCAGCGTCATCGGCGAGATCATGGCGGATCTCGCCCAGTACCAGCGTACGCGCCACAACATCGAGCCCTTCACCGCCAATCGCTTCGGCAGCCGCTATGACTTCGGCGTGGGTGGCGAACTGTCCAATGTCATTCAGCACGCGCGGCGGGAACAACTGCGCCCGGTCGCCGCGCTCGGCCCACGTCGTCCGGCCCGCCTGACGAGCATGCGCACCCCGCGCCCCGTCCACGACTATCGACGTGACACGCCCCGTATTGCCACCATGGGTCCACGCGCCGCGTTCGACGACATTCCCCGGCGCGCCGACGGCAGCCTGGACACGCGCCGTCACGCCGATCGCGCCAGTGAACAACGCGCCATCGAACAGGACCGGACGATCAAACCGTTTTGGTAGGCGAACGTGAAATTCCGCGCGACGTTATGCGTCGGAGAGGCCGGTGACAAACGTGTGTACGTCACCGATGGTTGTGAAGTCGAGCACGGAGACAATCACCTGCTGAAGCTGTGGCATGGACAGTCGTCCGATTGCGTCACATAGATCCACGGGCAACGGACCGAAGCGCGCCTGCAACAGATCCACGGTCGCATGGATGAGCTGCTGCCGGCCTTGTTCAAGGCCTTGTTCAAGGCCCTGCTCCAGACCCTGTTCAAGTCCTTGTTCCAGGCCCAGTTGCTTGCCTTCTTCAATCCATTGTTCAGCAACAGTCGGCATGATGTCACTCCCTTCATCACTCAGCACATCATCCACAGCGCGCTTGATGTCATCGCGGGACACGTGTCGTCCTGCCGCAGCCACATACCGTAACGCTGTCTCCAACCATTGTAGCGCCGTCTTTGGCTCTGTCAACTCCTTGACGAGTCGCAAAATCTCCGGCAGTTGCGCCCCGAGATCAGGTGCGAAAATGGACTGGAGCAGCCGCAGCGACAAGCGCGTGTGAATGCCGCCCGCCATCGCGTTGAGATCGTAGGCGGACAGATCGCATAGATGATAGCGCAAGCTCGGCAGATACGGTCGTAACGGCGTCGCCGCATCGACGAGATCGACGACATCGCCGGGCGCGTTCCACGTGCTGTCACCATGGTAGAGCACCACGGGGAAGACGGGCAGCAGCCTGCCCTCTTCCTGCAGCAGCCGTTCCCAAATGCGCACCACGTAACGCAGCACCTGGAACGGCGTCAGTCGATCGGCGTAACTCTTGTGCTCGACAAGCACGTAGACAAACGCCTCATCCGTGACGGCGTGATCCGGGGACCGCAACCCGACGTGGTAAAGCATGTCCGAGACATGATCCTGCAAAGCGGCATCAACGAATGAGCCGTCGGCCAGCGTCACGCGATCCAGATCGAGCAACGCCGCCACGTCGGCAGGCAAGTAGTAACGTAGAAAATCGCGCGCCACAGCCAGTTCAGAAAACGTCTCGCGAAAGTATCGGTCGTGGGGATTCGGGAGATTGTCGGGCATGCGGAGAGTTTACCGCCCGGAATTCAGACTACACAAATCAAAACAAACGATTCCGGAACCGGCAGCAAAAAAGACAGCATAAACGAAAGGAATGGCGAAATGACAAACGCGACCAAGCTGCCACAGCACGCACGGCTCGTGATCGTGGGCGCCGGGATCGTCGGCTGCGGGCTGGCGTACCACCTGACGAAGCTGGGGTGGCGCGACATCGTCGTCGTGGACAAGGGTCCGCTCTACGAAACCGGCGGCTCGACCTCCCACGCGCCCGGGCTGATCTTCCAGACCAACTACTCCAAATTCATGACCCAATGCGCCATGTATTCGGTGGCGCTCTACAAAGATCAGGTCTACCAGGACACCCAATGCGCGTACCAGGTCGGCGGCGTCGAGGTCGCGTACACGGATGCGCGCCTGCGCGAACTCCACCGCAAACAGAGCGTCGCCGCCGCGTACGGTCTGGAGGGGCACGTGATCGCGCCGCGGGAGGTGGCCGACCTGATCCCGATCCTCGATCCCACGGTCATCAAGGGCGGCTACTACGTGCCCACGGACATGGACGTGCGCGGCTGGTACAGCGCAGCCGCGCTGGCCAAACAGGCCATTGCCGGCGGCGGCGCACAGTTCTTCGGCAACGTGGATGTGCTGGACGTGGAGATCACCGACGGCCGCACCACCGGCGTCATCACGGACCGGGGCGTGATCAAGGCCGATCAAGTGCTGTTGGCGACCAACGTCTGGGCCAGCGTGCTCCCCGAGCGGCTTGGCCTGCGCTTCCCCATTCTCGGCGTGGAGCACCAGTACGCCATCACCGAGCCGCTGCCCGAATTGGCCGCGGACAAAGATCTCTTCGTGCGCCACCCCATCCTGCGCCACCAGGATTTTTCCATGTACTTCCGCCAGCACGGCGACGCCTACGGCATCGGCAACTATCGCCACGAGTCGCTGCTCTTCGAGGGTGACTATGTGGGCGCCAAGGCCGAACGCGAGTTCACGCCCGAGCATTTCCGGGTGGCCCAGCGCGCCGCGGAGGAGTTGCTGCCGCCGCTGCGGGGCAAACGGTACACACGCCAGTTCAACGGATTCATGGCCTTCTCCACCGACATGGGCCCCATCGCGGGCGAAACGGACATTCCCGGCCTGCTGGTCTGCCTGGGCATCTGGGTGACCCACGCCGGCGGCGTCTCCAAGACCATGGCCGAATGGATGGACAGCGGCACCAGCGAGTTCGCCATGCACGAGATGTGGAGCCGCCGCTTCCAGCCCCACGCCACCGCGCGCACGTGGATGTACGCCCGCGTCGACCGCCAGTACCAGGAGGTCTACGACATCATCCACCCGCTGCAGCAGATGGAACACCCGCGCAGCGTGCGCGTGGCGCCCTATCACCAGCGGCTGGTGGAACAGGGCGCGCACTTCCATGCATCCGCCGGCTGGGAGGTAGCCCACTGGTACGAGGCCAACGCGCACCTGCTGGACGAGTACGGCGACCGCGTGCCGGAACGCAGCGGCTGGGAAGCCATGAACTGGTCGCGCATCCAGGGCGCCGAGCATCTGGCCCTGCGCGACAAAGTCGGCCTCTACAACATCGCCAACTTCACCAAGCTGGAGGTGCGCGGCCCCGGCGCGACCGCCTTCCTCAACCGCGTGGCGGCCAATACCATCGACAAGCCCGTCGGCCAGATCGTCTACACCGCACTCTGCGACGCGTCCGGCGGCATCAAGGCGGATCTCACGGTGACGCGCACCGGCGACGAACAGTACATGGTGCTCACGGGCGCGGGCACTGGACCGGCCGACCTGGCCTGGCTGCGCCTGCACGCGCCGACCGACGGCTCCGTGACCATCGACGATGTGAGCAGCCTGCTGACCGGCGTGGCGCTGTGGGGCCCGCGTGCGCGCGATGTGCTGGCCCATGTGGCCGAGGAAGATGTGTCCACCCTGGTTTTCCCCTACTTCACCGCGATGCCGCTGACCATCGGCACGGTGCCGGCGGTGGCGCTGCGCCTGTCCTATGCGGGCGAGCTGGGGTGGGAGATCTACTGCCCCAGCGAGTACGGTCTCAATTTGTGGGACACGCTCTGGGAAGCGGGCCAGCCCCACGGAATCTTTGCGCTGGGCGCGGGCGCGTTCAACTCGCTGCGCGTCGAGAAGGGCTACCGCGCCGTGGGGTCCGATCTGACCACGGATTACAATCCGTACGAGGCCGGACTGGGCTGGGCCGTGCGCCTGAAAAAGGGCGACTTCTTGGGGCGCGCCGCCCTGGTCGCGGCCAAACAAGCGGGCGTGACGCGCACCCTCTGCTGCATCACCAGCGGCGCGCCCGACGCGATGGCGCTTGGCAAGGAGCCGGTCTTCGCCGACGGCCGCGCCGTGGGCTACCTCACCAGTGTGGACTACGGCTACAGCGTGGGCAAGTTGGTGGGCTACGCCTATCTGCCCGTCGAACACGCCGACCAGGGCACGCCACTGGAGATCCAGTACTTCGACCGGCGCTTCCCCGCCCAGGTCGCCGCCGATCCCCAGTACGACGCGGCCATGACCAAGCTTAAGTCGTGAACGTGCCCAGGGTGACGGCTTCGTCAGAAATTGCCGCCCGAATTCGGGTGAAAATCGATTGACAGCGCCGATCTTCTCCAGTACAATTGAGTCAATTCGTTTTGCATCGTGAAATTGTTCCACCATGTGAGACTGGGCAGACGTCGATGAGCGTTCAGTCCATCGAGCGGGCCTTTGTCCTGCTGCGCACCATCGCCCAATATCCGGACGGCATCACCGTGACCGATCTGGCCCGGCGCACGAGTCTGCCCAAAAGCACCGTCTCACGTTTTATCACCGCGCTGGAAGAGGAAAACGCCATTGCCCGTGTCGACAACGCTCTGTTCATCGGCACGGGCATTGCTGATCTGCTGACCGACAGCCTGCACACGTCCACCATCGCCGCGCTGGCGCGGCCGTATCTGGAGGCGCTGGCGGTCGAGTTCGACGAGACGGTGGGCCTGGGCGTGCCCGAGGGACCGTGCGTCCACTACATCGACCAGATCACCACCAGCCACGTGATTCAGGTGCGTAACTGGACCGGCGAACGGTTCCCCCTGCACACAACATCGTCGGGCAAAGTTTTCCTGGCGTTCGCCCCGCGCGCCGAGGTGGACCGGTATCTGGACGAGCCGCTCATTGCGTTCACGCCGCGCACGGTGGTGGAGCCGGACGCGTTGCGCGCGCAACTGGCCGCAATCCGGGCGCGCGGCTACGACTGGTCGGTGGAGGAGTTTACCGACGGACTGGCCGTCATATCAGCGCCCATCTTCGGCAGCGATGCGCGCCCGGTGGCGTCCATCTACGTCTGCGGCCCGGTCTTCCGCTTTCCGGCCGAGGACGAAGGCCGCGCCTTGGTCGACGCGCTGCTACACGCATGCGCCAACGTGTCACAGTTGCTGGGCCGCGCCACCGTGCGCGACGGCCGCAGCGCCATTCCGGCCCTGGCGGGTTGACCCCGGCCGTGTGTAACCGCAACGTGACGAACACCGCCTGATCACGCCACGGACATATCATCGCATCATGACACAGATACCGCTCAGAGAAGGAAAACGCCGGCCCGGCAGTGAATGGCTCAAGAACCGGCCGCAAGCGCTGGCCAGGCTGTACGAAGGAGCCAAGGTTGCGTTTGCCGCGGCCTACCCGGTCATGCGACGCGTCAGCCCGGGCGCAACCAACCGGGTCATGATCTGGGTCGAGGAAGTGGGCAAGGGTTACGTCTTCAATTGCCAAATGTGCGGCCAGTGTATCTTGCACAGCACGGGCATGACCTGTCCCATGAATTGTCCCAAAAATCTGCGCTACGGCCCGTGCGGCGGTGTGCGCGCCGACGGCCATTGCGAGGTCATTCCGGCGCGGCCGTGCGTGTGGGTGCAGGCGTGGGAGCGCAGCCGGGAGATGCACGACTACCAGGACGAAATCTTGCTGCTGCAAGCGCCGGTCAACCGCAGCCTGCACGGCACGTCGTCGTGGATCAACATGGCCGAGGCGATCGACGTCGAGACGCCCGCGGGCTGGCGCGACTGAGACCACCGGACAGGTCACACCGAGGAGGATTCATGCAAACAATCGTTCAATCACCGACCAAGACCGTCATCATCGGGCCGGACCAGCCCTTTGCCATCATCGGCGAACGCATCAACCCCACCGGGCGCAAGAAACTGGAAGCAGAGATGCTGGCCGGCGACTTCAGCCGGGTGGAGCGGGACGCGCAGGCGCAAGTGGCCGCGGGCGCGCACATCCTCGACATCAACGTGGGCGTGACCAGTGTGCAGCCGCAGAAGACCGAGCCGGAACTCATGGTCAAGTGCATCCAACTGGTGCAGGCGCTCACCGACGTGCCGCTCTGCATCGACAGTTCGGTGGTGCCCGCGCTCATCGCCGGCATCAAGGCCGCCAAGGGGCGTCCGATTGTTAACAGCGTGACGGGCGAAGAGGAGCGGCTGGAGGTGGTGCTGCCGGTGGTGGCCGAGTACAACGTGCCGGTCATCGCCATCACCAACGACGAATCGGGCATCAGCTACGACCCCGCGGTGCGCTTTGCCGTGGCCAAGAAGATCGTCAAGCGCGCCGAGAGCTACGGCATCAAGCCCGAGGACGTGCTGGTGGACCCGTTGGCCATGCCCGTGGGCGCAGTGCGCACCGCCGGGCGCGATCTCTTCAACATCGTGCGCATGGTACGCGAGGAACTGGGCTGCAACACCATCTGCGGCGCCAGCAACATCAGCTTCGGCATGCCCAACCGGCACCTGCTCAACAGCACCTTTGTGGCCATGGCCATCGCCGCGGGCATGACCAGCGCCATCACCAACCCGCTGGAGCGCGACATCCGCAACAGCATCTATGCCGCGGACGTGCTCATGGGCACGGACGAGGCAGCATGCGCTATCTCAGCGCCATGCGCGAGCAGGCCGCGCCGGCGGATAGGGCGACCAGTGAGGCGGATGCGCGGCGTGCGGCCGTGAAGCCCGGCGCGCCGCACGGCAGGCCGATACAAATAATTAATTGAAAATAGATAATGATTAATGGGTAAGTAGTCGCCACGGCACGCCTAACCATTAATTATTAGCTATTTCCCATTATCTATTATCATGTCCGAACTTCCCGACACAACCCACGCCGACGTTCCTTGGCGCGATCTGCCCGCCGCGGTGGATCGTCCCGTGCGCGCCGACAGCCGGCTGGAACGGGTGCTGCGCGCCGGGCGCTTTGCGGTGACGGCCGAGCTGAATGCACCCGACAGCGCCGACCCGGAGGATGTCTACAAGAACGCGCTGGTGCTGGCCGAGGTGTGCGACGCGATCAACGCCACCGACGGCTCGGGCGCCAACTGCCACATGAGCAGTCTGGGCTGCTGCGCCCTGCTCACCCGCGCGGGCTATGAACCGGTCTTCCAGGTCAGTTGCCGGGACCGCAACCGCATTGCCATGCAGGGCGACCTGCTGGGCGCGGCCGCGCTGGGCATCAAGAACGTGCTCTGTCTCACCGGTGACGACGTAAGCGCAGGCGACCAGCCCGAGGCCAAGCGCGTCTTCGACCTCGACAGCCTGCAACTGCTGCGCACGGCCCGCATCATGCGCGATGACGGTGTCTTTCTGAGCGGGCGCAAGCTGACCACCCGGCCCCGTTTCTTCCTGGGTGCAGCGGCCAACCCGTTCGTGCCGCCGCTGGACTTCCGCCCGCTGCGCCTGGCCAAGAAGATCGAGGCGGGCGCGGATTTCATCCAGACGCAATATTGTTTCGACGTGCCGCGGCTGCGTGCCTACATGCAGCGGGTGGTGGACATGGGGCTACACGAGAAGGCGTTCATCCTCGTGGGCGTGGGGCCGCTGCGCTCGGACAAGGCGGCCGAGTTCATGCGCACCAAGGTGCCCGGCGTCTGGATTCCCGACGCGATCGTGGACCGGCTGGCCAAGACGCCCAAGGCGCAGAAAGCCGCGGAAGGCAAGCAGATCTGCATCGAAATCATCGAGCAAGTGCGTGAGATCCCCGGTGTCCACGGCGTGCACGTCATGGCCTATCGCCAGGAAGAGACCGTGGCCGCGATTGTGCAGCACGCCGGCCTGCTCGACCAACGCCATGCCCATCACCGGCGGGAACACGTCCCGGCCGGCCGCGCGATGACGAAAAGCATCAACGACGAGCAATTCCAGACTTAGCACCAAAGGAGAGGATTATGTCAACGAAGACAGCGGTTCCCAGCGATCTTGATATCGCCCAAGCGGCCACCCTCCGCCCGATCGAAGAGATCGCGGAAAAGATGGGGCTGACGCGCAAGGACATCGAGTTCTACGGCGACAGCATGGCCAAGGTCAAGTTGGAAGCCCAGGAGACGCTCAAGGATCGCCCCAACGCCAAGTACATCCTGGTCACGGCGATTTCGCCCACGCCGCTGGGTGAAGGCAAGTCGACCACCACGGTCGGGCTGGGTCAGGCCATGCACCACATCGGCAAGACCGCGACCATCGCCATCCGCCAGCCGTCCATGGGGCCGACGTTCGGCATCAAGGGCGGCGCGGCCGGCGGCGGCTACAGCCAGGTCATCCCCATGGAGCAGTTCAACCTGCACATGACCGGCGACATCCACGCCATCACCGCGGCCAACAACCTGCTGGCGGCCATGATCGACAACCACATCTACCAAGGCAATGCGCTGGGCATCGACCCGTACAGCATCACCTGGCGGCGGGTCATGGACATCAGCGACCGCGATCTGCGCAACATCGTGGCCGGGTTGGGCAGCAAGGGCGACGGGCGTCCCCACGAGACCGGCTTCGACATCACCGTGGCCAGCGAAGTGATGGCAATCCTGGCGCTGACCACCAGCCTACGCGACATGCGGGCGCGCTTCGGCCGCATCGTCATCGGCCAGAACGGGAAGCGGGAGCCGATCAGCGCGGAAGACCTCCAGGCCGCGGAAGCGATGACGGTGCTCATGAAGGAAGCCATCAAGCCCAATCTCTTCCAGACGCTGGAGAACACGCCGGCGCTGGTCCATGCCAGGCCGTTCGCCAACATCGCCCACGGCAACAGCTCGATTCTGGCCGACCTCATCGGCATCAAGACGGCGGACTACCT
The DNA here is from genome assembly GCA_041391205.1 of Caldilineaceae bacterium. Taxonomy (GTDB): domain Bacteria; phylum Chloroflexota; class Anaerolineae; order Caldilineales; family Caldilineaceae; genus JAWKOK01. Next base: position 69,646 of record JAWKOK010000013.1, read on the forward strand.
CATCACCGAGGCGGGCTTCGGCGCGGACATCGGCGCGGAGAAGTTCTTCAACATCAAGTGCCGCTACAGCGGACTGCGCCCGGATGCGGCGGTGGTGGTGGCCACGGTGCGCGCGCTCAAGTCCCACACGGGCAAGTACAAGATTGTCCCCGGCAAGCCGCTGCCCGACGAGATGCTGGCCGAGAATCCGGACGACGTGCACGTGGGCGCGGCCAACTTGCGCAAACAGGTGCAGAACATGCTCAAGCACGGCGCCAGCCCGGTGATCTGCATCAACCAGTTCGCCAGCGATTTCCAGAGCGAGACCGACGCCATCTTCGAAGTCGCCAAGGAGTTGGGCGTGCGCTGTGCGTTGTCCAACCACTGGGCCGAAGGCGGCGCGGGCGGCACCGACCTGGCCCGGGCCGTGGTGGAAGCGGCGGAGGAGCCGAGCGAGTTCAAGTTCCTCTACGACTTGGATCTGCCCATCAAGACCAAGATCGAGACCATCGCCAAGGAGATCTACGGCGCGGCCGACGTGAGCTTCGACAAGCGGGCCGAGACGCAGATTCGCACCTACGAACGCAGCGGGTTCGGCAACCTCCCCATCTGCATGGCCAAGACCCATTTGAGCCTTTCGGCCGACCCGAATTTGAAGGGTGCGCCCACCGGGTTTACACTGCCGATCCGTGAAGTGCGCGCGAGCGTGGGGGCAGGCTTCATCTACCCGTTGGTGGGCGAAATGCGCACCATGCCCGGCCTGCCCAGCCATCCTGCGGCCGAAAACGTGGATATCGACTTCGAGACCGGCCGCGTGGTCGGGCTGTTCTAAGTGCTTGGCCACAGATGAACACAGATGAACACAGATAAAGAACCATTTAGTCTCTTAACCTTTTTTTGCCTTTATCCGTGTCAATCTGTGTTCATCTGTGGCCCGCCGTTGTCGTGTGAGGATTGAGTGTGCCGGTTTGAGCTTGCATCACAAGGAGACGTTGGATCATGAGTTATGCGGAGTTGAGTTTGGAAGACCTGTATCTGCAGATGCAGGACGATCTCTACGACGGCATCAAGGAAGAGATTCCGTTGCAGGTGCGGGAAGCGCTGGCGCGCGGCGAGTCGCCCCAGTCGATCCTTGACCAGGGGCTGGTCGCGGGCATGGACATCGTCGGGGTGGACTTCCGCGACGGCATCCTGTTCGTGCCCGAAGTGTTGATGGCCGCCAACGCCATGAAGTCGGGCATGGAAGTGCTGCGCCCGCTGCTGACCGAGACCGGCGCCCAGCGCATCGGCACCATCGTCATCGGCACAGTCAAGGGCGACATCCACGACATCGGCAAGAACCTGGTCTCCATGATGATGGAGGGCGCGGGCTTCGAGGTCATCAACCTGGGCATCAACGTGGACGCGGACGGCTTCATCGCCGCCATCCACGAGCACAAGCCCGACATCATCGGCATGAGTGCGCTTCTCACCACCACCATGCCGTACATGAAGGTCGTGGTCGATGCGCTGGGCGAAGAGGGCCTGCGCGATGAAATCTACGTCATGGTGGGCGGCGCGCCGGTGACCGAGAACTTCGCCCGCGAGGTGGGCGCGGACGCGTACGGCCGCGACGCGGCGGTCAGCGTGGAGATCGCCAAGCGGCACATGGCGAAGAAGAACGCGGCGGCGGTGTAGGGCGAGGAGGGCGAGTTCGTAGCCCGGCGTTCACCGCGACTTGCGTGCTTGGATTTGAAGGCGCAGGCGCGTTTCCACTTGACGCCAGAGCTTCGTTCAGTTCGCACGCCCTCGTGCGAACCGCCGAGCCGTAGCGAGAGCGAACCAGGCTGTCCCCACGAGTGCGTGCAAACTAAAACGGGGCCGTCTCGAATTTCAGCCGGGTTTTCCAGGGGCTGTCTGTCATGCTGACGGGCGGCCTGGTTTTTTGCAGGTGACAGTCGTCGCAAGGAGCATCGACCATGACTGAGACCGTGACCATCCGCAGGCTTGCACCGACGGATCACGCGGCGTGGATCGCGTTGCGCCGGGCGCTGTGGCCCGATCACGATCGATTAGAATTGGGCAAGAAGCGAAGCGCGTTGGCGGCGGACCCGATGCAGCCGGTCTTTGTGGCCGACGCCGACGGCGAACTCTGCGGCATGCTCGAGGCATCCATCCACACCAGTGCGCCCGGCTGCCGCACGGATCGCATCGGCTACATCGAAGGCTGGTACGTTGATCCGGCGTGGCGCAAACAGGGCATCGGTGGTAGATTGGTGGCAGCCGCCGAGACATGGGCGCGGGCCCAAGGGTGCACCGAGATGGCCTCGGACACGACGTCAGACTACCCGCTCAGCCCCAGCGCCCACGCCCGCCTGGGCTATCGAGAAATCCACCACGAAATCTTCTTTGCCAAGGAGTTGTCGTCATGATCACGGACCTGGGTCACACTGCGTTGCGCGTCAACGATCTGGACGCGTCCCTCGCCTTCTACGCCCAACTGAATCTGCACGAGGCCTTTCGCCTCCACCGGGAAGACGGCTCGCTCATGCTCGTCTATCTCCACGTGGGCGGCGACCGCTTCCTGGAACTCTTCCCCAACGGCCCCGAGCCGCGCGAGCCCGACGGCAGCTTCATGCATCTCTGCCTGGTGAGCGACGACATCCAGGCAGACGTGGACCGGTTGCGCGGGGCCGGCGTGGCCATCCAGCGCGACGTGAAGTTAGGGCTGGACGGCAACTTGCAGGCGTGGGTGGCGGACCCGGACGGCAACCCCATCGAGTTGATGCAACTGGCGGAAGGCTCGCCCCAGCGCCGGGTGGCGCGCGGGGAAGCGGCTTGGGCCAAATGAGCAGCGCCATACAACCCGCCGAACGTCATGCGTTCCAACACGACGACGGGACACTTGGCTACCTGCTCTATCGCCCCGCAGCTACTGTCGGCCAGGAGACCCCGCGGCCGCTCATCCTCTTCCTCCACGGCCGCGGCGAGTCAGGCGACGATCTGGAACTGGTCAAGCTCTTCGGGCTGCCCGCGGTGCTGGAACGGGGCGACGAGCTCCCGGCACTGGTCATTGCGCCCCAGTGCCCCGCCGACAGCGACTGGGAGGCCCAGACCGCCAATCTCGCCGCGCTGCTCGACGACGTCTGTGCGCGCGAGCAAGTGGACACCGCACGCGTCTACCTGACCGGTCTCAGCATGGGCGGGCGCGGGAGTTGGCTGCTGGCGCTCGCGCATCCGGCCCGGTTCGCCGCGGTCGCATGCATGGCCAGCCGCATTCCCTTCGCCATCCGCCCCACGCCCGATTTCACGCCGCTGCGGACCATGCCCATCTGGGTCTTCCACGGTGCGTTGGATCCCATCGCCCCGCTGAGTGATGCCGAGGCACTGGTGGCGGCGCTGCGTGCCGCGGGCGCCGACCCGCGCGTGACCATCTACCCGGACGCCGACCACGACTCGTGGACCGCGGCGTACAACGACCCGGCACTGTATACGTGGCTGTTTGCGCAGCGAAAGGGGCTCACATGAATCTTGGACAGTTCTCCGTCAGCCTGGCCGTGGAGGACATCGCGACATCCCGTGCCTTCTATGAGACGCTCGGATTCGAGGCGTACGACGATCATCAAGACGAACATTGGGTGATCATGCGCCAGGGAACCACGGTCATTGGTCTCTTCCAGGGCATGTTCGAGACGAACATTCTCACCTTCAACCCGACCGACGTGCGCGCCATCCAGCGCAAGTTGCGTGAGGCCGGGGTGACGCTGGACGTGGAAGCCGACGAAAGCAGTACCGGACCGGCCTACATCATGTTGACCGACCCCGACGGCAACACCATTCTGGTCGACCAGCACGATCCTGACTATCGCCCCACCTCAGCGAGCTAGCCCTGTGTTTGGCAACGTCACCTACCTCGTGTGGTTGGCGCTTTGCATGGGCGTGCCCCTGCTGTGCTGCTTCTCTGACGACAGACTCTGGCGGCAGCACTCACGCCCTCGCCTGGGCGCTCGTCGGTGCAGGCGTCGGCGGCTGGCTGTGGGACGGGTTCGCCGTGCGCATCGGTCTCTGGACGTACGACCCGGCCCACCTGAGCGGCATCTGGTTTCTCGGCCTGCCGCTGGAGGAATGGCTTTGGATCGGCGGCATCACGTTGTTTGGGGGTGTGACCGTTGTGTTGAAGGAGGCGGGGGTGCGTAATCAGGAGATTGAGAGATTGGGAGACTGAGAGATTGGCAAACTGGCGGCCGCCCTTGATCTCCCAGTCTCCTGATCTCTCAATCTCAGCCGTTCCGTTCCATCAGCACCCATTCCCGATTCCCATGCCCGCATCACTTACTCACCTCACCCTGATTCTCGCGGCTGGGTTGCTCTTCCACGGCATGCTGTGGAAACGCAATTCACGCTTTCTCTGGTCGCAGCGCGCTCATTTGCCGTGATTCTCATCGGCCAGACCTGGAACATCATCACTGAACCCATCGGGGCGGCCTGGGGCGCATGGTATTTCGACCCCAACAAGGTGCTGGGCATCCTGGATTCTGCCCGGGGTGCCGGTGAAGACGTGCTCGGCAATGCGATCATCGTGAAGCGCGGCGGCGTGGCGGTGTTGGTATTTGGATGCAGCGAGCGGCGCTGGATTTGACCGGGGAGACTTTCACGGTTGGAAACCGATGCTGACAGCGAGAAGTCGCCTCAGCGACTTCGTGTCAGTGCCTGAGGACACTTCTCGTTGTCAGCGCCGGGTTTGCAACCCGTGCAGCAACACGAAATATCAACGGAAGCTAATCCGCCGTGAGCAAGATGCCGATGAGGCGTGCGGCGCCGAGAGCCAGCGGCGAGAGCACGGTGATAGTGAGTGTGCGCAGGGCGCGCGTGTTGTAGGGCCAGGTGCGCGTCTCATTAAGCGCCCGCTGGTACGCCGTCCAGGCAGTGATATCCGCGGCGAGTTCCAGCGCGCCGTCCCCAGGAGGCGCTGCGGTTGCGCAGGATGGCGTAGGCTTCGGCCAGGTGTTGCTCCGCATCCTCCTGTTGCGCCGCCTTGGTCGCAGCCAAGAGATGATGGGTCCGATGGCATGCTCGGAAAAAGATGCCGGGCCGGCGGCCACGAGCAGTCCATAGGCGATCCAGAATGAGCGGCCAGGGACTGCTCGTTGAACCCCACCAACAGGCTCAACAAGATCCCGCCGAAAAACGCCAGCGACATGGCCATTCCCAACGCAAAGCCGATGGGTGCGAAGGGCCGGAGGTCGAAGAGATCGATGGTCAGCGGCGGCAGTTCCAGCAGGCGATTGGTGCTGCGCGCGATCTGGACGCAGTAATAGACGATCCCGCGCCGATCATCCAGACGAGGATGAACGCAACCACGGCCACGATCAACGGCACCGTGGGGTAGTGGATGACCTGCACGTTGAAGATCGTCCCTAGCACCAAGCCGACGACAATGGCGGCCGCCTCTCCCTGGGATGACGCCCGGGCCACCTCGCAGCAGTTCTTCATGGTCACGTTCCCCCGCGTCGATGATGGGCCACAGACCGGTGACCACGTCGGCGCGCAGCCGCTGCAAGCGCGGCACGATGAGGACGGTGTAGATCACCAGGAGTGGGGGCAAGAGCAATTGACGCCACAACGTGGTGCCGAACAATGCCATCAAGCCGGGACCGATCCAGAAAATGATCACGGGAATGGCCAGGAGCGGGGCAGCCAACAGCAATGCCAGCCACAGCACCGGCAGCGGCGCGTCGTCCAGAGATCATCGAGGATGGAGAGGTTGGCAGTTCGGACATAACAGCAGTATAGTGAAGCGGGCCGGCTGCTGTCAATCAGCCATTGTGAAGCCGCCCCGTCCACGTGGTATCATGCTTCCTGACACGACGACGCAGATCGGGTAGCGTCAAACTGTCGACACGTTGGAAACCAGCACGGGAGATCGCCATGCCAATCAGCACATCATCGTTCGGCGACGAACGGGACAGCCGCTATAGCGAATACGACCATGAAGAGATGTACGAGACCGAAACGCTGGAGTTCCCCGGCGTGACGCCTGCGCAGGCCGAGACGTACCTCAAGCGCCTGGGCGGCGGTGTCGACGAGAAGCACACGCGCGTTGAAGGCATCGGCTGGTTCGCAGTGATCAAACGATCGATGACGGCGTGGCCGTGGACTTCAACGCCCACGACGAACTGCTGGACGACCTCATCCGCCGCTTTGAAGAGTGGGTCGACCGGGGCTAGCGCCATGCAGACCGCCACGGCCCGCGTCGGCAGCAACATCGCCTTCATCAAATACTGGGGCGTGAGCAACGCCGCCCTGAACATTCCGCTCAACAATTCCATCAGCATGACGCTGGCCGACGCGTACACGACCACCACCGTGGCGTGGAACCGCGCCGGCTCTCAGCGCGAGGACGTCATCACGCTGGACGGCCGCCGCGTGGACGGCAACGCCGCGGCGCGGCTGGTGCGTCACCTGGACCTGCTGCGGGATTAGCGGCGTGGACTGGCGCGCCACGGTGAAGCGCCAACAATTTTCCCATGGCCGCGGGCATCGCCAGTTCGGCCAGCGGGTTCGCCGCGTTGACCGTGGCTGCCAGTGCGGCGCTGGGCCTTGACCTTTCGCCGGCTTTTGACTTTCTGCATTGAAACGACGGGGCAGCGGCTCGGCCAGTCGCAGTCTCTTTGGCGGCTTCGTGGAATGGCAGCAGGGCCACGACGACGCCACCAGCATCGCCTACCAACTCTTCGGAGGACCATTGGGCGCTGCCGCGACGTCGTCGCCATGGTCAGCAAGGCGGAAAAGCGTGTGAGCAGCGCGGGTGGCCATCAACTGGCTGCGACAGTCCGCTCAACGCGGGAAGCGTCGCAAGTCTGCCCCAGGCGCTGGCCGAGGTGCGCGCCGCCATCGCCCTGCCGATCTCGCGCGGCTCGGCCCGGTCATCGAACAAGACACGCTGGCTATGCACGGCGTCATGATGACGAGCACACCCAGCCTGCTCTATTGGGAACCGGGCAGCCTGGAGATCATGCGCGGTCCGTCGCTGGCGCGAAGGACAGGGCATCCCCGTCTTTTCACCATCGACACCGGCCCCAACATCCACCTCATCCTGTGAAGCGACCGGCGCGCCCGCAGTGGAGGCGCAGCTGCGCCGTAGGTGCGTGGAGGAGATCATCGTCAGCCGGCCGGGATCGGAGCCTGGTCACGGTCGCGTAAGATCGGGCACACGCACATGCGCAGCCAACGCCAATCACTTTGCTGGTCCAGATCGCAGCCGTCCTCGGTCTGATGATCGTGCTTGCGCTCAGCCTGCGCACGTTGGAACTGCGCGAGGGCGGCCCCTTCCGCGCGTCACGTATCTGCTCAGCCAGATCCAGTTCGGCACCGCCCGATGCCGCCGCCGACCTCGCCGCTGGAAGGCGAGTGGATCGGCAGGCTACGCCTGCTCTTCTGGGCGTTGGTGACGCTCTCCGTGATCTACGCCATCGTCTCGCCCCAGTACCGGCGCATGGTCATCCGCACCACCATCTTCATCATCGCCTTCGTTCTCATCACCAATCGCCTGCTGAGATGATGCAGCCGGCGGCCAAAGCCGAGGAGGCGGCTGCTCGACAACACTCCAAAGCGCGATCACGGCGCCGCCACCGCCGCCCGACTTTGTGACCCACACGCCCGACTGGTTCGTGCTGGCCGTCAACATCGTCATGGCGCTGCTCATCGTGGGCGTGGCCTGGTTTGTGTGGCGACGCGCCGTCCCAAACCCGAAGCCCGAACCGGAATTCCTGGCCGGCGCCGCCGCGCCTGCGCAGTTGGAAGCCAGGGCGTTGCATGATCGTCGTCATGCCACCTGGGATGATCTCATGGCCGGCAGCAGTCGCGCTAACGCCACCGGGCCATGACCGCGATTTCGAGGCCCATCTGGCGCGGCTGGGCATGCGTGACGAACACATCCACCGGCTCACCCGGCTCTTCGAACGGGTGCGCTACGGCGGCGACCAGCCCGATGCTGCAGGCAGCCGAAGCGCAGGCATGCCTGCGCGCGTGTGGCCTGTGGTCCCGGTGCATCCGCGAGCCGCGCCGATGCGGCCCAGGGGCTGCCCGCATGAGAAGCTCCCGCGCTGGCTGCCGCTCTTGGCCATGCTCGTGGTCACGGCAATCCTGGCCTTCGTCATTCGCGATTTCGTGCGCCAGGTCATCGTCTTGCCCGTGGTCTACGTGGGCTGGTACGGCTGGATCATCCTGAGCAATCTGCCCCACTGGATCTTCTGGGGCGTGCTCCTGCTCGTCGTGCTGAGCGTGGCCGCGGCCAGCCTCCGTCGCCCCGCGAGAAGCGGCGTCCCGTGCCGCCGCCCGCCGCGGCCGCAAGGCCCGGTCACCAACTGGTATCGGCAGTTGGAGCAGGCGTCCAGCTCGGTCACCGCCGAGCGCCGGCTGGCGCGCAGTCTCGGGCAGGTGCTCTGGCGCACGCGCTATCCCGACTTGCCCTACAACGAAGCACTCTTCCTGCAACAGGTGGACGACGGCGCTGGAAACGACGGCGCCCTTAACCTGACCCCGGTCATGCGTGCCTATTTCCACGCGGGCCTGCAGCGGGAAACGCCCCCGCTGACGCGCCGCTGGTGGCGTCGCCGCGACGACTTCGCGCTGAACGTCCCGCCGGACGACGCCATCGCCTTTCTCGAAGCTCAACTCAACCCCAACCACGTGGAGTAAGCCATGACCCAGCCTACCACCCCGCTTGCCCTGGATGACGTCGCGGCCCTGGCCGGCGCCGTCATCGACGAGGTGGCCCAAGCCATCGTCGGCAAGCGCACGCTCCTGCACCAGATGATGACCACCATTTTGGCCGGCGGCCACATCCTGCTGGAAGACTTTCCCGGGCTGGCCAAGACGCTGACCGCGCAGAGCTTCGCCACCGCGCTGGGGCTGGACTTCAAGCGCATCCAGTTTACGCCCGACCTGCTGCCCGGCGACATCACCGGCAGCTACATCTTCGACCGCAACAAGGGCGAGTTCGTGCTACGCCAGGGGCCGATCTTCGCCAACATCATCCTGGCCGACGAGATCAATCGGGCCTCGCCCAAGACCCAGTCCGCGCTGCTGGAGGCCATGCAGGAGCAGCAGGTCACGCTGGAAGGCGAGACCAAAGCGCTGCCCGCGCCCTTCATCGTCATGGCCACCCAGAATCCCATCGAATACGAGGGCACCTTCCCGCTGCCCGAGGCGCAACTGGACCGCTTCCTGGTCAAGCTCAGCGTGGGCTATCCCAGCGCGGAGGAGGAGCAGGAGATCCTGGCGCGCCGCCGTGCCCGCCGCACCGATGCCATCACCGTGAGCCCGGTGACCGACGGACCGACGCTGCTGGCCATGCGCGCCGCCATCGAAAGCGTGCACGTGGACCCGGACCTGGAGCGCTACATCGTGGACCTGGTGCAGGCCACGCGCACCGACACCCGGGTCGCGGTGGGCGCCAGTCCGCGCGGCTCGCTGGCGCTGTTGAAGCTGGCCCGGGCCAACGCCGCGTTGGACGGCCGCAGCTACGTCCTGCCCGACGACATCAAGGCCTACGTGCGCCCGGCGCTCTCCCACCGCCTGATCCTCAACCCGGAACTGTGGCTGCGCCGTCACGCGGCCGAACAGGTGCTGGACGCCATCGTCAACGGCGTGCGCGTCCCCGTCATCGACCCGCCCGCGGCCCGAGGCTAGCCCCATGCGCCGTCCGTTTGTCCTCAGCCTGGTCGTCTACGGCCTGGTGACGGTGGCGCTGGCGTCGCGCCAGGGCACGATCCTGCTGCTGGCGCTGCCGCCGCTGCTCACCCTCATCGCGGGCCTGTTGACCCGGCCGGACGCCGCCGCACTCACGGTGCAGCGCACGCTGAGCGCCACCCGCGTGCTCCAAGGCGAGACGGTGGACGTGGCCGTGACCGTGCACAACGACGGCCCGCGACTGGACCTGGTCACCATCAGCGCGCCGCCGCCGCCGTCCCAACGCCGCGCCGACCTGACGCCGGTGCAGGTCACCCAACTGGAGCGAGGCGCGTCCACCGAACTGGCGTACGAACTCCGGCCGCCCCGGGGCGCGTACACCTTCCCGCCCGTGACGGTGACGGTGGCCGACCGCTTCGGCCTCTTCCCGCGCCGCACGGTCCACGCGCGGCAGACGTCGCTGCTGGTGCTGCCCGCGGTGGAACGGGCGGCGGAGGCACGCATTCGCCCGCCGCGCACGCGCATCTTCTCCGGGCCCATCGCCGCGCGCAAGGGCGGCCCGGGCGTGGAGTTCTTCGGCGTGCGCGCCTTTCAGCCGGGCGACTCGCTGCACTGGGTCAACCAGCGCGCTTCGGCCCGCTACCCCGATCAACCGTATGTCAATGAATTCGAGCAGGAGCGCGCCGTGGACGTGGGCCTGATCCTGGACGTGCGCCGCAGCGCCAACGTGCGCAGCGACGGCGCGTCTCTGCTGGATGCGTCGGTGGGCGCGGCCGCGGCCCTGGCCGATGCCTTCCTGGGCGCGGGCAACCGGGTGGGCCTCTTCCTCTACGGCGGCGGCATCGACTGGACGCTGCCGGGCTACGGCAAGGTGCAGCGGGAGCGCATCATGCAGGCGCTGGCCCGCGCCCAGCCCGAGGAGCACCAGGTCTTCCGCAGCCTCGGCTTTCTGCCGACGCGGCTCTTTCCCGTGCGTTCGCAACTGGTCTTGGTCAGCCCGCTGCTGGACAGCGACCTGGAGGATCTGGTCAGCCTGCGCGCCCGGGGCTACGAAGTGCTGCTGGTCAGCCCCGACGCCGTGGCCTTCGAAGCCGGCGGCCTGCCCGACGACCCGGCGCGCGCCCTGGCCGTGCGCATGGCGCGCCTGGAGCGGGAGCAGGTGCTGCGCCAACTGCGCGCCGGCGGCGTCAGCGTCTTTGAATGGGCGGCCGACACGCCGTTTCACGTGGCCGCCGTGGGCCAGTTGGACCGCATGCCCCACTGGCGCCGCGGCCCGGGAGGCGTCTGATGCGCTACCTGCCGGGCGCCGCCGCGTTGACGGCCACCCTCTGCCTCTTCCTTGCGCTGGGACTCAACCCGGCGGCGCGTGTCGTCTGGATCGGCCTCGGCGCGGGCTTGCTCTGGCTGGCGCTGCCACCGCACCAGTACAACTGGTGGGCCCACGTGGGTCTGGCACTCTTCGCCGGCCTCGCCGCCGTGGCCCTGCTCCAGGACGGTGCGCTGCTCTGGGCCATCGCGGCACTGTGGGCGGCGCTGGTTGCGTGGGACATCTCTGCGCTCGCCGAGGCGGAGACCCAGGCCGACATCGCGGCGCCGGGCCGTCTGCTGCGTGCGCGGCTGGGCTGGCTTAGCGTCATCCTCCTGCTGACGCTGGCCGTGGGCGCGCTGGCGCTGCAAGTCACCTTCACGTTGACGCTGCCGTGGGCGCTGCTGCTGGGGCTGACGCTGGTACTCCTGCTGGCGCGCGTCGTGCGGCGCGCGGTACAGATGTCGGGGTAGGACAACAGCGGATCGAGAAAGGAGCGGATACTCCATCGTCGCAAGCCCGGTTGTATTTGTTCCTTCCCTCCGGGGCAGGCTTCCGGGAAGAGGTCAGGGGGTTTTCCCGCATCGTCATGCTCTGTGACCTCTTCCCGGAAGCCTGCCCCACATTCGAGATACCCGCCGCGATTTTTCGTTATGGTAAACCGCGCCACATTTCGGTATACTTGAAGAAGCAGGTTCTACCGTCACACAAGTTCTAGGCGCAGGCTTTCAAAACGCAGGAGGTATCCCCATGGAAGCAACAACGACCTACGATATCGTGTTGGAGGGTGGCGGCGCCAAAGGCATGGTCTTTGTGGGCGCCATGCAGGAGTTTCTGGAACGCGGCTATCAGACCGGGCGGCTGTTGGGCACGTCCGCGGGTGCCATCGCCGCCGCGCTCATGGCCGTGGACTACTCCGCGGCCGAGATCGAAGACGCGCTGAGCGAGGAGATCGACGGCACCAACGTCATCAACACCTTCATGAGCACGCCCGGCGGCTTCAGCCCGGAGGAGATCGCGCAGAGCACCACCGTCACCTATCTGCGCGAGATCGACATTCCGCTGGTCCCCGAGGCATTGGAAGAGCGGCTCAACAGCGCTCTGGTCAACGCGCTGCTCATGCACCCGGGCTACCGCCATCTCTTCTCCTTTGTGGAACGGGGCGGTTGGTACAGCGCCGACAACTTCATGTCGTGGATGGCGCGCAAGCTGGACAGTGGCGAGTACAACGGTGCGCCGCGCGCCTTCAGCGGCATGACCCTCGGCGAACTTTTCGACGCCACCGGCAAGCACTTGACGGTCATCGCCGGCGACACCACGGCCAAGCAAATGCTCGTGCTCAACCACATCACCGCGCCGGACTTGCCCTTCATCTGGGCCGTGCGCATGTCCATGAGCATTCCGCTGCTCTGGCAGGAAGTGATCTGGCAGTCTGCATGGGGCACATACCGGGGGCAGGACATCGCGGGCCATGCGGTGGTGGACGGCGGCGTGCTCTCCAGTTTCCCCATCGAGCTGTTCGTCTCCGACCTGCCCCACGTCACCGCGGTGATGGGGCCCAAGGAAAGCGACCAAATCCTGGGTCTGCTCATCGACGAAGACTTGGATGTGCCGGGCGCGCCACCGGTCGAGCAGACCCAGAACGCGATCCCGGACGTGAGCAGCATTCGCACGCTGAGCCGCATGAAGAGTCTGCTGGACACGGCCACCCAGGGCCACGACAAGTTTGTGCTGGACGGCTTTGAGCATCTGGTGGCGCGCATGCCGGCCAAGGGCTACGGCACCACCGAGTTCGACATGTCCGACGAACGGCGCGCCGCCATCATCGCGGCAGGCCGCACCGCGCTGGGCGCCTATTTTGACCGCCCCCTGCCCGGTATGATACCGTTGCCGCCTGCCCAAGCCGCCGCCGCGCAGCAAGAGCTACAGCGCGTGGCCGATCGCGTGGCGACAAAGATTTTGGAATGACAAGGAGTTAGCGCAAGATTGAGGAGTCAAGATTGGACGATTAGCGACATCTGTGGATCTGCGTGATTCGCCCAATCTTGACTCTTCAATCTTGTCTTTTCATCATGCCCACCCAACCCTTCACCTTCGTAACCGAGCACCTCTGTTTTCGCCCGCTGCGCCGCGATGACTTCGACGCGCTCTACGCGCTGTACAGCCGGCCGGAACTGATGCAGTACATCACGGGCCAACCCCGGGGCCAAGAGGAGACGCGGCGGCGGCTGGACGACCACGTGCGCGACTTCGAGCAATACGGCTTCGGGCTGTACGCCACCTTTGACCGGGCCGGCGGCGCCATGATCGGGCGCTGCGGCGTGGAGCCGATCCCGACTCACGGCGGGCTGGAGGGCAACATCGCCTGGTTGCTGCGCGCCGACTACTGGGGACGCGGGCTGGCCACCGAGTTCGCCGTGGCCATGATCCCGTTCTGTTTCTATCACTTCCAGCCCAAGCGCATCTACGCCACCGCGGACAAACGCAACATTGCCTCCATCCGAGTCATGGAAAAGGCGGGCATGGCGTGGGTCGAAGACCGCACCTACAACGTGGTCTACGAAACCTTCCCCTACGCCTGGCAACGGTCCATCGCCCGCCTGCGCCGCGCGCCCCACACCGCCACCCTGCCCCATGCTTCTTGAAATTGCCGCCGGTTCGGTGGCCGATTGCGTCGTCGCCCAAACGGGCGGCGCGGACCGCGTCGAACTCAACAGTGCGCTGGCACTGGGCGGGCTGACACCGTCCCTGGGCACGCTGCTGGAGGTGAAGCAGCGCACGCGCCTGCCGGTCATGGCCATGGTGCGGCCCCGGCCGGGCGGCTTCTGTTACACGGACGCCGAGTTCGCCACCATGGTGCGCGATGCGGATCTGCTGCTGGAACACGGCGCGGACGGGCTCGTTTTCGGCGTCCTCCACGCCGACGGACGTGTCGACGCCGCGCGTACGGCGCAACTGGTCGCCCGCTGCGGTCCACGCGCCGCCGTCTTCCACCGCGCCTTCGACGTCACCCCCGACCCGGCCGACGCCTTGGAGGCGCTCATCGACGTGGGCGTGGCGCGCGTGCTCACGTCGGGGCAGGCGCCGCGTGCGCTGGAGGGCGCCGACGTCATCCGCGCGCTGGTGACACAGGCCGCCGGGCGCATCGAGATCTTGCCCGGCGCCGGCATCCGGCCCGACAGTGTGGCCGCGCTGCTGGACGCCACCGGCTGCAGCCAGGTCCACGCATCGCTGAGCGCGTGGCAGCACGATCCCACCGGGAACTTACGTCCGGCCATCAACTTCAACGCCACCGACCTGCGCGCCGACGGCTTTGCGGCCACCGATCCCGCGGCCGTGAGCCGCATGCGCGCCATCCTTGACCAACGGAAAGACAGAGTCGCATCATGACCAACGTTGCCCTGCCCGTGGGCGCGCCCGTCGCGCCCCAAGCCGTGCTCAAGCGGCCGGAACGGCGCGTCTTCACCGGGCCGCGCGTCAGCCTCGTGCCGCTGGACGCGGACGCCCACGCCGCCGACCTCTTCGCGCTGGGCCACGGTTCACCCGCGGCCGAGGCCATCTGGACGTACATGCCCTACGGCCCCTTTGGCGACGAAGCCGGCATGCACGCGTGGCTGGCGGAGCAGGCGCAGCCGCTGGACCCGCTCTTCTTCGCCGTCATCGACAACGCGAGCGGCCGCGCGGCCGGCATGGTGAGCTTCCTCAACATCGTGCCCGAACACCGGCGGCTGGAACTGGGCCACATCTGGTACGGTCTGCCCTACCAGGGGACCGGCATCAACGCGGCGGCGGTAGACCTCATGCTGCGCCACACCTTCGACGACCTGGCCTATCGTCGGGCCGAGTGGAAGTGCGACGCGCTCAACGCACGCTCCCGGGCCGCGGCGCTGCGTCTCGGCTTCAGCTACGAAGGCACCTTCCGCCAGCACATCATCTACAAGGGCCGCAACCGCGACACGGCGTGGTTTGCCATGACGGATTGGGATTGGAAGAGCAGGATTGAAGAGCAGGATTGAAGAATGAAGATTGGGGGTGTGCGGGAGATTGGGAGATTGGGGAGATTGATCGGTCGGACGCGTCGGACCCCGCCCCCCGCAATTCGCCCCTCGCCCCGCTAGAGGAGATTCGCCATGCATGACGACGGCATCCGCATTGCCATGTGGTCGGGACCACGCAATATTTCCACGGCCATGTTGCGTTCGTGGGGCAACCGGCCCGATGCGTTCGTGTCGGACGAGCCGTTCTACGCCTACTACCTCAAGGCGACCGGCATCGACCATCCCGGCGCGGCGGAGACCATCGCCACGTACGAAACGGACTGGCACGCCATCGCCGACGCGCTGACCGGCCCCATCCCCGGCGGCAAGTCGGTCTGGTACCAGAAGCACATGACCCACCACATGCTGCCCGAAGTCGACCTGGGCTGGACCGAGCACGTGGTCAACTGCTTCCTCATCCGCTCGCCCCAGGAGATGATCACCTCGTACATCAAGGTGCGCCCGGATCCGACGCTTCAGGACATGGGGCTGGCCGAGCAGCGCGCCATCTTCGACCACGTGCGCGCCAGAACCGGCACGGTTCCGCCCGTGATCGACGCACGTGATGTGCTCCTGGACCCGGCGCGCACCCTGTCTTTGCTATGCGAAGCCATCGGCGTACCTTTTACCGACGCCATGCTCCACTGGCCCGCGGGCAAACGGGAGACCGACGGCACGTGGGCCAAGTTCTGGTACAGCGCGGTGGAAGCGTCCACCGGCTTCGCACCCTACCAGCCCAAGGACGAGCCGGTCCCGGCCCGGCTCCAGCCGTTGCTGGACGAGTGCAACGCGCTCTACGCCGAGATGTACGCGCACCGCATCCACTGACGGCGGCGGCCGACATCACCCCGACGCGCGCCGGTGCAGCCACCCCGCCAAGTTGAAGACGATCACCGGCCCGCTGCCGGCGAGTTGACACGCGGCCAGCACGGCCGCGAACTCGGCGGGCGCATAGCCGTCGTCATCGGCCAGCAGCTCGATCACGGGCCAGACGGCCGTGTCGACTTGGCCGGCCAGATGCGCGCTCACCGCCGCGGGCCAGTCCGCCGCACGGCCGCAGAGCCGGTGATAAACCATGGGCGAGAGCACGTCGGCGTGCTCCCGCAAGCGCACGGGGTCTTGGCCCACGATGCGGATGTTGGCCTGTGGCACCGGGAGCGCATCCAGGTCGGTTCCGGTCCAGGGGATGGTGAAAACGCCCAGTTGCGCGGCGGGCCGGATGCGGTCGCGCAAGGCCGCCACGTCCGCCACGAAGGCGGCAATTTGCCGGCAGCGCCATGCCCACCACACATCGGCCGCGTGGTCGAGAATCCAGCCGGCAACGCCGGGCGCGGCGTCCGGCAGCGTCACGCCGGTGTCGGCGGCGAAACGTGCCAGCGTGACCGGGTCGAACGAACTGTGGTAGAGTTGGGCGTCCGCTTCTCCCAGCGCGCGGGCCAACGGATGAAGTCCAGCCAGAGGCCGTCAAGTGGCCAACGCGTCAATATTGCCTCCACCTGGGCCAGGCGCAGGGCACGGAAGTCGGGGTCGGTGGGCAGCGCGGGATGGTACCACTCTTCCACCGGCGCGGCTCAGCGCTCGCGGTCAATGGCCGACTTCCGGGAAAGCGCGCCCAAAGGTCATCGTCGGCCACGAAGATGCCCTGGGACGCATAGACGGCCAGCCCGGCATCCTTGCACGCAGCCACCGTCACCGGGTCCAGTACCTTGAGGAAGACGCCGTCGAGGCCCGAGTTACGCACGCGCATGGCCGCCGTCGCCGGGTCCGGCCCGCATTGGTCGATAAGTTCGGCGGTCAGGCCGTAGCCGATGATCTGTGTCTCTGTCATGCGGCTATTGTACCGCATATTTTTCTTGACACACACGCTGCCCCTCGGTATACTGCGGACAGTCAAATATGAAAGACAGTGCACTGGAGGAGTACCTGCCGTGCCGGCGTCAGAGAGATGGGGCCACCGGCTGCAAGCCCCGTTCGCACGGACGCAGGGAAGGTCGCCAGGAAGGTTGATGCGCTGAACAATAATTCACTGTGGATCGATCACGGTGAATTGTTAAGTAGGCGGATTCGGGTGCGCCCGTTAGCGCGTGAGAGAGGAGTGGGTCGTCTGCGTTGCAGGGGGCTTGCTCAAACAAGGTGGTACCGCGGAGCCGCTTCGTCCTTGTGACGGGTGGCTTTTTTGATTGGAGAAATCATATGGCCGACACAAAGATGCCCAAAGCCTACGACTACGCGCGGGTGGAGGAAGAACTGTACGATTGGTGGGAGCAGAACGGCTTTTTCCGTCCCGAAACCCAGCTTGAGATTGGCCAGGCGGACCCCGACGCCGCGCCCTTCGTCATCTCCATGCCGCCGCCCAATGTCACCGGCGCGCTGCATCTGGGCCACGCCATCACCAGCAGCATCGAAGACATGCTCATCCGCTACAACCGCATGTTGGGCCGCCCCACGCTCTGGGTGCCCGGCACCGACCACGCCGGCATCGCCACCCAAAGCGTGGTGGAACGCAAGCTGGAACAGCAGGGCACATCCCGCCACGAAGTCGGACGTGAGCGCTTTGTCCAGGAGGTCTGGGACTGGAAAGACGAGTACCACCAGCGCATCACCGGCCAACAGAAGCGCATGGGCATCTCGTGCGACTGGACGCGCGAGCGCTTCACCCTGGACGACGGTCTGAGCGACGCCGTGCTGGAAGCCTTCATCTCACTCTACAACGAGGGGCTGATCTACCGCGGAACGTACCTGGTGAACTGGTCGCCCAACTTGCAGACGGCCGTCTCCGATCTCGAGGTGGAATACAGCGAAGAGCCGGGCAAGCTCTACTACTTCAAGTACGTCCTCAAGGACTCGGACCAATTCATCCCGGTGGCGACGACGCGGCCCGAGACAATCCTGGGCGACACCGCGGTGGCCGTCCATCCGGACGATGCGCGCTACCGCGACTTTGTGGGCAAGAAGGTGATCGTGCCCGTGCTCGGCCGCGCCATCCCGGTCATCGCCGACGAGTACGTGGACCGGGAGTTCGGCACCGGCGCGCTCAAGATCACGCCGGGCCACGATCCCAACGACTACGAGATTGGGCTGCGTCACGACCTGCCGGTGATCAACATCATGAACAAGGACGCGACGCTCAACGAAGAAGGCGGCCCGTACAACGGCATGGACCGCTTCGCCGCGCGCGACAAACTCTGGGCAGACATGGAGGCCGCGGGGCTGACTATCAAGAGTGAGCCGCACGCCCTGCGCGTGCCCCGTTCCCAGCGCGGCGGCGAGATCATCGAGCCCATGGTGAGCACCCAGTGGTTCGTCAAGATGGAACCGCTGGCCGGTCCCGCCATCGACGCGGTGCGCAGCGGCGCCATCCGCATCGTGCCCGAGCGCTTCGAGAAGATCTACTTCCACTGGATGGAAAACATCCGCGATTGGTGCATCAGCCGCCAACTATGGTGGGGCCACCGCATCCCCATCTGGTACGGGCCGGACGGCCACGCCTTTGCCGCACGCGATGAGAGCGACGCGCTGGAGCAGGCCATCGCCCACTACGGCGACACCGTGCATCTGGAACAAGAGCCGGATGTGCTCGACACCTGGTTCAGCAGCGGGCTGTGGCCGTTCAGTACGCTGGGCTGGCCCCAGGCGACCGACGACCTGGAGACGTACTACCCGACCAGCGTCATGGAAACGGGCTACGACATCATCTTCTTCTGGGTGGCGCGCATGATCACCCTGGGCCTCAAGTTCACCGGCGACGTGCCCTTCCGCACGGTCTATCTCCACGGGCTGGTGCGCGACGAGGAGGGCCGCAAGATGAGCAAAAGCCTGGGCAACGTGCTCGACCCGCTGGACCTGATCCGGGACTACGGCACCGATGCGCTGCGCTTCACGCTGCTCACCGGCGGCACGCCCGGCAACGACATGAAGCTGAGCGTCACCCGCATCGAGGCCAACCGCAACTTTGCCAACAAGATCTGGAACGCGGCCCGCTTCGTCATCATGAACCTGGGCGACGAGGAGATGGCCCTGAGCGACGGCGATCCGTTCGACCGCACCTACGCCCTGCCCGACGCGGCGGCGTTGGCCTTGCCGGATCGCTGGATTCTGAGCCGTCTGGCCGACGTGCGCGATGAGGCCACGCGGCTGATCGACAGCTTCCAACTGGGGGAAGCCGGGCGTCAGCTCTACGAATTTCTCTGGAACGAGTACTGCGACTGGTATATCGAGGCGGCCAAGGTGCGGCTCTACGGCGACGATCCGGCCCAGGCCCAAGCGACGCGCCAGGTGCTGGCCTACGTGCTGGAGCAAAGTCTGCGGCTGCTGCATCCGTTCATGCCCTTCGTCACCGAGGCGATCTGGGAGAACCTGCCCGGCATGGGCGGCGAAAACCTGGCGCTCATCGTGGCGCGCTGGCCCGGCGCGATGGCCCACCAGAGCGACCAGGCCGACGACGCCTTTGGCCGCATCCAGGAGATGGTGCGCGCCATCCGCAACGCGCGCTCCGAATACAACGTGGAGCCGGCCCGGCGCATCATCGCGCAGATCAGCGCCGGTGAGCACGAAGCGCTGCTCCAAGAGAATGCGCCGCTGCTGGTGAGCCTGGCCCGGCTCGATCCGGAACAGTTGACCATTGCCGCGGACCTGCCCACGCCCAGCAAAGCCGCGGCCCTGGCCCACGGCGGCGCCACCATCTACCTGCCCCTGGCCGGCATGGTCGACCTGGACGCAGAGCGCAGACGGCTGGAGAAGGAGTTAGCAAACATCGACGGCCAGCTCCAGCGCATCAACGGCTTGCTCAACAACCCCGGCTTCGTGGGCAAAGCGCCGGCCGAGGTCGTCGAGCGTGAGCCGCCAAACAGGACGAACTCACCCAGCAACGTGAACAGTTGGCGAGTCACATGCGCGAGCTTGTCTAACACGAGATTGGGAGATTGAGAGATTGGAGATTGGGAAATCGAGGGAGCGGTGACTCAGCGGGTTGCAGATCAATCTCCAATCTCTCAATCTCCCAATCTCGATCCCTACGTCTCTTCCCCCGTGCCCCGCAGGCCGTGCCCCCGTTTTGACCCCAATCGTGAAATATGGTACAAACTCTACGCAGATTTTGTGCGAAACTATTTGTGTTCCACAGGGGGGTTTCGGCTAGCAATTGCAGCCGACTCTCTGGTAAAATGACGACCCGAACATTTGTGATAATTTTGACAAATTTTCGGGCCATATGCTATAGTCTGGAACCGATTGTAAGCACACCAACAGTTCGTATTTATCCGGAATAATCACGCAATACCCCACATTTACTTCACCCGTTTTCTGACCGGGCGGTGCAAGAAGGAGACCGGAATCGATGGCGAATATCTCCGACCTGAGTGGCGACGAGCGCGCCCAGCGCATAGCCGAACTCAAGAAGAAGATGCAGGAAGCCGCGGCTGCGCGTGCCACGGAGAGTGCGGACGCAGAGGGCGCAGCCCCGGATGCGGCCGCCGCGCCGCAGGAACCTGCAGCGAAACCGGAGCCGACCCAGGCCGAGACCGCGGCGGACGCTGCGAGCAGCGCCGCCGCGACCGATGTCGTCGTCGCTGAAGCGGAACCGGTAGCGGAAGCCGAACCGGTGGCCGAAGCGGCTGCGGCAGAACCGGTTGTCACCGAACCGGCGGCAGAAGCCGCACCGGCCGTCGTGACTGTACCGGCGACCAATGGGACCAATGGTGCGGGTGCACCGGAGCCTCTCCTCTACGAAAAGAGCGAAGAAGAGAAGGCCAAGGCGGAGATGAACCGGCGTGAATTTATCACCTACGCCTGGGGCGCCGCCATGGGTCTGCTTACCCTGGAAGCACTTGGCGTCACCTACTTCTTCATGTACCCCCGCTTCCGCGAAGGTGAATTCGGCGGCGTCTTCCGCATGGGCCCGGAAACGTCATTGCCGCCGGCGGACGCCGCGCCGCAGCCCATGACCGACGGCAAGTTCTGGTGGGTCAACATCACCGACGAGGGTCCGAAAGCCATCTACATGGTCTGCACCCATCTGGGCTGTCTCTACAAATGGGTCGGCGAACGCAACCGGTTTGAATGCCCCTGTCACGGCTCCAAGTTCACCCGCGAGGGCTTCTACATTGAAGGGCCCGCGCCCCGCTCGCTGGACAGTTTCGAGACGGCGCTGGTCGATGGCGAATGGCTTGTGGACACGGGCGCCAAGATTCTCGGTTCACCGGCCTCCGACTCCCCCGCCAAGGGCACCGGCTGATCCGGCGTTGCTGTAATTGGCGCGCATCCAACCCGCATTGTTTCATGACGGTTTTGTCTTCATACCAACTTCATCTGCATGACCACAACAGACTCGCACCGGATTCGTACCCACTTGTGCTGAGAAAATGGAGTTCACATGGCTGTACAACCTGATGTCGAGAAGAAGGGTTTCCTACGTTCCGTAGCGACTGCCGCCGACGATGTCTTCACGCGCATCACGGCCGGCATCGACGCCGGTGAGTTCCGGCGCATGTTGCGTGGCGAGCCGCCCGGCCGCCCCAACCCGCGCCTGAAGCCGCACTCGGAAGCATTTCTGCTTCACATCAAGCCGACCTACTACCACGAGAGCGTGACCCGGTTTACCCATACGTTCCGTTTGGGCCTGCTCTCCACCTATCTCTTCTTTTTCGAGACCATCACGGGCATGTTCCTGATGATCTGGTACGCACCGTCGCCAGACCGTGCGTACTCCGACATGATCTATCTGCTCTCGAATGTGCCCTACGGCCAGTTCATGCGTGACCTGCACCGTCTGGGCGCGGAGATGATGGTGGCGATTGTGACGCTCCACATGGTGAGAACGTATCTCACCGGGAGCTACAAAGCGCCACGCCAGTTCACCTGGTTTACCGGTGTGGTGCTCCTGGTGGTGACGCTCTTCCTGAGCTTCTCCGGCTACCTGCTGCCGTGGGATCAGTTGGCCTTCTGGGCGGTGACCATCGGCACGTCCATGGCCGAAGCGGTGCCGCCGGCCATCGTCGGTGAAACGGTCAATCTCCTGGCCCGTGGCGCGCCCGACATCGGCGCCAACGGGTTGTTGCGCTTCTACCTGCTCCACGTGCTCTTCTTGCCTTTGGTGCTCTTCCTCTTCTTCTTTGTGCACTACTACAAGGTCGTGCACTTCGGTATCAGCCTGCCCGCCCATGAGGAAGAGGTTGGCCAGGACACGGCCAACAAGGTGCCTGCGGATCGCCGTGTCTACTTCCTGCCCGATGTGTTGCTGGATGAGACCATGTTCCTCATCGCGCTTCACGGCCATCTGTGTGGTGATTTCGGCCTTCTTCTTTGCGGCGCCGCTCGAATCCATCGCCAACCCACAGGTAACACCGCTACACACGGTCGCACCGTGGTACTTCTACTGGCTGCAGGGCATGCTCAAAATCGCCGACAAGACCATTGCCGGCGTAATCTGCCCGGCGTCTTGCTCGTGTTGCTCATCGGGATTCCGTATCTCGATCCCAACCCGAGCCGCCGCGCCAAGGACCGCCGCGTGGCCATCATCAGCGGCGTGGTCGCCGGCGCCGTCATGATCGTGCTGAGCTGGATGGGTACGCCCCAGTACGCGGCCCAAGCCGCCCCCGCCGTGGAAGTCGTCCAGGAGCTGATGCCGGAGGAAGGCGCCGGACTGGTGCGCGAAGTCGGCTACGACGAGATTCCGGTCGGCGTCTATGACACGCGCGATGACCTCGCCGCCATGTACCCCGAAGAGGAGTATCACGGCCTCCACGAAATCCTGGTCGAGTTCGAGGACAGCATCAGAATGTGGCAGCGCCAGGATCCCGACTTCAACGAAGCGTACGGCGTGCTCACCGTCACCCAGGATCAGCCGCAGTTGCGGCGGCTGGACTGGCAGATCAACTGGCTGGACGCCAATGGCGAGGCAAACACCTTTGAACGCCACTTCTTCCTGCACCAGGACTCGATGTACTGGGAAGAGTACGGCCTGAAAGATTTCAGCTTCTTGCGGCCAACCGAAGGGGAAGAGTAGATCCCATGCAAAAGCCTTGGTACAGTATCTTTTATGTACGCTCGCCGATCGTCAAGATTGGCTTGGGCATTCTCTTCGTCCTGCTCAGCTTGCTCATCGTGGCCTTCCAGGGGTTCATCGAAGAGCCGCGCATGCAAGCGCAGACGGCAAGCTGGGATGGGCGCAGCATTGAGATTGGCGCCGAACTCTTTGCCAACAACTGCGCATCCTGCCACGGACCGGACGGCAAAGGCTTGCCCAACGTGGCCCCCGCGCTGCACAGCCGCTACTTCTTCACCCAACGGCTGGCCGACGTGGGCTGGTCGGGTTCGTTGGGCCAGTATGTGGAACTGACGCTGCACGCCGGCCGCCCCAGCAAGACCGACACCCAGTGGGTGAACATCATGCCGACCTGGGGCAACGAGTTCGGCGGGCCGCTGCGGGCCGACCAGATCTCGCATCTGGTCGCGTATGTGCTGAACTGGGAAGAGGACGCCGTCGCCCAGACGCCGGAAGAAGACCCGTGGCAGTTCTTCCAGGACGCTCTCTCCAAGCAACTGCCCTACTCGCCGGACGAGCCGGGTTATGACCAGAAAGTGGCCCAGGCCATCGCGGCGGCGGAGGCGGCCGGCGCCGTCGGCTACACCATCGGCGGTGTCGAAGCTCAGGCTCCCGCCGAGGGCGCAGCTGCCCCCAGTGGCCCGCGTGATCCGGAAACGCTCTTCACCAGCATGGGATGTGTCGGCTGTCATAACCTGAACGAGCCGCAGACGGCGGACAACCGCGGCCCGGTCGGTCCCAACATGGGGAACCTGGCCGAAAACGCCGCCAATCGCGTGGCCGGTGAGGATGCCCAGACCTATGTCCACAACAGCATCGTCAACCCCAGCGCGTATGTGGTCGAAGGGTACATGGACGGCATCATGCCGCAGAACTTCAGCGAGCAGATGAGCGAAGAAGAGATCAACGGCTTGGTGGACTGGCTACTCAGCCGGTAAGCTCTCGCCCGCTTGTGTGACAGTGAGGCATCCGGGATTCCCCGGGTGCCTCTTTTATTGTCTACGGGTCGCGTGGCTTATCGACGTGTCCGGTCCGTGCTATAATCGTCGAGTTGACCCATGCTTAGGCCAGACAACTGCGCATGAACGCTAGCTACTCACCAACTCGCGATCCGCTCTTTTACGTGGCGGTCGGCTTCTTTGCTCTCATCACCACCGGGCTGCCGGCCATGATCGGTTTGACGCGGCTGCTGCCGCTCATGCAAGGGCTGGCGCTGGCCGTCTTCGTGATCTTGGCCGTGCGTCAGGGCGAAACGCGCCACGCCGTCTGGGTCATGGCTGTGTGGCTGGTGGTGCAATTTCTGCTGGTGACGCTGCTGGCCTGGATCTTTACGGCGCGGCTGGAAAACGCAGTTGCCGGAGGCTTTGAAGCCCGCGGCGCGATCCTCGAGTGGCACTTTGCGGACCGCCTCTTTCCGGGAAGCTTGCCGGACGACCCGTGGCGCCGCCTGGGCGAGATCGCGGGCGTGACGTTGGGCGCGTTGGCCACCGCCGGTGTCGTGGGAGATTGGGTCGTGGTGCGCGCCGTCAACGTGGCCGGGCTTCAGCTTGGCGCCATGCTGGCCAACGCCGGCGGCACGGTCTTCTTGACCAGCCCCTTTCTCTGGCTGGTCGTCCCGCGTATCGCCGGACTGGCCGGGCTGACCATCCTGTTCACCGAGCCGCTGCTCACACGGAACTGGTCGCCGGGGTTCTACTGGCGCAACCGTCGCCGCCTCATCGTCGTCTCACCGGCCCTGCTCGCGTTGGGCCTGATTCTGGAATCCCTGGTGCGCTGAACCGTATGCTGATCAAACGTGTTGTAGTCCAAGGGTTCAAAACCTTTGCCCAGAAGACCGAGTTCATCTTCGACCCGGGCGTGACGGCCATCGTCGGCCCCAACGGGTCGGGCAAGAGCAACATTGTCGACGCCATCCGCTGGTGCCTGGGCGAGCAGAGCTTCAGCCTGCTGCGCTCCAAGAAGACCAGCGACATCATCTTCTCCGGCAGCGACAAGAAGGCGCGCATGGGCATGGCCGAAGTCAGCTTGACGCTGGACAACAGCGGCGGCGAGATCCCCGTGGACTTCGAAGAGGTGGTCATCACCCGGCGCGCCTATCGTGACGGCGACAACGAGTACTTGATCAACGGCCAACGGGTGCGCCTGCTGGATGTGACCCAGTTGCTGGCCCAGACCGGGCTGGGCAAACGCACCTACGCCGTGGTCGGACAGGGCCTCATCGACCGCGTGCTCAGCTTGGCGCCGGAAGAACGCCGCGCCCTCTTCGAAGAAGCGGCCGGCATCACCGGCTACCAGATCAAGCGCCAGACCACCCTGCGCCGCCTGGACGCGACCCAGCAGAACCTCACCCGCGTCCAGGACATCATCACCGAACTGAGCCCGCGCCTGCGTTATCTCAAGCGCCAGGCGGATCGGGCCAACGAGCGCAGCCAGATCGCCGAAGATCTGCGCGGGCTGCTGCGCATCTGGTACGGCTACCGCTGGCACACGGCGTTGGCCCGGCTGGAGCGCAATCACACCGAGGAAGAGAAGTTCAAGGCGAGCGTGGACCTGCGCCAACGTGCGCTCACCGAGTTGGGCGAAAAGGTGGCGTCACTGCGGGGCGAGCAGACCCTCCTCCGCGCGCGGCTGGGCGAATTGCACGCCCGGGGCAGCGTCGTCCACCGGGAGGCCGAAGAGGTCGGGCGGGAGCTGGCCGTGGCCCAGGAACGACTGCGCCAATTGCAGGCCCGCCTGGAAGAGACGCAGCGTGAACTCGCGCCCCTGCGCCTGCAGAAGGAGTCGGTCGAGGCGCGCATTGCCGACTTGGCCGCCACGTTGGAGTCGGCCGAATCCCAGACCGAAGAACGGCGGGTCGACGTGGTCGCGCTGGAACGGACGCTGGCCGCGCGCCAGGAAGAGCGCCAAGGCTTGCAGCGCGCGGTGGACGACGCACGCCGGCGCCTCAACACATTGCTACGCGAACAGGGCGAAGCAGCCAGCCGGCTGCAGCAGTTGCAGGAACAGCGGGCGCGGCTGGAACGGGAACGGGGCGAACAGGCCACCGCGCTGGACGCCTCCGCCAAAAACCTGGAGACGCTCCAGCTGCAGGTGGAGGAGGCCCAGCGTGAGTTGGAACAGACCCGGCATGAGGGCAGCGAGCTGACCAGCACCATCGAGCAGTTGACCGCGATCTTGGAGAGCAGGCGCACCGAATTGCGCAGTGCCGAAGAAGCGCGCCAGGCAGCCGACCGGGTCACCGACCGCGTGCAGACACGGCTCGACCTGCTTCAGCGGCTGCACGACGAGGGCGCAGGCTACGCCAGCGGTGTGCGCGCTGTGCTCCAGGCCGCGGGCGAGAATGAGGCGTTGGACGGCATCGTGGGCACGGTGGCGTCGCTGGTGCGGGTGCCGGCGCACCTGGACAAGGCCATGGAGACGGCCCTGGGCGGCGCGCTGCAGAACGTCATCACCACGCGCTGGAGCGTGGCCACCGCCGCCATCGACTTCCTCAAACGTACCGGCAACGGGCGCGTGACCTTTCTGCCGCTGGACCGGCTCTCGGTGCTCCCGGCCATCGACGCGCCCAACGCGCCCGGCATCTTGGGCAATGCCGCCGAACTGGTCGACTTCGATCCCGAGGTCGACGCGGTGGTGCAGCAGCTGCTCGGGCGCGTCTGGGTGGCGGAGAATTTGCCGGCGGCGCGGCGGGCGTTGGACGCCATCCGCGGCGGGCCGCGCCCCACGGTCGTCACCTTGGAGGGCGAGATTGTCCGCCCGGGCGGCGCGGTGACGGGTGGCAGTGACCGCAACCGCCGGGACGATTCCATCCTGGCGCGGGAGCGCGAGCTGCGCGAACTTCCCGGCCAACTGGAGCAGGCCCAGCGCGAGTCCCAGGCCGCCGGTCGACGCTGCGGCCAGACGGCAGCCCAGATCGAAGAGACCCAGTTGCAGGTGACCGAGTTGCAGCAGCGTCTGGCCGACTTGAGCCGCGATGAGCGCCGCCGCCAACAGGTGCTGGAAGAACGCCGGCTCCAGTTGGACCGGGCGGAACAGAGCGTGCAGTATCAGCGGGACCGGGCGCGGACCATCGAAGCCGAGTTGGGCGAATCCGCGGTCTCGCAGCAGCAATTGGACGGTCGCCTGCTCGATCTCCAGCAGGATCAGCAGGACGCCGAGCAGACACTGCGCGCGAAGCCGATGTGGCCCGCGCGGGCGACGGCGACTTGCTGCGGCAATTGGCCGACGTGCGCCGCCGAAGCGGAGGCCCAGGGCACCTGCGCAGCCAGCGCACGCTCCACGAGAACCAGCGCCGTCTGCTGCAGAGCGTTGCCGATCAGATTCGCGCCAAAGAGGAGCGCATCCAATCGTTGACGACGGAGGCGGAACAACTGGGCGCACGGGTGGCGGCGTTGAGTGCGCAAGAGGCCGAACTTGGCAAGCGCATCGCCGGCTTGAACGTGGAGATTGAACCGGCCGAGACCCAGTTGCACGAGTTGGGGCAAGCTCAGACCAACGCCGAGCAACAGGAGCGCCATCTCCAGCATCTGCTGCGCCAGGACGAGACGGCCTGGAACAACGCCCAGCTACAGCGCCAGCGCACCGAGGATGCGATCCAGCAACTTCATAACGAGATCGAGACGGATCTGGGTCTCGTCATGGTGGAGGAGAGCGAGGAGATGGCGTACCAGCCGCCCTTGCCGCTGGAGACATTCGTGGAACAGTTGCCGGTGATCTTGGAGCTACCCGAGGGCATGGACGCCGAGGTGAAGGAGATGCGCATGCGCCTGGGCCGGGTGAGCAACGTCAACCCGGAGGCGCCCCGCGAATACGCCGAGGCGGCCGAGCGTTACGAGCACCTGGTCACCCAGTCCGAGGACTTGGAGGCCGCGGCCGCGGATCTGCGCAAGGTCGTGCGCGAGCTGGATGAACTGATGGAAGTGGAGTTGACCAAGACCTTCCAGGCCGTGGCCGAGCAGTTCGAGCACTTCTTCAAGCTGCTCTTCAACGGCGGCACGGCCAAGCTCGTGTTGACCGAGCCTGACGACATTACCAACACCGGCGTGGAGATCATCGCGCGGCCGCCGGGTAAACGCCCCCAGAGCCTCGCGCTGCTCTCCGGCGGCGAACGGACGCTCTCGGCCTGTGCGCTGATCTTCGCCATCCTGCGCGTCAGCCCCACGCCCTTCTGCGTGCTGGATGAAGTGGACGCGGCCCTGGACGAAGCCAACGTGGACCGCTTCCGCCTGACGCTGGAAGATTTGAGCGACGGCACCCAGTTCATCATCGTGACCCACAACCGGCGCACGCTGGAAGGCGCCAACACGATCTACGGCGTCACCATGGGCAACGACGGGGTCAGCAAGACGCTGAGTTTGCGTTTGGAAGGCAACAGGATGGTCCAGGCCGACGGTGACACGGGTGAAGGCAACCTGGAAGCCATCGAAGAAATCGTGCAGATGTAGTGACGCGGACTAGACCGGCGACTTTTCGCTGCCGGCACGGTTTCCAACCGTGGAGATCGGCAGATGTCAACCGAACTCATTGTCACATCATTTGAACTTCGTACAATCCTCCAGAGCTGAAACCAGCCGGATTGTACGAAGTTCAAGTGACTTTTCTATCAGGTGAGCGGTCTGAGCGAGTCCACATCGTCCAGTTGGTAGGCCTGTTCCAACTCGGGATCGGGGAGATACTCGGGGGCGGCCTCGCCGAAGCGATGCAACGCCATGGCCGCCGCCGCCTGCTCAGCCTCCTGCTTGCTGGCGCCGCGCCCGATGCCCACCCGTAGCTTTTGCACAGTCACAACCTGGACGAAGAGCTTGTTGTGGTCGGGGCCGAAGCTGTCCTCGTTGCTGTAGCGCGGTGTCCTGCCGTAGGTGCTCTGGACGTACTCCTGCATGCGGCTCTTGGCGTCCTTGGACAGGTCATATTTGATGACGTACTCCAGCTCAGGTTCCAGCACGCGCATGATGAAATCGCGCGCGGCCGGAATGCCACGGGCCAGGTAGATGGCGCCCACCAACGCTTCGAAGACGTCACAGAGAGTCGCGGTGCGATCGCGGCCGCCGCTGTCTTCCTCACCCTTGCCCAATAGCAGATACTGCCCCAGGCCCAACGTGCGCGCCACCTTGGCCAGCATCTCCTTGCGCACCAGGGCCGAACGCAGCCGGGTCAGCTCCCCTTCCTGCTCCTTGGGAAAGCGACGAAAGAGTTCGTCGATCACCACAAAGCTGAGCACCGAGTCGCCCAGCAATTCCAGGCGCTCGTTGTCGACCAGCGACGCGGGATCGGCCAGTTCATTGACGTAGCTGCGGTGGATGAACGCCTCACGCAGCACGGCCGGGTCGTCAAATTCGACTTCAATGGCGGCAATCAGTTGGTCGAGGGGAAGTGGAGTTACGCCGAAGGCATCGAAATCAGGGTCTCCGCCGTCCTTGGACGGCTCGCCTTGTGGATTGGTCAACAAGTCACCTCACTTGCAGGGTCACAACCGGGTCGACTCAGTCGGGATTCGGCGGATTCTTCAGGCCGTGGCCGGTCAAAATCCCCACGACTGTTTCGCCGGGTGCGATCAGAGATTGGAGTTGTTCAAGCGCTGCGGCCACAGTGGCACTCGTCGGTTCGACAAAGATGCCCCGTCGCGCCAGACGCTCCTGGGCTTGCATGATTTGGCCGTGATTGACCACGCAGACCGTCCCCTGCGAACGGTAGAGGGCCGACAGCAAGGTCGCATCACGGACCGGGTGGCTGATGGCGATGCCGTCCGCGGCAATGGGCTCCTCGACAATCTGCGGCTTGACCCGATCCCACCGATTCTCGAACGCTTCGACAAACGGCGTGTACGGTTCCGCCTGGACGGCTGCCAAATGGGGCAAGCGGTCGATCTGCCAGGCAAGCTGCAAATGCTGGAAAACCGCGCCACGCTTTTCCAACAGCGTTCCGCCATGCCCCGTGGGTGAGATGATCCAGTCCGGGACACGGCGTCCCAATTGTTCCCAGATCTCCCATGCGCAGGTCATCTGCCCCAGCAAAAAGGCAGGATGCCAGGCGTGGGAGGCATAGGCCGTGTCCCGATTGTGCTGCGTCACCGCCTTGGCCAGCTTGGCGGCATTTTGACGCGGACCCGGCACCTCGATCAGATCGGCGCCGTAGATGGCCACTTGCGCCCGCTTGGGCATGGGCGCGCTTTCGGGCACGTAGATCCACGCCTCCATGCCGGCGCGCGCCGCATAACATGCCAGACTGGCTCCGGCGTTGCCGCTGGAGTCATCGACCACCACCTCCACGTCCAGGCCGGCCAGCCAGTTGACCATCACGCTCACGCCCCGGTCTTTGTAGCTCCCTCGTGGGCATGAACGCATCCATTTTCCAGAAGATCGCGCGGCCGTCCCAAACGTCTCCCAACAGAGGCGTCCACCCCTCGCCCAAGGTGATCAACTCACGTCCCGGAGCGACTACCGGCAGCATGGCAAGATAGCGCCAGTGCCCGGGCAGGTGCGGATCGATCTGCCCGGATCAAACGGTGGGAGGTCCGTGTATTCCAGAGGCTCAGAAGTGATTGGACACCGAAGTGGACGACGCCCGGCAGCAGCCCGAAAACCACTTGTCGGACAATAGACGATCACACTACACTCCAAGACCGATCTGCTGGGTGGTCGAACAAACGTTGACCGTACACGCGCAAGGCCTGAGACAAATGCGGTGAAAGAAGGGAAGCAGGCAGCGCGCCGTCGTGTTTACACAAGGACGGCCATGGCGGTTGCACCATGGCCGTCGTCAACAGTTCTCAATGATCCAAGTTTCGCCCAATTTGTGAATGATGTCAAACAACGCATTTTGCGGAGTGTGTCAGCGGATTTGGGGCAGACTTCCCGGCTGTGTGAACTCGTTCCACGGCGGATCCCGTGATGGCTTCCGGGAAGTCTGCCCCCATTGGTGCGCGACTGCGGAAGGAGTCGGTGGCACCCGCTGAATTTTGTCCCCGGTCGTACGGCGTATACCATTGGCATGTTTGCCAGTTCACATCACCTTCGCCGCCTGTCACGGACCGGCGCCATCTCGTGCTCGCGCTGCTCGCCATCCTGCACGCGCAGCAACGGCGTCGGAGCCGTGCAACCCGCCCAACGTGATTCCACGCGAGGTCTGCGACTTCGACTCCTTCCGCGGCAGCCCGCCGCGCGAGATTCCCAACGGCTGGACCGAAGTCGTCCTCAGCGGCGATCCCGAATTCAGCCAGCATACGGACACATTCTACGGTCCGCCCAGCCTGATGGTCCGCAGCATCGGCGGCACCTTCAAGGTCGCCATCTATACCCAGGTCAACGTCACGCCCGGCGCGGCTACCGGGCAAGCATTAGCTGGGGCGCACCCAATGCTCCGGACACCTTCGGACGCCAACTGGGCATCGATCCCACCGGGGGCACCGACCCCAACGCGCCCACGGTGGTCTGGGGACCCATGCATTGGGGACCGGCCCGCATCCTCAACTACCCGCCGCCCGACGTCAACATCGACGTGAGGGCCCGGCCGTCAGCGACACGATGACGGTCTTCTTCCTGGTCGACCACCCCCAATCCACGGGCGACAACCTGATCTTCATTGATGCCCTGGCGCTCTATCCGGACGAGAGTGCGCCCGCCGGCCGCGCCGCCGCCCACGGATACGCCCACGCCGGCGCCCGTGGTCATTGCCGCCGCCTCTGCCCACGGACACACCCGTGCCGACGGCCAGCCCCACGCCGCTGCCCACGGCCACGGCGACAGCGTCACCCACACCGACGGCGACGCCCACGTTCACGCCGTCGCCGTCGCCGACCTTCACGCCCACATGGACGCCGCTGCCCACGGTGACGGTGGTCTCCAGCGGCTTCAATGTGGACCCGGCCGCGCTGCAGGCCGTGGCGGGTGACGATCCGCGGCTGTTGATGCTCATCGGCGTGGTGAGTGTGGGCGGGGCCGGGCTGTTCGGGATTGCGGTTGTTGCTACGCGGACGACGCCGTGCGGCGGTAGCGATGCCAAGTGTGAATCGGCGGTTAAGTGCGCACGCCCACGTGCGCACGTATCCGCATCCCCATCACTTGGACGCTCGACGAATCTCCAGTACTATGGCGGTAAAGTTGAGTGCGCACGCCCACGTGCGCACGTGTCCGCATCCCCATCACTTGACGCTCGGCGAATCACCGGCTTACTGCGGCTGGAAACCGGCGCTCACAGCGACAAGTCGCCTCAGCGACTTTACATTCGAGGGTCAGTCTAGACCGAAGACGCTAAGGGAACATGAGTCTTGTAGGTCATCGCTACCAGCGTGACGTCTCTGGTCAACCAGATCGTCCGGCAGGTTGCCGGACCTACGCAACTCAGGATCTCGCCGCGCCGTCAGTCTGGGTCCACATCCGAGTTTGGGGAGTGCACAACCGCGTCCTCCGCAGAGTCCGCGTCTGCATCGTCACCGGGCGCACCGCCGTCTTGGGCCGCCTCCGCGGGAGTACCCGGCGCCAGCATGATCTCCCCAAACGTGCGCTCCTGGATGGACTCCAGTTCGCGCTGCTTGACCAGTTCGAGCACGGCCAGGAATGTGACGATGACCTCCAGCCGCGTCGCCTGACGGCTGAGCAGATCCACGAACGGCACCAGCCCCGCGCCGTCTGAATTGCGGCGCTGCACGCTCTCCACATAGCTGCGCACGTTCTCGATCTGTTCGGCCACGGTGATCTCGTACGACTTCACCCGGGGCAGCGGCGGATCGTCCGGGATGCGCTCCAGGGCGCGCCGGAGGGCACGCTGCAACACGTCGAGGTCCAAGTCGGAGAGATCCAGGCGGCGCTCCAACTCGGGGCGGGGCGCGGTGCGCACGTAGACGCGCAGGCCTTCGTCCTCGCGTTGACGCAACTGCGCGGCCACTTCTTTGAACTGACGGTACTCGATGAGTTGGCGCACCAGTGCGTCGCCGGCGTCCTCCTCGTCCTCGTCATCGGGCGGGGCCGGCTTGGGCAAGAGCGCGCGCGACTTGATGTAGAGCAGGCGTGAGGCCACCACCAGAAAGTCGGCCAGCGCCCCCGGCTCGATCTCTTCCAACAGATCAATGGTCTGCAAATACTGGTCGGTCACGGCCATCAGGCTGATCTCGCTGATGTCCAGTTCCTCGCGCTCGATCAGGTGGAGCAGCAGGTCCAGCGGCCCCTCAAACGCGGGCAGCGTGACGGGATAGGCCGACCCCAGATCGCTGGCCGGCGTGAAGAGATCGTGGCGCTGGGCAGCCATCAGAAATCCACCTCGAATGTGCGGAAGCGCCGGCCCAAACGCACCAGCTCCGCCAGCATACGCCCGGTCTCGTCCTCGTTGCGCCCGGCGATGCGCTCGACTTTGCAGCCGGCGGCGCGCAAGGCCTGCTCCGTCTCCAGGCTGACGCCCGCCTCACCGCCCACGATGGTCACGTATTCGGCGTGGCGCGCATCGTCGGCGCTGAAGCCGATGGTGGGACGGAAGCGGGCCACATAGCCCACGGCGTTGATAAAATCCTGGCGCGCCAGCGGACCGGGATAGACGCGCTGCCAGAAAAGCATGTAGTGGCGCAGGCTCTTGATGCCCACGCCGTTGCGAATCTCCTCGACGCGCTGGAAGAGCAGATCGCGCCAACGCGCGCCGCCAATCCACTCGCTGCCGGGGCAGACGGTCACGTTGTCAGCGAAATCACGGTGGCCCCACACCCGCGCCAGGGGCACCTTCAGTTCCTGCATGAGCCACGCAATCAGATGCGCGCCGGCCCGCAACTGGGCGCTCGTGGGCACCTTGCCGTTCATGAAGCTGCCCGCAAATACGACGCCGACGCTGTAAGTGTCGTGCTGGAAGACGTGATAGCTCACCGTCTCCAGCGCGTTGGTCTGCTCGATCGCGCCGTCCGCGTGGATGAAGAAGTGATAGCCGATGCCGGGCCACGCCTCTTTGCCCCGGCTGACATCGGGCGCCACGTGCAACTCGGCGATTCGTTCGGGACCGATGGTGGGCAACGTGGCCGTGTGGTGGACGGCGATGTGGGTGATCTGGTTCAGCGGTCGCCGCTCAAAGCGCAGCGTGGGATGGCGGGGCAGGCTGTCGGCCGTGTTGCGCATGGACGGCTTGGGCACCACAAAGGGCGTGGGCGCGACCGCCTTGGCTGCCAACTGCGTGCGCAGATCCTCGGCGTCATCCACCAACCGCCGGCGCTGGCTCTCCACCGTGTCCAGATTGTGTTGCAGCACCAACATCTGCCGGTCACGCTCCGCCAGTGCGGCGCGCAATTCCTCCTCCGCCTGGGACGGGTCCACGTGGCCGCTGGCCCGTCGCACGGCCGCAACCAGCGCCTCTTTCCAGACCGCGCCCTCCAGCCACTGCCGCCCGGGCGACGTCGTCTCCACAAACTCGCTGAGACCGCGCACGCTCTCCAGGGTCAGATTGGGGAACTCGGCCTGGAGCCAGGCGATGAGACGGCCCGCGGCATGGATCTGAATGTCCGGCGGCGTCTGCTCGTCAAAGACGCCGGAAAAGGCGATGTTGACCGCCTCCGCCAGGTACGGCAGCGCCGTGTCCACGACTTCGTCCAGGGGCTGGGTCTGCAAGATCGAACCGTGCTGGTCGATGACGAAATCGTAGAGCAGGCCGGGCCAGTCGGGCATGTGCCCCTCGGCCAGCCGGGTGAGCGGCACGCCGGGCGCGGCGCCCGTGTGGTTGATGACCACGTAGCGCACGTCGTCCGGGCGGCGCAGCACGTAGCGCCGCGGATCGCGCGGCAGGCGCTGCACCACGTTCTGCATGGGCGGCCGGTTGTCGGGACTTTCGCGCCAGGTGGTCAGTTGCTGGTTGGCTTCCACCAGCTCGGCCTGCAGGTGACGCACCATAGACGTCTGGCGACCGTGCTCTTCCTTCAAGGTTGCCAACTGCGCCGTGAGGTCGTCACGCACCTGCTCCAGCGCCTCAAACTCGGCCTGCTGCGTGTCGCTCATGACCTGGGCCGCGCCGCTGTGCAACACGGCCAGATGCAGGCGCACCTGCCGCCGCAGATTCTCACCCCACTGCACGTCCTTGTAGAAGGTGCGCCCCGGGCTGCCGGAGCGGGTCAGTTCGCCCAGGCCGACGATGGCGTCCGGCCCCAGGCTGAGGTTGCGCGCCAGCCAGGCGCAGAGGCGCGACGTAGCTTCGAGCTGGGTCAGCGGCGGCGGTGCTTTGCGGAAGTCGCCGGTCAGACAGATGTTCACGCCTGCCACCGACCACGTCTGGCCGGGCTCCGCCACGTCCTCCACCTCGGTGACCTTGTAGATTTGGCCGCCCGGGTCGATGACGTAGTCGTAGACGATGCCGGGGTAGCCGCGGCCGATGTGGGTCTGCGCAATCTTGTCCAGCCCGATGTAGGCCTTGCCGCCGGTGTGGCTGATGACCAAATACTTGATGCGGTCCATGCTGCGGCGGGCGTAACCGGCGCCGCTGCGGGGCAACTGCGTCACCACGTCCTTGAAGAGGGGCACGGGCAACGTTTCGGCTGCACCGTTGCGCGCGGGCGCGCCGTCCGCGGCCGGCTCCACGGTGAGCCAGCGGGTCAACACCGGCGAGCCTTGCTCCTTGAACCAGGTGACGCCTTCCTGGATCAGGTCGAACTCGATGGTGTAGTTGCCCGCTTCCGCGGGCAAGGCCACGTTGGCCTGGATGGTCACGCTTTCGCCGGGCGCGACATCCTGAGGCACGTCGGTGCGCAGCAGCAGATCGGCGGGTACGTCCAGCCGGCGCCGGTTGCGGTAGTAGTGATAGCCCAGCCGGAACGGGTTGCCGCCGCCCCAGGACCAGACCCGGCTACCGCGGTTGCGCAACTCCAGCGTGATGGTGACCACGTCGCCCGCACGCAGACGGCCGGGCACTCGGTCGTTGACCCATTCGATGCGGTAGGGCGGCGGCGGCTGGGCCGGCTTCTTGCGCGGCTTGGGCGTCTCCGCCGGCGGCGTGGCGCTGCGCCAGCGATAGTCCCGCTGCAGCGCCGAGCGGAAGTCGTCGATGACGGCCTGCTTGCCTTCGATGTACCACATGTCGGTGCGCGGCCAGCGGTAGAGCACCAGCGCACAGATCTTCTGGTTGCCGGGCTGCTCGTTCCAGCCGTTGATCTCGGCATAGGCCTGCTGCACCCAGCCCGTGGCCCGATTGGACCAAGGCTCGGTCTGATCCGTTTCCGTGATGAAAACGGGCAGCCGGCGCATGGCCTGGGGGACGGCGTTCATGAAGTCCAAATAGGTGCGGAAGCCGGCGTGGTGGTTCTGGAAGGGCACAGCCAGCCGCTGTTCATCGGTGATGAGGCTCGGGTCAGCGCCGCGCGTGAACGCGTGCAGGGTGATGCCGTCGCACTGATCCGGCCCCAGCGATTCGAGGATGTCCCGGAAGTACTGGATCCAGTCGCCGTTGGGGTTGGAGCTGTAGATGGTCTGGGAGTTCCACGGAGCCACCGCGCCCACGAGCACCAGGTCATCTTCGTGGCCGGGCAGCCGGTGGATGGCGTCGCGGCAGAGGCGATAGCAGCGCACGTAGAGCTCGGGCGTGATCACCTCGCCGGGGCTGACGATGGCGCCGCGCGTGGTGCGAATCTCGGTGGAGTTGTCGGGCAGGGCGTTGAAACGGACGGCCACGCCGCGCCGAAAAGGGTCGGCCTCCTCGGGCGGACCGTCCCGGTGCGTCTTGTGCCGCGACCAGTCGACCACGATGCCGGGGCGTTCGGCTGCGTAGTTCATCTCGTTGCCGATGACCCAGATCTTGCAGCCACGGCTGGTGGCGACGAAGTTGGCCACGCGCCGGGCGAATTGCTCGTATTGGGAAGAATGGGGAATGGTGCCGTCGGGTTCGTAGCCGTTGTTCAACCGGCAGATCACGCCCAGGCCCTGGTCGCTGAAGGGCGTGAAGTCCACGCCGGTGCGGTCGTCCGGGTCGTGGCCGATGGCCTCGCTGAAGACGACCCATCCCGGGCGGCCGGCGTCCAGCATGATCTGTTCGCCGCCGGGTTCGTAGATGCCAAAGATGTAGTCGGAGTCAAACAAGGGAGCGCCCATATGCTAAAACGCCGGTCGGTTGCGGTGAGATCCTCTAACGTCGCACATCGCACGGATTATAGCACAGGCCCCGCTCCGCCGCACTTGCGCGGCCGGCCAAGGTTGCATCGCCCTGGGGGGCAGAGACTCGTTCAATTTGGACGTCGCGCGTGCGCTACGGACGGCGCACACCGGGCTGGTCGGGCGCCATGCCGGGACCGACAGGACGACGCGGGGCCATGGCCACGTCAAAGGCCGGCGCGCCCGCTGCAGGCGGGAAGATGTACGCGGGCAGGATGTAATCGTCCGGGTTGAGATAAGGCAGCGGATCGCTGAAGCCGCCCCAGCCGTCGGTGCGGTCGTACGGGTTGATGCGCAGCGAGAAGTGCAGATGCGGCCCGCCGCTGAAGCCCGTGTTGTCGGAAAAACCCAACAGTTGGCCGCGCCGCACTTGCGCGCCCGGCGTCACCCGGATGCTCTGCATGTGGGCGTAGAGGGACTCGCCCCAGTCGTGCACCAGTTTGACGTAGTGGCCGAACCCGCTGGGGTCGTTGTAGACGGCGTCGCCGACTACACCGTCGTCCACGGCCAGGAGTTCGACGCCGGTGGGGGTCAAAAAGTCGACGCCGTTGTGGCCCTGGAGCGGCACGCCGTCGTAGGAGAACTGGCGGTAGATCTCGGGATGCTCGCCCCACAGTTGGGAGATGCCGTAGCGTCCTCGGAAGGGCGCGCCCAGGTAGCGCGCCGATGGAATCGCCGTCCCCGGCAGATCGGGGGCGCGCTGCAAGAGCACCACACCCGAAGGCGCGGTCTGGGCCACCCAGCCGCGCAGCTCGCCGACCGTCAACGAGATGCCGCCCACGTACCACCACGTCAAGCCGTCGGCCTCACGCGGGCCGTCCAACACCACCAGCGTCATCTTGGGCACGAAGTCGCCCACGGTGTCGTCGTCCGGCTTGTCGGTGATGCCCGGCGAGCGGCGCACGCGCACCCATGCGGTCGTCTGGATCAACTCGCCGGGTCGGAACGCGCCGTCCGGCGGGACCGGCGGCCGCGTGTCGGGCTCGGTCAACAGCGTCACGCCGTTGGGCGCCGTGTCCGCGGACCAGCCGTCCACGGCGCGCCCGTCC
>JAWKOK010000014.1:0-106709 GCA_041391205.1 Caldilineaceae bacterium
CCATGGACGGCATGATGAACGACGCACCCACGCCCATCTGCCTGCTGATCGCCGACGACAACGCGGCCACCCGTGCCGCCACCGTCGCCCTGCTGGAGACGGGACCGCATCCGGTCAGCGTCCTCCACGCCGGCGACGGCCAAGCAGCAGTCGACCTGGCGACGCAAGTGGATGGTGACGAAGTGGACGTCGTGCTCATGGACGTGCAGATGCCCCGGCTGGACGGCATCGCCGCCACGCGCCGCATCAAGCAGTTGCGCCCCGGCATCCGCATCATCGTGCTGACCATGCACGCCGGTCACCGTGACGCGGCCCTGGCCGCCGGCGCCGATCACTTCCTGCTCAAAGGCGGCCCGGCTGATACGTTGCTCAAAGTTATTTTTCATTCACAAGGAGAGGCACCATGCAACAGAAAGGGACATTCAACATGACACAGTTACAGAAGTGGGGCGGCGCGGCGGCGCTGTACGAGGCGTTGGCCTACATCATCGGCATCGTCGGCTTCATGGCCGTGGTCAACGTGACCGAGATCGCCGACCCGGTGGCACGTGTGGCGGCCATGGCCGCCAATCAGAGCGTGCTCACCGCGCTCCACCTGATCGTCTACGTGGCCTGGGGCGCGGTCCTGGTGGTCTTGACCCTGGCGCTGCACGAGCGGCTGCGGGGCGACGTCTCGGCCCTGGCCCGCACGGCAACGGCCTTCGGCGTCATCTGGGCCGGACTGGTGATTGCCAGCGGCATGATCTACAACATCGGCATGGCGACGGTCGTCGCGCTGCATGCCACCGATCCGGCCCAGGCGGCCACCGTCTGGCTGGCCATCGAAGCCGTCTTCACCGGACTGGGCGGCGGCGTGGAAGTGGTGGGCGGCCTCTGGGTCACCCTGCTGAGCGTGGCGGCCCTGCGCAACGGCGGCCTGCCCAAGCTCTTCAGCTACTTCGGCTTCGTGGTGGGCGCGGCCGGCCTGGCGACGGTGGTCCCGGCCGTGGGCGAGATCGGCGGCATGGTCTTCGGTCTGACCCAGATCGTCTGGTTCGCCTGGCTGGGCATTGCCCTGCTGCGCAAGCCCGCCGGTGCGGCCACGGCCGTCGATGCCTACGCATCCGGCCAGGGTGCTGCGGCCTGACGTCATCAGCAATAGATCCCGCGCAAAAGCCAGGTTCCCCCCGCAACCTGGCTTTTGCGCGAGTGTGAACAGGAACGTCGGGCGACGGACTATCTTAATTTTGGGGCAACGACGCGCGTAGCCTGTTTAGTTCGCACGCCCTCGTGCGAGCCGCTTTGCCAAAGCCGGGGCTATTGCGCCGTTCGCACGAGGGCGTGCGAACCAAACGAACCCTTGCCCTGGAATTGAGATGCACTCGTCATGCGGTG
Source organism: Caldilineaceae bacterium (assembly GCA_041391205.1). Taxonomy (GTDB): domain Bacteria; phylum Chloroflexota; class Anaerolineae; order Caldilineales; family Caldilineaceae; genus JAWKOK01. The sequence goes on from JAWKOK010000014.1 coordinate 1,375, forward strand.
GTCCGTCGCCACAACATTGACAACGTGAGTAGAATGGGGGAAATCATGGCACAATCGACAACGTCTTACCCGCAGGAAGGCGGACACACGTCCTGGCGGCAGAAAAGCGCGGCCCTCTCGCTGGTCATCATCGGCAGCGCCGGCGCCTACTACGTGGCCAACATGTGGCCCATGCGTCCCATTGCCCTGGCCACCGACACCATCCCCGCCGGCTACGGCATGTTGGTGCTGAGCACCGTGGCCCTGATCATCGGCGCACAGATCGTGTTGCAGGCGGTGTTGGCCGTGGGCGCGGGCACAGTCCCGCCGGCCACAGACCGGGAACGATACGCCGCATGGCGAGCCGCGCGCAACGCCTACGGCGTGTTGGTCTTTGGCGTGTTGGCCGCGGCCGGGTCGGTCTTCCTGGAGGAACTGACGCCCTTCTGCACGGCCAACATCGCCATCCTCAGCCTCATCCTGGCGGAACTCGTGAAGTACGGATCGATGCTCCTCGACGGGCGGCGGTCGGCATCACCTGCCGGCGGCTCGACCCCGGAGGCGGCGCCATGAAGACGATGAAACGCACGCTCAAGGTGCTTGGGCTGGCCCTGTCGGCAGCGCTCGCGCTCGTGATCGCCACTGCGCTCGGCCTGGTCATTGCCACGCGCGGCAGCTACAGCGTCCCCGCGACGGTGGTCGACGACCCGACGCTGCCCCACGTCACCATCGACGGGGTGACCTTCCACGCCGAGACCTTCGGCGACCCCGCTGCGCCGGTCGTCATCGTGGTGCACGGCGGCCCCGGCGGCGACTACGGCTACTTGCTCAACCTCCACGCGCTGGCCGATGCGTACCACGTGGTCTTCTACGACCAGCGCGGCGCGGGACTCTCGCCCCGGGTGGCGGCCGAGGAACTGACGCTGCAATCGTCCATCGACGACCTGCATCGCATGGTCACCCACTACGGGCAAGGCGCGCCGGTGCGGCTCATCGGCCACTCGTGGGGCGCGATGCTGGCTGCGGCCTACGTAGGGCAGCATCCCGAGCGGGTGGCACAGGCGGTGCTGGCCGAACCGGGCGCGCTGGACAACGCCGAGCTGGCCCGTTTCCAGGAGCACCAAGCGGCGGCGCGGAGTCTGCGCTACTACCGGCGACTGGTCCCCACCATCTTCGAATCGTCTCCGGGTGGACGGGCCGGATAACGGCGCGCAGATGGACTACATTTACGGCACCATGTCGGCCGACTTTGTCAACACGGCCGCGACAGGGTATCGTTGTGCCGGCGCCGACATCGGCCCGGTCGCGCCCGGCGTCCCGGCGCCGCCCAGTCGCTTCGGGACAACGGCCTACAACACGCTCTTCGGCCCCGCCGCCGATCTGTCTACAATTGCCGCCAATGCGGACCGTTTTACGGGCGACGTGCTCTTCCTGGCCTCGGAATGCAACAGCTTCATCGGCGCGGAGTTCCAACGCAGCCAGATGGGTCTCTTCTCCCAGGCGGAGTTGGTCGTCATTCCCGACGCCGGCCACGAGATGTTCAGCGAGAATCCGGCAGCCAGTATCGCCGCTGTGCGAGACTTCTTTGCCGAATAAACAAAATGGCTGACATAGATGCAACAGCCGCCACCACGATGACGGAGGAACACATCATGCAACCGACACAACGGCAGATTCTGCTGCGCATTCTGATCTTCGCCCTGCTGGTCAACGTCTTCGCCTGGCTGGGACCCGTCCTGGGCGGCAGCCCCACCGCGCCGGGGCCGGGCTTCCTGCTCTGGGGCATCGCGCCCATTCTGTCGGCGCTGATCATGCGCTACGGCCTGCGCGACCGGGTCGACATGGGCTGGCGGCCCCGTCTGCGCGGCAACGGCCGCTGGTATCTGCTCAGCCTTCTGGTGCATCCCGTCATCATCGTCGTGATCCTGGCCCTGGGACTCGTCACGGGCCTCATTGCCCTGGCGGACGCCTTCACCGTGCCCGCGTTCATCGGCGCCATGCTACCGCTGGCCGTGATCTACTTCGTCTTCGCCATCTTCGAGGAAGTGGGCTGGCGCGGCTATCTCACGCCCAGCGTCTTTCGCCTCAACGACCGGCTGCCGGGGTACACTGCCATCGGCGTGATCTGGGCCTCCTGGCACTTCCCCTACATGCGTGAACTCTGGGCCCACACGGATGAGCCGACCATCACGCTGCTGCCCCGCTTCGTCCTGGGCACGATCATCTTCTCCGTGCTCTACGGCGAAATCCGCCTGCGCACCGGCTCGGTCTGGCCTGCCGTGCTCATGCACTGGTCGGGCAACACGGTGGCCAACACGTTGCTGGCCGGTCTGGGCGGCGCGGGCTTCGTCATCCTGGAGCCGAACACGATCTGGCTCACCTCGTTCGGCGTGGAAGGCGTGCTGGTGATCGCGCTGGTGGCCGTAATCGGCGGAGTGCTGTTTCGCCAACGCACGCGCGCGCTGATCTGATCAAGAGGGTCTGTCCCAATTTGGGGGCGATGACGCGCTGCCTGTTTAGTTCGCACGCCCTCGTGCGAACCTCTTTGCCAAAGCCGAGTCTATTCCAGTTCGCACGAGGGCGTGCGAACTAAACGGAAATCTGCCCCCAATCCGTGATACACCCTGATCAAGATCGCCGGTTTTCTTTGCCGCATGATTTTGGTACCATGTAAAGCAACCATCGCAAACGATGTCCAGGTAGGTTTGGCACCAAAGACCGGGCAAGTTCACGCAGAACGCGTGGAAGGAGTTTTGTCGCAATGAAACGCGACGACGTGCTCCAAACTCTCAGAAGCCACAAAGGCGAACTCACAGCCAAGTATGCCATCAGCCGGCTCGGCATATTTGGCTCGACGGCAAGAGATGAGGCGACTGACTCCAGCGATATCGATATTGTTGTCGAAATGCCACCTGATGCCTTTCTCATGGTTCATGTGAAAGATGAACTGGAAGATTTGCTTGTCGCGCCTGTCGACTTGATTCGCTACACCAAATATCTCAACCCCCTCTTACGGCAACGAATCGATCGAGACGCAATCTATGTCTGATCGAGAGTACGATCACAATACCGGCCGCCACCCACACGGACTCCGCTCATGACCTACCAAGCCCTTGACCAAAGCACCGTCATCAACTATCTGCGCGGCGTTGATAGCCTGGACGGCGTGCTGGATCGCGATGCCGACTTGCGCGCCCGCGAGGTGGGCGACGGCAACCTCAACCTTATCGAGCAGGAGTTGGACAAGGCCTATCCCGAGATCGACTGGCGTGTGTCAAAGGCATCCGCGAATCTAGCCACTACTCGCTGACGAGATCATTTTGACGTCTGCAAGCAAGATCGATGACCTCAAGGCGCATTCTGACTATGCAGAAGAGCCTCTGAACAGCACATAACCGCACCAAACACGGACTCGCTCAGGTGACCCACAAGCCCTTGACAAGCACCGTCATCAATACCTGCGCGGCCTGGACGGCGTGCTGGATCGCACGCCGACTTGCGTGCCCGCGAGGTGGGCGACGGCAACCTCAACCTGGTCTTCATCGTGGAGAACGCGGACGACCCCGGCCAGTCGGTGGTGCTCAAGCAGGCGCTGCCCTACCTGCGCGTCGCCGGCGACTCGTGGCCGCTGACCCGGGAACGCATGCGCTTCGAGACCCAGGCCCTGCGCAAGCACAACGAACTGGCCCCCGGCCTGGTGCCCACCGTCTACCACGCCGACGACGTCATGTCGCTGGTGGTCATGGAGAACCTGGCCGACCTGGAGGTCATGCGCAAACCGCTGGTCAACCGGGAACGCGCTTCCCCCACTTCGCCGACCACATCTCCACCTTCATGGCCAACACCCTCTTCTACACGTCGGACCTCTATCTGACCGGCGTGGAGAAGAAGGAATTGCAGGCCCAGTTCATCAACCCCCACCTCTGCAAGATCCAGGAAGATTTCGTCTTCACCAACCCCTTCATGGAATCGCCCGAGAACAACTGGAACCCGTTGCTGGACGACGAAGTGGCTGCGGTGCGGCGCAACGGTCCGCTCAAAATCGCCATCGCCGAGATGAAAGCGGGCTACATGACCCACGGCCAGGCGCTCATCCACAGCGACCTGCACACCGGCAGCATCATGGCCAACGGCGCGGCGACCAAGGTCATCGACCCCGAGTTCGCCTTCTACGGCCCCATGGGCTTCGACGTGGGTGCGGTGCTGGAGAATCTGGTCCTCAACCATCTCTCCCACTTCGCCCACACGCCCGACCCCGACGCGCGCGCCGAGTACCAGGACTATCTGCTCAGGCTGGTGCGGGACATCTGGACCCAATTCGCCGCCAAGTTCGACGCGCTCTGGCGCGATAACAACCGGGCGAACTGGCGCCGCACGACCTACTGGGACTACCCCGGCGGCGATGTCGACTTCGCCCGCTTCCGCGCGGCTACATCCAGAACATTCTGCGCGACGTGGCGGCTACGGCGGCTGCAAGATGCTGCGCCGCATGATGGGCATCGTCAGCGTCTGGGACATCTCCAGCATCGAGGATCCGGCCCAACGCGCCGTGGCCGAGCGCCTGGCCATCCGCATCGGCAGCCGCTGGGTGCAGGAGCGCCACCAAGTCAACAGCATCGACGACCTCATTGCCATTGTCCGCTGAAGAGGCAGCGCAACAAAATCTAGCCACAGATGGACACAGATAAACACAGATGGTAAAAGCAGAACAACGGATTTCGATTTGTTTTTATCTGTGTTCATCCGTGTCCATCTGTGGCTCCCGCCCTTTTCTCCCTGAAGGAGACTCGCCATGGCCCAAGGCCCGTATGTGATGGGAATTGACTTCGGCACCGAGAGCGCGCGCGTCGGCATCTTCACGCTGACGGGCGCGCCGGTGATCTTCCGCTCGTGCGCCTATCCGCTCTACCACCCACGGCCGGGCTGGGCCGAGCAGCAGCCCGACGAGTGGTGGGCGGCGCTGGTCACCGCCGTGCACCAGGCACTGGCCGACAGCGGCGTCGCGCCCGCGGAGATCGTGGGCCTGAGCGCGGACACCACCTGCTGCACCGTGGTGGCCATGGACGCGGACTTCCAGCCCTTGCGCCCGGCCATCATCTGGATGGACGTGCGCGCCGCGGACCAGGCCAACCGCATCGCCGCCACCGGCCATCCCGCGCTCAAGTACAACGGCTTCGGCAACGTCTCCGCCGAGTGGATGCCGTGCAAGGCGCTCTGGCTCAAGGAGCGCGAGCCGGAGACCTACGCCAAGGCCCGCTACATCGGCGAGTTCCAGGATTGGCTCACCCAGCGGCTGACCGGCGAGTGGGTGGCCAGCATCAACAACACCAGCGCGCGCTGGTACTACGACCGCAGCCAAGGCGGCTGGCCCGAGGATTTCTACGCGGCCATCGGTCTGGACGACCTCATCGCCAAGTTCCCGCCCACGGTGCTGGACATGGGCGTGGTCGCGGGCACGCTGCGCGCCGACGTGGCCGCGGACCTGGGCCTGCCCGCGGGCATCCCCGTGGCCGAAGGCGGCGCGGACGCGTTCGTGGCCATGTTCGGCCTCAACGTGGTGGCGCCGGGCAAGATGGCCTTCATCACCGGCTCGTCCCACCTCATGCTGGGCCAGTCGGCCGCGGGCTTCCACGCCAAGGGCATCTTCGGCACCTATCCCGACGGGCTGCTGCCCGGCCAGTTCACCGTGGAAGGCGGCCAAGTTTCCACCGGCTCGGTGGTCAAATGGTTCCGGGACAACTTCTGCGGGAACGAGGCCGCCGCGGCGTTGGACCGGGGCGTGGATACCTACGCCATCCTCAACGAGAAGGCGGCGAACGTGCCCATCGGGTCCGAAGGACTCATCGTGCTCGACTATTGGCAGGGCAACCGCACCCCCTACGTGGACCCGGAGGCGCGCGGCATCATGCGCGGCTTCTCGCTCAAGCACACCAGCGGCCACGTCTTCCGCGCCATCCTGGAGGGCATTGCCTACGGCACCGAGCACATCCTCAGCGTCATGCGCGCCAACGGCTACGCGGTCCAGGAGATGGTGGGGGCGGGCGGGCCGACCAAGAGCAAGCTGTGGATGCAGATCCACGCCGACGTGAGCGGCGTGCCCATCACCTTGACCGAGGTGCCCGACGCGCCCGCGCTGGGTTCGGCCATCCTGGCCGCGGTGGGCGCGGGCCTCTACCCGGATGTGCCCACGGCCGCGGGCCGGATGGTCCACGTGCGCGACCAGATCCGGCCCAACCCGGAAGCCCACGAAGCGTACAAGTTCTACGTGCAGCAGTACATCGACACCTACCCGCCGCTGCGCGACCTGATCCACGCCACCGTGCGCCACGTGGCCGCGCAGGAGTGAGCATGGCAGCCCCACGCCCGCTCCACATGAGCCCGTCCATCTTGGCGGCGGACACCGCCAATCTGGGCGCGGCGGTGGCTGCGGTTCAGGCGGCCGGGGCGCACTCCATCCATGTGGACGTGATGGACGGGCGCTACGTGGACAACTTCGCCTTCAGTCCCAAGAACATCGACGATCTGCGCCGGGTGACCACGCTGCCGCTCCACGCGCATCTTGAAGTGTGCGACGCCGACCGCAGCGTGCCGCTCTTCACCAACGCCGACCTGATCATCGTGCAGGAGGACACCACGCCGGATCTCGCCGCCACCATCGCGCATCCGCGCCGCCGGCGTGACGTAGGCGTGGGCGTCAACCCGGAGCGGCCGCTGGAGCCGATCGTGTCGTTGCTGGCGCAGATCGATCTGCTCCTGCTGTTGGCGGTCGCGCCCGGTTTCGGCGGCCAGGCCTTCAACCCGGTGGTGCTGGAGAAGGCGCGCACGTTGGCGGCGCACCGGGCCGAGTCGGGCCTGGACTTCGCCATCGGTGTGGACGGCGGCATCAACGCGGCGACCATCAGCGGCGGCCGCGGCGGGCGTCGATCTCTTCGTGGCGGGGACGGGCGTCTTCGGCGGCTGCGACGGCGCACGATCCGGCGGCCGCCATCCGGGAGAACCTGGCCGAGTTGACCGCCGCGGTCGCGCGCATGCAAGGGGCAGGGTGAAGGCCGACCGGACCTGCCGAACACGTGACAGGTTTTCAACACAAAAAAAAAAGTGGGATGCGATTCAAGTCGCATCCCACTTTTTTTATTTGCTGCGGTTACCCGCATTGGCTTCGGTCGTTGTTGCGGTTAGTCGTCGCCGGCGGCGTGACCCACAGCCGGGCGTTGGTGTGCCGCTTGCAGCTCTTGGTGGTTCCACGGTGTGCCCAGCCAGCGCAGCAGGAAGTAGTCAGCACCGATGTAGCCGGCCGTCTTCCAGGCGAAGATCAGGGTCAGGGCAATCACGAAGAGCCACGGGTTGCTGCTGGCCGAGCCCGCCATCATGAAATTCCAGTTCATGAACGCACCGGCGAAGGCAGCGATACCCACGAAGGCGCCGATGATGAGCGCGACGCCGATGGCAAACTCACCGTAGGCCACCAGTTTGGCGAACCAGGTGTACGACTGGGTGTCGAGCAGAAACTGGATGAACGAGCGATACCAGTCGAAGGTGATGGCCGGTCGTCCCGAATCCGGGATGGCAACGGCGCCGCTCCAGTAGCCCTTGAGGGCGTCACCGGTCTGGACCCAGGCGGGGTTTTCGATCTTGTGCAGACTGGCTTCAATCCACTGCCAGCCCAGCCACACCCGCAGGACCAACCACAGCGGCGCAAAACGTACGTCATTGAAGAGCATCTTCACAAACGCCGGTTCTTCAATCCCGACCAGCCGTTCTTGCTTGAAAAAGTTAGACACGCTATTTCTCCTTGAGAGACTCGAATTTCTTACCGTCGATGGCACTATTTTCGCGCCGTTCAAGGAGGGTCGGTAGCGGGCAAATCCCGCATCTTTTCGCCAACGGTGCCGGGATTTCCCCCACGCAGGGCTGGTCGGGTGACCGGCTCACCGGTGGGTGCGGGGCCACGCGCGGGTCACTCCAAGTGGCCGTGTTGGAGCGCAGATTGGACCAACTGGGCGCGTGTCTCCAGCCCCAGCTTCACCAGGCCCCGGGAGCGGTAGCTCTCCACCGTCTTGACGCTGAGGTGGATCTCCTGGGCAATCTCGGCGTTGGTGTAGCCCAGCGCGACCAGTTTCATCACCTCGAATTCCCGTTCGGAGAGCTCCGCCCACGGATCGGCCGGATTCGCCGTCGCGGGCTGGGTCAGCGCCTCGACCAACTTCTGGGTCATGGCCGAGTGGACGTAGGTCTCTCCCCGGCGCACCGCCCGGATGGCCATGAGCAGTTCCTGGTCCACCGCATTCTTGAGCACGTAGCCGGACGCGCCCGCGTCCAAAGCCTGGCGCAGATGGCTGGTGTCGTCGTGCATGGTCAGGATCAGGATGCGCGCCTGGGGCGCGACGGTGCGCAGCGTGGCGATGATGCTCAGGCCGTCGCCGTCGGGCATGCTCAGGTCCAGCAGGATGAGGTCCGGCTGCAAGGCGCGGGCCTGGGCCACCGCGTCCACACCGCTGCCGGCCTCGCCGACCACGTTGAGCGTGGGCTGGGCGTCGATGAGCAGCCGCAGCCCGGAACGCAGAATCGCGTGGTCGTCAACAACCAAGATCTGCATGATGTCGTCAGTCATGGAACACCTGATTTCGTGGTGTGAACAAGGCGGCGCCGCGCATCAGACCGGCGCACCGTCGGGCGTGGCATCGGCGGACATGACGCCGACGGTTGCCGCGTCGTAGGGCATCTCGACGAAGAGACTCGTGCCCCCGCCGGGCTGTGACTCGATGGTCAGGCTGCCGTCGAAGAGGCCGGCGCGCTCCCGAATGCCCTGCAGCCCCAGGCTCTTGCCGTTGGCCTGGGCCGTGTACGGATCGAACCCGACGCCGTCATCCTCGATGATGACGCGGATCATCCCGTGACGCCGGCTGATGATGACGCTGGCGTGGCCGGCGTGTGCATAGCGGGCCACGTTGGTCAAGCCCTCCTGCACGATGCGATAGATGCTCGTTTCCATCTCCGGCGGCAGCCGATCATCCAGGCCGCGCACCACGAAATCCACCTGAATCCCGTACCGCTGCCGGAAGTCTTCGATGTGATGCTGCAGCGCCACTTCCAGCCCCAAGTCGTCGAGTGCGCTGGGTCGCAGCCGCCACGACAGTGCGCGCACTTCTTCCAGCGTGGCGCCCACCACGTGGCGCAACTCGTCGATCTGGGGGTTGATCCCGTCGTCGGGAACCGCCTGCTTGAGATTCTGCAAGCCCACCAGCAGCGACGTCAGCGACTGGCTGGTGCTGTCGTGGAGTTCCCGGGCGATGCGGCGGCGCTCGCTCTCCTGGGCCAAGATCACACCGCTGACATAGCGCGCACGCAGCCGCAACTGGGCGGCGCGCGCTGTTTCAGCACGTTCCAGCGTCTCCACCATGCGGTTGAATGCGTCGGACAGTTCGCCGATTTCGTCGTCTGCCCAATGAGGCACGCGCCGGGTGAGATCGCCCTGGGCCACGTCATGGGTCGCGGCGACCAGGCTCAGGAGCGGGCGCGTCAGGATCCACGTGAGGAAGAATGCAGCCGCAAAGCCGATGGCGACCATGACCAGTGTGATGGCCACCAGTTGCCAGGTGACGGCGCGCACGGTGGCCTCGATATTGGTGCGGGCCAATGCCATGTGCAGCCGGGCGTCGTTTTCCGGCACGGGGACCACAATCTCGATCAGCGTGGGCGTAATGCGCGTGGCGACATCGTCATGTTGATGCACGAGCGCCCCGTCAGCGCCCGGCACAGCAGCGTCGTCCGGGACCGCGCCCGCGCCGCCGAGAATCCGGCCGCTCGCGCCGTCTTCCACGAAGATGTAGGGGACCAGTGTGTTGTGGCTGCTCGACGAGTAGTGCGTCTGCCGGCCCAGAAGATACGCGTTCAGCGCCTCCTCGTCGTCCAGCAACTGCATATTTTCGATTTCATGCGCGATGGTGTCGCCGATGGCAACCCCTTGGGCCGACAGTTCACCCAGGAGTGTGTCGGTCAACACCGTGCGCATCTGCACGATCACAAAGCCGCTGAGGATGAAGATGACCCCCAGCACGATGCCCAGCACCTTGACGCGAATGCTGACGCCGCCGACAATTTGCCAGACGCGCCGGCTCCATGCGGACGCTCTCATTTTCCAGGATGCGTTCATGCATACCTCCCCGGTGTCCAACCCTACGGAATGCGCTCGGGTTTGTCAATAAGCCTGCCCACATTGCATGGCATCGGTGGGTCATCGTCCACCGGCGGCGGCGCTCCGGAAAACCCAATTTGACAAGACAACGGGGGCGTCTTATACTCGGGCCACCTATCGTAACTCACAGCAAAAATCACCCACAAAAATTTGCCTAAATTCCGGGTTTCCCTGCGGAATCCGGATCGGACGAGTCGCATTCAACATTTTCGGAAGAACACAGCGCGTTCCGGCCGACCGCTCCTCACCTCTGGTCGGCGTTGTTTGCAGTAACCGACGAGACCGCATCTTTGGGGTCCGGCTCCCATTGAGCCGTCCACATTCGCAATACCCACAAACACATACCCATGCTTCAGGAGGAACAACTCATGCAGAAGCAACCTCGCTTGATGCTCGTCTTGCTCTTGTGCTTTGCCCTGTTGCTCAGCGCGTGCGCCTCGCCCGGCGCGGCTCCGGCCGCGCCTGCCGCAGGTGACGCGGGTGCAGCCGAGGCAGAAAGCGCCCCGGCGGAAAGCGCCGCACCGTCCGGGGAAACCGTGCGCCAGGCCTTTGGCGGCGGCCCGGTGGGCGGCGCGTTCCAGACCTTTGCCAACGCCATGTCGCTGATCATGGCCGACGCGGATCCGAATCTGGACATTGCCGCGGAAGGCACGGGCGGCTCCGGCGCGAACCTGCGCGGCGTCAACGCCGGCGACGTGCAGTACGGCATCTCCTACGCCGGTGACGTCTACCTGGGCGCCCAAGGCCAGTTGCCTGAAGACGAGAACATGTACACCGACGTGCGCCCCATCGCCGCGCTCTACGGCGGCGTGGTGCATCTGGTGGTGAGCGAAGCCAGCGGCATCGAAAAAATGTAGAAGATCTGGTCGGCAAGCGTTTACGCGCCGGGCAACGCCGGTTCCGGCGCAGCCTATAAACCCGACCACCCTCCGCATCCCTGGGCCTGTGGGATCAGATCAACATCGAGTATCTCGGTTATTCCCAGGCTGCGGCCGCCATGGGCGACGGCCAACTGGACGCCTTCTGGGTGCTGGCTGCCTTCCACAACTCATCGGTCGACCTCCACAGCTCACGAACATCAAGCTCATCGACACGCTGACCCCGCTCAGGAAGGCTGGCACCTTCGACATCTACCCGTTCTATACCCCGCGTGAACTGATCGGCGGCGCCTGGCAGGGCGCGCCGACAACGTGCCGTCCTTCAGGACTGCCCGCTCTGAGATCGCACTACAAGGACGTGCCGGACGATCTCGTCTACAACGCCTTGGCCGCGGTCTTCTCGGAAGAGGGCCTGGCCCAGATGCGCGAAGCCCACCCCGCCGCGGGCGAGATGAGCATCGAGGGCGGCATCACCGGCATCCCCGTGCCGCTCCATCCCGGCGCCTATCGCTTCTGGCAGGAGCACGGGATTGAGATCCCGGAGAATCTGGTTCCGACCGAATAGCCGGTTGGGTCGGTAGATCGTGCCGAGGAGGACGGTGCACCGCCCTCCTCCGGCTTTTTGTTTTGGCAGCAGCGGACAGGCCATAGGCGGACAGGAGCCTAACGCGCGGAACAAAGCGACCGGCAACGTGGAGCAGCCGTTCGTCAACTTGCCGCAAACCTTGACGGCGACGAAGACGAACCAAGCCAAGAACAGTTGCGGCTGATCCTTGAACAGGAAAAGGCAGCGCGCACGCTTAATCGCTTTGGGCGGAAGCGGTGGCTTTTCTGAGCGTTCTCTTCAGGCTTCTTCTACATCTATGAGCCGCATCCCCGGTCTGTTCGGTGACTTTCAGCGGCTGGACGGAGGCGGTCTCATCGCTGGCTGGTCAACTTCGTCCTCATCGACTACAAGCGCGTCGAGTATCTGGCGCAAGCCTGCTGCGTCATACTCACGTTCCTACTCATTCTGCTCCACCTCTATCCCGCCATCTCCCGCTCCGGCCGCGTTGGGCATTGGACCCAGACGCCGCTCCAGCTCACTCTGGCGCGTCTTTTCGCCCCGGCACGCGCCCAGCCCGGTGGATCTGCTGCTGATCGTGCTCACCATCATCGCCGTGGGCTACTACATCATCCAGTTTGAGAGCCTGCAAAAGCGGGGCGGCGCCTACAACGAGACCGACTACATCATCGCCGTCATCGGCATCATCCTGTCGCTGGAGGTGTCGCGGCGCGTGCTCGGCTGGTCGCTGACCTTGATCGGTCTCTTTTTTGTGCTCTACATGCGCTTCGGCTATGTGCTCTACGACATCCCCGTGCTGGAGGTCTTCGCCCACCGCGGCCGCGACTTCGACCGCCTGGCCACCATCCTCTACTACGACCAAGAGGGCGTCTTCGGTGTGATGGCCAACGTGTTGGTGAGCTACGTGATCCTGTTCATCTTCTTCGGCGCGTTTCTGCGCAAGTCGGGGGCGAGCCGCTTTTTCATCGACCTGCCGCTGGCCTTGGCGGGACGCAGCACCGGCGGCCCGGCCAAGGTGTCGGTGGTGGCGTCGGCGCTCTTCGGCTCCATTTCGGGCAGCGCCATCGCCAACACGGTGAGCACCGGCACCTTCACCATCCCGCTCATGAAACGGGCCGGTTTCAAGCCCCACGTGGCGGGCGCCATCGAACCGGCGGCCTCCATCGGCGGCATGTTCATGCCCCCGGTCATGGGCGCGGGCGCGTTTCTCATGGCCGAGTTGACCAACATTCCCTACCGCACCATCGTGCTCATCTCCATCGTGCCTGCGTTCCTCTACTTCTTGTCGGTGCTGACCATGGTCCATTTCGAGGCCAAACGACAGGGGCTGAAGGGCATCGACACGGGCGTGCGCGCCATGGAGATCATCCGCAAAGAATGGTACATGAGCATCCCGCTCCTGGTCATCGTGGTCATGATGATGGTCGGCTATTCGCCGTCGTTTGCCGCGTTCTGGTCCATCGTGGCTTGCGTGCTGCTCATGTACACCATGCCCGACAACGCGGCCGACATCCAGCAAGCTCGGCGTGAGGGCGGCCTGTTCGGGGCCATTGGCCGCAGCACCCGCCGCGTCCTGCGCAGCAGCTACGACGCCGCCATTGAGGGCGCCCGCGACACATTGGTCATCGGCGCGACCGTCGGCGTCATCGGCCTGATCGTGGGCACCATCTACGCCACCGGCATCGGCTTGACGCTTCTCCGACATCATCATCGACCTGAGCAACGGTAACCTCTTCATCGCCATCCTGTTGATCGGCGTGGCCTCGCTGATCCTGGGCATGGGCGTCCCGGTGACCGCGGCGTATTTGATCGTGGCCGTGTTGGCCGTCCCCGCGCTCACCGACCTGGGCGTGGCGCTCATCGCCGCGCACATGATCGTCTACTGGTTCAGCCAGGACAGCAACATCACGCCGCCGGTCTGTGTGGCGGCCTATGCGGGGGCCGCCATCGCGGGGGCCGATCCATGGAAAACAGGGTGGACTTCGTTCAAATTCGCCAAGTTACTCTACGTCATGCCGCTGCTCTTCGCCTACCCGCATGATGACCGTTCTCACCGGTGGGACACACGGGCATGCCGCTGGTGGACGTGCAGTGGTTTGGTGGGCGCTATCTCTGCCGCCCGGGCACGCTGGGCACCATCGCCTTTTCCGCAGCGACCATGTTCTATCTGCTGCGCAAGACCACTGTGATTGAGTGGCTCGTCTTTGCCTTTGGTACGTTTCTCTGCTTCTTCCCCAACCTGGCCACCGACCTGGCCGGCATCGCCGTCATTGCCCTGGTCTGGTTCTGGCAACGCTATGACCTGAAGCGCAAGGAAGCCGTCGCCGCCACACGGCGTGACCGGTACCGACGGTGTGCCGGCAAAGTCCAAGCAGGAGGGTTCGCATGGACAAAGCAACGATTCTGATCCCGCTGGATTCGTCACCGCTGAGTCGCACAATTCTTTGCCTGCCATTCCGGCGCATTTTTGACCCGGACAGCTATGTTCTGTTCTTCCTCAAGGTGATCACGCTCCATCAAGGAGTTCGAAGAGATCGTCATTCCGCCCAGCCCTACTTGTGCGGAGTGGACGCGCCGCAGATGTACGAAGCGGTGGAACAGTGGCGCAGCGAAAAGCACGACTCCATCGAGCGCAAGCAGGGCCGCGCTTCTCCTCGCGCCGTGGAAGGATCCTGCACGAGACCTGCGCCCCTGGTCGGCGCGGGCTACAAGGTGCGCGTGCTGGCCGTCATCCGGGCTGAGCCGCTGGCGTCCATCGAAGGCCGTGCTCCCAGCGATGAGCCGATCTTCGCCGTCGCCATGACCACCACGCGCGAGGGCTTCGACCGCCTGTTGCACGGCAGCATCGCGGGCAAGCTCCTGCAGAACTACGACATGCCGCTGCTGCTCTACCATCCCAGCCAGGAACTCCACGGTTCACCCGACTAAGGCGGCGTGGACTGAAGAAGTCCAACAAAGAATCGGCGGCGACAGGAGTTCTGTCGCCGCCGATTCTTTCTGGCGTCGTGTTTCAGTCGGCTCAACGTCTACACGACTCGCGTTCCCATGTCAATGTGGTTTAGCGCGTCACCACGGGCAGGAAGATCCGGTTGGTGACGGTGACGCCGCGAATGCGCGTGGCCACCTGTGCGCCGTCGGCGGCGACATAGCTGTTGACCACCGCACTGCTGCCCACGGTCAACGCGCCGTCCTGGTCGTCGAGTTGCGTGGCCGGCAGCACGGTGTAGGTCACGCCGCCGATCACCCACGTGGCATCCCCGGCGGCCGCAGCGATCACACCGCCGCCGTTGTCATCGATGACGCCCATGCTGGAATCGGGACCGGCGCCGGGCGGGACATGGGTCTCCAGTTCGTGGATGTGACTCACGCCGTCCACCACCGTGTACTCGACCTTCACGTAGGCGCCGATGCCCAGCAGACCGTTGTTCTCCTTGAACTGAGTCGTGCTGTCGGCCGAGAAGACGGCGCTGTCGACGGTCCAGTCGCCGACCAGCCCGGTCGCGGGCATCTGCCGCACGAAGCCGAAGAAGACTGCGTGCTCGGGTGCGCTCACCCCGCCTTCATCGCTGGTGGTCTCGATCTTCTTCACCGTGCGCGTCTCGTTGGCATCCAGGAAGTACTCAACCTTCACCCGGACACCGACATCAAAGGCGCCGTCCTCCTGGGAGAAGCGGGCACTGTCGGTGGCATTGTAGTTGATGCCGCCGATCTGCCACGTGCCCACCAGGCCGGCCGAGAAGCTGTCGATGGTGCCGTAGGCATGGCCTTCGCGGCCGTCAATGGCGCCGTTGCCGTCGTCATCCTCGCCGTGGTCGTCGTTGGCGAACTTGGTTTCGATTTCGCGGGCGTGGTGCACGCCGGCGGCGTCGGTGCTGAAGTGGACCTTGACCGTGACGCCCTCGGCAAACGCGCCGTGCTCCTGGTCAAATTGGGTGGCACTGTCAACTTCGATGAGCATGCCGCCCACGTCCCACGTGCCGATCAAGTCGGCCGGGAGACTCCGCACCACGCCGTACAGTTCGGCCTCGCCACGGGTGTCGCCGCTGTTGTCACCGCTATTGTCGTCACCGCTGTTGTCATCGCCGCCGCTGTTGTCGCTGCCGCAGCGATAGTCCCGTTCGGTCTCGATCTCGCGGATGGTCGCGGGTATGGCGTTGTCCAGATGCACTTTGACACATGCGCCCACGGCGAACGCGCCGTCTTCCTGCTTGAATTCGGTGCCGGCCGTCGCAGCATAGTCGACGCCGTCGATGGTCCAGGTGCCGACGAGGTCCGCCGGCATGGCATCGACACGCCCGTAGATTTCCTGCCCATCGTCAGAGCCGGGTGTGGCGCTCGGCTCCGGCTCGGACGTTCCCTCCGCCTCAGGTGTCTCGCTAGGCTCCATCTCAGGCGTCTCGCTGGGTTCCGCCTCGGGCGTGCCGCTGGGTTCGGGGCTGGGGGTTTCACTGGGATCGGGCGACGGGTCCGGCGTGGACATGCCGCTGCAATCATCAGCGTTCTTGCTCGCAATCTTGGTGGCCGTGTAAGGTGCGGCCGCGCCGACATAGTCCACCTCGACGCAGACGCCCACGGCGAACGCGCCGTTTTCCTGCCGGAATTCGGTGCCGTCATCGGCTGTGAAATCGCGCCCCGCCACAGTCCATTGGCCGGTGAGCCCGTTCGCGGGCATGGCTTCAATGGCGCCCTTCCAGCCGGCGTCGCTGGCCGCGGCTGTTTGGCCGTTCCAGAAGAGCACGGCCGCAAAGACGGCAGCAAAGATGATCAAGGGGCTGGATAACTTGGATGGTGCAAACTTGTGCATGGTCGATCCTCTCCTATGGCTTGATGGTGACGTTGCGACGGATGTGGCGGCCGGCCGCACCCGTCTCTGCATAAGAGCACCGACCCACGCGAAAAAATACATGAATGTCGCCAACCGGTTGTGACGCCTTTGGGCGCACCCACAAAAATGCCCCGGCCACACGGTGGCCGAGGCACGTACACAAGCATTGATGCCGGGGTTCGGGCTTGGGAAAAATGTCCCCGGGAATTTAGGCGGGACTGGCGACCTCCACCCGGGCGATGCCGGACTCGTTGCCGGCCCACACCCCGTCCTTGGTGTTGAGCAGAATCAGCGCGGGCGTGGCACCGTCGACCCGCGTCCAGGTCAAGCCGTCGGGCGAGTGCAGCAGGCCCTGGTCGTCGCTGAGCAGCCAGCCGTCGGCGGTGGCCGTCAGCGCGTCCACGCGGTCAGGCGCGCCGTCCACGCGGGCAAAGCTGTGCCCGCCGTCGGCCGAGCGCCAAAGACCCCGGTCCTCCGTGCCCACCAGCACCAGTCCGCTGCCGTGAAAGTCGGGCGCGACCGCGATGACCTGCGCCACCGCGTCCATGCCGTCGACGCGCCGCCAGCCGCGCCCGCCATTGGGCGACCGGTAGAGGCCCGACTCGGTGCCGACAAAGACGACTTCCCAGCACGGCCAGCGCTCAGCGGGCGGAGGCAGGGCCCAGGCCAGGGAAAGCACCACGAAATCCTGGAGGCCAGATTGCAGACCGTCCACGCGCCCGCGGTTGTGGGAGCGCAGCACGCCCCCTCCATGCTGCCGGCAAGCACCACGCCCGTCTCTTCGGCGCGGGTCCACGGCCAGACAGAGCACCGGGCCGGGCACACCGTCCATCCACGCAGCCTGCCAGTTGGCCTTGTCCGCCGTCAAAGGCCACGCCGTGGAACGCCGCCCACCAGCAGATGCGTATCGGTGACGGCGCAACAGGCCAGTTCCGCCTGGGGCTGCAGGAGGCTGCTCAACTCGCCGTCTTCCACACGAAAGAGACCTTCCGGGGCCGGCGGCCCACAGTTCACCGTTGTATTGACTCAAAGACAAAATGATCGGCATGGGACGTCACTTCTCAATTCTGGTTCGGTGTCGGCGTAACTCGGCACAAATCGTTGCGGCGACAAACCAGGTTTCTGGGAGAAACCTGGTTTGTGAAACGCTGTTCTGGCACGGCGAAACGCTGCGTGTTCACGCCGGCAATCTGGCTAATCATCCGGGGACAGCGCCTGCTGGGGCTTGCGGTGGTAGACGATGGTGTCGGTGGACAAGGCCATCATTGCGCCGCTGACGGCCGACTGGACGACCATGACGGCCACGTCGGTCGCGTCCAGGATGCCGCGAGCACGTCCACGACCTTGCCCTCAAGCGCGTCATAGGTCGCAGGCGAACCGGCTTCGTCCAGCCGGTGGCCGATGACGGCCGGACTGTCGATCCCCGTGTTGGTCACGATCTGCGCCAGCGGGCCGAGAGGGCGTTGGCCAGCACGCGCATACCCAGCGCCAGGTCGGGATTGCTTGCCGCCGCGGCCGCATCAGCGGCTGCGCGCAGTTGAGGCACGCAGTGGTGCAGCGCCGCGCCCGCGCCGGAATCACGCCGCCCTTCTGCGCCGCGGAGAGCACCTTCAGCGCCCGTTCCGCCGTGTTTTCCAGCAGGGCACGCTGGCTCTTGGTGTGCGCGCCGACCTTCAACTCGCCCACGCCGCCGGTCAACGTGCTCAGCCGGCGCACGACCTTGGGGCGCTCATCGTCGTCCAGCGGCAACCGCGCCAGTTGATTGCGCAGATTGGTCACCTCTTGCTGGATCGTCTCCCGTTCGCCCCGGTGGGCCACGATGACCAGCGCCTTGTCGCCGAACTCCACGCGCTGCGCTTCGCCCAGGTCGCCGGGACGCGCTTGGGCCGCGCTGTGAACCTCGTCCCGGCCCAACATGTTGGCCCCGACCATGAGCGCAATGTCCTGCCGCGCCTGGCGCAGTTCATCGCCCACGCTGGTCAACTTGGCGGCCAGCACCTGGAGCTTGCGCTTGTCTTCCGGCTGCTGATGGTTGTGGACCAACAGCCCCAGCGCGTCGCCGCTGATCGCGGGCGCAATGATGACCAGCGCCTTTTTGCCATTGGCGATGGCCGCCTCCATAAGCGGGATCACCTCGTCGGCCTGCGTCAGGCGATCCGCCACCACGGCCACGGCGGGCGCAGGGGCCACCGCCACTTTGTTGGCGCTGTCGCTGTAGAAATACATGCTCGCGATTTCGGCCTTGTAGCGCGCGCCGCCGATGTAGCGCCGCTGGAGGTAGGGCGCCACAAACTTCTCGATGGAGACATGCGCGTCCGGCCCGAGCAGATAGCTCATCTCGCCCAGCACCGCGGCCAGCGGCGCCTCCTGGGTGATGGTGCGGGCGACCGCGGCCAGTTCGTCTTCCCCAGCGATGGAGCGGGCCTGGGCGCGCAGACCGTCGATGACCAGGTCGGCGGCCTGGCGCATGCCTCGGGTCAGTTGCATGGCATTGGCCCCGGCCGCGATCTGGCGCACGCCTTCGTTGAAGAGCGCGCGCATGAGCACGGCGGTGGTCGCGCCGCCGTCGCCGGCGCGCTGGCCCACGCGCCAGACCATGCTGCGCACGGTCATGGCGCCGATGTCGAGCTGGGGGCTGCCCAGGGAGATGACCCGGCGCAGGGCCACGGCGGAGTCGGTCAACAACTCATAGCGCTCGGAGCGATCGGTCTGGCTCACGATGTTGCCGCCGGTCGGTCCCAGCGTCGGGGCCAACAGATCGACCACGACGTTGATGCCGCGCTGAATCTGTTTGTAGGTCGTGGGTTGGCCGACAACCTGTGGTCGGTTCATACGGACGTCCCGATTCTAGTTCAGTCTGGCGCAAATGGCGCGGCGGACAAGGTGCAGGCGAGCGACAAGCCGGGTCCGCCGGACTTCACGCGTGGATGGATCGTCAATGTTGCGTGCTCGACCATTCCGCAGACGTCGCACCAGGAGAGCGGCGCGCACCGCACCGGTTGGGGCACACCGGGTCGGCTCGGACGGCTGGACGCTGGGAATGTGCGCTCCGTAGTGTATGTGAAATCGGCCAATCGATCAAAAGCCGGTTACGCGTAGACTCCATCTCGGATTGGGGGACTTCCCGGAAGACATCACGCGACCTCCCGTGAGCGGACTATCAGAGAGGTCTTCCGGGAAGTCCCCCATTTTTGGGATGTCGGTTACGCGTAGAGCAAATGCGGCGTCACGGCATTGCGCCACTCGGGGCAGGCCGTCCAGCGGCGGATGACGCCCGCGTCGATTCCGCCCGCGTCGATGGCCGTGCGGATGTCGGTGCGGCCGACGAGCGCATCGAAGTGGCCGTAGCCGGGGCCGCGCGCGGCGGTGGGATAGGGCAGCCACGCGAAGTCATCCGGCTGCAACGCCGCGATGGTCGTCAGCAGGGTGAGCCCGTAGGCCACAGGCCGCAACGTTTTGCGATTGGTCACGTGAAGCATGACGCCCTGGCACATCTCGCCCGCGTACTTGCCCGCCGCGGGGATGAACTCAAAGGCCCGGGCGCGCGCCCCCGGCAGATTGTGGGCATTGAGCGCGTCGACCACGGCGTAGGCATCCAGCCACGGCGCGCCCACGCCGCGGAAGGGTGTGGCCGTCCCGCGCCCCTCGCTGACGTTGGTGCCTTCGAAGAAACAGGTGCCGGGATAGACTTGCGCCGCTTCGATGTCGGGCATGTTGGGCGACGCCGGCACAAAGGGCAGGCTGAGGTCGGGCAGATCGCGGCTGCGCGTCCAATCGCGCGCGGGGATGACGCGCAGGTCGACGCCGAGCCCACGCGTCGCATTCCAGTACGTGGCCAGTTCGCCCACGCTCAGGCTGTGGCGCACGGGCATGGGCCAGCGGCCCACAAACGAGCTGATGTCGTCGGCCAGCATGGGCCCTTCGCACATGTCCAGATTGCCGCCGATGGGATTGGGACGGTCCAGCACCCAGAGCGGCAGCCCGACTTCGGCGCATACGTCCATGACATAAGCCAGGGTCCAGATGTAGGTGTAGAAGCGCACGCCCACATCCGGGATGTCGAAGAGCAGCACGTCCAGGTCGGCCAGCGCCTCGGGCGCGGGTGCAAAGCCCGCGCCGTAGAGGCTCACCACCGGCAGCCCGGTCAACGGGTCGTGCGTGTCGGTGACGGCCGCGCCGTCGATCGCGCCGCCGGCCAGGCCGTGTTCCGGGCCGAAGAGACGCACCAGGTTCACGCCCGCATCCCGCAACGCGCCGCGGGAAGGCGTCAGCGGCGGGACCGGGCTGCCGTAAGCCAATGTGGTCGCTGCGTTATTGGTCACCAACCCGATGCGCCCGCGCGTCAACGTCGCGGGCAGATCGGTCAACAGCAGATCAACGCCGGTGTAGATGTGCATGAGGTGGTTCTCCGTTGGGTGGAGGTGAGATTGGGAGACTAGGAGATTGGAGATTGGGGAGATTGGTCCAGGTGTGAAAATGGTGCGCGGTCCTGTGCCGTTAATCTCCCAATCTCTCAATCCCCCAATCTCCTTTTCAAAAAAATACAGGCACGGATTGCGCGTGCCTGTACCCAAATCATCTCAGTTGGCCTGGAGAATCAGGCCGTCGCCTTTTCCTCGTCCGCAGTGCCGTTGACATAGCTCATGTCCCGGTATTTGCGCCCCTCCTCGATGAGCATCACGGGGATGCCGTTGCGGATGGGGTACTTGTAGCCGTTGCGCGGATTGAGCAGAAACTTGCCGTCGTCCACCAACTCCAGCGGCCCCTTGTCCTCGGGGCAGACCAGGATCTTGAGCAGTTCCTGGCTGATCTCGCCGCCCAGAGGCGCTTCATCCAAGGAGCGCACCGGCTCGCTGGGCAGCACGCCGCTACCGCTGGTCTCACCGTCGGCCGGCGCCAACAGCTTGCGCACGACCATGATTGCGCCGCCAATCAATGCCATGAAGAAAAGAAAACGGAACAGCTTTTTCATCGTCAGTCTCCCGTCTTTATCTGCAAGAAATCCAGGGGGTATCTCATCGGTTTACACTGGCCATCAGTGTAGCACAGCCCCAAACGCGCGGCAATTCCTCAAACAGCGCCCGAGGCTGACTCCCCTACTGCTCCAATATGCCCACACGGCGCACGCAGGGATGGTCGAAGACGCCGGCCGTGTGGGGCGCATCGTCGATCTCCGCCGTGAGATCCTGCCCCGGCCAGTGGAGGTTTTCGTGCATGGCCCGCCGCCACTTGGGGCAGTTCGTCACATCGTAGACCACGCCGCGGAAGGCCACGTACTTGGGGTAGCCGCGCTCGCCCACGTAGGTGTGCAACTGGCTGCGGGTGAAGACACGCTCACTCATACGCGCGTGCACCGGGCATGTCGATCCCGTCCACCAGCAGGCAGTGCGCCATCTCGTGGGAGAGCGCGTGATGCTCGCCTGCGATGTCGATGAGCAGCGGGCCTTCAAAGGGCGCACGCTTGAGCAGCGTCACCACTGCATTGGGATAGAGGCCGAGGGTGCCGAGATAGTTCAACCGCTCGGCGTCCTGCACCAGCACGCGTACGAGACGGTAGACGTGGTCGGTGTCCGCCTCGCTCAGCGGGACACCCGCGACCTCGGCAATCTGCCCGTCCTTGGTGGGAATAGGGTCGCCGTGGGGATCGATGGTGGGGTCGCCCAGAGCATCGGCGATGGCGTCTTCCAGCACGTCGCTCATGACATGCTCCAGCCGCTCCGCCTCTTCGTGAACCTGGTCCCATGTCAGGTTGAGCCGGTCATGGAGATAGAGCTCCAGCAGCCGGTGATGACGCAGCACCTCCAACGCCACCCGTTCGCCCGCCGGCGTCAGCGTCATGCTCTTGTAGCGCGTGTATTCGACCAGGTCCAATTCGGCCAGCTTTTTGACCATGTTGGTCGTGGAAGCGGGTGACACATTCAGTTCGCCCGCCAGGGCCGAGTTGGTGACCTTTTCGCCCCGCCGCTTGAGCAGATAGATTGCCTTGAGGTAGTCCTCATGGGCGGCTGTCAACGGGTTTTGGTCGCCCAAAGAATCATTTTTAGCCATGGTTAAATTGTAGCCGTTTGCGCTAGGCTTGTCAATCCCGAGACAGACTTCCCGGAAGACATCACCAAGTCATTGCACAAACTCAGATCGCTTGATGTCTTCCGGGAAGTCCTGCCGAGAATCGGCGTCATTCCGGCCCCACCACGACGACCGACCCGCCACGGCGCATATCGCCCGCGGCGCTGAAGGTGGCGCCGGTGTGCGCCACGGCATGGGCGCCGCCGAAGAACATGTTGCGCCCCGGCCACGCCTTGACCGTGTACCCGTCGGCGCGCAACGCCGCCGTCACGCCCTCGTCAATGCCGCCTTCCACCTGGAGCAGGCCGCTTTCGAAATGGACCCGCGGCGCGTTGACGGCGTCATCCAGCGGCAGGCCGAAGTCAAGGACGTTGCTGAGCACCTGGAGGATGGCCGAACGGATGCGGTTGCTGCCGCCGCTGCCCACGGCCAGCACCGGTTGGCCGTCCCGCGCCACGATCACCGGCGTCATCATGGTGACAAGACGTTCACCCGGCGGCAGACGGTGGAAGCCCTGGGGATGCAGGTCCGCTTCACCCAGCATGTTGTTGAGACAGACGCCCGTGTCGCCCACCACGAAGCCGGCGTTCTCGCCCGCGGACGTGGTCACGCTCACCTGGAGGCCGTTGCCGTCGACCACGCTGATGTGGGTGGTGTCGCTGGGACCGGACGGCGTCGCCGGTTCCGGGGGGACCGGCGCGCCGGCCAACACCGCGGCCAGTTGGCGACCGTAGACGGCGATGTGCTCGTCGGCCAGGAACCACGCCGGCCGCGTCGCCACGGGCAGGGGACTCTGCTCCCAGTCGGCCCGGGCCACATTGGCCAGCCGCATGACCTCGGCCAGCAGACGCAGGTGGGCATGACCGTTGTGGAGGTGGGCGGCGACATCCAGCGACGCGAGCAAGCGCAGCGCAAAGGCGATGAGCACGCCGCCCACCGACGCATGGGGCATCAACTGGATGGTGTGCGCCCGGTAGTCCATGCGGATGGGCGCGCCTGTGTGCACGGGATAGGCGGCCAGATCGCTCGCCGTCAACAGGCCGCCGTTGCGCTGCTGATCGGCCACGATCTGCCGGGCCAGATCGTGGCGGTAGAAGAGATCCGGGCCGTCCTGCCCCAGCCGGCGCAGCGTGCGCGCCAGGTGGGGGAAGCGCATGACCTCGCCCACCTGGTAGCGCCGGTCGCCGGGGAAGTAGATGGCCGCCAACGCAGGCGTGTTGCGGAAGATGGGCTCCAGGATCTGGTACGCGTAGGCCTGCCCCGGTGTGAGGACGGCGCCCTCTTCGGCCAGTGCCACCGCCGGTGCGAGCAGCGTGGCCAGCGGCAGCGTACCCCGCTCCTGGGCCATGCGACAGAGCCCGGCCACCACGCCCGGCACCGCCACGCTGGCCCGGCCGATGTGAAACGGCTGCTGCTCCGGCCCGAAGTCGATCAACACCTGGTGGAAGTCGGCGTCCGGCGTGAACGCGCCCGACGGCATGCTGCTGAAGAAATCGTACGCGGTGCATGCCCCGGCCGCATCGCTGATCAGCGCCACGCCGCCGCCGCCCACGTTGACGATGCACGCCTCGGCCACGAACGAAGCGAACGCGGCCGCCACCGCCGCGTCCACCGCGTTGCCGCCGGCGCGCAACATGGCCGCGCCCGCTTCAGCTGTCTGCGGATGTCCCGCCGCAATCGCTCCCTGCATGGAAACCTCGGGAATGGTTAATTTGTGAATAGATAATTGAGAATTATTAATTATGCACCCGCGCACTGAGGCCCGCTAACAATTATCTATTATCTATTCACAAATTAATTATTCAAATAATCCTCTGGCCGAGCAGCGACGCGATCAAATCCACCGCCAGTTCGGCCGTGCGGTTGCCTTCGTCCAGAATCGGGTTGATCTCCACCACGTCCAGCGAGCTGACCTTGGCCGATTCCGCCAGAATTTCCATGAGCAGATGGGCCTCGCGGATGGTCAGCCCGCCCGTCACCGGCGTGCCCACGCCCGGCGCTTCCACCGGCTCCATGGCGTCCATGTCGAAGCTCACGTGGATGCGCTCCAGGTGGTTGAGCCGGGTGAGCGCCCGCCGCACCACGGTCGCCATGCCCAGTTCATCCACGTCGCGCATGGTGTAGACCGTGATGCCGCTGTCCACCAGCAGGCGGCGCTCCTCGCCGTCCAGGTCGCGGATGCCGATCATGACGATGTCCTGGGGCCGCAGCTTGGCGCCCGCATGGCCCAGATTCACCAGATCCGGGTGCCCGTGTCCCGTGAGGACGGCCACCGGCATGCCGTGGATGTTGCCGGACGGCGTGGTGTCGGGCGTGTTGAAGTCGCCGTGGGCGTCGACCCAGATCAGACCGAGCGGACCGTGGGCCGCGGCCCCCGCCACCGTGCCGATGGCGATGGAGTGGTCGCCGCCCAGAAAGACGGGCAACTCGGGCGACGCAGCGCATTCTTTGGCCACGGCGTAGATGGCCCGGCACGCGGCCACGACCTCGGGCAGATGGCGCAGTCCCGCCTCGCCACCCTGCCGGCTGTGGGCGCGCACGGCCCGCTCGTCGCGCTCGCGCACTTGCACGTTGCCCACGTCTTCCACACTGCAACCGATGCGTTGCAGCCGCTCGAAGAGGCCGGCATAGCGCACCGCGCTGGGACCCATGTCCACCCCGCGGCGCTGCTGGCCCAGGTCCATGGGAATGCCGAGAATGCGCACGGTGGTTGTTCCAGCGGTTGTTCCGGTTCGGCTCATCGCGTTCACCGCGTCAGGCGCGCCAAGGCCACGTCACGGTCGGCGCAGAAGGTGACGTCGCGCCCGCGATTGCACTCGAGGATGAACGCGTGCAGACTCTTGCTCGTGTACTTGTCGAAGTCGCCGGTGACGGCCAGGCGCGTCTGGTAGTTGACGAACTTCTGCAGGATCTCGCCGGCCAATCCGCTGCGCAAATCGTAGAAGCTCGGGGCAAGGTGCTGCTCCTGGACCAACAGCCGTGACGCGCCCTGGTTGTTTGCGTCGGCCAGCAGATCGAGTGCGCTGCGCACATCGGCGATTTCACCCGTGCCTGCGGACACCTCCGCAATGGGGACGCCGCCGTGGTCAATGATCCGGATCTCCACACATTCCTCCTCTTTTGTGCACCGACCGGCATGTCGGTGCAGTGAGTTCCCGGAAGCTGCCGGGATGGTGTATGCTTGCGCCATGACCGAGATTATCTTGCAGCCCACGGCGACCAATCCGACGCCAGTTGCGACCGACGCCATGGAGTGCCGTCCCGGCTGCGGCGCCTGCTGCATCGCCCTCTCCATCAGTTCGCCCATTCCCGGCATGCCCGACGGCAAGCCGGCCGGCGTGCGGTGCATCCAACTCAGCGACGACAACCGCTGCCGGCTCTTCGGCCTACCGGAACGCCCGGCGGTCTGTGTCGGCCTGCGCCCCCTGCGCGAGATGTGCGGCGACACCCGGGAAGACGCACTCGCCTACCTCACCGCGCTGGAAGTCGCTACCCGTCCGGAGGAGAAGAGCAAGATTGAAGGGCAAGATTGAGGATTGAAGATTGGGTTGGTGACCGTCCTGGTATGCATGGCCGGGGCGCCGTGAACGTCCGATCTTGACTCTTCAATCCTCAACTTCTTACGCTCTTTTGCCCTCGGCCAACGTCGGCTGGTTGTGCAGATGCACCGGCTTTTCGGTCTTGCGCAGTCGCATGTTGATCAGTTCCATGACCACGGCAAAGGCCATGGCGAAGTAGATGTAGTTGCGCAGATGGTAGTTGTGCACGACTTCGGGGTTCCATCCCTCGATGACCAGCAGCGCACCGATGAGGATGAGGAACGCGAGCGCCAGAATCTTGAAGGTCGGATGGCGTTCCACAAAGCGGGCGATGGGGCCGGAGAAGACCAGCATGACCACCGCGGCGACCAACACCGCCGGCACCATCACCCACAGATCCCCCGATATCCCCACCGCCGTGATCACCGAATCCAGCGAGAAGACGATGTCGATGATGACGATCTGTGCCACCACGCTGGCAAAGGTGGCGCGCACTTTGGCGGCCCGTTCGTGCTCCTCGGCCTCCAACTTCTCGTGAATCTCAAAGGTGCTCTTGCCGATGAGGAAGAGCCCGCCCAGCAACAGAATCAGGTCTCGTCCCGAGATTTCATTGCCGAAGATCGTGAAGAGCGGTGCGGTCAGACGCATGATCCAGGTGATGCTGAAGAGCAGGAGAATGCGGGTGATCACCGCCAGCATGATGCCCGTCAAGCGGGCGCGGTCTTGTTGTTCCACCGGCAATTTCGCCGACAGAATGGCGATGAAGATCACGTTGTCGATGCCCAGCACAATCTCAAGCGCGGTGAGTGTGGCCAGGGCGATCAGCGTTTCGGCGGAAAAGAATTCTGCCATGGTGATGCCTCCATCGGGTGTACAAACAGCGGAAGACGGCGTTCCCAGGGCGAACACGGAGGCCGCGGCCCACGGTGGGATCGGTTGATTATACCGAGGCGTGCGGCGCTGTCGAAATTCCGGGCAGACCGCACCGGCGACATCACTACGCGCCGGACTGTTGCCGAAACGCGCCGAACTCGCGCAACCCGATTGACCATCCGCAGGTGGTGTGTTATAAACAGGGTACGCAAGATCAACGAAAACTGTACAGAGAAACTGGTTTTGCTGCGACCGGTTTTCGGCGCAAGCAGTGACTTCGATACGCAACAAGAACACCCAAGCTGGATCACCCAAAGGAGTACCCAATGCGACGCACAAAATTGTCCGTCATGTCCGGTCGGTTTTTGCTGATTGCACTGCTTGCGGCCATGCTGCTGGTGCTGGCGGGCTGTGGCGCACGTCTCGGCCCGGCCGCAACGACCGAAGCGCCCGCCGACGCACTGGTGGTGGACATTCCCACCATCTACATTGATTTTGACGCCGACGGCAACGCGACCTTGGGCGGCATTCCGGTGGCCCAATTGGGTGATGCGCTCGGCCAGGATCTGTCGAGCATCTCCTTGGACGCGGACACGGTCGCCAAGTTGCAGCGGCTGAACATCCAGCACGTGCAAATTGCCACCCGTCCCAACGGCGCCCTGATCTTCATCAACGGCAAGCCGGCGCCCGCATTGGTCTGGAATGACGATGCGCTGGCGGCCTTGGTCTCCACGCTGGACGCCATGGGTCAGGATCTGGGCGCGGCCGGCGGGATTCTGCCGCTGCTGCCCCAACTGGGGCTGAACATCGGCCTGCGCTTCCCCGTGGCCGACGGCAAGTCCGCCATCCCGTTGACCGTGCCGGACGCACCGTTCGACGCAGTGGCCAAGGCCGATCTGGACGCGATCGTGGCCCAGCAGCCGACGCTCCCGCTGGAGATCAACTACGCACCCGACGGCTCGTTCGAACTGGCGGGCATTCCGCCGCTGATGGCGGGCATGATCCAGGGGCCGCTCGCCGCCGCCAAGTTGACGCCGGACAACCTGACCAGCATCCAGGAATTGGGCCTTCAGAGCGTGGGCATCCGCACCGCACCGGGTGGCCTGCTGGTCTCCATCAACGGGCAACCTCTGCCGTTCCTCCAGTTCACCCAGTTGACCGAACTGTTCAGCCTCATCGACCTGGCCGGTGCGTTCGGCAGCGGTGACAGCGGCATGCTCGACTCGCTCAAGGGCCCGCTGGAGCAGGCACTGCCGCTGCTGCACCAGTTCGGCATCGGCATGACGGTCAACTTCCCGGCCAGTAGCGGCCAGGCGCACGTCACGTGCGCCCCAAGTGACACGCACAAAAAGAGGACGTCGCAGCGGCGTCCTCTTTTTGTTGCCGCAAGTTCCGCGCTGACGTGTCACACGCCCAGAAATTCGGGCCGATAGCTGACGATGCCCGTGCGGCCGCGCAACGCACCCGGCGTCAACTCCGCCACCTGCCACGCGTCACCGACGGTCCCGGCGTCCCAGACTAGGCCCATGGGCGCGGCCTCCACAAAGCCGAAGCGGCCGTAGAAGCGCGGCGCGCCCACCACGAAGACGACGGGCTGCCCGGCGGCCAAACACGCGTCCAGACCGGCGCGGATCAGCCGGCTGCCGACGCCGTGTCCCTGTTGGGACGGCAGCACCGCCAGCGGACCCAACGCCAGCGCCGACCAGCCATCCTCGCCCCGGCGCACAGTCACCCGCGTGAAGAGCACGTGTCCGACGACCCTCCCTGCGGCGTCGGCAACCAGCGAAATGCGCGGCGCATCGGCGGCACGCAGCGCGTCCACCAGGTCGGCCTCCGCCGGGCGCGCAAAGGCCTGTGTGACCACCGCGCGAATGCCGTCCGCATCCCCCACCGTCTCATAGCGAATCTTCATGGATGAGCTTCGTCCTCTGTGCTGGAGGCAACGATCCCGTCGGTCACTGTGACCGCGTGTATAACTATGCATCGTGCGGCGCACTGCGTCAAACGGCCTCTCGCCGGGGATTGTCTGGCGCGGGTCTATCTCAATTTGGTGCAGACTTCCCGGAAGCCCTCAGGCGAGCACTGATGCCACGCTCCGCAGAGGGCTTCCGGGAAGTCTGCACCGAGTCTGGGATGCACCCTCGCGGCGGGACGCAGGTGGAACTTTCGCGCAAACGGTGGGAAAATAGCGCGGGTGAACACGGCGTGTGGAGGAAGATCGGCGTCACTTTCATCCTGTTCCGGCCGCGTTTATGCGTGCGCAACGCCGGGACGGACGCACATGCGGCATCAGGCACAATTCGTTTCCGCACACAAGGGCACATTCATGGCATTCAGACAATGGCGAACGCTGCCGCGCAACGTTCAGGTAATGGCCGCGGTCAGCTTTCTGACCGACCTCTCCACCGAGATGATCGTCAATCTGCTACCGCTCTTCCTCGCCAATGTCCTCGGCGCGCGCCTGAGCCTGGTCGGACTCATCGAGGGCTGGCCGAAGCGGTTTCCAGCTTGCTCAAAATCGTGGCCGGCTGGCTGTCCGACCGGCTGGGCAAGCGCAAGGCGTTGGCGACGTTCGGCTACGCCGTTTCCACGGTGGCCAAGCCCTTCCTCGTGCTGGTCACATCGTGGACGGGGGTGCTGGCGGTGCGGGTGGCCGAGCCGCTTCGGCAAGGGCGTGCGTACGGCCGCGGCGATGCCCTCATCGCGGACAGCATCGACGAGAGCAAGCGCGGGCTGGCCTTTGGCTTTCACCGCGCCGCGGACGGTGCGGCTTGATCGCGGGCATCCTGGTTGCCATTCTGGTCGTCTGGCTCACCCAACAGAGCGCCACCCTGTTGACCCGTCTGACGTTCCAGTGGCTCGTGGCGCTGAGCGTACTTCCGGCAATCCTCGCGGTCTTGCTGCTCATCGTCGGTGTGCGCGCGGTTCAGGCTGCGTCTCAGCAGGGCGTGGAGGCGCGTGCGCCTGGTCGATCCAGGCGGTACGTTCGCGCGCTTCATCATCGTGATTGTGCTCTTCACGCTGGGGAACTCGTCTGATTCTTTCCTGGTGCTGCGTGCGCAAGAACGGGGGGTCTCGGTCGTCAACATTCTGGTCATGCTGCTGAGCTTCAACGTGGTGTACACCGTGGTCGCAGGCCCGGCCGGTGCGCTGTCGGACCGGGTCGGGCGGCGGCGCGTGTTGCTGGGCGGCTGGGCGCTCTACGCGTTGATCTATCTGGGTTTCGCCCTGGCTCGCGCCGGCTGGCAGGTCTGGTTGCTCTTCACACTTTACGGAGTTTACTACGGCACGGTGGAAGGTGCGGCCCGCGCCTTCGTGGCCGACATCGTCATGCCCGCGCAACGTGGCACGGCGTACGGCATCTACTACGCTGCGGTCGGCTTGAGCGCGCTGCCCGCCAGCATCATTGCCGGCGTTTTGTGGCAAGGGATCGGCGCTTGGGGCGGCTTGGGGCCGGGCGCGCCCTTCTTCTTCGGCAGCATGATGGCCCTGTTGGCCATGGTACTCTTCCGGCTGACGGTCCCGACGCACACCGGCGTCACTGCCGTGGACTAACCATGCGCGCGGAAAGGACTGCCGGATCTCACCCCGTGCGGGATCTCTCATTACGGCACGCTGCACAGGTCCACATCCGTCACAAAGCGGAAGGTCTGCCGGCTGATGTCGCTGCCGGTGACGATGGTGTTGAGGTGAAGGGTGACGGGGTGCGCGTCCTTGGTGTCCAAGTCCAGCAGGCGGAAGTCACCGGTTGCGGCGATTTCACAGACCGGCGGATCGCGCAGCAGATCGCAGGTGACCACGCCGTCCAGCTTGGCGGCGCCGGTCAAGACGAACCGGCGTTCGGTGTGCGTCTGCCGGCCGGCAACTCCCTGCATGAGCACGCACTGTTCAAAGCTCGGCGCCTCGGCCACGGCCAACAGGTCCGTCAGCACGAGCATGCGCCCGTTGAGGCGGATGGGATCCCGGCATGGTCGCGGCGTGTGGAGGGGTGCATCGGCGATGGTCACATGGGCCACGTCACAGGTGACGCCGGGCTGGGCCGCGCGTGGGGCCGGCGGCAGGACCAATGTGAGTGTCAGCAAGATCAAGGGAAGAACACCGCGTGTCATTATATTCTCCGATAGAAACTCCACCACCAGGCGCCCGGATCTATCGAAGCACAACAATGGCTACATTTTGACGACAGAGGATCTTGAAGGGGCGGGGGTGACACGGCGGAGACCATTTTAACCCGGTAGGACATTATTCTCTAGCTGTTGACTGATACTCGGTCCAGATGACCATATGGACGGCGCAAGGTAAGCATCCAGACCATCAAACATAAGGATTGCGCGGCAGCTCATGCGCAGATCCCGGTATTGCGCTGTGGAAGCGTCAGTTCGACGAGACCCTTCTAATGCAGGAAGGTGGAGTTGCGGTCAGTTTATCTCTGCATCAGTTATGTTGAACTGGATACTATCTTTGCCAACAGATTTATGTTCGTATCCAGTCCACATGTAGCCGTTAACTCAAGAATCAGCGGCATGTTGGACGATAACTGGGCGAACAACGTCCAGCATGTTACGACAATATACCTGCGCAATTTCCAAAATTCAGGATCTTGCATCGTCCGCTCGATGTGTATCAACAGATCATTTGGCGACAGTTGCCGATTGCCCGTCAAGCCTCCAGAAGTTAAACTGCGTGACAAATGCCCGTCAGCTGAGCAAATTTGAGGATGACCAACAGTCCAATGTTTGACCATCAACCAAGCACTCGGCTTGTATAATGAAGCGAGAATATGCTTTCTTGCTCGCTGCAACAGGTCGGCCGTTTGCTGATCCGTGAGCCAGTCAGGAGTGCAGAACATACGCCTCGTCTAACAAAGTCAATTTTGGGTACTGAGGCAATAATCGTGGTCAAATCGAATGTTGCAATGATCACCGATACATGCTGCTGTAGCGGTAACGGCTTAAAAAGAAGGTCATAGATCCTTTGATCCGTTTGGGAAATGCTAGGATTTAAATACGTTCACTGTGATCGAGCAGAGAGCACAAAATGGTCGATCCCGGCATGTGTTGGGAACTGATCATGGCAGTGCAGGCGGTGGTCAAGAGGATTGTCATGATTGGTGTCGGAAGATAGTCTGGAAAGCCACTCGTCTGGAGAAGACGCTCACTAAGAGAGCGAGCGCCAAATATGGTTTAAATTGTTGCCTTGTGGAGCACCGTCGCCAAGCCAAATTTCTTACCGCTAGCGGAAACAGCGGGCACAAGGCGGAGATCAACGTAAAGACAAAACACCGAATTGTTCGCTCATCTTCGCGCACGGAGCAGCGATGTTTCCCGACATATGCGCACTGGATAATCGGGCGCAAGTTTTGAAGCGAGGTCAATTCCTTCAGTGTCGAGATCTTTACCGCTTGATGACTGGAGTTCTGAGGGCTAAGGGCTTGTGCGTAGACAAACGGATTCCTCGAATTTCCGCAACTTGCGCGGCGCTGGCAGCTTTTTCCTTCAGCGCATTAATGTCGCGCAGCCACTCATTTGCAATATTGCGGAATGCGGTTCGCTCAAGCAGGGAAGATCTGGAAGTCACTGAGATATCGGTTAGTTCTTCATGCAGCCGATTAAGCATCCCGGCGGACGGTTGTTTGTCCGCACGTGACGCAGAATCCAGATCTGCGCCGGTCTCTTGGAACCGCTGGATAACCTTCAGGTATCAGCCCGTTTTGGTTTCGTGGGAGGAGGAATCGACCAGGCTATCTTTGTCCGCGATCTGCTCTTCATTAGTCAGGGTAACCGTAGCGCTCTTGTTACATCGCGTAGTTCTGCTGCAACCTTCGATGCCTCGATCTTCTGAAACGCTGCTCCGCCGATCCTGGATATCGATTCTGAAGATACCAGCAGCCGGCGACGGCAATGTGGAGATCATCATGACGCAAGGACTCAGAGACTGTTATCAAACCTAAGCGCTTTATTCGCCGTTTTGCCGTACTTCACCGGGCTAAGCGTATTCACGCTGAATTGCCTTTGCTTAAGGCTGAATAGTTCAATTCAGCTTCTCTAGCTCGTGCCTGCATCCTTTCGCTGCTCTTCGCTTCAAAATCCTCATGCCCCCAGCGGGACCTTCTTTGCGACCAGTCACAGTACAGTTCCACCATCTCGTCAACTCCATCGTGCTCAAATTGCGTGAGCAACTCCGCAATAATCATCCCCTGTTGCGTCGTAGTCTTCCGAACAACATGCGTTGAGTTAGCCAATCTCCCCCAGTCCATATCTAGCCACTGTCGGAGTTCGCTGCGTAGTCTGGTGCTGGTAATAAGGTGACGAAAGGAATACGGATGATACTACCTCGGATTGCGAAGCGTCGACATCAGGTCCAACAGGAAGCATACCATAGAGCCAAATTCAACGGGCGGTATGTCAGAAATGGCTGCAAGAACCGTAGACAGACCTAAACCGACAAACAGGCTGAGCGAATCGATGAGCGTCATATCAGATGTGTCCCTCTAACGCCAAGCGTTATCATGAACACAAGCATCGCGACAGCCGTTTGCGACACCCAAGGCATGGTTGTCATCAACAGTTCAACTCGTGAACAGGGAATTCACGCCGATAAAGGACCACAAAGAGATTGAACGCAATCCCACTCAAAATGGCTAGGCTCGCAATAACCCAGATTCCATTCACTGCGGCCTTGGTGCACCGGAATTCGTGCAGCGCCCATACTGGAAAGCTGATGCGCGGGCACCGATCATTGTACCTACGAGGCAAAAGGATGGCATTGCAGCCAGTTGGTCGGCTTGCCAGAGCACAAGGCAAATAGTAATACTGACTGTCACCGTCATCACGCTGCAGGCAGTACTGACGTAAACTGTGTAAGGAGCCCACTTGTTGCGGGCAGATACCCAGACGATCAAGCAGACAACAAGCGTCAACGGGACCGATACGACGTTTACCATGAACAGCGACGCCTTGACGTACCTTTCAGTCAGGCTCCGCCCCAACTTCTGACTACTGAGTTCTCGTCATTGTCTCTATTTTCATCTTTGTTATTGGCTCTGTCTTTGTTCCATGGCGCGAAAAACATCTTTAATTCGCAGGTTCCCACAGCGCCCAGCAAAAACAGCAGCCATATTCCGGCAGGTGTCATCAGGTCGGACATTCCGGCGATTTTTCACACAATTCTAGCTTTGGAGGCTTGTCATAGATGCTCATGGCACGCAGCAATTAATTGGAAATGCAAACGCCAAGTTGCTATATCGGCTTCCAAGCGGCCTGGCATGTCCATTTGTTCGGTTGTTCTTCATCTCAAATCCCTGACTCGTAAACTCCAACGTATCCCCTGCTGAAGATGACGGCGGGCCTTTGCGGCCGATGGTCGCCGCGCCACCAGAGTTGGAGCGTCGCAGTTTGGCCGTGGCGGATGGATTTTTCGCGCTGGCCGCGCTGATGTCGTCAAAGGGCAGGGCGACTTCGATGAGTTTTTGGGACGGGATTGGGTAGTCATGGGGCGAGTATGATCCGAATCTTCTGTACGAGCCGATCAAATGACGGATTGGCTTGCGCTTCGTCCAAATCGAAGGCGCAGGTTAGTTCGAGTTGATGAATGATGGGATCGTAGGGGACGGACATGTACGCGACAGCCGTTACTTTGGCGCCGCGTGTCTGCTCCGGATCGGCGGGTGCATCGAGTTCCAGAGAGACTCGCATGACCCGCAGCGAGCGCGCCGCAGTCATGAACCATGTCTCGAACTCACGGTGGGCAAGTACCACGACGGTGGTCACATCATTGCGTACTGCCTGAAACGACGCGCAGAGATCGGAATTGTCTGACGGGCAGTCGTCTTCCGCAGTCCAGCAAAATGAGCACAGTTCCCTGACTCTGAGCGGCTTTCGCTGCAGCCCGAGTTGCATCTGGCGCGCGAAGTACGTAGCGTCATGCAGAAATGAGCCGGACTTCACGCGCGGATCGGGCTATTGACCCGAATGATGGCGTCCGGCTGTAGATACCTGGCAATGCGATAGAGAAGGTTGGGCAACGCCTGTACTTCGCCCTGCCCTTCACAATCGGCACGATGACAGTCATGGGGAGCTAGCCGGGTTGAATGGCAGCGATCCAAATCGCTTGCATATTGCGACACTATCGTCCGTTCAATTCAAACAACTTTAGTTGGCGTTCCGATAGCACATCGGTAATCGTCTCGGATCAGGTGAAAGCTGATTCTGACGGAGCAATTCTCCTGCCGTAGAACAGTTGCTGGCGCAACATCGCGCCCGGCGGCATCGATCGGGCCAATGCGTGAGTGCGTCGGCGCTTTCCTGCCAGCAAAGAATCTGTGTCAATATCGGATTGTCCAGCAAGTCGGGACTGTGGCTGGTGACCAAGATCTGGATGCTTCGGGATGCTTCACAGGAGCGCAGCCAGCAGAACGCCCGCAGCAGCCGGATGAAGCGCCATCTCCGGCTCTTCCAGGCCGATCAAGAGCGGTTTCTGACCACGCTGCCTGACGTTGGATTGGAAGATTGCCAGCAGCACACCTAGCGCAGCGCAGGGTTCCATCCGACATGGATGAGGCAAGAAAGCGCCCATGGATGCTGCTGCCCCTTGACACTCTGCCGAAATTCAATGGTTTCCTGCCGAGCGTCTTGGCTTCGACCGAGGCGGCCCCGCACAATGCGTGATAGATAACTGCTAATACGGTCCTAGGCTTGAGTCATCGATCTGCTGCAACACACTGGCGGCGTTGCTGCCGTCACGCCGGGCAGTTCACCTGGGTCCGGCAACTGCGGCAGAGCAATCACCTTCCAGCGGGATTCAGGTTATAGACTTCGATCCGAGACAATGCGTCGAATACGGGACGAAATTCCGGCAGACCAGAGGCAGCAACCCAGGTGCAAGCCGATCTGGTAACGCACTGCCGGGAGTGTTGTGACCGAACTGTCGGTGACGACACCCGACTCAACGCGGTAGTGATGGGTGACCGTCGGCATGAATCCTAAATGAACGACGCACTCTTCGCTCTGCACTTCATAGCCTCCCGGCGGTTTCGCGCCGACACGGAAGCTGTAATGTCCGATGACATCGCCTGACAACGCGAAGTCCAAACGAATGGCGAAATGATTGGGATGTCCGCCCGAACGTCTGCGCACTTCTTTGATGGTGCCTCGATCCCGTAACGCATGATCCAATGAAGTGCGCAGCGCGTCAGCCACAAAACGTAGCGCATCTAGAAAGTTGCTTTTCCCTGCCCCGTTGGGGCCGACGAGAAACGTGAGTGAGCCGAGATCGACTTCACACGCGGCGATACTCTTGTAGTTACGGATCGTAACGCGACGGATGAACGGTCCGCTGGGATCGATGACGGTCATCTTGGCTCCTCTGCACGCGCGATCAACTCGGCCATGGCGTGGTTCACGCTGGTCACTCCGAAATCGGGGGCCTTCAAAAGGGACGGCTTAGTTGGTGAACCCGATGCTGATTATCGCTCAGAAACTCCACGAGCGCCAAGACAAAGTCGTCCGGCTTGCTGAGAGGGTAGAGAACCTTGTTCTTGGTCACCGCGATGGTCCACGCCCGCGACCCGACCCTTGACCTCAATGAAAGGGCAGATGGAAACGGCGGTAAAGTTCATCCTGCCACTGCTCGGCCAAGCTGCCCGGGCAGACGATGAGACAACGCTGCAGATCGCCGCGACCGATCAATTCCTTGATGAGCAGGCCGGCCATAATGGTCTTGCCCGCGCCGGGATCGTCGGCGAGGAGAAAGCGTAGCGGCTGGCGCGGCAGCATCTCCTCGTAGACGGCAGTGATCTGGTGGGGCAGGGGCTCTACGTCGGACGTATGAACGGCCAGCACGGGGTCAAAAAGATGGGCCAGCCGAATGCGTTGGGCCTCGGCCACCAAGCGGAACAATGCGCCATCGCCGTCGAAGCTCCAGGGGCGCCCCTGATCGGCGATTGCCAAGCGCGCTTCGTCATCGCGGTAGAGGATCTCATGACCCAGTTCGCCAACGGCGGATTTGTAGGTCAGTTGGACTGCATCGGATCCAAACCACTTGGCTTCGATCACGGTCACAAGGCTGTCGGGCAAGATGCCACGGACGACAGTTTCAGGAGTGAGGCCTTCGAGTTTCACAGGGAGGTCCAATTCCGTCAATTGTTTGAATCTGTTTGGAAATTGTAGAGGGCCGACCAGGATCGGTCAAGTGACTTTCTTTCCTCTCGTTGCCTCCACGAGCAATCCTATCAATGAACTTAAGTTCTAGCCGCGAGCCTTCGAGCCTTGCCGCAAATACCCCGCCAGCGGCCCGTCCGCCCAGACCTGCGCTTCGATATAGCGGTCCGGGCCGTGGCGGCCGTCCGGATTCCAGGCTTGGGGCAGGCCGTAGGTGGCCACCAGCGCAGGCAACTCGGCCAGCGTGTAGACCTGCTTGCGATAGGGCTTGCCGTCCTCGTAGAACAGGGCGGGGAAGGTGTCGCCGTAGGTGAAGCTGACGCAGTCTGCGGAGAACGCGTCCAGAGGAATGCGCAACTCGCGCCCGTCACGGTACCATGTGCGCACCCAGGGGCAAGCGCCGAGGATCATGTAGTGTGGGTGCAGGCGCCGGGCGCCCACCCTTGGCGATGAACGCACGCCCGCACCGACGCTTCGGCACGGTGACGGCGCAATGTAGTCGCCGTCGCGCTGGCCGGCGAAGACGCTGTCCTCTCGCAGACGCGCTTCAGCAAGGCCGCGGCATCCGCCTGGGAGAGCGCGGACAGGCTGCGGAACGGGCCGGTGTCCGCTTCGTAGTAGTGGGTCAGGAAGGTGGGTAACATCAACGGCACTTCACCGCCGATACGGTGCCAAATCCCGCACGAGCGCCTCCGCCTCCGTCGCGGGCACGGGCTCGTTGATGAGAATGTACATCCCTTCCGGCCCCACCGCGTCCAGCAGCGGAATCACCTCCGGCGGCGTGATGCTGACGACCTGCACGGCCTTGCCCGCGGCCCTGATACGCCGGTAGAGGTCGTGCCACTCCGGCGCGCCGCCGCCGGGCAGTCCGGCCTGGGGCGTCCATTCGATGGCGTCGATCTCGGGCATATCCAGCAGGATGTCCAGGTGTTGGAGCGCGTTGGTGCCGTCCAGGTGATACATGGCGAAGTCCAGTTGGGCACACTGCGCAGCCAGGTATGGGCGCACGAATCCCTCGAACATGGTCGGGGAGATCATGGCCGAGAAGTCGCACTGCACCTTGGCCGTGCGTCCCGGTCCCCAAAGGCGAAATGCGGCGAAGACATTGCCGCCGTCCGCATCCTGCACCAGGGCCTGCATCCGGTCAAACGCATCCAGCCACGCCGTGTTGATCTCCGCCAGCCGCGCGTGGACCCACGCCGGCAGGTCCATCAGATCGTAGAGCAACTCCATGGTGCCGCGCAGCGCGGCCAACGTGTCCATGTTCTCGATGAGGTCGGGCACGCCCACGGGATAGCGCCCTTGGCTGTGGGTCAACCCAGACTGCATCACGGCCAGATGGACGTCCCACCAGTGGTTGCCGTCGGCGAAGCGGATGGGTCGGTGGCGGTCGGGGTCGTCGATGCAGGGCTGGTACCAGACGGTGTTGGCGTCGAAGACCGGCGTCGCACCCAGGAAGAGGCCCAGGCTGCCGGGACCGATCTGGGTGTCGAAAATGGGGAAGCCCTCGGCGAAGTAGCGGCGGCAGGACATGATGCGCTCGGCGCGGGCACGCCGCACGGCCGGATCGGTCCACCAGCGTTCGGCGTCGGCCGGCGTGGCCGCATCGGTGAGCGGCGCGGGTGCAGGAGCGGTCGCCCCGTCTTCGGTGAAGAGATAGAGCGCCATGGCCTCGCCGTGCCACCAGCGGGTCAAACGCCGCGGTGTCCGGCCAATCGGGCTTCCAGCGGTAGGTCTGGCGAATCGGCTCCATCGCGCTTCCTCACGTTTAGAAAGAATTGACCCCGGAGAACGGAACGGTGGATCTATGGTAACATAGATGCCGCCACAGTGAATCCCGGCGCGCGCAGAAGGTGTATCACAGATTTGGGGCAGACTTCCGTCCGTTCGCACGCCCGTGCGAACGGTGGCATCGCCCGGCTTCAAACGGTTCGCACGAGGGTCCGTACGAATCATCACAGCAGCGCTACGTTGGGCCTGACCCCATCCCGGAAGTCTGCGGGGATCCGACCATGTCACGCATCTGGTTTTACAACATCCCGTACCACGGCCATGTCAACCCCACGCTGCCGCTCACCCGGGAATTGGTCGCGCGTGGGCATGAGGTCACGTACTTCGCCGGCCCGGCCTTCGCGGCGCGCATCCAGGCCACGGGCGCGCAGGTCCGGCCGTACGCCCATCTGGACGCGTTTGCCCCGTCGCGGGAGAGCACGCACACGATCCACCAGGGCGCTGCTGGCCGCAGCCACCCGCCAACTGCTGCCGGACGTGCTGGCGGCCGTGGAGTCTGCGCGCCCGGATCTGCTCCTGTTCGACATGAGCGCCTTTGGGCCAGCATCGCAAGCCGGCGTTACGGGATTCCGGCCGTCGCCTGTTTCCCCCACCTGCCCTTTACTGGCGCACGTTGCTGGACGATCCGCGCTCCTGCGCAAGTTTGCGACGAGCATCAGCCCCGGCGCCGGGCACTGGCGCGCGCTGCTGGGTCAACTGCGAGCAATCATGACGGAGCAGAAGCTGCGCCGCCCGGCGGACATCAACGTACTCTCCAGTTCGGCCAGGCTCAACATTCTCTTCCTGACCCGCTATTTTCAGCCCTACGCCTCCCACTTCGATGACACGTACGTCTACGTCGGCCCCACCATCGAGACCGAGCGGCGGGAGGAGCCCATGGTCATCCGCCGGGCGCCGGGGCAGACGCTGATCTACATCGCCGTAGGCACGGTCTACAAGGCCGCGCTGGACTTCTTTCGCACGTGCATGGCGGCGCTGGACGACCCGGCGTATGCGGTCATCATGTCCATCGGCAAGGCAGTCGACCCGGCGAGTTTGGGGCCGATTCCAGAGAACTTCACAGTCGCCCAGTACGTGCCCCAGCTCCAGGTGCTCCAGGCGGCCGATCTCTTCGTCACCCACGGCGGCATGAACAGCATCAACGAGGCGGTGACGTTCGACGTGCCCATGATCGTCGTGCCCAACACCATCGAGCAATCCATCAACGCGGTGCGCATTGAGCAGTTGCAGTGCGGGCGTTATCTGGACCACGCGCAACTCACGGTGGACCGCCTGCGCACGAGCGTCCACGAGCTGTTGGCCGATCCCCATGTGGCCGATGGGCTGGCGCGCTTGCGTGCCTCGTTCGCCGCCGCGGGCGGCACGCCACAGGCCGCCGACGCGATTGAGGCGTTCAGCCGCTGCCAACTTTGATCTCGGCGCAGTGTCGACGTGGCAACAAGGGCAGGATGCGGGTGCGCAGGCTGTGCAGGACGCTCGTACCGCGGTCATGGGTCGTTGCTGCTGCCGTGCCGAGTTTCAGGTCGATGGTCGTGATGCGCGGTTTGGGCGTGGCGGCGAGTTCATGCTGACGGATACCGAGAAGGACGTTGCCGGCGCGGTTGGATTTGGCCTGCCTGTGGGGCAATATCTTTCGCCATGTGCTGCATGCCGGACAGATAGGAGCTATCAATGTACGTAAACCGAGAGTGGCTTGAACTAGTACAGGAAGACGCGCTCGATCCGGATCTGCCCATCTGCGATCCGCACCACCACTTCTTCGCGGACTCGAATCGGTACGTCGCCTACATGCCGCCTGACGCACGGCATGACATGACCGGCTCGCACCGAATCATGGAGACCGTGTTCGTGGAGTGCCGTGAAGGTTATCGTCGAAGCGGGCCGGAGTCAATGAAGCCGGTCGGTGAGACCGAGTTCGTGATGGAGTTGGTCACTGAGCGCCCTGATGAGGAGGTTCTGCTGGCCGCAGGAATCGTCGGATATGCTGACCTGACGCTGGGCGGGAGCGTCGCCGAGGTTCTGGAGGCGCACCTAGCAGCTGCCCCTGGGCGATTCAAGGGCATCCGGCATGCGACGGCTTACGCTCCGGGCCTTCAATCGTACGGGAATTCGCCGCCCAATCTGCTGAGTGACAACGAGTTCCGGGCCGGGTTCGCGTGCCTCGCCCAATACGGGCTGACATTCGATGCTCTGATCTACGCCCACCAGATGCCAGACTTGGTCGATCTTGCTGCTGCATTCCCCAGCACGACCATCATCCTGGATCACATCGGCATGCCACTGGATGTCGGCGGCCCGGACTCGGAGAGGGCTCAGGCATGGCGTGAAGGAATCATTGAGATTGCGCAGCGTCCCAATGTGGTTGTCAAGCTGGGCGGGCTTGGCATGACACAGAGCGGATTTGGCTGGCATGAGCAGGCGATGCCGCCGGACTCGGTGACTCTCGCCGAACAGACGGGGCCGTTCTACCTCTGGTGTATCGAGCACTTCGGCGTGGATCGATGTATGTTTGAGAGCAACTTTCCGGTGGACAAGGTTTCCTACTCGTACTCGGTGCTCTGGAATTCGTTCAAGCGGATGACGGCTAGTTTCTCATCGGATGAACGGGCGGCCCTCTTCCGCGGCACGGCACTACGAGTGTATCAGCTTGGAGATGGATGAGAATCGTCGACTACCAATGCGCAGACGATGGCTTATTCGCTCCATCCTGCTCCTGCGCGATCTTCCCAAAGACGGATAACAACCCGGAGAGCATGCCTGCGACATCGGCAAGCTCAGGCGTCTACGCGGGCCAGCGCGGCGATCTCTGCGCGCATGACCAATCGCTCCAACCAGGGTCGCGGAATGCTGTCTTCACCGTAGTGCCGGCAATCTGTCCGCAGACCGCCGCCGTGGTGTCCGCGCCGTCGCCCAGATTGACCGCCGCCAGGATCGCGTCGCGGTACGTTTCCGTGCTGTGGAAACACCACAGGGCCGCCTCCTAGACTGTCGACTACGTAGCCGCTGCCTCGAATTGCGCCCACCGGTTTGTCGCGATATTCCCCGTCTGGCGATGGCCTGGATTTTGGGCGACAGCGGGCCAAGCTCGGTTGCGCCGACCAGGATCGCCTCCTTGGTCGCGCCGTTGATTGCGTGCCAGAGCATGGCGCCGAACAGCCGGCACGTGCCGACGCATTCGGCCGCCGTGGGTCGTGCGCGAACTCACCGCTGTAGTGGACCGCCGCCGCAAAATCGTCGTGGAAGTAGAGCGGCACAGGCGCGAGCCGCATGATGGAGCCGTTGCCTGCACCGCGGACGTCAGCACTGCCGCTGAAGGGATCGCCGGTACGCACGTAGCGGAGAGCGCCCCGACGTCGTGCTGCCGATGTCAAAGCAGCGGCCGATGCTGCTTAAGTAGCCCTCCTGCCACCAGCGCACGTAGCGCTGCATCTGGTCGTCGGCGTCGAAGCCGCCGCATTCGTGCAGACTGGTGGCCAGGCAGAGCGCCAGGGACGTGTCGTCGGTCCACGCCCCGGCCGGCAGGCGAAAGGGGCCGCCGCCCACCATGTCCGTCACCGGCGTGAACGTGCCGCGGGCTTGAATTCGACTGTAGTCCCAACGGCGTCACCCACGGCCAGGCCGAGCAGCGCACCGGTCATCCGTTTCGCTCTGGTCACAGCTTCCTCCTCATGGTCACGTCATCTGAACTTCGTACCATGTTCCAGATAAGAAACCAGCCGGATTATACGAAGTTCAAGTGCTGTTCTATCAGTGAAGATCGAGTGGTTGGAGCGCCATAGATTGTAGCACATTGTGCCGTGCGCGCGTTTCTCCCCGCTTCAACATATGACTCGGTGACCAATTCCGGCAAAAATCTGGCAAAAATCGCTGGATTGTTGCGCGTGCGCGTGGCAACCTCGTCACATACACCTTCTGTTGCCCGCTGTTGCGCCGGCCGCATGGCAGACAGGGCAACCTCGCCGGTTTGGAGCGTATCCATCATGTCACGTTTACGCATGTTCTCACTGCTCTTTCACTCTCTCTCCTGCTCGTCATTGCCACCCTTCTGCCCGCGCGGATCGTCCAAGCGCAGACCGGCGACGCCGTCGACCATGTCGGCGGTCTCTACTGGCAGATGGATGCCACGCTGCGCCACGCCGCAGGCCGATGGGACCGTGGCCTTCACCCTCGCAGCCAGCCCCTACCAACCCGCGCCGGACCTCGTCTTCACCTGGGAATTGCCCGATGGCGGTGAATTGCTGGACGGCCCGGCCGATGGATCCGCGGGCGCGGTGGCGGCGCGGGGCACAGCCCAGCAGAGCCG
This sequence comes from Caldilineaceae bacterium, assembly GCA_041391205.1. GTDB lineage: Bacteria > Chloroflexota > Anaerolineae > Caldilineales > Caldilineaceae > JAWKOK01. Next base: position 44,546 of record JAWKOK010000014.1, read on the forward strand.
GCAGGTGCGCTTCCCCGGCCCGGGCACGTACACGGTGCGCGCCGTCGCCGCCTATCGCCCGGAGGCGTCCGTACGCTACAGCGCCGCCGGCGTGCTCTTTGTGACCGTCGACGCCACGGGTGGCATCACCATCAGCGACCAGGACGCGCGCTTGCCCGTCTACACGCGGCCGCGGGTCAAGCCGACGCTCGACAAGTCCGACCGGGTGGTGGCCGCGGACGCGGACATGACCACCGACGGCTGCTTCTATGTCACCGGCATTCTGACACGCAACGAGCGCGCGCCGTCGGTCAACACGGGTACCGGCGCGGGCTTTTACACCGATCAGGGCGGCAGCGCGCGGCCCGTGCATCACATGCTGGTGGAGATGCGCGAGGAGGACACCTTCTCCGACGACTCGTACGGCTTCACCGCCACCGACGCCAACGGCAAGTTTGAATTCCGTTTCTGCGACGACGACGGCTTTCTCAACGACGAGCTGGAACTCTACTTCCGCGCCTGCGCCGAGGTGTGGGACGGCCCGGACAAGATCGCCCGCATTTCCAACATCGATGACCGCGATCTCTACTGTTTTGACTCACGCATCATCGATTCGGAGGGGGGCACGGTCGACTTCGACCTGGCCGTCTACGATAAAAACTCCATCGAGGCGGCGGTCTTCAACATCGGGGACGCGGTCTATTACGCCCGGACCTTCTGGAACGACAATGCGTCCGCGCCGCCCCGCTACGACCGCACGGCCAATGTGCTCTGGCAGCGCGGAGGCCAAGCGCACCGGCTCGTTCTACAACGACGACCAAGGCATCATGGTCATCGCCGACGACCCGTCCAGCACCGACGAGTGGGACGATTCGGTCATCATCCACGAATGGGGCCACTTCGCCGACCACCAGTTCAGTTGCAACCAGAACCCCGGCGGCGCGCACACCCTGCCCGGTCTCAACAACGGCGCCAACGGTCTCCAACTTTCCTGGGGCGAGGGCTATCCCGATTACTACCAAAGCGCCGTGCGCACCATCATGCCCGGCGCCGGCTTTACGAGCTACTACATCGACCCCAGCGGCCCCACCGTCGACCTGGAAGTGCGGCCCGGCCAGGCCTCCGACCGCAACGAAGAGGCCATCGCCGCGCTCATGTGGGACTTCGCCGACGGCGTCAACGACGGCCAGGACACGGTCAACCATGGTCACGCCGCGCTGCAGCGGGTGCTCACCGACCCGGGCTTCCGCAACAACACCCAGTGTGATATGCGCCGCTTCCTCAAGGTGTGGAAGGATTTGGGCCTGCCGGCAGATGCGGCCACCGCGCCACGGTGGTCCAGAATGTCAACGTCAACCTGAGTTCCGTGGCGGCTGTCGCATCCTCCGCGCCCGATGCCGCGACGCAGCCGGTGAGCACAGCCGCGACCAATGCCGGGGCCGGTCCGCTGGACTACCGCTGGTGGGACCAGGTCACCATGGTGGTGGACAACAGCACGAGCATGGCCGGCGGCGGCGAGGCATTGCCAAACTCGACGCGGTCAAGCAGACCATCGCCGAGCAGGTCAACGACTACACCCGCGCTCCCAGGGCACCGAGTTCAACGTCTACACGTTCAACGCGGACAGCCCGCCCACGAACACCGTGCTGGAAGGGCGCTTCTTTGCCGACACGGTGAATGCGGGTGTCAACGGGATCGCCGCGGTGGGGGCGGACGACGGCTGCTATGTGAGCAACGCGCTGGCCGCGCTTAAAGATGCCACCACCAACAAAGCCTTCGGCAACGCCTGGCTCTACACCGACGGCGACACCTACGAAGGCTATCGGGTCAACGCGGTGCGCCAACACCTGGCCTCACGCGGGCTGCGCGGCTCCACGGTGCTGCTGGGCGGGTGCGGTAGCGCGGCCACCGCGCCGACGGACATCACCGGCGGCGAGAAGAGCTATCTCGAACTCGCAGCCGACGGCTCCCAGCCCAGCGGCATGGTACCCTACCTCCTCACCGTGCTGGGAACCGGCGGCCAGTTCCTGTACGTCGCGCCCGATCAACTGGCCGACGCGGTGGCCGTCCTGCGCGCCCAACTCAGCCACACGGCAGGCGCGGGCCGCTGGAGCGACTACGTCTCCGACACCTTCACCTATCGCTACGACCAGTTGCAGTCATTCGAATACCAGTGGTTCCCGGCCGAGTCGCTGGGCCAAGACATGGGCCAGTTGGACGGTGACAAGCGTCTTACGCTGCCCAATCCGTTCAGTTTCTACGGCGAAACCACCGACACCATGGATGTGTCGCCCCAGGGCGTCATCCGCGCCGATCCGTGTACGTTTGCCAACCCGGCATTTTGTCCCATCATCGCGTCGACCAAGCACATCGACGTGCTCAACGGCAACATGCAATGGAGCTACATCGCCATCCCGCCCGAGCCGCCGCGGCCGCCACGGATACGCCCGACATTGGCGCGGGCACGGACGAATACGGCACGCAGGTCCATCTCTACACCGCCAACTTCGGCATCGACGAATGGTTCATCATCTCGACCCAGGGCACGGGGTTCTACGGCGTGGGCGACTACGCCTATCGCGCGACTAGGTCTGGCTCAACTTCCAGACGGGTGAGATTCGCTTCCAGTACGGCAACGTGCGTGATGAAGCGGGCACGTCCCAAATCGGGCTGCGCTATCGCAACGAAGTCTTCGACATCGACTACGGCAGCGTCATCGTCTCCAAGGACAAACTGGGCGGTGCGTACTCGGGCATGGGCTACAAGTTCACGCCCGCGCCGCCCCAGCCGACCAAGACCTACGTGGTCAAGGTCGACCCGCTGATCGACAGCGTGGTCTTCCTGCAGACCGGCTACAGCGGCAGCTTCGAACCCATGATCGTGCGCTATCCCGACGGCACGCCGGTGGACTGCAACGACACGGCCAACGTGCAGTGCGTGAGCTTGAACGGCGGGTTGGTCCAGTTCGTCCAAGTGAACACCAATGGCGTGGGCGGCGAATACCAGGCGGTCATCGACGCAGGCCCCACCGGCTCGGGCACCTTCTCCTTCAACGCCATGGCATCCAGCCCGGTGGGTGTGACCGGCTTGGGACAATACGCCCGCTCCTTCACACCCCAGCGGCTGCGCTTGGACTTCGGGCGCAGCACCGATGACGGCCTGCTCACCGGCTGGTTCCAGCGCACCAACGGCGTGCAGATGGGCGAACAGTTCATGTTCTACGACGACGGCGCGCACGATGACGGCGACGCCGGCGACGGGCGCTTCGGCTCCGGTCCGTACGTGGCTCCGGAACGGGTGTCGCCTATCTCTGGGTCAGCGGCGTCATCGATGCCAACGCCGTCACGCGCAGCAATCCCGTGCCCTATGACTTCCAGCCGCTGGACGTGACGCCGGTCAAACCCGTGACCGACGGTTTCTTCGGCCAGCCGGTGACCGTGGGCTTCAACGTCACCAACCAGGCCGGCCGGCGCTATTGCTTCTACGCCGACTATACCGTGCCGGACGGCTGGGACGATACCGAACCCCAAATGGAGTTCTGCCTGGAATCCGGGGAAACGCTCTACTACCCGGTGCAGGTGACGAAAGCCGCCGACGGCCAGCCCAGCGGCATCAGCGGGGACGTGAGCGTGGCCTTCACCGAGTGGGAGGAAGGGAAGATTACGGGTAGCGCGACGGCCCAGGTGCGTCTGCATCGCCTGCCCGTGGCCGCCGCCTTCGACAATCGCTGGGTGGCCAGCTATCTGCGCCCCAACGGGACCGACGTCGCCGACATGACGCTCAATCTCATCGACGACTTGGGGCAGATCATCGGCTGGACCGGTCAGGGCGTCTTCCAACTGAGCACCACGTTGGGCACGGTCAACGCGCCGACCGATGTCTTCACCGACGGCCGGCTGCCGGTGGAACTCACCGCGGGGACCACGCCGGGAGTGGCTGAAATCACCGGTCTGATCGACGGCGGGCTGGAGGCGCACACCACCGTGCCCATCGAGATCGCCCACGCCCGGTCGCTGGACCTGACGGCCTCGCCCACCGACCTGCGCAGCGCGGACACGTCGACGCTGGTCGCCACCGTGCGCGATCCGTGGGACGCGCCGGTCGCGGGCGTCTCGGTGCGGCTCAGCGCGGCGGATGACGACGGCGAAAAGGGCCCGATCGAGGGAGCTGAGGCGGTGACGCTCATCACGGCGGCCGACGGCACGGTCACGGCGACCTTCACCAAGACGCCGGGGGCGCAGGACAGCATCGTCGTGCGTGCCGAACTGCTCTCTCCCGCCGATGACGTGCTCATGGAGGATGCGGCGACGCTCGTCCTGGGTGAGCCGGTCGTCGCAGTGGAGAATGAGATCTTCCTGCCGTTGATTCAACGCTAAACCAAAGACACGACGGGATCATGGGTCTTGTAGGTCACCGCTACCAGCGTGACATCTCTGGTTCACTGGAACGTCCGCCAGGTTGCCAAACCTACGAGACTCACGTTCTCGCCGCACTGCCAGTCTTGTGTCAGCGCCATGAACAGGAGATTCGACCATGCAGACCAAGCGCTTCCAGCCACGCGTGCTCCTTGTGCTTGTCGCGGCCGTCTTGTTTGCGTTGCTCGTGGTAACGGCGCGCACTGTACCGCACAGCTACGCCGATGACGCAGATCTGACGGTCTACGCCGACGCACTCGCGCCGGGCTGGGAAGATTGGTCGTGGGACAGCGCGGTGGACTTGGCCAACGCCGCGCCCGTGTACAGCGGCGCGGCCTCCATTGCCGTCACGTATGAAGCGGCCTGGGCCGGCTTCTCCTGCGCACGCTCCAGACCTGATCGACGCCCATGCCTACCAGAGCATCGAATTTCCTGATCTACGCCGGCGACGGGGGCGCACAGCTCGACTTTGCCATCCAGACCGATGACGTGGGCGGCCTGAGCGATGCGGTCACCGTGCAGGCGCCGGCCAACGCGTGGACACAGGTGCGCATTGCGCTCACGGACTTGGGCGACCCGGGTGTGATTCAGCGGCTCAACTGGCAGGATGCCACGGGCGCCGTCCAGCCCACTTTCTATCTGGACGACATCAGATTCATCGACGTCAACGCGACGCCGACGCTCGTGGCCGACACGCCCACGCCGACGCCGGTCGCGACCGAGGCGCCCATCGCCGGCCACATCACCATCGACGCGCGCGTGGCAGGCACGCCCTTCGACGCGGCCAACATGACGGGGACGAATCTGGCCGCGTGGATCAACGCCCCGCTCATGGCGTCCGACACCTTGCGGGCTCCGGACGATGGCTGCGGGCAACGGGCTCGGTGCGCATTCCGGGCGGCGGTGGAGCCAGGAATACGGCTGGCTCAGCTGCGAGATGGGCAACGACGTGGCCGGAGCGCATCCCTGCCGCGAACCGTCCGACGCCCGCCTCACCGATTTCCTCGACTTCCTGCGCGCCACCAACCGGCCCGCCATGTACACCATCAACATCAACACCACGCCGCAGGAGGCCGCAGCCGTGGTCGCATTCTTCAACGCGACGGAGAATGACGACACGGTCATCGGCGTGGACAGCCGCGGCATGGACTGGCGCACCGCGGGCACGTGGGCGTCATTGCGTGCCGAGCGCGGCTTCCCCGAGCCGTTCTACATTCATTACTGGGATTTCGGCAACGAGACCTACGGCGGCGTGCCGGACGCGCACCCTTCGTGTCAGGAGTTCGGGTGGGAAGCGGTGTGGACGTGTGACGGCGGCGAATACATCGACGGCGCCGACGGGCACTGCGGGCTACCTGGAGTTTCGGGCGGCCATGCGCGCCGTGGATCCCACCATCGCAGTGGGCGTGGTCGGCTATCACACCGCCGACGACTACGGTGGCTGGACGCGCGACCTGCTGACCACACTCAAGGCCGGCGGCGGCGTCATGGACTTCTTCACGGTGCACCCGTACACCTTCGACTTCTTCCCCAGCGCGCCGCCCAGCAACCCGGCTACCTACGCCGAGTTCCTGGCGCGGCCGCAAACTCAGTGGCGCGAGATTCGCCAGACATTGGATGCGGCCTTCGCCGAATACGGCGACGGCGACGCGGTTCCCGTCTGGGTGACCGAGTACAACCTCACCGCGTCGCCCGACAAGGACACCGACCAACTGACGACGCGCTGGGTCACCGGATTGTTCATGGCCGACACCGTGGGTCAGATTCTCAGCAACGGCTTTGCCGGCGCGCTCCAGTGGGATCTGGTCAACGGCCAGGATCAGGCGACGGGCGGATTTGGCCATGTTGCGGCTGGACTTCAACGAGGCGACCCATGATTTCGCACGCCGCGCCCAGTACTGGCCCTACGTACTCTGGTCACGCTTCGGCGACGTGCTGCTGCCCGTCACCAGCGGGTTTGACCCGGCCACCGAACTCAGCGTCTATGCCGGGCGGGCCGATGAGAATGTGGTGAGCTTGCTGGCCGTCAACAAGGCGGCGCGCCGCTGGCGGCCGTCATCGACGTGCAAGGGCCGTGATGATGGAGGCGCTAGTCGACACCGCCCGCTGCCGACCTGCGCGCCACCACGGTGAGTTTCAACGGTGTCACCGACCCGGCCGACGATCTCAGTGATGCACCATTCGCGGTCGTCGACATCGCGGCCCAGCCGGGTGCGTTCGTCCGCACCTTCCCGGCCTACTCGGTGACGGCTCCTACGCATCATCACCACCTGAGAGGAGCCCGACCCCGAAGGAAACGCCGTCTTCCTCCCGCACCTGGCGCGCTGAGGAGAGGTAAGTCGCGTGGCGTTCAGAGCAACCACGGCTCGACGCGGGCGGTGATGAGTGAGAGTGACTCGGCCGTGACAGCCGCAGGGGAGGCTTGGACACGACGGGCGATTGCGACGGCGGGCAACCCCGGCGGCGGGCCGGAACGCGGGCAAGGTCTCAAGCTGGCGCTCTGCCGCCTGGAGCAGTTGGGCGGCGTCTGCCGAGTGGCCGAGTTGCAGGGCAAGGTCGGCCAGCCCGGTGAGCGCGTGCCGCCGTGGCGCGCTCGGCAATGTCCAGGCAGAGCGTCAGGCAAGCCTGGAGTTCGTGCAGCGCGTCGTCAATCCGGCCCTGGCGCAGGCCGATTTCGCCCGCAAGCCAGAGACACAGCGCCATGCCTTGTTTCACATCCAAAGCCTGGAGAAGCTGTCGCGCCTGCTCCAGACGGATGGATGCCGCCTCGAGTTGGGCGGCAGCGCACAACGCCTCGGCCAGATGCAGCGTGGCAAAGGCGAGGTCGCGCTGTTCCTGCAATGCGTGGAGCGCGGTGACGGCGGCCTCGAACTGTGCGACGGCTGCTGTGGCATGGCCCGTGCGCAATTCCAGCTTGCCCCAGGCCACCTGCACCATGGCCACGGCGTAGGGATCGGGCGCGGCGGTCGCCATGCGCAGCGCGTCGGTGAGATCACGCCGGGACGCGACCTCATCGACCTCGTCAAGGCAGCGCGCGTGGACGCGTGCCGCCAACACCAGCGCCAACTCGACCGTGGCCCCGGCCTGCCGCAGCAGGTCGATGCACTCGCTGAAGGCCTTGATCGAGGCGGCGGGCTGGTAGCGGTCGTAGGTCAACCAGCCGTAGGCGTCCAGCGCAGCCTGCCGCGCTTGGGTGTCGCCGTGCTGGTGGAGAATCTCCAGGCTTTGGGCCGTGAATGCCATGGCCGCCGTGTAATCGCCCTGTTGCGCGGCAAATGAGCCGGCCACGCGCAATACATTGGCCCGCACCAGGGACGGTTCGCCGGCGCGCGCCAGCGCCGCCGCCAGCCACTGTCGCCCCTCGTTGAAGTACCCGCGCGTGCCCCAGAAGCGGCTTACGTGGTGTACCATTTTGAGCGCGCGCGATGGATCGTGTTCCAGCAGCCATGTGAGCGCGGCGCGGAGGTTGTCGTGCTCGAGTTCCTGGCGATCCATCCAGGGTTGCTTGTCCACGCCGTGGGCACGGGTAAATGCGTCCTCGGCCAGCGCGTAGTACGCGTCGGCATGGGCGCGACAGACGGCGTCCCATTCTCCGGCGCGCACCGCCGCTTCGCAGGCAAAGGCGCGCACCGTCTCCAGGAGGGTGACGCGCGCCGGCGCGTGGGTCGCCGCGCCGATCTGCACCAGACTGCGCCGGGCCAGGGTGCGCAACTGCTGCTGCAATTCCGCGGGGTCTGCTGCGGGCACGATCTGATCCGCACCGTGAACCGCACCGTGCACACGCCCGATCATCTCGGCCGTGGCGCCGCCGATGAAGACGCTGAGCGTCCGCAAAAGCGCTTGCAGCGCCGGGTCCAACAGATCGTAGCTGCGCTGGAGCGCGGTGCGCAGCGTGCCTTGGTGCGCCGGCGTGTCGCGCATGGACGCAGTCGCGATGTCCAACGGGTGGACCGCCAATGCCGCCTGCAATTGGGCCAGCGAGAGCGCCTCCAGCTGGGGCGCGACCAGTTCGATGGCCAGCGGCAGATTGTCCAACCGCCGGCAGATGTCGCGCACAAGGCGCCGCGCCTCCTCATCGAACTCGACGCCCGCGTCCATGGCGCAGGCACGGGCGATGAAGAGCGCCTCGGCTGCGGCAGCGGCCAGCGGCGTTACCGTCAGCCGATGTTCGGCGCAGACGCAGCGGCAGCGTGCTGGTGACCAACATGCGCAGTTGGCCGCAGCCGCTCAGCACCTGTCCCAACGCCGGCGCGGCCTCCACCAGATGCTCGAAGTTGTCCAGCACCAGCAACATGTGCTTGTGACGCAGCCTGGTCACCAACCACTCGGGCGTGGGCGTTTGACGCGGTTCGGGCAGCCCCAGCGCGGCGGCAATTGCGGGAATCAACTGCTCGGGCGCGGCGACGTTGGCCAACGTGACGACGACCGCGCCGTCGGCAAAGAGATCCTGGAGTTGTTGGGCCACGGTCAGCGCCAATTGGGTCTTGCCCACACCGGGCGGCCCGATCAAGGTGAGCAGACGCACGTCGGCCTCCAGGAGCCGTTTGCACGCCTGATCCACCGTGTCGGCACGGCCGAAGAGGCGCGCCGCACGGACGGGTTGGCGCTCGTCTTCGCTGGGAGTGCCCGGTGTTGTCTGGAGGGTTGCCGCTGCGGCTGCGGGTGTCGCGGGCACGTGCGCGCCGCGCGCCGCGGCAGCCAGCGCGATCAGGCGGCGCGCCAGATGGGGCGCATCGTCCAGGTGCAGCGCGGGCACAAAGAGCGTGGCCACGATGTCGGGGTCGGGCAGGCGTGCGCCCGATTCCAGGCGCGAAATCTGGCCGACGCTGAGGTGAACCTGGACGGCGACGTCTGTCTGGCTGAGGCCGGCGCGACGGCGCAACTGGCGCAGAAACGCACCGAAGTCATTGCCGGATGCAGTTTCAGGCGCAGAGGATGTGTTCATCCCACCGCTTTACTTCACCTTTTGGAAGGTGATCTCATACGAAAAATGGAGCGCCTGGATGGGCCATGCACACTTGACGTCGATGGTGGGACAGGCGCCGTATTCGTAGTTTTCGTCGCCCAGCTTGCCCACCAAATCCGGCAGATGCGGGAAGGCCAATCCCATCTGGTTGGAGGTCTGGCTCGTCACCGGGCCGGTGGGGTCGCTGACCACGGTGAGCTTGAACGGCTCCCAGTACATGGTCAACTCGGCTTTGCCCGGCCCCTTGTCGCCGGTGACGACCTCACCGCCTTCGCCCACGAGGTTGCGCACCACCGCACCGTCCACGCCGTTGCCGTTCTGGTCCAGCACCGTGAGGAAGATGAGATGCTGCGAGGTGCTGTCGCGAATGCCGCCGTTGTTCTCGCCCAGCCCCAGCACTTTGAAGTGGACAATCTGATATTGCGCGTCGGGGTTGAAGTCGCCTGCGCTGGAGGCATGGGGATCGGGGGTGGGCGCAGGGGCGGCGGCGACCGGCGCGGCCGCGGGCTCCGCAGCCGTGGGTTCAGCGGGCGGGGGCGCGGCCACGTCAGTCACGGCGGGCGGCGCCGGAATGTCCGCGACGACAGGGACGGCGTCGGCGTCGGCCACCGTGGCCAGCGCGCTGTAGATCCACGCCGGCTGGTCGTTGATACAGCAGATCTGCCACCAGTCCCCGGCTTCGTTGCGCCCGGTGATGGGGTAGCTCTCGCCCTGGTTCACGCCGCCGACCACCGGGAAGTCCGTCGACGGCCCGCCGCGTAGATTGACCAGGTCCCCCGTCACGGTGAGGCGGGGATCCGGCGCGGCCGTCGGTGTGAGGACCACCTCTTCCACCGGCGCGGGCGTGGCGGTCGGCGCCGCGGTGGACGGGTCCGCAGCGGACTCATCCGTAGTAGGCGCGTCCGCAACCGTCGCGGCGACGGTGGGCGCCTGGGACGCCGGCGCGGCGAGACTCACCGCGACCGTAGGCGTAAACGTAGGCAAGGGTGTGCGGGTCGGTTCGGCCGTGGCGCGCTCCGATCCGCAGCCTGCCAAAAACAGGCCACAACTCAGCACGACCACCGGCGCGATTATCGCTAGAACTCGAGAAAAAATTCGCATGTTCATTCCGTCATCATCGTTGTCAACAGGGTCGCGACCAAGGTCACGCCCGGCAAATTGTACCAGTTCTTGCGCACGAGAGCACGCTCGCACGCACGGGTATGGTATCCTGTGCCACGGTCCAATGTACCGGACCCTCGATTGACACGCAGACAACCGGGGCCTTGCCCCAAGGAGGACCAGAGACGATGAGTGATGCCACCACACAGCCTGAAATGATGCGCGCTGTCGTGCAAGATGTGTACGGCGGCCCCGAGGTGTTGCACATGGCCGACGTGCCGCGGCCGCAGCCCGGCCCCCAAGACGTGCGCGTCCGCGTCCATGCCGCGGCGGTGAATCCCGTGGACGCCAAAGTGCGCCGCGGCGGAGAGGCGGGCGCGGCGGTGCCCAATGCGCCCAAGATTCTGGGCTGGGACGGTGCCGGCGTTGTGGACGCGGTGGGCGCGGCGGTCACGGACTTAGCGCCGGGCGATGAGGTCTACTTCGCCGGGGACATCGGGCGGGCCGGCTCCTATGCGGAATTCGTGTGCGTGGATGCGCGCATCGTGGGCCGCAAGCCGCGTACGTTGGACATGGTGCAGGCCGCGGCGATCCCGCTGACCGCGCTGACGGCGTGGGAGGGCATCTTTGAGACCTTCAACGTCGCGCCAGGCGCGGGCGACGGGCGCACGCTGCTCATCATTGGCGGGGCGGGCGGCGTGGGGTCCATCGCCATTCAGTTGGCCAAACGCGTGGGAAACTTCCACGTGATTGCGACGGCGTCGCGGCCCGAGTCAGCGGTGCGCTGCCGCGAACTGGGCGCGGACGCCGTGATCGACCATGCCCGGCCACTGGCGCCTCAGCTACACGAAGCGGGGTACGAAGGCGTGGACTTCATCTTCAGCACCGCCACCTTGGACAACTTCGCCCAGATGGCCGAGGCGCTCAAGCCGCTGGGCCACATCTGCGTCATCCAAGGCGGGCCCAGCGCGCAGAGCGTCAATGTGGCGCCGCTCATGCCCAAGCGCGGCACCCTGTCCTTCGAGTTGATGTTCACGCGCCCCAGCACCGGGGCGGAGCCGGAACGCCAGGGAGCGATCCTCAACCGGGTGGCCCAGTTGCTGGACGACGGCGTGCTGGCGACCACGCTCACCACGGTGCTGCCCTGGGGCGACGCCGCGGACGCGCACCGGCGCATCGAGACCGAGCATACCCTGGGCAAAATCGTGCTGCGCGTCGAGAGCTAAGCCGGCCTCCAAGCAACTCGGGAACAATGCTAAGCCACAGATGGACACAGATGAACACGGATACAAAAAAACACAGATCCACATCCGTTTTGATCTGCGCCGCCCAGAATCCGCGACTGATTCAAACAAACTTTCCCATCTGTGTTCATCTGTGGCTAGCTGGATCTTAGATCTTGTGGCGGGCGCCGGTGGCTTTGGGGTCGAAGCCCAGGGGCCAACGTGTGTCGTCGGTGTAGGTGGCGCCGACGCGGACACCGCCCAGAGCGGCCCCTTCGAGATTGGCATGATCCAGGTGCGCCGGTCAGATCGGCGCCGATCAGGCTGGTCTGGAAGAGGTCGGCGAAGGTGAGGTCAGCGTGGCGCAGGGACGCGCCGGTCAAGTTGGCCCGGAAGAACGCGGCCTGGGTGAGGGTGGCGTGGGCTAGGTCGGTGCCAGATCGGCATGGCTGAGATTGATCTCGGTCATGTCGCTGCCGCAGAAATCCACGTCATGCAGATCGGCGCGAAAGAGGCCTAAGCCCGTCAGTCGCGATCGCGCAGTTGCAGGCGTTCGCTGCCGCGGCATGCGCCTCACCGGCCAGTTGAGTGGATATCGCCTTCACCAGTTTCATGTGCGGCCTGATCTGCGGCTCTGTCGACAGGACGGTGCTTACGTGAGGTAACAGGGCGACGGTCGCCGCGACCGTGACGACCATCGCCCTGATGTCAATTCGAGGCGTGCGCCGATGCTTACTCGGTGGCGACCAGCAGCAGCGCGCCCCTGGCCTTCGGTCGTCAACAGCCAGGCGTCGCCGAAGGCAATGCCGCCGTCCACGCTTGCCAGCGTCTGGAGGAACACCGCCTCCTGGTCCATGATGTCGGCATCCGGGCACATCTTGCGCGTCGACCCCATGCCGGAGAAGTCGACGGTATCGCCGGTCTGGGCGACCGCGCCGAAGAAGTTGTTGCAGCCGCCGAAGCCGGAGACTTCCTCATCCTTCAGCCGCAGCGTGACGTCACCGGCGGCCGGCACCCACTCGTCGTCCATGCGCAGCATGGCCAGCGTCCAGGTGGTCTCCACGCCGGCGGTGGTGGTGGGCGGCGTCGCCGTGTGGGGCGCAAGGGTCATCAACTCTCCCTGATCGCCCACCGTGGAGAGGACCAGGTTGTCCCGTCGACGGCATAGGCCGTGGCGTTGGCCAGCGCGCCCACAAAGGTGTCCTCTTGCTCCATGACGCCTGCGGGCGTGTCGCACTCGGTGCGCGTGATGTTGGGATTGGTCGGCACGATCTCGCCGTCGACCACGGAGTAGGCGCCGGCAAATCCAGTTGCAGCCGCCCGTTCCCACGAATTCTTCGGGCAGGAAGAGGACGCCGGGGTTCGTGCCGTCCAGCGGCGCCACGGATTCAGCCGCGCTCGCCGAAGTGATCCAGCGTCCACGCCGTCATGGCCAGGGGATTTTCTGCACGCAGCGCCTCCAACGCGGCCGCGGCGGCCGCCGCCTCTTCCGCGGTCGGCTCCTCGGCGGCGACCGGCGTGGCTTCTTCGTCTGCCACGGGTGTTGCTTCCTCCTCGGTGGCCGGTGTCGCTTCTTCGTCAGCCACAGGCGTCGCTTCCTCTTCTGCAACCGGCGTGGCTTCTTCGTCGGCAGTCGGTGTAGTCTCTGCGTCGGCCGCAGGTGTCGCTTCTTCTGTCGGCGGCCGGCGTGGCCGCTTCAGACGCTGACGGAGTCGCTTCTTCCTGCCGTTGCCGTGGGCGTGACGGCAGCCGCGCGGCAGCGGCCGCCTCAAGCGCAGCGTCGGCCGCGCTTCCTCCGGCGGAATCAACAGCGCACCGGGTTCCCGGCCGTTTATCCAGCAGCGTGAGCGCATCGGCGGTCAACTCATAGCCGCTGACCGAGCCCAGCGCCGCCAGGAAATCTATCCCTGCACCGCGCTGAGACCGCGGTCTTGACACGCGGCCGGCCGCGGATCACCCAGAAGTGGCGTCCGTCCACCGCTTTTCGACGGTGGCCGGCCGTACCCAGTTCCAGCGGTGCAGAAAACTCGCGACACGGTTATCACGCCGTGCAGCAAGCCCAAGCGCACGGTGACGGAGACAGGCAGGTCCGGTCCCGACGGCAGCAACGTGCCGTCGGGCCGGCGATAGCGACCAGGTTCCAGGTGGAATCATTCTGCAGCAGGCGGCACCGGTCAGCAGCGTCGCGACCTCGGCGCCGCTGTCGCCGTCGAACAGGGTGAGCGTGGCACCATCCACACTGAAGGTAGCCGCGGCGGTGAGCGCCGCCAGGTACTCCTCCTCCAGCATCATGCGCGCATCTGAGCACGCCTTGCGCGTGGTCGCCGGCGGCTCGATGGCGATGGTGTCGCCGTCAATGCTGTAGCCGGCGCTGTAGTTGTTGCAGCCGCTGATGCCGGTCAGAAGTCCGTTCTCGGCGAACGTGGCCGTGACCAGATTGGGTGCGGGCACGCTTGCACCGTTCAAACTTTGCAAGGTCCACGTACCGCCGTCGCCCAATGTGGGCGCGGGAATCGGTGTGGCCGTGGGCGGTGGGACGGGCGTGGCCGTCGGCGCCACCGTCGGCGCTTCCGTGGGCGCAACGGTGGGCGTCGGCTCGGGCGTCCGGTTGCGTCCGCAGGCCGCCAGCACGATCAACGCGCTGATGATCACAAGAAGAAGGAGGGGGGATCTTTTCGGGAAGATGGTTGGGGTCATACGATGCCTCCGCCGCTGGGCGAATTTTGCGCCTGATCGACGTGCGCCAGGACACAGTAGCCAATAGATTGATCAAATACAGAGTAGCGTAAGCATCGCACATACACAAGCGTAGGGGCTTACAATGTTGCAGACCTGATGATCTTCCATTGCTTTGCCAATCTAGGCATTCGGATGCAGAATAGAGAGGAACGAAACGGTTTCGACATCGTGCAGCGTTGCTCCGCCTTTCTCCACGTCCGATGTCGCCGCCGTGCAACTCTCACCGGCCATCGAGTCCGGCCATCGAGTCCGACTGACGATTCCCACGAAAGGACAGCCCACATGCGCGCACTTGTTTACCACGGCCCCTGGCAGATGACGCTGGAAGAGGTCGACGAGCCCCGTCCCGGCCCCGGAGAGGTGCTGGTGGATGTGCAGGCCGTGGGCATCTGCGGCTCCGATGTCCACGGCTACACCGGGTCCACGGGCCGGCGCGCACCGGGCGTGGTCATGGGCCACGAGTTTAGCGGCGTGGTCGTGGCGCTGGGTGACGGCGTCAGCGGCGTGCAGAGCGAGGACGAAGTGGTGGTGTCGCCCATGTTTCCCTTCGAGGGCAAGGGCACGCGCTATGTGGTCGGCGTCAACCGGCCGGGTGCGTATGCGGACTACGCCATCGTGCACGAGTCCATGCTCATCCCCAAGCCGACCGGGCTGAGTTTCCGCCACGCGGCCATGGCCGAACCGCTCTCCATCGCCATGCATGCCGCGGCGCGCACGCCCATCCCGCTCATGGGCACGGTGGCCGTCATCGGCGCGGGCACCATCGGCCTGCTGACGCTCCAATCGGCGCGGCTCAAGGGCGCGGGCAAGATCATCGTCACCGACATGAGCGAACATCGCCTGGCCCTGGCCCGCGAGTTGGGCGCGGATGTGACCATCAACATCAAGGAGCAGGATCCGGTGGAAGTCGTCATGGACATGACCGGCGGCTGGGGCGTGGACTGCGCCATCGAGGCCGTGGGCATCACGCCGGCGGTGCAGCAGGCGCACAAGCTGACGCGCAACGGCGGCGACATCACCTGGATCGGCAACAGTGCACTCATGATCGAGGTGAACATGCAGGAAGTGGTCACCCGGGAACTGACCGTGCGCGGCACCTACGGTTTCAGCGACGAGTTCACCAAGGCCATCGACGCGCTGGCGTCCGGCCGCGTCAACGTGGACCCGCTCATCGAGCGCATCGCCACGCTGGAGGAAGGCCCCGCCATCGTCGACGCGCTGGCCAAGGGGGACCTGGACCTGGCCAAAGTCATCCTGGAACCGTGAACAAACTTAAGCCATCGATGAACACAGATAAACACAGATGGTGATTTGGTTTAACAAATTACCAAAAACCCCAAAAATTGTTCTTTATCTTCTGTTTTTATCTGTGTCCATCTGTGTTCATCTGTGGCTCGCCCTTTTCCCAAGAAGGCAGGTTTTTCATGCAGATCTCGGCGTTTCCCGCGTTACCTGGACGCGATTTCGTTTGACAAGTCCATGTCGGTCTTCGACTGGATCGAGATGGCCACGACGCTGCCCGCCGAGGGGTTGGAGATGACGAGGGCTTCCTGTGGCAGTTGGGCGACGCCTATGCGGACAGCGTGGCCGCGGCCATCCAGGACGCGGGCTTCGCCATGCCCATGATGTGCTGCTCGCCCGACTTCACCAACCGGATGCGGACGCACGCAAGCGCGCTCGTGGAGCATGAAGCCGAGATGATCCGCATCACCCGGCGCATGGGCGGCCCGGCGCGGTCTGCCGTGTGCTCACCGGCCAACGGTACCCGGAGGTGAGCGTGCCGCAGGGAGTGGCGTGGGTCAAGGAGTGCATCGACCAACTGCTGCCCGTGGCCCGGGAATACGACATCGTGCTCGGGCTGGAGAACCACTACAAGGACGGCTACTGGCGCTACCCCGAGTTCGCGCAGCGCATGGACGTCTTCCTCCAAGTGCTGGACGCCATTCCCGAGCGCGCGCACTTCGGCGTGCAGTACGACCCGTCCAACGCCATCGTGGCGGGCGACGACCCCATCGAATTGCTGCGCCGTGTGGCCGATCGTCGGTCAGCATGCACGCCAGCGACCGCTACCTGGCCGCAGGCGCGACACTGGCCGATGTCCTCCAGGCCGACGGCATGATCGGCTACCCGGACAAGCTGCGTCACGGCGTCACCGGACAGGGGCTCAACGACTACGACACCATCTTCGCCATCCTCGTCGACGTGGGCTACGACGGCTGGGTCAGCATCGAAGACGGCATGAACGGCATGGAGGAGATGCGGAGTCGTTGGGGTTTTTTGCATGAGATGCGGGAGAAGTATTTTGCGTAACGATGCGTGAAACGTGAGATTGAGAGACTGGCACTACATGCAATGTCATTCTCCCAGTCTCTACAATCACGTCTTCACGTTTCACGCATCACGTCTTCACTTTCACGTTTCACATCACGTCTTACGTTTCACGCATCACGTTTCACGCATCACGCTGCCAATCCAAAGGATTCATCCATGAAAGCCATCGTCAAATACGATCGAGTCGATAAAGCCGTCGAAATTGGCGACGTGCCAGCGCCGGTGATTGGGCCGGACCAGGTGCTGCTGGAGGTGAAGGCCGTCGGCGCGTGGCAGCGACGTACACATGTGGCGAGAGACCAGAGCCTGGGCCATCAAGCTGCCGCTGGTGCTAGGCCACGAATTCGCCGGCGTCATTGCGGAGGTGGGCGGAACGTGACCGGCTGGCAGGTGGGCGACCGGGTGGCGTGCGAGACCGCGGCCGAAGTATGCGGTACGTGCAGCTACCGCGTGAGCGGCAACTACAACCTCTGCCCCCACCGTCTGGGCTACGGCGCGCCTATCGACGGCAGCATGACCCAGTACGTGGCGGCGCGGCCGGCCATCCTGCACCGCGCCCGACCATGTGCCGCTGGAGTACGCTGCGCTCACCGAGCCGGTCTGCGTGGCCATGAACGCACTGGTGGAGAAGACCACCATCAAACCGGGCGACATGACCGTGATCCAGGACCGGGGCCCATCGGCATCATGGCGCTGCAGGTGGCTAAGATTCAGGGCGCAGGACCGATCATCGTCACCGGTACGGACATGGACGAGCACCGGCTGGAAGTCGCGGCCCAACTGGGCGCGTGACTACGTGGTCAACATCCAGCGCCAGGATCCGCTGGACCTCGTGCGCAGCCTGGGCGACGGCTTCGGCGCGGACCTGGTGGTCGACTGCACCGGCGTGAGCGCCGCGCTGCAACAGGCCATGGCGCTG
Source organism: Caldilineaceae bacterium (assembly GCA_041391205.1). GTDB lineage: Bacteria > Chloroflexota > Anaerolineae > Caldilineales > Caldilineaceae > JAWKOK01. The sequence continues at coordinate 62,219 of JAWKOK010000014.1, forward strand.
GTCCGCCCCAACGGACGCATCACCAAGATCGGGTGGGGACCGCAGCCGCTCAACTTCAGCCTGGATCCGCTGGTGCAGAAGGCGGTCACATTGCAGGGCAGCTTCAGCCACACCTTCGGCACGTGGGAGCGGGTCATCCGTCTCATGGGCAGCGGCCAGCTCAACCTGGACCCGGTCATCGGCGGCGTCTACGCCATCGACGAATGGGAAACCGCCTTCGCCAAGATGGAAGAGGGCGAAAACGTCAAGTCCGTACTCAAGTTCTGAAACCGCGGGGCCACAGATGGACACAGATAGACACAGATAAAAACCAAAGACAAAGACTCTTTGGATTGAGCGTATCCGTGTTCATCTGTGTCCATCTGTGGCCCCTCCTTTCCGGAGGGAAGCATGGCGCCGATCATACAAGTTTCATTGGATGTGACCTCGATTGACGAGGCGTTGGAGTTGGCGGGCGCGGCGGTGCGCGCCGGCGTGGATTGGCTGGAGGCGGGGACACCGCTGATTTTGGCCGAAGGGCTGCACAGCGTCGAGGCGTTGCGGGCAAACTTCCCCGAGCACCCCATCGTGGCCGATCTCAAGACCATGGACGGCGCGGGATTGGAAGCCGAGATGATGTTCAAGGCCGGGGCCAACATGGTGGTGGTCATGGGGCAGGCCCACGACGCCAGCATCATCGAGCAGGTGAAGATGGCCAAGCAGTACGGCGGCCAGGTCATGTGCGACGTGATGCTCTGTCCCGACAAGCCCGGCCGCGCCAAGGAGGCGCAGGATCTGGGCGTGGACTACATCATCGTCCACACCGGCTTTGACGAGCGCAACATGATTCCCGGCCTGAGCCCGCTGGACGACCTCCAGTCGGTTCTGGACGCGGTGGACATCCCCGTGCAGGCCGTGGGCGGTCTGTCCATTGAGCAGGCGCTTCAGACGCTGGAGATGGGCGCGGCCAGTGCGGTCTTCGGCGCACCGCTGGTCATCAGCAACGACGCGTTCACCGCCGCGGGCGATGATTTCGAGAGCGTGCTGCGCGAGATTGTGCGGCAGGTGAAGGGGTAGCCGGCCGCGGCGTTGGCGCGCACCGGCGCGTCAGCGTACAATGCAAGCATCCATTTGGTCAATTGCGGTGTCAATACCACGGTGGGAATTCCGCATCCGTACGACGGGCAGGACCTGTGGGTCCGTTCCCGCCGGGATTGACAAGCCATAAACCTACACGGGAAGGACCAGCCATGAACCTCTTGTCCGAGATCCAGTCGATCGATTTTCCGGCCGACTTGCCCAAGACTCTGCTGGCAGTCGACCAGGTTTTTGACGCGCCCAGCATCGCCGACATTCCCGCGGCCGTGCGCAGCGAATTGCGCAACAGCCCCATGCTCGCACGCATGGAGCCGGGGCAGACCGTCGCTGTGGGGGTGGGCAGTCGCGGCATTGCCAACCTGCCGCTGCTGGTCAAGGCCACCGTGGACACCTTGCGCGAGGCCGGGCTGGAGCCGTACGTCGTCCCGGCCATGGGCAGCCACGGCGGGGCCACCGCACCGGGCCAAAAGGAGATGCTGGCATTTCTGGGCGTCACCGAGGCCAGCGTGGGCTGCGAGATCCGCGCCACCATGGAGGTGGAGCCGATCGGCCAGATCGTCGACGGGCCGATGCTCTACCAGGGCAAGGATTCCATGGCCGCGGACCACACCATCCTCATCAGCCGCATCAAGCCCCACACCGACTTTCGCTCCCATCTGGAGAGCGGGCCGTCCAAAATGTCGGTCATCGGCCTGGGCAAACAGTACGGCGCGTCCATGATGCACGCGGGCGGCGGGGCCAATTTCCAGAAGTATCTGGCGCCGGCGGCCCGTGTCTACGAAGCGCACAGCAACCTGGCGGGCGCACTCTGCGTGGTGGAAAACGCGTACGACCAGACGGCCCTCATCGTCGCGCTGGAGGACACCGAGATCGGGCTGGGGAAAGAGGAGAAGCTGCTGGTCCAGGCCAAGGAGATGCTGGCGTCCATCCCCTTTGACGCGGTCGACATCCTGGTGGTGCGCGATCTGGGCAAGAACATCAGCGGCACGGGCATGGACACCAACGTGGTCTCCCGCCTCATGATCCCGCGCCAGCCCGAGGGCTTCGGCAATGTGGACGTGGCCGTCATCGCCGTGCTGGACATCACTGAGGAGTCCCACGGGAACATCGCCGGGCTGGGCCTGGCCAATGTGACCACAGCGCGGCTGGTCAAGAAGATCGACTGGGTGGCCAGCTACACCAACGGCATCACGTCGGGCATCTTCGGCATGTACCGCAACGCGCTGCCCATCACCATGCCCAACGACCGGCAGACGCTCAACGTGGCCATGCTGGGCTGTGCCGTGCCGCCGGACGAGGCGCGCATGGTCTTCATGCGCGACACGCTCACGCTGGACCGTCTCTACGTCAGCCCCAGCCTGCGCGGCGCAGTCGAAGCCCACCCGCACCTCACCATCGCCGGCGAAGTGCCACTGCAATTCGATGAGAGCGGGGTGATGTGTAGTCCGTGGGAGATGGAGGAGGCGTGATGCGTGAAGCGTGAAACGTGATGCGTTCACGCGAGACAGGGAGATTAGGAGATTTGATCCGCTAGATCGAAGTAGCAATCTCCCAATCTCCCAGTCTCTCAATCACGTATCACGCATCACGCTTCACGTTTCACGCATCACATCCCAAACCCCATCTCCTCCCGCGTCTCCACCTTCGCATCATCCAACTCCATGCCCAGGCCGGGCGTGGTGGGCAGGGTGACGATGCCGTTGACCGGCTTGAGCGGCGTGGCGAGGAAGAATTGGTGGATTTCGTTCCACTTGATCAGGTATTCCAGGAGCGGGCAGGTGGGTTCGGGCCACGCCGCGATGAAGTGGGCCGACGCCGGCGTGGAATGGCCGTGGGGGATGACGGGCAGGTCGTAGGCCGAGGCCAGCGCGGTGATCTTCATCATCTCCGAGATGCCGCCCGCCCAGTAGATGTCGGGCTGGAGCACGTCGCAGGCGCCCGCGTCCATGAGTTGCTTGAGGCCCCAGCGCGTGTACTCATGCTCGCCGCCGGAGATGGGGATGCGCACGTTGCGCCGGATCTCCGCGTACTGCTCGATCTTGTCGGGCAACACCGGTTCTTCCAGCCAGCGCGGCGCGTACTCTTCCATGCGCGCCGCCATCTGCACGGCGTAGGGCACGTCCCAGCTCATCCACGCGTCGAGCATGATGTCCACGTCCGGACCGACGGTCTCGCGCAGGGTGCGGACCAGGCGCATGTTGCGGTGGATGCCGGCCACGCCGTCCGTGGGGCCGTCGCGGAAGAACCATTTGGTGGCGCGATAGCCTTGGTCTACCATCCATGCCGCGCGTTCCTGCACCAGTTCCGGGTCCAGCGAATAGCCCAACGCGCTGGCGTACGCGGGAATTTCGGTGCGCGTGGGCCCGCCCAGCAACTGGTAGACCGGCGCGTCAAACCACTTGCCTTTGAGGTCCCACAGCGCGCAGTCGACCACGCTTTGGGCCATCATGGGCGTGCCCTTGCGCCCGTGGACCTGGAAGCGGTACATGCGGTCCCACAGCCGTTCGATGGCCAGCGGATCATGGCCGATGAGCAGCGGCGCCAATTGCGTCTTGACGATGTAGGCCTGCTCCTCGGGCATGGGGCCGCCGATGCCCGTCACGCCTGCGTCGGTCTCGATCTCCACGAAGTGGGCGACGACCCGGTACTTGTCCGGCGCGATCTGCTCGAGCCAGTTCGGCCCCTCCACTTTGTGTTCGGGGTAGATGTCGACGGGACGCGTGAGCCGTTCTTCCCAGAATTCACCGGCGTGTTCCATGACGCCGGTCAAGCGCAGTGTGCGTACGTGCGTGATCTTCACGGTCAGTTTTCCTTTGCGTGTGATGGATTCTGTGTGACGGATGATTGACAGGGACGTCTTCCATTGTACACGCACTTATCGCCTGCAGACACCGCATCTTCCACCATCACCGAACTTCCACCATCACCAACCACCGGAGTGACATCCATGAACCTTGCACCCTATCCCGAACCCGCACTCGAAGTACTCGACCCGCGCTTTGAAAAATACACCATCGGCAATTCCGGGCTGGAACAGCTCTGGACCGGCGCCCGCTGGGCCGAAGGACCGGTCTGGTTCGGTGACGCCCGCTGCCTGCTCTTCAGCGACATCCCCAACAACCGCATCCTGCGCTGGGACGAGGAGACCGGCGACGTGAGCGTCTATCGCAAGCCGTCCCACAATTCCAACGGCCACACGCGCGACCGCCAGGGTCGTCTCGTCAGCTGCGAGCACGGCGCGCGCCGGGTCACCCGCACCGAGCTCACCGGGCAGATCACCGTGCTCATGGACAGCTTCGACGGCAAGCGGCTCAACGCGCCCAACGACGTGGTGGTCAAATCCGACGACAGCATCTGGTTCACCGACCCCGGCTACGGCATTCTGCTGGACTACGAGGGCGGACGGGCCGACTTCGAATTGCCCACGCGCGTCTACCGCATCGATGGGCAGACCGGCGCGGCCACCGTGGTCATCGAGGAGATGGATCGTCCCAACGGCCTCTGCTTCTCGCCCGACGAGTCGATCCTCTACGTGGCCGACAGCGGCGCGCCCAAGCACATCCTGGCCTTCGACGTGAACGACGACGGCACGCTCAGCAACAGCCGCGTCTTCGCCGACATGCGCCCCGGCCTCGCCGACGGCATGCGTGTGGACGAGGACGGCAACCTCTGGACCAGCGCAGGCTGGGGCGGCGCGGACTGGAACGGCGTCCACTGCTTTGCGCCGGACGGCACGCTCATCGGCCGCATCCACATCGCCGAGCCGGGATCCAATGTCTGCTTCGGCGGCCGCGTCAAGAACCGGCTGTTTATCACCGCGGGACGGTCGCTCTATTCCATCTTCCTCAACACACGAGGCGTCCAAACACCATGAACCTACACACGCGTCCGGTCGACAGTGAAGAGGCATTTTGGCAGGTGCGCGCGTTTCTCGTAGACAGCGAATCGATCGCACCGCCGAGCCACAACTGGGAAGTTCGACGTTGGGAGGGGAGATTCTTCTACGCACCCTGTCCGCAGTTGGTCCAAAAGCTGGCGCTTCCAGATGCGGCTCGCACCGACGGATGCGTTGTTGCGCAGGTCCATCCGGAGGGCCGGTGGTGACGCCCACATCCAGATTCATCCCGACTATCGCCACCTGGAGCCGGAACTGGTGGCGGGGTCGAAGAGCACCTGGCCCATGAAGATGACGCCGGCGCCCGCAATTCCCGTCCATACCCGTCATGGCGGCGACGCCCGGCGCCGGCGAGTGTTGCAGGAGCGTTTATTTCGTGGAGACGGAGCAGTGGGGAGTCGCGTCATCTGCGCCTGGGCACACAGACGCTACAGCCGGTCGTCGCGCCCGGCTACACCATCCGTGCCACCAATCCCGGAAAGCCCTCGTGATGCCAGCCAGGGCATCGCCGACATCTTCAACGCGGCGTTCAACCGCACGTTTCACACCGCGGCCGAGTACCAGACATTCGCCCGCCTGGCGCCCAGCTTTCGCGCCGGCCTGGACTTTGTCGCCACGGCCCCGGACGGAACCATCGCCGCTCTACGTGGGCGTGCCGTATGAACCGGCACAACCGGCTGGCCATCTTCGAGCCGGTCTGCACCCACCCGAACCACCAGCGCAGGGGCTGGCCAAGGCGCTCATGCAGCACGCTGTTGGCGCTGCGGCGTCACGGCGCGCAGCGCGTCGTGGTCGGCACCGGCGACATGATCCCGGCCAACCGGCTTTACGAGAGCATCGGCTTCACCGAAGCGTATCGCGAACAGGAGTGGCGTCTGGACCGTTGAGCGTGCCCGGCTTGCCGCGACAAGCGTATTCCTAACAGAAGCCGGAATCGGGATCCGGCAGTGCGAGACAGACGGTGAGACAAAGGAGTCAAACCATGCGCACAGTTCTGAGGCAGAAGCCAAGCACGGGCGCGGTTATGGCCGCGCAACTCATCGCAAGCGCCACGCCGTTCGTCGGTTTGCTGGTCGTCATGGTCGTCACCGCCGGCACCAGGCCGGCAGCAGCGTCGAGCGCGGTGGCAAACCGTACGTACCTGGGACGGCGTGTGGGACGAGGCCACAGATACGTGCACGGTCGACGAAATTTGGCTTGACGGCTGGGGTCTCCACGTCCCGATGACGATGACGCTTGCGGTCACTGGCAACTTCACCAACGCTGCGACTCATCATCGGTGCCCGGGCCCATGTCATGTACATCGACGCCGTCATTGTCGACGGTCACTTGATCATCAGCGGCACGCGATAAGTGACGGGCCGGTCTACGTCAACGGTCGACTGACGGTGGCCGGTGACCGGTACGATAGCGACACGCACTACGTCTGTGATGAAATGCGCGGCTTCTGCGTGGCGAGTTCGACGACCGGCCACATCACGAATCGCAGGCGTTTTGACCAGCACGGGTTATGCCTGGTTGCCGGCCGGCTTGACCAATCACGGCGTGTGGGTGAACGCGGCCGCGGATGCGGGCGGGGAAATCCGCAACCGCGGGCAGCATGACGCACACGGGGATGCCACCATCACCGGCCGGCTCTTGAATCAGGGCAACGCCCACATGCCCGGCGGGCTCACCAATCAGGGCGAAGTTCGAACTGGGGCGTACTCTCCGGGTCAAATCGCCAACCACGGTCCGCTCTACAACTTTGGCGTTCTCAGCGCCACTGTGACCGGCGACGGGCCGGTCTACATTCTCGATCAGTAACAGTTACCTGCCGCTTGTTACGCCGCGTGAACAAAGCGTCAGACCACTTCGACGTTGCAGGCCGACGATCAACATCTGCACCAGGCGGCGAAAGCTCTCGTCGCAGTCCAACGGCAGGCCGAAGCCGCCCGCGACCTCCAACGTGGCAAAGCCGTGAACCGTGGCGCGCAGCGCGCGCACGGCGTGCAGCGCGTCATCGCCTTCCAGGCCGAACGACGCCATGACCGCCGCCACGATGCGCACCGATCGATCCATGGCCGCGCGCAATGCTGCATCGTCGCCGGCGGTCAAGTCCGTCACGTCTTGGCCGGCCAGATAGAGACCGGGATTCGCTTTAATGTAGGCGCGAAAGGCTTGGGCCAGGGCCACCACCGCGTCGGCGCCTGCCTTGCCGATGGCGGCGTCGGCAAAGGCATCGGCAAGCATCTGCGCGTTGCGTAGCGCCAGTTCACGCTGCAACCCGGGCAGCCCGTCGATGTGATTGTAGAGCGACGGTGTGCGCACGCCCAGTTCGCCCGCCACCCGGCTCAGTGACAGCGCGCCTGCCCCTTCTGCGTTGACCAGCCGGACCGCGGCGTCCACCACCGCGGTCCGGTCCACGCGTGCCCTACGCGCCATGGGCCACTGCCTCGCCTGCGAATTGCGCCTGCACAAAGGCCACGATCTGCGCGCCGGTGAGTTCGGGCATTTCGGCGTGGGGATAGTGCCCGGCACCCTCCATCATCTGGAGCCGTCCGTGTAACGCCTCGGCCACCCAACGCGCCTCCGTCTCCGGCTCCTTGAAATCGGGATCCTTGCTGCCCATGAGCACCAGCACCGGCGCGGCGACCTGTCCGACCCGCGCTGCCGACGCGGCCTTGGAAGCCATGGCCATCTGGTACGTGACCTCGATGCGGCCCGGTTCGGCCAGGTTGGCACGCAGAGCGGCGCTGTACTCGGCGAAATCCTCCGGCTTGCGCGTGGGATAGAGCGTGTTGTAGTACCACTGCCATGCGGCCGGCCCCCACGGGCGCGAGAAGAGCACCCGGTAGAGATACGTGTTGAGTGTTGGCGTCTCGCCGCGCACGAAGGGGCCGATGAGCACCAAGCCCGCGACCAGTTCCGGCGCTTCGGCCGCGGCCCAGACAGCTGCGCCCGCGGCCATGGACGTGGCCACGATCACGGCCGGACCGGCGTCCAACTCCCGCAGCAGCGCCACGATATCCGCGCCGACGCCGGCCACCGAGTAGTCATCCCAGCCGGTGCTGCTTTCACCCATGCCGCGCAGGTCCATGGTCACGGCGCGAAAGCCGGCTTCCACCAACTGGGGCACGAGAAAACGGTACTCCTGGCGGACATCGCCCAGGGACGGGACGCAGAGGGCCAACGGGCCACTACCGGTGTCGTCATAGGCAATTTTGCCCTGGTCACGGATCAAGAATTGGGTAGACATAGGGTTCCTCCTGAGATTTCTCCTCAGCAACACATCAAGTAAAACTAACTTAGTTAGTATAATAACTAATATAATTAGTTTTGTCAACCCCCCCCCACTTTCCCGGGGGGTGTATCACGGATTTGGGGCAGGCGTCCGACCGTTCGCACGAGGGCGTGCGCATTGAACAAATCCCCCGAACGAATCGTACGGAACAAATCTCTGGCGCCGCATTGAGAGACGCTGCGGCCAAGATTCGCGCCTTGTCAAGATGGGGGAGATTGGCTACGCTGGGCGGCACGACTTCAGGATTTGACCACACTTTTGATAGACAGTTTCCACCAGAGAGGACACGAAATGGACCTATTCGATCTCACCGGCAAGGTTGCGATTGTGACCGGCGGCAACAGCGGCATCGGGCTGGGCATGGCGCGAGGGCTGATCGCAGCCGGGGCGACCGTGGCCATCGCCGCGCGCACCGTGGAGCGTTCGCGCACCGCGGCCGCCGAGTTGGACGCCACGGGCACGCACGCGTTCGCCGTGCCCTGCGATGTGGCGGACGCGGCGTCCATTGCCGCCATGGTGGAGGCTGTGCTGGCGCGGGCGGGGCGGATCGACATCTTGGTCAACAATGCGGGGACGACCGTGCGCAAACGCCCGGAGTTGTTGACGCAGGAGGAATGGCGCACCGTCCTGGAGACGAATCTTGACGGTGCGTTTCTGTGCAGCCAGGCGTGCTATCCGGCCATGCAGGCGGCGGGCGGGGGCAAGGTTCTCAACAACGGCAGCATGCTCTCGATCTTCGGCTCCCCCTGGGCCGCGGCCTACGCGGCGTCCAAGGGCGGCATCGTGCAACTGACCAAGTCGCTGGCGGCGGCGTGGGCCGCGGACAACATCCAGGTCAACTTTCCGCCCGGCTGGATCGACACGCCGTTGACCGTGGGTGCGCGGGCCGAGGTGCCCGGTCTCTGCCGAGAAGGTGCCGCGCACGCCCGCCGTTGCGGGGCCACATCGACGACTTTCAGGGGCTGGCCGTCTTCCTGGCCAGTGACGTTCAACTTCATCACCGGCGCCGTCAGTCACCGTGGACGGCGGCTTCCTCGGCAAACGTGGTCTAGCCGTACGCGCAGCGACGTCGGCGGGGTGGCGGGGCGGCGTTGCCCAGCCAGCGTGCGCGTCGACGCGGCGCATGAAGGAGTAGCAGACGGGGTCAGTGCCGTGGCCGAGCCAGAAGTGAATTCGCTTCGATGTTGGCCGACTCGAAATCCACGGAGACGCGGGCAGCCTCTGTGTCCGCTTCAGGCCAGGGCCGGTCTGCAAGAGGCGTCCGGCGATGCCGTGACCCCGTGCTGCTGGCTGAGTGAACGCGCCGTCGATGGCGATGGGTGTCGGGCGCGGCCACCGGCAGCACTGCGTGGTGCGGCGGCGTCATGGAGAAGAAGGCCACCGGGTCACCCGCCCGGCGCCAGCCAGACCGGGCGCGTCATCTTGAGCGAGGCGGGCAATCCACGTGTCACGGCTGCGTTCGAAGAGGAACGGATGAAGACCGGTGCGCGCGACAGATGCCGCCAGAGGTCAATCTCCAGCTGCAGCACCGCCTCCAGATCGGCGGGACCGGCGCGGTGTACGACCAACTTGCCATCCGCCGGGGCTGGGCTCGGCGGCGGCCGGGGCGCGTACTGCGTCGATCACAATGGCGCCGAAGCCCAGGGAAATCCACGCTTCCATCGCGACCCGCTCGTGGGCGAACAGGTGATCGCCTGCTGAAAGCAGCCGTTGTCCAGCCAGCGCGATGCCAAGGCGGCGTACATGCCTGCAGTAGACGTGGTACGCACTTCCGGTGGCCGGTGGCCCCAGTCCGGCACATAGCCGAACGCCGCGAAAATCGGTGAGTAACGCGCCGAGGAAGCCGGCCACGCGGCCTTGGTCCAGCGCCACCACGCAGGGGACGTCCTGGCACAGTTGGCGCAATTGCGGCTGACGCGCCTTGGACACAATCATCCGGCGCATCATGCGTGACGCTCAGCGCAAGGCAGCTAAACGCGACCATCTCCGCCGCCCAAAAGCCGACGTGCTGTGGTTGAAAGTCAACATAGGCGATACCGTCGGGATCATGGGCAGATTGAAAATCGGTCATTTCGGTTCTTTCGTTTTTGCAAGTATACTGGGAACGCTTCACGTAGATGGTCTTGCCGGCCACGGCGTTGGTACGATCGGCATCTTCCCCAGTTTCTTAACCGGCTATTTTCAAGACGTTAACCACCGGCGGGTAGGGTTGGGCGCATCTGCGCAGCCACTCGCATGAAAGGACCAGGCTCTCCATGGGCGTCGGGGCACAGTTTCCGGCTGAATGGCACACCTACACCGACCGCCTCACCGGTGTCGCCGTGTGGCAGTTGACCCGTTACAAGGGTCACAGCCACCACTTCTATTTTACCAATCCCGGCTGGTATGACAACGGTCGCCGGCTGCTCTTTGCGTCCGACCGGGAGAATCGGACCAATTTGTACAGTTTGGAATTGGCCTCCGGCGTCATCACCCAGTTGACCGATCTGGCGCCGCTGCCCCTGCCGCGCGAGGTGGAATTCCTGCGCGCCTGCGTGAGCACTGTGACCAACGAGGCGTACTTCTGGCACGGCTACCAGTTGCTGGCGCTGGACCTGGCCACACTCACGACACGCGTGCTCTACGAGATGCCCCAGGGCTGGGACGTCTCCATGATCAACGCGACGGCCGACGGGCGCTACGTCTGCGCCAGCATCTCCGAGGATCTGTCGGACCGCTTTCCGGTGGACCTGTTGCGCGGCTACGTGGGCTTCTACGAGACGTGGGAGGCCAAGCCGCGCAGCCGCATCCTACGCGTGGCGGTGGACGGCAGCGGCGCGGACGTGGTCTGGGAAGAAGACTACTGGGTGGGCCATGTCAACACGTCGCCGACCCAGCCGCATCTGCTCACCTTCTGCCACGAAGGGCCTTGGCATCTGGTGGACAACCGCATCTGGGGGCTGGACATGGCCACCGGCGAGGCCTGGCAGTTGCGCCCCCGGGAGGAAGAGGGCGAAAAGGTCGGCCACGAGTACTGGCACGCCGACGGCCTCCACATCAGCTATCACGGGGAGAAGCCCAACGGCCACCGCTTCTTCGGCTGCATGCGCTACGACGGGCGCGAACAGCAGGAGGTCGCCTTTCCCCACACCACCGGCCACATTCACTCCAACGACTTCAACCTGATCGTGGGCGACGGCGGGCGCGTCGTGCGGCTCTGGCAGTGGACGGGCGACGGCTTTGCCGGGCCCAAGGCGCTCTGCCGCCACGACAGCAGCATGCACATCCAGCAGACCCATGTGCATCCGCGCTTCAGCCCCGACGGCGCGACCGTCGTGTTCACCAGCGATGTCTCCGGCTACGGCAACGTCTACATGGTCGACCTGCCGGACTTCGCCACCCTGCCCGACTTGGAGGACTAGCCAGTTCTATGACAGCCGTGCTCATCATGACCGACGGCATGCGGCCCGACGCGCTGCCCCAGGTCAACACGCCCCATCTCGACGCCCTGCAGGCCCGCAGCGCCTACACCATGGCCGGCAGTTCGGTCATGCCCAGCGTGACGTTGCCCTGCCACACGTCCATCTTTCACAGCGTGCCGCCCCAACGCCACGGCATCGTCACCAACGTGTGGCAGCCCATGGCGCGGCCGCTGCCCGGACTGGTGGACCAGGCCCACGCTTCGGGCAAGCGCTGCCACTTCTACCACAACTGGGAGCCGCTGCGCGATCTCAACCGGCCGGAGACGCTGGACTTTTCGTACTACCGCAACAACTGCTACACGCCCGACGGTGACAACGTTATCGCCGCGGTGGCGGCGGCGGCCATCACGGCCGAGCGGCCCGACTTCGCCTTCGTCTACCTGGGCACCATCGACGTGGCCGGCCATGCCTTCGGCTGGATGTCGGACGAGTATCTGCGCCAGATCGAAACGGTGGACGACGCCATCGGCGCGGTGCTGACGGCGTTGACGGACGTGGACACGGTGCTGTTGCACAGCGACCACGGCGGCCACGATCGCACCCACGGCACCGACGCCCCCGAGGACATGACCATCCCCTGGATGATCGCCGGGCCGGGCATCCGCCGGGGACACGCCATCCAAGCTCCGGTCTCGCTGCTCGACACTGCGCCGACGCTCGCCCGGGTGCTGAACGTGCCGGTTCATCCCCACTGGGAAGGGCGTGCGGTTGACGAGGTATTTGTGGATTGACCAACGCAATCGACCCGCGTCCCACTGACTTCACGTTGTCTGATTCGTCTGTTTTTGCATGACAAGGAGATGCCCATGAAATCCCGATTGTATTTGCTGGTCGCGCTGAGCCTGGTGATGACGCTGGTGCTGGCCGCCTGCGGCACGCCGACGCCTGCGCCCACCACCACCGGCACCGGTACGGAATCCGGCGGCACTGAGTCCGGTGGCACTGAGTCCGGTGGTACGGCGGGAGAACCGGCGGTGGCCGGCGAACCGCCCAGCACACCCACCGGCACGCTGATCGTGGCCCTGCCGCTGGAGCCGAACTCGGTCAACCCGCCCAACGGCGCCGACCGCATGGCCGGCAACGTCATCAACCAGATCTTCGAGAGCCTGCTCGCCATCGACAACAGCACGGGCGAAGTCATCCCGGCGCTGGCGACCGAGTGGACCGTGGCCGAGGACGGCTCGGTCTACTCCTTCAAGCTGCGTGAGGGCGTGACCTTCCACGACGGGTCGGCCTTCAACGCGCAGGACGTGGTGGCCACCTTCGAGGCGGGCGCGGATCCGGCCAATGCCTACGCCGGCAGCTACGACGGCGTGGTCGTGGAGGTGGTGGACGACTACAATGTCAACATCATGCCGCCCACGCCCGACGTGACCTTCCTGCGCACCATGGCCGAGACGCCCATCATCTCCGACGAGCAGTTCGCCGCCGAGGGCAACGCCGGCATCGAGAGCAATCCCATCGGCACCGGCCCGTTCCAGTTCGTGGAATGGAACAAGGGCGACCGCCTCGTGCTGGAAGCCAACCCGGACTATTGGGACGAGGGCAAGCCCTATCTGGCCGAGGTCATCTTCCGGCCCATTCCCGAATCGTCCACGCGCCTGGCGGCCATCCAGACCGGCGAGGTGCACATCGTCAACCGGCTCAATTCGGACGAAGCCGCCAGCCTGGACGGTGTGAGCGGCGTGCAGGTGGTGACCTACCCGGCCGACCGCGTCTACTACATCACCTTCAACAACCTGACCACGGGCGTCGGTCTGCCCACGGAGGACAAGGCGGTGCGCCAGGCCATGAACTATGCCGTGGACCGCCAGGCCATCGTGGACGGCCTCTTCAACGGCAACGCCCGCCTCTCCACCGGCTTCGTCACCCCGTCCAATCTGGGCTTTGACGACACGCTGGAACCGTACCCGTACGATCCCGAGACGGCCAAGCAACTCCTGGCCGACGCCGGCTACGCGGACGGCTTCAGCATCGGCATGTCCTGCCCGGTGGGCGCCTATACCAACTTCGAGGACGTGTGCCAGGCCATCGCCAACTATCTGGGCGAAGTGGGCATCACGTTGGACGGCGGCGAGATCGAGTTCCTGGAGAGCGGCGTCTACTGGGACCGGGAAGCGGCCAAGGAACTGCCGCCCCTCTTCGGCGACAGTTGGTCGGCGTCGGTGGGCGAAGCGCTGCCCCGTCTCAACGGCGCGCTGGACGGCTTTGACGCCAGCTACTCCGCGTGGTCCGATCCCGAGATCGACGCACTGCTCGACCAGATCGCGCAGGAGTTCGACACGGACGCCCGGGCCGAGCTCTACAAAGAGTTGCAGGCCTACATGTACGACAACCCGCCCTTCATCTATCTCTACGAGCCCATCTCCTTCGAAGCCATCAACAGCGCCGTGCAGGGCTATGTGCCCAACTCGGTGGAACAGTACTACTTGAAGGATGTCTGGCTGGGCGAGTAAAGCCGGTCAATTGCTCCGTAGTAGCGACTTCAAGACTGAAGATTAAAGATTGGTGTGGCCGCCGCGACTGTTCTCTTGAAACAGAGCACGTGTCCACCCAATCTTTAATCTTCAGTCCTCAGTCTTCATAAGTCGTATCTGTGCGGCACTTCGTGGCCATCGATCCATGCAACGTTACCTCTTGACCCGTTTGATTCAATCGATCCTGCTGCTCTTCGGCGTGGTGGTGCTGGTCTTCTTCATGGTGCGCATGACCGGCGACGCAGCCTCGCTGTTGATCGCGCGCGATTTCGCCGACCCGCAGCAACTGGAAGCCATGCGCGACGCCTTGGGACTCAACGACCCGCTCTACGTCCAGTTCGGCACCTATGTGACCGACGTGCTCAGCGGCGAGTTCGGCTACTCCCTGCGCTTTCGCCAGCCGGCCATCGAGGTGATCCTGGACGCGCTGCCCATTACGCTGCTGCTCTCGGCCATCGCCATGCTCATCGCGCTGGTGGTCTCCATTCCGCTGGGCATCGCCGGCGGCTATTCGCCCAACACGTGGATCGACGCGGTGGCACGCGGGGTCGGCCTCATCGGCCAGGTGACGCCGTCGTTCTGGCTGGCGTTGATCCTCATCTGGATCTTCGCGGTGAACCTGCGGCTGCTGCCCTCCTTCGGCATCGACAGCCCCAAGTCGTTTGTGCTCCCGGCCTTCGCTCTCTCCATCGGGGCCATGGGCCAGTTGACGCGCCTCACCCGCTCGACCGTGCTGGAGATCCGCGCCGAGGACTACATCCGCACGGCGCGCAGCAAGGGGCTCTCCGACACGGCCATCGGCATGCGCCACATTGCGCGCAACGCGTCCATCGCGCTGGTCAGCGTGATCGGCATCCAGTTCACCTACCTCATGGCCGGCTCGGTCTACATCGAATCGGTTTTCGCCATTCCGGGCATCGGCTGGATGTTGAACGAGGCGATCCGCAACCGGGACTTCGTGCTGGTGCAATCGCTGACGATCTTCATCGCCAGCTTTGCCATTTTATTCAACCTGGCCACCGACGTGGTCTACGCCATGCTGGACCCGCGCATCCGCTACGACTAGTAAATCCCGGCGGAAAAGAAACCAGGGTTTTGGCATAAAGATCGACGCCGATGACCAGAGCAAACCCTGGTTTCTCAAGCCCCGGTCAATTTACGCCGCAATGAACTGAGCGGGAGCGGTACACTTCTTCATGACGAATCTGGCAATTGCTCCAACCGATCTGGCCCCACCGCGCCGCGAGGTGAGTCCGCTGGCGCGCGCCTGGCAGTCGCTGCGCCGCGACCGCGCCGCGCTCATCGGCCTCACCATCATCGTGATCGTGGTGATGATGGCCGTCTTCGCGCCGCTGCTCGCCCCCCACGATCCGTTGGCCCAGAATCTGCGCGCCAGCAAAATGCCGCCGGCCTGGCGCGAGGGCGGCTCCTGGGACCACGTGTTGGGCACCGACCGGCTGGGCCGCGACCAACTCAGCCGCATCATCTACGGGGCGCGGGTGTCGGTGACGGTGGGCTTCTTCGGCGCGGGCATCGCGCTGATGCTGGGCATGACGGCCGGGCTGCTGGCCGGCTACTTCGGCGGCTGGGTGGACGGCGTCATCATGAGCGTGGTCAACCTGCTGCTGGCCGTGCCCTACCTGGTGCTGGTCATTGTGGTGGCCGCGCTCTTGGGACGGAGTCTGCTCAACGTGATCCTGCTCTTCGGCGTCACCGCGTCGCCGCTGTTTGCCCGCGTCACCCGGGGCGAAGTGCTGCGCCTCCGTCACAGCGGCTATGTGGAGTCGGCCGTCAGTGTGGGCGCGCGGGGCGGGCGCATCCTCGTCGACCACATCATGCCCAACCTGATCGGCCCGCTGGTTACCCTCGCCACCTTTGAAATGTCGGCCATGATCTTTTACGAAGCCGGGCTGGGCTTTCTGGGGCTGAGCGTGCCGCCGGACGTGCCCAGTTGGGGCAATTTGCTCTCCATCGGGCGCGAGTCGCTCATGGCGGGGATGCCGTGGCTGACGACCTACCCCGGCCTGGCCATCGCCCTGACCGCGCTGGGCATGAACCTGTTTGGCGATTGGCTCCGTGATGTACTTGATCCCCGCCTGCGCCACAGCTAAAATGTTGCACCATACGTCATGTCGCATTATGCAGTGATGGGGAGCGCCAGCCCATTCGGCGCCCGTTGACGCGACTCAAACCATTACACATGAGAATTGGGGGAGGGGCTGTGGCCAAGCAGCAGACGTCCAAGAAGGCAAACAAGCAAAAGGCAGCCGACGCAAACCGAATTGCCGGCCGCACATTTGACGAGCAACTGGAGCGCATTGCGCTGCGCACGGTGATGATCGTGGTGCTCATCCAGATGGCGGTGACATTGGTGTTCGGTCCGCGCAACGGCAGCATCGCCATGGTCGGCAGCCCGGACTCGGCGGCCGTCCGCGCCTTGCTCAGCGCCGCGGTGATCGCCGCCATCGTCGGTCCCATTGCCTACGTGCGCGGCACGCGTGTGCGCAACAGCAAGCTGCCCAAGGAATTTCAGCAGGACTACCGGTTGAGCGCAGTGCCCATCACCATCGCGGGCGTGTTGGTCACCATGCTGGCGGTGAGCTGGTTCTACGACGTCCTCAACCGTGCCTTCGAGGGCGCCATGTTCAACCGCATCACTCTGGCGATCTTGCTGTCCATCTCGTCGGGCGTGGTCGCCTACGCGGTGGCCAAAACCATGGCTCATCTACGTGCATCGGGCATGCTCTATCTGGTGGTCGCATCGCTCATGGGCACGCTGCTGCTGGCGGGCGCCCACAACGAGAACCCCTACTGGTGGGAGTACTCCTTCAGCCATCTGGGGATGACAGACTCGAACTCCAAGGCAATTTTCAATGTTGGCCTCATTTTTACCGGCATCCTTGTGCTCGTTTGGCAAGAATTCTTCATGAAGGAATTCGCATTATTGGAACGACGGAATTGATCACGTTGCGCAGCTACCAAATCTTCCGATGGGGCTTTTGTCGTCACCGGCATCTTTCGCCATGGTCGGCATCGTGCGCTTTGGCATCGGCCCGCTCTTCAACATTATCCATGACGTCTCCGCCACGGGTATGGGCGTGATCTTGGGGCTGATGATGCTCTTCATGCCGAAACTGAACCCGCACTACATGCGCGCTTCTTCTACTACATCTCCTGGCTCATCGTCGGCGGATTGGTCTTTTCTGCCGTGATCAAAGTGCTGGGCTACGTCAATCTCACCGGGCTGGAGATGGCCGGATTTACCCTGGCGAGCCTGTGGCGTTTCTTCCGCAATACCAAACTGCTGCTCCAACGTGCCGCCCCGGAACCCAAGTATGACCCAGAGCAAGGTCGACGGCGACCACGTGGCCTCATGAGTACGTCAGGGCAGTTGGCCGCACGCATCACAGGCGTGTCGACCACGCTGTTCATTCCTCTTTGCGCGCAGCTCTCTGGAGTCGGCGACCGATCCGCTCATCCACGATCCGGTCGCCGTTACCCTGACGGAACAGCTTGCGCCGCACCTGGTCGGTCATCGCAGGAGCCGGTCGGCGCATGGTGGTCGACGGTGAGATGCCGGAGCTGCTCCAGCTGTTCCTGGCTCTGCGCGCCTGCCACTTTGACCGCACCGCCACAGCGTCATCCGGACGGGATGCTGGTCAATCTCGGTTGCGGACTGGACACCCGATTCCAACGACTAGACGACGGGGTGCTGGAACTGACCGACCTTGACCTGCCCACCGTCATCGCACTCAAACGTGCACTGTTGCCGGAAGAAGACCGCTATCGGATGATTGCATCCTCCATCCTCGACTTTGCCTGGATGGACCTCATCCCGGCGCGCGGACGGCGGATCCTCTTCTTGGCCGAAGGTGTCTTCATGTATTTGCCCGAAAGCGACGTACGCAACCTGGTGCTGACACTTCAGCAGCGTTTCCCAGGCTGTGAATTGCTGTGCGAGGTCTTCAACCGCAAGTGGCTGGAGGGCTGGGCAAGTAAGGCATGACGCGCGCCAAGCTTCAGTACCTTGGCATGGGCGCAGACACGACCTTTGCGTCTGGGCATTGCCACAAGCCGCACCCTGGAAGAGTGGGGGCCGGGCATCCGCTTTGTGGACGAATGGTCCTATTTCGATGAGGACGAACCCCGCCTGCGTGAGTGCACCATGCGCCGCTTCGACAGCTTGCGCCGCATCCAATGGACGGTGCACTACCGGCTGAACGCACCCGATAGCGGTGAATAGTCGTCCTCATGGCCGGCCGCACTTGCACCGACGACTCCACAGGTTAGCTCCGGCGCAGGAGGACGTCGACCAGCGTCGTCAACGTCTCCGCCCGCCCGTGATTGCCCGCCTTGAGCACCACGTGAAGCACCGTTCCGTCGGACAGTGGCGCGGTGAGCGGCATGCCGGGTAGCAACTCGGACACGACCTCCAGCTGCGCCACGTGCAGCCGCGCCAGGAGCGAGATTGGTGGTGTCGCCGCCGACGAGCAGCAAAAGGTCTCGGGCGCGTGCGCACGAAGCCGAACGCAGCGTCCCCCAACTGCGCAGCCAATGCACGTTTCGCGGGACCGTCCAGTTGCGCCGGGCGCAGGCGGCGGCAGATGGAGCAACGTCACCGGCGGCGCCGCCCTCGACGGGGCCTCGGATGGGGGCGTTCGCTTCGACACCAGGAGGGTCTGCCCGACCGAGGTCGGTGACGATCTGCGCGCCGGCGCTCCCGGTCGCCAAAGCCTGGATCTGGGTATGGGCCATGGCGTTGCCGCCGCCCACGACGATCAAGATGCGCTTGAACGGTCCTGGAGTTGGCGCTGTGTCCACTGGGGAGGGGCGGCGCGGGCGGCCAGCACGCCGATCAGGCCGCGCTGCCGCACAAGAGAGCATCGGGGCATGCAACGCCGAGCGCGGCCGCCAGCGTCGCCAAGTCGGCCTCAGCGCGCCCACGACGAGCAACGTGTGTGGCCTGCGCCCTGTTGCGCCTGCAGACGTGCCGCCAACGCATCCGGTTCCTGCTGCACCTCCGCCAACGGCACCAACGCAACCGACTAAGTGCTCTGCCCGCGCAGCAACGTGGGCAAGTGGATGCGCCTCACCCGTTGCCCCGGCGTAGACCAGAAACCCGTCCTCCAGCCCGCGCCTGGGCCGGAAACGGACAGATCACGGCTACCGGCGCGGCGACAGAGCGCCATCAACGCGCCCAACTCCCGTTTCCAAGTTTCCCTGCAGCGTTGAATCGATCTTTCTTTGTACCAGACAACATCTGACCGAGCCGCCGCGGCCGCAACCAGTTGGCGCGCAGATCGCCTGGACGCGCGCAGCTGCGCCCGGGCCGGCGTCAGGTGGCGAAGTCAGTGTTGACGGTCAGCACGCCCGTGGGCAGCGGCGGCTCCGGCGGCGTCACCGCGATGATGGCCGAAAAGCCGCTGCGCACCGCTGCGTCCGCCGCCCCGGTCAAGTCGTCGGCGATGATCAGGAAGGTGGGCATGGCAGTCGCTCCGGATTTGGGGTGGCAGTGGGGTGCCGTAACTTCCAGCTCACTCTCTGGGATTTGCGGTGCGACCTCGCCCCCACCACCCCAAAACCCTACCACCCCAAACTTACGCCCGCGTCAGCTCCACAAACCCCTGCGCAATCACCAGCGGGTTCGTGATGGCCGTGCCGATGACGACCGCGCGCGCCGATCTCCAGCGCGGCGCGCACGTCGGCTGGCGCGAATGCGGCCTTCGCAGATGACGGGCTTGTCCAGCGCGGCCACCAGTCTGGCCAGCAGCGCAAAGTCGGGCCCGGCTGAGGCGGCGCGCGCGGGCGTGTAGCCCGGGGCGTGGAGGCCACGACGTCGGCGCCGGCCGCGGCGGCCAGGCGGCCTTCCTCCAGCGTGTCCACGTCGGCCATGACGAGGACGTCCAGTTCCTGCTGGATGGCGCGGATCAACTCTTCCGGGGTGGCGCCGCTCGCCCGCGGCCGGTGGGTGGCGTCGATGGCCACGATCTGGCGCCGGCATCCGCCTTCACGGAACCGCCGCCGCCAAGGAGGGTGTGATGTAGACGGGAAAGCCGTCGGTCTGCTCTTTGACGATGCCGATGACGGGCAGCGGCGAGACTGCGTGGACCGCAGCCACGTCGGCCGCACCGTTGACGCAGGCCTCACGGCGCCGGCCATGGTCGCGGGCCAGGCGGCGAAGGCGGCAGGCCATGAAGTGCGGCCCGGCAAAGCGGATTGGGCGGATACGCTTGACAGGAGACGATCAGGCCGTGTTGGAGTGATTGGAGTAGAGAATTGGTCATGGGAATTTTGAATGGAAAATGGGAAATGGGAAACGGTTAATGGTTAAGGTGCGACGGCCGTGAGTCGGGCGAGAGCGGCTGTGATGTCGCCGCCTTGGAAATGGAGGGCCATGAGCGCGGCGCCTAGCTCGGGCGGTAGCAGCGGGGCGCGCGGCCGGAGCGGGATGGCGCGCTCGGCCAGCGCGGCGACGAAGCCGTCGTAGAGGCCGGCGATGTGGGCGAAGGCGCCCCCCAAGCAACTGACGGGCAACGGCGCCGCGTCCGCCACAGCCAGTTGACGCGCGACGGCGCCGGCCAGGTTGGCCAGGTCGGCCGCCGCGCGCGCGATGACGGCGTGGGCGACGGCGTCACCGGCCGCGGCCGCGGCGCTCACGTGCGCGGCCAGGGCGGCAAACCCGCGTGCGCCGAAGTCCGGGCCGTAGACGATGGCCTTGACGTCGTAGAGGTCAGCGAGCTGAAAGTGCTCGCGCAGGCGTTGGGTGAGCACGGTCGCCGGACCCGACCCTTCCGCGCCGCGCACGGCCGCCTGCAACCCGTCCCGGCCGATGGCGAATGCGCTGCCCGCGTCGTCCACAAGCCAGCCCCAGCCACCGGCCCGCGCGTCACGCGCCGCGGCATCCCGTCCCAGGGCGATGGAGCCGGTGCCTGCGATGACGATGACGCCGGGGCCGCCGCCGTGCGCGCCGTAGCGCGCGGTCTCGGCGTCGCTCACCACGTGGACGTCGGCCGCCGGCACAACGGCCTGCACCAGCCGCGTCGCCACCTGGGCTTCGGCAGAGTCGCGTGCCATCACGCCGGTCGCGCCCAGGACCACCACGCCGGGGACGGCGGATGTGCGTCCTTGCAGCGCGTCTTGCAGCGCCGCCTTCACCGCCTCGCCAAACCGCGCCGCGCCGCCCTCCGCGCGCAGATGGATCACGCCGGGGCCGCGGCCTTGGCTCAGCACGTGTCCCGCGCCGTCCACCAGGACGCAGGTCGTGGACGTCTGGCCGACGTCGAAGCCGGCCACAGGCTGGATGGTTGTCATGGTTGAAGACCCGTCATGTCCATGTGTGCGTCAGGGGTGGCTTCAGAAAGCTCTGCGCCGGCAGGTCGTGCTGTCCACGTAGAATCGGGTGATTTGACAAGTGACAGGACAACTGGTATCAAACCAAACGCACGCGACCGCACATTCGATAGCACCCCATCACGTATCCCCACCGACCAGAGGAGGTTGGGCGCCATGGCTTTTCCCATTCCGAGCATGCTCCTGAAGCAATTATACACCTTCGGCAGTCTCAAGAACTCGGCGCGTGGCGTCGAGTTTCAGTTGAAGAACCGGCTGAGTGACGCCACCGTCACCGGCGTGCAGGCCGTCGCCTTTGACGGCGTGGAGGTGCCGCTGAACGCCGTCAGCATCGATCTGGGCGACGGGCAGATCCTCGCGCCGGGCGACCTGGACGGCAGTCCCATCGACTTTCCGCTGCGCCGCACGCTGGACGTGGTCTGCGCCGTGGAGCCGCTGTCCGAAGGCAAGCATGCCATTGAAGTGCGCTTCAGCGCAAAGCCGTTCGGCACGCTCAAGCTCAAGGTCGACGGCGCCATCGCCAAGGACCGGCCGGTCACCGTGAAGATTCCGCGCAACAATGCCGACGACTACACGCCGGAGATCATCGAAGAACGCCAGCGCTTCGTGGAGGAGTTCACCGGCCAGCCGTTCGAGCACATCAAGCAGTACTCGTTCGACGCGCACGCGACCCAGGGCAACATCGAGCACTTCACCGGCGTGGCCCAGGTGCCCATCGGCTTTGCCGGGCCGTTAACCATCCACGGCGAGCACGCCCAGGGCGATTTCATCGTGCCCATGGCGACCACCGAGGGCACACTGGTGGCGTCGTACAACCGGGGCATGAAGGTACTCAACCTCTCCGGCGGCGTCAAGGTCACCATCGCCGACGATGCCATGCAGCGTGCGCCGGTCTTCGTCTTTGACGATGCGCGCGCGGCCCGGGACTTCGTGGCGTGGGCCGAGGCCAACTTGGCCACGATTGCCGAGCGCGCCGAGGCCACGTCCAGCGTGGCCAAGTTGCAGTATATCGACTCGTATCTGGCCGGGAAGTTCGCGTACCTGCGCTTTAACTACACCACGGGCGACGCCGCGGGGCAGAACATGGTCGGCCGCGCCACCTTTGCCGCCTGCGGCTGGATCCTGGACAACTATCAGGGCATCCGCCACTTCTACCTGGAGTCCAATCTCGCCACCGATAAGAAGGCGTCACAGGTCAACCTGATGAAGACGCGCGGCAAGCGCGTCATCGCCGAGGCGACGGTCAAGCGCGACGTGCTCATCGAGCGCATGCGGGTGGAGCCGGAGAGCCTCTTCTACCACTACAACGTCTCCAACGTGGGCTCGATTCTGTCCGGCGCCAACAACAACGGTCTCCATTCGGCCAACGGCATCACGGCCATGTTCATCGCCACCGGCCAGGACGTGGCCAACGTGGCCGAGTCGTCGGCCGGCATCATCTACACCGAACTGACGCCGGAGAACGATCTCTACATCTCCATGACCATTCCGTCGCTCATCGTGGCCACCTACGGCGGCGGCACCGGCCTGCCCACCCAGCGGGAGAGCCTGGAACTGCTCGGCTGTTACGGGAAGGGCAAGGTCAAGCGGCTGGCCGAGATCATCGGCGGCGTGGTGCTGGCGGGCGAAATCTCGCTGGCGTCGGCCATCTCGTCGTCGGACTGGGTCTCCAGCCACGAGCAATACGGGCGCAATCGCTGATGTGAGCATCTCAATTTGGGGGCAGCGACTTCCAGGAAGCCCTCTACGAGACTTCTGCCACGGCCGATCCGGTGAGGCTTCCGGGAAGTGTGACCCGTATCCGTGATACGCCTCGCCGGATCGGCAGCGTGTTGGGCATCCGGTTTGATGGTATAATTGACGACAGTGCACAAAGCATTCAACAGGCGAGCGTTGTGCAAGCGTTGCGCACAATCGCTTCCGGCCACACCCGGCAAGGAACCGAAAGATGATCAAAATCGCCGAAATCCTCCCGCCCACGCCGTCGCCGCTCTGGCGCATGGTCAAGCAGTGCGGAGTGGACGACGTGGTCGGCACCATGGATTTCAGCGGCATGACCGCGGGCGACTACAGCAGCCTGGGCATGACCGAGCGCGCCACCACCGCCACCGATGACCTGCCGTGGAGCTTCATGTCGCTGCTGCGCATCAAGCGCGCCTACGCGGATGCCGGCTTCGATTTCGACGTGTTGGAAAGCCGGCCGCCGCTCAACCGGGCCAAGCTGGGCCTGCCGGGCCGCGACGAGGAGATCGAACACGCGTGCGAACTCATCCGCAACATGGGCAAAGTGGGCATCGGCGTCTGGTGCTACGAGTGGATGGCCATGTTCAACTGGATGCGCACCACCACGACGGCGCCCTCCCGCGGCGGCGCCATCGTCACCGGCTACGATGACCGGCTCATGCAGAACGCGCCCACGACCGAGGCCGGCGAGGTCACGGAAGAGCAGCTTTGGGAGAACCTGAAGTACTTCCTGGAGCGCGTCGTGCCCGTGGCCGAAGAAGCCGGCGTCAAGCTGGCCATGCATCCCGACGATCCGCCGCTGTCGCCCATCCGCGGCGTGGGGCGCATCATGCGCAGCGTGGAGAATTTCCAGCGCTTGGTCGACCTTGTGCCCAGCCCCAACAGCGGCATCTGCCTCTGCCAGGGCAACTTCACGCTCATGACCGACGATCTGCCCGACGTCATCCGTCACTTCGGCGCCCAGGACAAGATCTTCTTCGTCCACTTCCGCGATGTGCGCGGCACGCCCGACAACTTCGTGGAGACCTTCCACGACGACGGCAAGACCGACATGCTGGCCTGCATGCGCGCCTATCGCGACATCGGCTTCGACGGCGTGCTGCGGCCGGATCACGTGCCCACCATGGAGGGCGACGACAACAACCGCCCGGGCTATTCGGCCATTGGACGGCTGTTCGCCATCGGCTATATCAAGGGGCTGCGGGAAGCGGTTTATGCGGAGTGAGTCACGCCGGAATCTTGCAGTGACCTGAGTTTCATCTAATTTTCACCAACACACAGTTGAGGAGCATTTGGCAATGTCTAAAATTCCGATTGGCCTGGAGCTCTACTCCGTCCGCGACGTGCTCAAGGACGACCCGCGCGGCACGCTGAAGGCCGTGGCCGAGATGGGCTACGACGGCGTGGAGTTCTTCGGTGCGCCGAACTACGATCCGGCCGAACTGCGCGGCTATTGCGACGAGTTCGGGCTGGAGGTCTGCGGCTGGCACACGCCCTACACTCACGTCCAGGACGACATGTTGGAGAGCACCATCGCCTTCAACAAGACGCTGGGCAACAACCGCATCATCATTCCCATGCTGCCCGCGGAGTACCGCCAGTCATTGGACGATTGGCGCAAGTTCGGCGTCTTCCTGAGCGAATTGGCCGACAAGCTGGAACCCCACGACATGGTCACCGGCTATCACAACCACAACATGGAGTTCGAGGAACTGGACGGCGGCATTCCGTGGTTCGCGCTCTTCGACACCGCCTCGGACAAGGTCATCGCCCAGTTGGACAACGGCCACGCCTTCCGCGCGGGGGCTGACGTGGTGGCTGCCATCAAGCGCTACCCGGGCCAGGCCAAGACCGTCCACCTCAAGCCCTACTCGCGCACCCTGGGCAAGGACGACCCGCACCGCGGCTACGACCCGGTGATCGGCCAGGACGAGGTGCCGTGGGAACCCTTCTTCGCCGCGTGTGAATCCGTGGGCGGCACCGAGTGGTACATCGTCGAGTACGAGAGCGACGTCATGTCGTCGCTGGAGGCGGTCAAGCAGTGCATCGACGCGCTGCGGGCCATGGGGAAGTAGACCGTTCAGTGGATTATTAAGTTGGCGCACGCGAAGACGAACGCGAAGGAAAAGCGATTCCCCTTCGCGTCTTCGCCTTGCGCGTGCGGAGCATGGTTCGACAGAGCCTTCGAGGGGGAACGAGCAAAGCCATGACCACAACGCTTATCCGCGGCGGGACGGTGGTGCTGGGCCAACGCGTTGCCCAGGGTGACGTGCTGATCCGCGACGAGACCATCGCCGCTATCGGCGATTTACGTGATGTCGCCGCCGACACCGTCATCGACGCCGGCGGGCTGCTGGTCCTGCCCGGCGGCGTGGACACCCATGTCCACTTCAACGACGTCTTCATGAACACCGTCAGCGTGCACGACTACGCCTCCGGCACCCGGGCGGCAGCCTTCGGCGGCACCACCAGCGTCATCGACTTTTCCAACCAGGAGCCGGGCGCCACGCTCGTGAGCACGCTGGACGCCAAGCACGCCGAGGCCGACGGCAAAGCGCTCATCGACTGGGGCGTCCATCCCGTCATCACCCAGCCCACGGACGCCACCCTGGCCGAGATCCCCCTGGTGGTGGACGCCGGCTCCCCCACCATCAAAATCTACATGACCTATCGCCAGGAGGGGCTGCTCATCGAAGAGCCGGAGATGCGGCGCATCCTCGCCGGGCTGCGCGACGCCGGCGGCATGATGCTCGTCCACGCCGAGGACAACGACATGGCCGAGGCGAGCATTCCCGGCTTCCTCGCCCGCGGGCAGACGGCGCCCATCTTCCATGCCGAAAGCAAGCCCAAGGCGGTGGAAAACCGGGCCATGGAACGCTGCATCGACGTGGTGCGCGCCGTGGGCGGACGGCTCTTCGTGGTGCACATGACCACGTCCGAGGGCGTGGAGATGATCGCCCGCGCCCGGGCCGAGGGCTTGGACATCATCGCCGAAACCTGTACCCACTATCTGGTCTTCACCGACGACATGCTGCGCCGGCCCGACGGCATCAAGTGGATCTGCTCGCCGCCGCTGCGTCAACAGGCCGATCAGGACGCGCTCTGGCAGGGGCTGCGCGACGGTCGCGTCGTCCAGGTCACTTCCGACGACGCGGCCTATTCGTGGGAAGCGACCTGTTACGGCCAGGACCGCTTCGACCTCCTGTCCCAACGGCATGCCGGGCATCGAGCCCCGCCAGTTGTTCTTACTCCGAAGGCGTGGCCAAAGGGCGTCTCTCGTTGCCCCGCTTCGTGGAGATCGTGGCCGGCAACCCGGCGCGCGCATCTTCGGCATGCAGGGCAAAGGCGCGCCAAGCTGCCCGGCTATTGACGCCGACATCGTGCTGCTCGACCCCACGGTCAAGTGGACCATGGGCCAGGCTAACTCCCATTCGCCCAACGACTGCACGCATGAAGGCCGCGCAATCACGGGCAAGATCGCCAGCCTCAGCCGGGGCCAGCTGATCGTCGACGGCAACGCGCCTGGCGGAGCCCAGCTGCAGGCGCTACCTCAAGCGCGCCCTGCCGCAATGAGCGGCGCGCCACGTCCGGAGTGCTCCATGCAGATCAATCGCGACCGGTTTCGACCAATCTGACCGCCATGGCGGCCGTCGGACTGCCGGATGAAGACGGGCGGCGGCCGCGACCGGCGTCCCTTTTCCCCCGCGACCGGAGGCGCGCCCCTGTTCACCCAGTTGGCCGAAGACGCGGGCTGGGACGTCCAGGTGGACGCCGCCGCCAATCTGTCGGCGCCTGGAGTGTGGGCCGGCCGGCGCCAAGACGCTGCTCATGGATCCCACCTGAGAATGGTGTGCCCCACGGCGGCCCTTACGACGGCGCTGGGCGTGATGGCCGGCCTCGAGGTGCTGCTGACGGTGGCGGATGCGGGCGCGCAGTTGCCCTTCCACTTGGAGGTGGTGGACTTCACTGCCGACGAGGAGGCGCTTGCGATTTCTTCGGCAGCCGCTCTGGCCGGCGCCCACACCGACGCCACCCTGGAGCTCTTCTTCAACCGCAGCGCAAGCCCTTTGACGGTGACATGGACGAGCCCTATTTTCCACCGCCACGCTGACCGCGGAGACGGTACAGACAGCCTGGCGCGACTCCGGCCATGTTGGCCGGCTACTTGGAACTCCACATTGAGCAGGGCCGCGGCTGGAAACACGCGGGCGCCCATCGGCGTCGTCAGCGCCATCTTCGGCCGGCGCTCCTTCAAGGTGACCTTCCGCGGCCGCCCCGACCATGCCGGCACCACGCCGCTGCCCCCTGCGCCTACGTGCTGGTCGCCGCCGCCGAGTTTAGGCAGCGCACTGCAGCTCGTGGGGCAGGAGTTCCCGATGCGGCGGTCACCCAGGCGGCATGCAGGTCGCTTTCCCGGCGTCTACAACGTGGTGCCGGACAACGTGACGTTGCTGCTGGAGTTCCGTGCGGTCACCGCCGCTGAACCTCGACGGCATCGAGATTGCACTGCATGGCCGGCGGCCGAAATCAGCGCGTATCCGGCATCAGCCACGCTCTGGCAACCGACCAGCCAACACCTGCCCGTGCCCATGCACACCGGCATGCAGGACGCCATCTGCGCCGCCGCGGCCAAGCAAGGCTATTGGTGTCCTTGGACGTCCCGTCCGGCGCGGGCCACGACGCATTGCTCATGGCCGCGATCATACCCACGGGCATGCTCTTCGCCCCGTCCATCGGCGGCCGCAGCCATTGCCCCGACGAGGATACCTGGCCGGACGACCTGGTCGCGGCCGCGCAGGTGTTGCTGGTGAGCGTGTTGGATTGGCAGACCGACGCTGGGTACGATTGAGCCGACGCGACAGGTTACACGCTCAAACCGCATCTCACGTTTTGCACTTGACTGATTCCTGGTATCACATATACTACCATCATGAGCATCCCCCAAATTGTTATTGATACCAACGTGTTTGTGGCGGCCTTGATGTCCCGCCGAGGCGCATCGTACAAACTCCTCATGCTCCTTGGGCAGGGGCGGTTTGAACTCAACATATCGGTTGCGCTGATACTGGAATATGAAGACGTGGCCATGCGCAAGCTGGACCTGCTCTCGCTGCCTGAGGCACGCGTGGTTGACATCCTGGATTATGTCTGTGCCGTAGCACAGCATCAAAATCTCTACTACCTTTGGCGACCCGTCCTGCGCGACCCGGCCGATGACATGGTATTGGAACTTGCTGTGGCGTCCGCAAGTCAATACATCGTCACCTTCAACATCCGCGACTTCGTCGGCAGCGAACGCTTTGGCGTGGAAGCCGTGGCCCCACGCGAGTTTCTGTTCAGAATCGGTGAACTGGCATGACAACCATCAGTCTGCGCATCCCACATTCTCTACACCTCGCGGCGAAATCCATTGCCGAGCAAGAGGGTGTGTCCATGAATCAATTGATCACGTTGGCATTGGCCGAGAAGATTTCGGCACTGGCCACGGAAGACTATCTGGCACAACGCGCCGCGCGGGGAAATCGAGAGAAGTTCCTGGCGGCAATGGCCCAAGTTCCCGATGTGGCGCCGGAACTTGACGAAGATAGACTCCCGGACTAGATGAAGCCCCTCACCTCCGGTGCGACGCCGGCCCAAGTCGCGGCCGACCTCGCACCGCTGCTCGACTTTCAAGCCGACGGGATGGGCGCGGACGACCTTTCCGCGCTCATCCGGACGCGCCTGCTGCCCCATCTCATGGACTACGGCAGCCCGACGTTTCAGTCCATGTTCAACGCGGCGCCCGCGGCCGACGCTCTCCTCGGCGCGCAGATTGCGCTGGCCCACAACCAGGGGGTGACCAACTGGCAAGTCTCGCCCGGCGGGGCCATGCTGGAGGAACTGGCCGGCCGCGCGCTCTGTCGCCTCTTCGGCCTGGCCGATACGGCCGACGCCACCTTCATGTACTCCGGCACCTACGCCAACCAAGAGGCGCTCTACCTGGCGCTGCACCGGCACGCGGAACGGCGCGGCTTCAACCTGGCCGAAGAGGGCATGGCCGGCTTTGCGGAGCCGCGCCGGTTGCTCGTGCTCACATCCCAGGACGCGCACTTCAGCGTGAAGCACGCGGTGCGCATGTTGGGGCTGGGCGAGCGCAGCCTGCGGCTCCTGCCGGTGGATACCGACCGGCGCATCGATGTGGAAAAAGCGCGCACGCTTGTGGATCAACTGGCCGTTGACCACGAGATTGTGTGCATTGTGGCCACCGCCGGCACCACCTCCACCGGCGCCGTCGATCCCATCGCGCCGCTGGCGGAACTGGCCGCGCAACACGACGCCTGGCTCCACGTGGACGGCGCTTACGGTTACGCCTACAAGCTCGTGCCCGAGTGGGCGCCGCTCTTCGCCGGCGACGAGCGGGCCGACTCCATCACGTGGGATCCCCACAAGCAACTGGGCGTGCCCATCCCCAACTCGTTGCTCTTCGTGCGCGACCGGCGGGACTTTGCGCGCATGGCCCTCTTCTCCGGCTACTTCAACCGCGCCGACGATCCCATGCCAAATCCGGGCCTCAAGTCGCCGCCGTCGACCCGGCCCATGTCAGCGCTGTCGCTGGTGACGGCGCTAGCGGCTACCGGCCTGCGCGGCACTGTCGACGACCTGCGCACACCGCTGGCAGCCATGCGCACTGGCGGCCTGGATCCGCACACTGACCGATGTGGAACTCTGTCACACGCCCGACACCGGCATCCTCTGCTTCCGCATCACGCCGCCGGGAGGCGCGCTCGACGCTGGCCAAATTGCAGCGCACCCTCTATACGTATCATGGACGAGGGGGCGCGCACCGTCTCCACCACCACACTGGACGGCGAAACCGTCTTGCGGCTGGTCTCCGTCTCACCGACCACGACGGTTGACGATCTGCGCGCCACGGTGGAGACGTTGCGATGGATGGCCAGGCGTGGGTATGAAACGTGATTGTGTATCTGTATGTTCATCCGTGACTGCACTGCAATAGGCCACAGATGAACACAGATACACACAGATGGATTGTATCCGTCTGCCGATTCGGTTTCTCACTAGGCAATCGGATGGAGATCCGTGTTTTTGCTGTTCAATCCGTGTTTATCTGTGTCCATCTGTGGCTCGGTCTTGTTTTTGCAGTGGACTCATCCAAGTGGCCTGACGTAAGGACATTTGTCATGGCGATTGGCGTGCGCACAGGCGCGATGAGTGCCGGCGCACGGCGCATGTTGGCGCCGAAAATCTTCTACTTCTGCTTCTACGCGGCCGGTTCGGCGCTCATGCCGTACTTGGGCCTCTACTACCAGTCCCTCGGCTTGACCGGGCGCTACATCCGGCTTGCTGACCGGCATCCCGCCGTTGGTGACGCTCTTTGCTGCACCGCTGTGGGGCAGCGTGGCCGATGCGACCCAGCGCCATCGCCAGATGTTGCCCCGGCCGCAATCAGCAGCACGATCGTCGTGGTGCTGGCGCTGTCCGTGGCGGCGCAACTGCTGTGGCTTGCCGCTGGTCATGGCCTATGCCTTCTTCGCGGCCCCCATCGTGCCCCTGGTGGACAACACCACGCTGGCCATGTTGGGCCGCGCAAGGACAATGCGGACGGCAACGTGTGGGGCGCCATCGGCTGGGGCGTTTCCGCAGCCATCATGGGCGTGGTCATCCAGCGGGCGGGACTGCACGCAGCGTTCTACGGCTAACCGTCTTTCTGAGCCTGGGCTTCATTGCCGCCACTCGTCTGCCCGTGGCCAGCGCCGGCATCGGCAACCGCTTCTGGTCGGGGCTGCGTGATAACTTCCTGCGCAGCAAGGTCTGGATCGCGTTCCTCCTGGCGGTACTTGCCAGCAGCATCAGCGCCGGCATGTACAATAATTTCCTGTTTGTCTACCTCAACCAACTGGGCGCGCCGGCCGCATCTCGTAGGGCTGTCGCTGGTGATGGCGACGTTCAGCGGATTGCCGGTTTTCTTCTTTTCGGACAAGTTGCTCAAACGTTGGGCGCCGCGCGGCGTGTTGATCATGGCGCTGGCGGCCTCGGCCCGTGCCGCATGTTTGCCTATGCCGCCATGCCCGCGGCGTGGTGGGTGCTGCCCATCCACCTGCTGCTCCACGGCCTCTCGTTCTCGGCCATGTGGGCCGCGGGCGTGGCCAATGCCGATGCGCTGGCGCCCGAGGGCATGGGTGCAACCGCGCAGGAGCATGTTCGCCGGCGTCACCTTCGGCATCGGCGCGTCGACGGGTGCGTTGCTGGCCGGTCTCCTCTACGACGGGATCGGGCCGGCGCGCATGTTCGCCGTCGGCGGCGTAATCGTGCTGGCCGGCTTGCTGCTCTACGTGGTGGCCGGACGCGCGCCCGCGAGCCGGGCAGGGTGAGTTGATGGCCCGTCGGCTCACGTTCATTCTCGGCGGCGCGCGCAGCGACCGAGCACCCATGCGGAAGCGCTGGCCGCGGCCGACGGCGGCGACGTCCTCTACGTGGCCACCGCGCAGGCTTGGGACGAGGAGATGGCCGCGCACCTCGCCGCGCACCGCGCCCAGCGCCCGGCCCATTGGCACACGCTGGAAGCCGCGCAGCGCGTCGGTGCGGCCATTCACGCCCGTCTTGAGCAGATGTCGCCGCCGGACGTGGTGCTGGTGGACTGTCTCACGTTGCTGGCCAACCACACGTGCTCATGGCGCTGCCGGAGGACGCCGCGCAAGTCACGGTGAACGCAGCGCTGCAAGTAAGTCGACGCTGCTGGCGGTCTATGCGCAGAGCAACGCGCACTGGATTGTGGTCAGCAACGAAGTGGGGCTGGGGATTGTGCCTGCCTACCGGCTCGGCCGCGTCTATGCCCGGCACCGCTGGGGCGGGCGAACCAGCAACTGGCCCGCCCACGCGGATACGGTGCTCTTCATGGTGGCGAGCTGCCGATGGTGGTGAAGGGCGCTCTATAGGAGGCCTCAGTCGTTTCGCTTCGTCTAAACATCATCGAACAACCCGAGTTGGGCCACGTCATCAAGTGTATCAAGCGCGGCGGCCAGTGCTTCCCGAGCCACTTTTCTGCGCTTGAGGTGATTCGATACCAATACTGATGTTGTGCAATACGGAAGTCCCGCAGATTGTTGAGAATGGCGACAAGCACCTTTTCGGAGTTTGGCATGGAACTATACCCACTCCGTGGAACAACTTGGAATCTATTAAATGAGTCGCCCTGTAGTGACTCAGTGAGAACTTCATTTATCAACCATTCAAGCTCATGTCGTGCAATCTGGCCTGGACATATACTTTTCGATACAGGCTCGGGTGAGACACGCACCGTGAATTTACCGGAAAATGGGCGTTCCGGTTCTTCTCCACGTTCCGCACAAAATTCGAGATAGTCATCAACGGAGTCTTGAAACGCTTTGCGGATTTCCTGAACAGACGTTCCCTGAAAGGTGACAACATCACGGATATTGATTACCTCACCGTGAAAAATGTCCGCATCATCGTCAAACTGAACGCTACCGATATAGCCTTTGGACTCCATCATGGTTGGTCCGTTCATCGTCGGTTCACACCAGGATGATACCAAAACTGGTGTCACTTTCAATATCAGGATTTTCAGCACGAGAATCTGTATGTGCACTGCGTAATGAGATTTGGCTGCATCATGCTCTACATTGCCGAGACTACGCAATTGTCACCAAATTCGCTATACTTACGTATGACATCATGGGCTGCGCTGTGTGCGTGCCCGTTCTCATGCGTTGAGGACGTCGTCTTTTTCCTCATCACGTCCTCTTCTTGTCTCTGTACGGAGGAACTCCTGTGCGGAAATTTTCTTTGTTGCATCTGTCGCAATTGGGCGGGAAACGCTGGTTTCTGCCCGGTGTGTTGTTGATTGCGCTCCTGTCGACCGCGGCGTGCACCGTCAGCTTGCCCCAGGCACCCAAACCGCTGGCCGCCTGCACGGTCACCGCTGCCAACCTCAACTTGCGGGGCGGTCCCGGCGTCGATTACCCGCGCATCACCAAAATGCCCCAGGGCACACGCTTCGCCGTGCGCGCCCAAAACGGCACCGGCAATTGGTTCGTCGGCTCCTGGAACGAGACCACCGGCTGGGCCTCGGCGGCCTATCTCGACTGCCCGGCCAACGCCGCCAATGTGCCCGTGTTGACCATGTGGCCCGAGCCGCCGGTGGTGGCCCCACCGCAGCCGTCCCAGTTGACGGAGCCGCCGGTGGTCCCTGCGCGGGCGGCGGTTCAACCGCAGGCGCCCGCGGCCGTCATCACCATGGCCGGCGTCAACCTGGTAGGACCGTTGAACGCCGAACTCGGCGGCCAACAGGTCTTCCGCTGGACGCCGGTGGGTGAGTTGCAGCCGGGCCAGGCCTTCGAGTTGGTCTTCTGGCGTCCCAGTCAGGATATCCCATGGCGGACGGCTTCAGTCCCATAAGCCACGGCCTGCGCCCGAAGTGCAGGTGGACCTGGATGCGACCTCGTCCTCGTTGCCGCAACTCAACTTCGGCACGGACTACCAGTGGGGCGTGCTGCTGGTGGAGTTGGACCCCTACCGGCGGCTGAGCTACCTGGGCGGCGGCCAGTTCTTCCGCTTGACCGAGATCAGCCCCAGCAACGTGGCCGGCTCGTCTTCGGACGGCGGCGACTCGGGACCGGTCAACGAGGAGATTCCCGATGACGGTGGCGACGGTTCCGGCCCGCCGCCCTTTGGACCGGACCCGGACAATCCGCGCCCGCCTGCGCCGCCGCCCGGCACGCCGTAGCCGCGCCGCCCACGCGTCATGCATCAACTCTTCTGGGCGCTGCTCGCCCTCACGGTCATCGCCGTCCTGTTGCGCCAGGATTGGATCTACTTCCTGGTCTACGTGATCGGCGGCGTGTGGGTGCTGAGCCACTGGTGGGTACGGCGCAGCCTGCGCAAGCTGGACGTCAAGCGCGCCTTGGTTCAGCGTGCCTTTGCCGGCGAAAGCATCGACGTCACATTGACCTTCGCCAACCACAGTTGGCTGCCCATCCCGTGGCTCCAGGTACGCGAGCAAGTGCCGCTGGAACTCAAGGACGTGGATGCCTACAGCATCGTCTTGAGCATCGGCAGCAAGTCCCGCTCCCAGTATCACTACAAGCTGCTGGCCAAGCAGCGCGGGCTCTACCGGCTGGGACCACTGGTGCTCAAGACGGGCGACCTCTTCGGCTTTGCCAATGCGACCTGGACCGAGACCCAGGGCATTCAGGTGACGGTCTACCCGCGCGTGTTGCCGCTGCACAAGTTGGGCCTGCCCAGCCGCTCGCCCTTCGGCACGCTGCAAAGCCGCCAGCGCCTCTTCGAAGACCCCACACGCATGGCCGGCGTGCGCGACTACGCCGTGGGCGACAGCCTGCGGCGCATCCACTGGAAGGCCAGCGCCCACGAAAACGGGCTGCTGGTCAAGAAGTTCCAGCCCGCCATCGCGCTCAACATGACCGTGGTGCTTGACCTGAATCGGCTTGCCTACCCCGTCAGCGCGGTCTACGGCTACAGCGAATGGGCCATCGAGGTGGCGGCGTCGGTCGCGTCCTACGCCGTGGAGCAGCGCCAGGCCGTGGGGCTGATCTGCAACGGCCTCGATCCGCTGTCCGAGGAGGTGGCGGGACCGGTGCCGCTCCGTCAAGGTCAAGGGCACCTGATGGAACTCCTCGCGCTGCTGGCCCGCATTCAGGCCCATGAATTGGAGACGCCGCTGGCAACGTGGCTGCCGCGGCGTCTCAACGATCTGGTCTGGGGCACCACCGTGATCGTGGTCACCCCTCATTTGGATCAGGAGACGCTCTGGGTGCTCCACAACGCGTATCGTCGCGGCTCCAACGTCCTGGTCCTCATCTGTGCGCCCCAGACCGACTACAAGGTGGTGCAATCCCAGGCCGAGCGCCTGGGCGTCACCGTTCTCCGCACCGTCTGGGAAAGCGAACTGCGCCGGTTGGAGCAATAGAGCGGGGGGCGGATTGCGGGGGGCGAGGTCGCTCGTCTCGCGCGCAAATCACCGTTCCCCGCCCCTCGCAACTCGCCCCTCACTCCACCATCACCACATCGCTGGCGCTGCGCCCGAAGACCTCGGGACTGTACATCTCTTCGGCCTTGGCCGGCGGCACGACGAACGTGCCCGGCGTGGTGGCGCGCGCCACATATTCGTAGCTGTAGACGCCGTCCCAGAGCAGGGTCGTGAAGGCCTCGGCGCGTTGATCGCGCAGATTCTGGTGCTGGTACCACGGACCGTACCACCAGAAGCCGTAAGGCGTCGGTTCCTGGGGCGCGCCCGGCACCGGTTCCGCCACCGCCAGCGCGGGATTGATGATCTCCAGGCCCGCGGGCAGCGGATCGACCAGCGCCACGTGATAGCGCCGGGACTCGGCCACCATCTTCACCGTGACGCGCACCCGCGCCCCGGCCTTGATGTGCCACACACCGTCCTCGTCCTGGGTGACATCGGCCGGGTCATCCACGGCGGCGTAGCTGCGCTGCACCACGAAGCCCCGGTCCAGCGGGTCCAGGTCCAGGTCGTCGGGAGCGTAGCGCAGACCCAGGCGGTAGTAGAGCCGGCCGTCGCCCTCCTTGGCCAGGAGCAGATCCTGGGTCGCCTGGTCACTGTCGGTCAGGTAGCGCATGGGCACCAACGTCTGCGCCTGCTCCGTGGTGCGGCCTTGGAAGCTGTGCTCGGCCACGTAGGTGTCGCCCAGCCACAGCCGCGCCACGAAGTCGGGCGTCACCGCCTCGAAGGTGTTGAAGTAGCGGTCCAACGCCAGGAGCACGAAGACGTTCTCCTGGGTGTTGTTCCAGCGCCCCTTGACCTGATGGGCCAGCAGCCCGGCCACGACCTTGGGAATGAGGTCGCTCTCCGGCTCGTCGTTGATCAGCGCGTCCAGCACCACGGCGTCGGTGCGCCGGTTGGAGTGGAGCAGCAGGTAGGCGTCGTCGTCGTACGACGTGATGAAGTTGGCCGCGCCCGCGGTCTCCACCACCTGGTTGTCCACGTGCCGTCGGATCGCGTCGATGTCGGTTTGATAGGCCGGGTTGCCGCTGAGCACCTGCCACAGCCACGCCACCGCCTCCAGCGACTGGTCGTCCAGCGGGCGGCTGTTGAGCAGACGCGACGCCTCGGCCGCGTCCACATCGTTCATCAGGCTGCGCACGTAAAGCGCGTAGGCCTGGATGGCGTGGCGCGCCTTGGCGCTGTACCAGCCGGGGATATGGCTGTCAATACTGCGCATGAAGTCGAGCGCGCGTGACTGCGTGTCCGCCGGCACGGTAAAGCCCTTCTGCTGCGCGCGCACCAGGGCATGGGCCACGTGCACCGAGTAGAACGGATCCGAGGCGTAGCCCCGCTGCCAGACCGGGAAGCCGCCGTCGTCGTTCTGCATGCCCTGCAGCAGGGCGATGTCCCGTTGGACCGCGGCGGCCAGTTCCTCCGGCGCGGGCAAGCCTTCCGCGTCGAACGCATCCAGCACATCGCGCAGCGCGGCGATGCCGAGCACGCGCGAGGCAAGCTGCTCCGAACAACTGAACGGATAGTCGGTCAGGTAGATGACCGCGTCGGTCAGCGCTTGCAGCGCCGTGGACGAGGTGTTGACCTCCAGCCCGCCGAACTGGGGGAAGACATCGCGCGGCGTGGCGATGGGCTGCGCAATGGCGCCCTCATCCACCACGCCGTAGGTGGCGAAGGCTTCGGTGGTGGCCGGCGTGTAGACCGGCAGCGTGCGCATGTCCGCGTCGCTCATCGCGCCGGAGACCGCGGCGACGCGCACCCGCGCCGTCCCGGCATTCTCCGTGGTCGCGGGGAAGCGCACCTCCACGCGGTCGTTGGCCGGCACGGTCACCCGCTGCCCCGCCATGTCCGTGAGCGTCAGGTTGGCGGCCTCGGCCACCACGTCCACCGTGAGCGGCGCATCGGTATGGTTCTGCACCAGCACGGGCAGTTCGAACACATCGCCGAAGTTGAGGAAGCGCGGCGGCGACGGGCGCACCATCAACGGCAGCCGCGCCGTGAGATTGGCGTCATCTGCACCGAAGTAGCGGCCGTCGGCCACCGCCACCACCATGACACGGTAGCGCGTCAGGTTGTCGGGCAGGGTGAAGGACACCGTGGCGCGGCCGTCAGCATCAGTGCGCACCGCAGGGGCGAAGACCGCCAGCGGATCGAAGTTGCTGCGCACGGTGATGGCCTCGTCGGCGCCGGACGCGGCGGTGGGCGTCGGCTCAGGCCTGGCCGCGTCCATGGCCATGCTCTCCTCGACCATGTCGGGACTCATGGGCATGGCCGCGGGCGCGGCCATCATCACATCGGCCGCGGCGCCCATGGCGCTTTCGCGCATGCTGTTGGCAGCCAACTCGCCCATCTTGTCGGCCAGCGCTTGGGCCGAATCGAGCACGATGGTGCGCCGGCCGTAGATGCTCTGCACGTCCGCGTAGCGCGGCGGGTAGAAGACCGCCAGCGGATCGGTCAGCGTGTAGTTGGTCAGCGCCAGGATCGCCTCGTCCACCACGACCACGGCCAGCTCGGCGTCGGCCACGGGCGCGCCGGCGGCGTTGGTCAACGCCACATCCACCGCGGTGGACGCGCCCGGTTCCAGCTCATCTGCTTGGGGCGTGATGGTCAGCCCCAGCGTGCGGTTGAGCGGCGGCACGGGCAGGTCCAGACGGCCGGTGGCGTAGGCCGGGCGCGGCGGTGCACCGTCGACAGGTTGGCCCTGGTCATCGACCCGGGGCGCACTGCCGGTGAGATCGACTTGAATGGACAGGTCGGGAATGTGCGCGTCCTCGATGGGAATGCGCAGGGTGGTCGACCCGTCTTCGGTGGCGAAGCGCTCGGTGTAAAGAATGCCGCTGCGGGCCACGGTGAGCAGCCCCTCCGCGGGCGCAAAGGGCGCTTGCACCAGGATCTCGGCCACGTCGCCGGGCTGGTAGCTCTCCTGGTCCGGCAC
Organism: Caldilineaceae bacterium; assembly: GCA_041391205.1. Classification (GTDB taxonomy): domain Bacteria; phylum Chloroflexota; class Anaerolineae; order Caldilineales; family Caldilineaceae; genus JAWKOK01. Next base: position 100,441 of record JAWKOK010000014.1, read on the forward strand.
CAGGATGACCTCTTCCTGTTCCACGTTGCGTTGGGGCGGACGAGTGCCGCCGCTCACCCAGAGCGTCATCTCCGTGCGGTTCAGCCGCTCCTGCGCATCGCGCACGTCGGCGGTGATGCGGTATTCGCCGCCCACCTCGGTAGTGAAGGTGCAGCGCACGGGGTCTGCGCCTGATGTCACAGTGCACTCCTGCACATCCTGCTCGACTTCGGTCCACGCGTTGTTCTGGAACTCCCAGTCCATGCGCGCCGCGCGCATGGCGACCTCGACACCCGCTTGGGCCGCGCCGTCCACGTCGGTGACGATCGCGTCGACCTCCAGCGGCTGCCCCTGTTCCACGAAGTTGCGCGTGCTGCGCAGGCCTACGTAGAGGTCGGCCGGGTGGACCAGCAGGTTGGCGCTTGCGTTCCAGACCTGACGGTTCAGGTCGGTGACGGACGCGTCGGCGCGCACGCTGTAGGGCTGCGGCTTTTCGGCGTCCACGAAGTCCATCTGCAGCAGATGTTCGCCGCCGCTGTCGGTGCGGCCGGTGTAGGTGACGGTGGACGCGCTGCCCTGGTCGCCGCCGTAGAATCCCCACCAGGGCATCCACTGGCCGAAGATGAAGTCAGGCCAGCCGGGCGGGCTGTATTGGCCGGGCGTGGCGGTCACGGTCCAATCCGCGGGCGCATTGGGCAGCGGGCCGCCGGCGAAGTACGCGGCGCGCGCCGTCACCGTGGCGCTCTCGCCCAGGAAGAACGGGCCTTCGCCTTCCACCTGCGCCGTGACCTCGAACTCAGGCCGGCGGAACTCCTGCACCTGGAACCCGTGGCCGTAGGTCAGTCCGTCCACGTCGGACGCGCCCTGCGCGGTGAGATAGAGCGTGGCGTAGCCCAGGTTGATGTTGGCGGGCAGATCGATGGCGAAGTCGAAGCCGGCCAGTTCGGTCACCGGCACGACGTCGCCGCCCAGTTCGTTGCCCCGGCTGTCGATGAGTTGATAGCGCACACTGAGGCCGTCGGTCGCGGGCAGCATCACATCGCCCTGGGGACCGGCGCCGATCTGACGCAACCAGCCCTTGACGTGCACCGTCTCGCCGGGGCGGTACATGCCGCGGTCGTCGAAGACGTACCAACTCAGGGTGTCGCGCAGGGGGCGTTGGGCCCAGCTGTGTTCATCCCAGTAGTAAAAATTGCTGGGGAGGATAGCCAGATCCTGCCCCCGTTCACCCAACAGGAGCGGCGCGCCGTCTTGGGTCAATTGCAGTGTGGCCAGGCCGTCGGCGTTGGTCGTCACCGGCTTGTCATTGTCGCTGAACCGCACTGCGACGTCGGCCAGCGGCGCACCCGTGCCCAGGTCCGTGGCCCAGACCACGAGTTCATCGCTGTCGCTGAACGCGTCCAGCCCGATCTGCGTGGCCTGCACCCAGGTGACGATGCGCTGGGGCAGCGGCGAGTTGCGCTGGACCAGCCCGGGCATGTTGGGATCGTCGACCATGACGATCAGGTGGCCGAACTGTCCGCCCAGCGCGTCGCTCAGGTCGATGACGCTCTCGGTCAGCGCGTCGGTCTCGCCCTGGACGTCGATGGTGGTGGACCACACTTCCTTGCCCGGCGGCTCGGGCATGATCAGTTCGTAGCGGTAGCGGCCCTGGAAGTCCAGGAAGGCCTTGAAATCGTCAGGCGTGACCGCGAAGGCGCGCACCCGCAGTTCGTCATGGTTGACCGAGTAGACGGAGAGGCCGGGCGTGGGCGCGGCCGGGTCCAGCGTGACGAAGCCGTCGGGGCCGGTGAGAAGCTGGGGCGCGTCGGTGGTGGTGAAGGTGAGCACCGCGTCGTCACCCAAGGTCTGGCCAAAGGTGTCGCGCAGCGCGCCGTCCACGGTCACGGTGTAGGTGGTGCGCCCCACGGTGGCGCCGCCGAGCTCCAGCGTGTCGCCGTAGAGGTTGACGGTCATGCCGGGGATCTCCGGCGCCACCGTCACTTGCTCACGGGTGAAGGCCGCGCTGTCCAACGGGTTGTTGAAGCGGATGACGAAGGGTGTAAAAGGCGGACATTCGCGGTCGTAGTACGAACAACGCTGCTCGACCACGCGCAGGGGCGCGTAGGTCTGGAAGCTGAACGACTGCACGCGCTCGGTCACCAGCGGGCCCTCGGCCGACGGCGTGCCGGGACCGATGGCCACGTTGACGGTGGTGTCCGACGGCAGTTCGGCCGCGGTGCGGAAGACGAGCCAGCGCCCGTCCGCCGCCTGTTCCACCAGCCGGCTGATGCGTTCGTCCTGCGCGATTTCGGCGTCGGTGGCCAGGCGCACGTTGTCGAAGGTCTCGCGCTGCGCGGTCACGGTGATGGTGGCGAGCACCGCCGCGGGATCGATCTGCTGGTCGAACTCCACGAACATGAGCGTGTCACGCCGCTGGGGGCCGTAGGTGGGCCAGGCGTTGACCACGGTCGGCGCGGGCGTGCGGAAGGTCCACGTGACGGCGTCGGCCAGTACGCCACCGGTGGCGCTGGTGGTCCCCGCAGGCACCTCCACTGTGTACTCGGTTGCCATGGGGAAGCGGTTCAGATCCTCGCCCGCGTATTCGAACGAGAGCGTCTTGGTTCCCAACCACTGCCACGTGCCGGGCAGGTCCGGCGTCAGCGTGATGGGCAAATCGGCCGCGGCCAGTTGCGCCTGGGTGGCGATGGGCACCATGGGCTGGCTGAAGGTCACGTTGACGAAGGGCGCGACGGGGATTTCGCCTTCCGGCGCATAGCGCAGCACCTCCAGCGGACCGGAGTCCGGCGCCTGGGGCGGCGCGGCATCCTCGGCCGGAGGGAAGCTCTCCTCCACGGTGGTACCCGGGCGCGGTGCGGGCAGCGTCTCCGGCGGCAGGTTGAAGTCCTGGGCATCATCGGCTTGCGCGGGCAGCGCCGGCAGGCGGTCCAGGATGGTCTGCACGGCGGCGGCATCCAACGGCGTGCCGGTCACGGTCGGTGACGGCGCGGCGGTGGCCGGCTGTGCGCTGCCGTCGCTGAGCAAAATCGTCAGCCCGCCTTGATTGGTGTCCGGACCCGGCGGCATCATCACGTCACCTTCCACGATTTGACTGCGAATTTGTGCCGGCGGCATGGACGCTTCGGTGCCATACGCACTGCGGGCCTGTGCCGGAACGGGCAGGAGCGCAGAAAGGATGAGGCTGAGTAACAACAGCGTGTTCACGCCACGCCGGTGGGCAGTCGGTTGCATAAATATGCTCCTACATGATTTGTTGGCGTTCTTGTCTGTGATGGGGGACGTGGCAGCGGCCCGGAATGTTCCCCTCCGGGCGCATACGTGAACGCGGCCAAGACAATCGTGGGACCCTGTGATGGCTAGCGGGCGACGGTCACCGGCTCAATCTTGCCAGGAAAAGACAAAAATGCGGCGTGCGCACAGTGAAGCGCACGCCGCATTTCATTTGCCCTGGATTGTGGCGCGGGCGCTATTCGCCGCTCTCCTCAATGGTGATGGTGTCAATCACGTCGTCGCTGGTCAATTGGTCCAGCACATCCACGCCGTCCACGATCTGGCCGAAGAAGCTGTAGGCCGACGCGGTCTCCGCGGGCAGATCCTGCAACGCAATCAGCATGATGCTGCTGCTGGCGATAGTGGAATCGGGCAGGGGCAGCAGATAGGTGACGGAGCCCTTGACCGGCGCGGTGGACAGGTTGAACTCGGGCTGGAACTGGTAGCCGGCGTCGCTGTCCGGGCGGTCGGCCGGCGAGCCGACGACGACCAGTTCGCCGGGCACCACTTCGTTGATGGGCATGCCGTCAAAGAAGCCCAGGTTGGCCAGCACCACCAGGTTGTTGACGGCCACGGGCGCTTCGTCGTCGTAGAGATCCATGACCATGTCGCCCTTGGCCGTGCTGATGGTGGCCTGGTAGGTCTTGGCCTGGTCGATGACCATGTCGGGTGCCGTGTTGAAGTAGCCGGTGCGCTCCTCCAGCGGCACGGAGGCCAAGGGGCGTGACGCGGCGTCGTCCATGTTGGTGGGCGGGAAAGGCGTGGGCGTGGGCGGCAGCGGCGTGGGGGTGGGCAAGCTGCTGGAGTCCGTCTCCTCGATGGTGATGGACTCGATGCGGTCGCCTTCGAAATCGGGCGCCTGGTTGGGATCGCGGCGGGTCAATTCGCCCAGAATTTCGCTGCCCTCGATGACCTCGCCGAAGATGGTGTGGCGGCCGTTGAGCCAGTCGGTGGGCGCGAAGGTGATGAAGAACTGGCTGCCATTGGTGCCGGGACCGGCGTTGGCCATGGCCAGCAGACCCGGGCGGTCAAAGCTGACGCCGGCGAACTCGTCGGCGACAGCCGGGGCCGCCCGCGCCGGTGCCCGTCGGGTCGCCGGCCTGGGCCATGAAGCCGTCGATCACTCCGGTGGAACGTGGTGTCGTCGTAGAAGCCCTGTTCGGCCAGGAAGACGAAGTTGTTGACCGTTTGCGGGGCACGGTCGGCAAAGAGCTGGACCTTGATGTCCCCTTTCTCGGTCTTGATCGTCGCGTAGTAGTACTTGCTCGGATCGATGGTCATCTCGGGCGGTTCGCTGAAGTAGTTGTTGTTGCGGTCGACCGGCTCGAACGCGGCCAGCGGACGGTCGCCCGAGAGCGTCGGCGCGGCGTCGGCGCTGGTGGCTTCTTCCGCGGGTGCGGACGTGGCCGCCGCGTCGGCAGTGTCGGCGGGCGCGTCTGCGGCGGCCGGCGCGGCCTCCTCGGGCGCGGGCGTCACCACGCCGCTACAGGCGGTGAGGGCAATGGCCGCCAGTGCCACAATGAGCAGCCAGATCGTGCGGGTTGAGTTGAGCGTTTTCAAGAGAATCCTCCAAAATCGAAACGATGTCAGGTCCACGGTGAAAAGCAAAGTCGAGCCACAGATGGACACAGATGAACACAGACTGAATAACAAAGATGCCAAACAGATGCGGCGGCACGTGCGACCCACCGCGGTTAGGCGAGCGGGAGTACGCCGCCGCGCCGGAATTCGAACCACCACAGTGCATAGAGCGCTGTCAGGCTCACAACTGTTCCCAGCGCCACGGCTTCGGTGAGGGTGGCCTGGGTCAAAAAGACGCCGACCAACCCGGCTGCGCCGCCGATGAGATAGCAGATGAGGACGGCCTCACGTTTGCTGCCCGTGAGTTGGGCCAGCCGGTGGCTCAGGTGATCCTTCCCGGGTGTGGTCAGCGGATTCTTGCCCCGCCGCAGCCGGCTCACGAAGACCAGCGTCGTGTCGAAGAGCGGCACGGCCAGCACCATGATCGGGATCATCCACGTGACCGTGTCCGAGTTGGACGGGAAGCGCAACTTGATGCCCACAGCGGCGAGCAGGAAGCCGATGAACAAGCTACCGGTGTCGCCCATGAAGACGTGGGCCGGGTTCCAGTTGTGGAAGAGAAAGCCGGCACACGCCCCGGCCAGCGCGGCCGCCAGCGCACCCACCAGGTATTGATCGCTCATGGAGGCCAGCAACGTGAAGAAGACGGCCGCGATCATGGCGATGCCGCCGGAGAGCCCGTCCATGTTGTCCAACAGGTTCATGGCGTTGGTGACGCCCACCACCCAGACCACGGTGATGACGATGTCGCGCGCGTCGCCGAAGAGGTTCACCTTCACACCGCTGTAGATGAGCACACCCGCGGCCAAAAGCTGTCCGCCCAGCTTGACGTAGCTGCCCAGCCCCCAGCGATCGTCCACCAGCCCCATGAGGCTGATGAGCGTGGCGCCCACGAAGATGCCCACCACTTCGTTGACATAGCGCCGCTCGCCAAAGAAGATGAGCACGAAGATGAACGCGACGTAGATGGCCGCGCCGCCCAACATGGGCACCGGGCTGGTGTGGATGTTGCGGGCATTGGGGAGCGCCACCACGCCCGTGCGCAGGGCGACCTGGCGCAGGACCGGCGTGCTGCCCCAGGCGATCAAGAGCGCGCTGATGGCGATGAGCAGATAGGGCGTCATCTCAGTTGCTCCCCTGGAGCGCGGCGACCAGATCGGTGATCAGCGTCCGCTGGTCCGGCGGCGCCAGATCCAGGGCCTGTTCGGCATAGGTCAGCGCGTTCTCCGTCTGGCCGACCTGTTCCAGCAACTGGGCCAGGCGATACGGGTGAGCAAAGTTGGCGGGATCGAGCGTCATCATCTGCTGCAGCGTCTCGGCGGCGCGGTTCAGATCCTGCTTCTGGATGTAAAGGCCGTAGAGCGTCTCCTGCACGCCGACGTCGTTGGGCGCGAGTTGGGCAATGGCCTCATACTGGGCGATGGCCCGGTCCGTGTCGC
>JAWKOK010000015.1:0-98826 GCA_041391205.1 Caldilineaceae bacterium
GCGTGGCCCTGGGCCAGACGCTCCACGTCCAGCCGCAGCTCTTCGCGGATGGCCAGCAACAGGTTCGGGTCGAGCAGCGGCGAAAGGGGGATGCCGTCGCCGGTCAAGTTCTCGGGCGCGTTGAGATTGCCGCCGGCCACCTTGAGGCGGCTCAGGGCGTTGGGCCCGTACTTGCTCAGCGCCTCGCCGCCCGGGCCGATGTCCACGCTCTCCACTTTGCGAATGGTGCGCTGGCTGGCCGGGTCGAAGAGGCGCAAGCTGTCCACCTCGTCGCCGAAGAGATCGATGCGCACGGGCGAGGGCAAGTTGGGCGGCCACACGTCGATGATGCCGCCGCGGCGCGCAAAGGTGCCCGGCTCCTCCACCACCTCGGCCGGGTTGTAGCCGGTCTGCGCCCAGTTGGTCACCATCTGCTCCAGGCGCACCACGCCGCCCACCCGCACCGGGCGCAGGGACATGCGCAGCTCGCGCGGCGGCAGTGTCATCTGCATGAGGGCGCGGGCGCTGGTCACCACCACCGGCGGCGGCGCGTCCGTGCGGCTCTGGAGCGCGGCCAGTGCGGTCAAGCGGCGCTGGCGCGTGGCCCCGCTCCACGGGATGCGCTCGAAGGGCAGCGCGTCCGGTTCGGCGAAGAACATGACCGGCGGCCCGCCTTCATCGGGCGGCGGCAGCCAGCTCTCCAACTCGGCGGCCATCTGGTTGGCCATCTCGCTGCGCGCCGTCACCAGCACCACCGCCTTGCCCGTATGCGCGCGCAACCCCGCCGCCACAAACGGGCGCGCCGACGGCAGCAACGCCTGCGGTGCATCCGGCGTCGCCGCCAACAGCGCACGATACGCCGGGAGATGTTTGAGATAGTCGAGCAGACCGGTGAGATGCATGAACTACCTATTGATTATTTCTGATTGGTAATTTCTCATTTTTGATTTGGTATGGCAGCACGCTAAATAAAAAATGAGAAATTACCGATCACCATTAACCATTATACCGATTCATCGCCGTATCGATGCCCTCAAACAGCCAGCATTCCAGCGCGTCGAGGACGCGTTCGCGCGTGGGGCCGATGATGTCGGCTTCTTCGTCACGGGTGAAGTTTTGCAGCACGTAGTCGGCGGCGCGCATGCGGCCCGGCGGGCGGCCGATGCCGACGCGCACGCGGTGGAAGTCCTGGGTGCCCAGGTTGGCGATGATGGACTTGATGCCGTTCTGGCCGCCGGAGCCGCCGTTGCGGCGCAAGCGCAGTTGACCGGGTTCCAGGTCCAGGTCGTCGTGGACCACGATCAGGTCGTCGGGATCGATGTCGTAGTAGCGGGCCAGGGGACCGACGGCGTCGCCGCTCAGGTTCATGTACGTGAGCGGCTTGGCCAGCAGCACCTTGACGCGCTGCACTTGCGGGATGCCGCCGGACAACGTGTCCAGCGGTGACGAACGTTTCTGCACCCAGCCGTCCCCTGTGCGCGCCTTCTGCTGCATGCGCCCCAAGTCAATGTTGTGGCGCTGCGCAAAGAGATCCACGCACTGAAAGCCGATGTTGTTGGCGATTGTGCAGGTAGGTCGGCCCCGGGTTGCCCAGGCCGACGATCATCTTTTGACTTGACATAATTTCAGGCTCTTGGCGCGCGTCGACGGGCGATTTTCCTCTGCGGAATACGCCCGTCCAAAGTCGGTTGATCATCTTCTCTTTTCAGCACTGCACTCCGGCCCGGTCTCCGTGGAGAGCCGGACCCGTCCGCAATCGCGCTACGCCCGTGTGCGCACCCACGTGAAGAGGCGGCGCCCGGCGTAGATCAACCCCAGCAGAATGAAGAGCGTCGCCGCATAGCGCACGCCGGTGAAGAACGACTGGCGCAGCCGATCGATGCCCAGCGCTTCGCCCAGTTGGCGGCCCAGGCTGTTCTCGTCGGCGACGGCCGCGGCTTCCTCGGCGCCGCTCCCTGTGTCACCCACCACACCGGCGATGGCCCCGGGTGTCGGCGACGGTGTCGGCGTGGGCACCAACGGATTCGCCGGCGCGGCCACGCCCTCCGGCTGCTCCACCTGCCCCACTTCGGGCGTGGGCTGAGGCGCGGGCGTGAAGGTGGCCGTGGGAATCGGCGTGGGCGTCGGCTGGTCGGATGTGGGCGTGGGCGCCGGTCCCTGGTTCACGCTCAGGTTCGGTGAGAAGAACTCGGCGTAGTTGCCGTCCAACTTCACCACGCGCAGGCGCAGGGTGTAGGTGCCCGACGGCAGGCCCGAGGCGCGCCAGATGCCCAGTTGTCCGTTGACCACCGGCGAGGTGCCGCCGTCGAAGTAGATGAAAGCGTCGTCGCCGCTGGGTTCGAGCTTGTAGTGCAACTCGTATTTCTGGAACGGATCGATGGTGGCCGTGCCCATGACCGGCACGTCACCGCTCACGGTCGAGCCGGCGCTGGGCGAAGAGATGTTGGATTGGGCCTGCGCATGGACCGGTTGCCAAGCCTGGAACTGGGCCAGCACAACGCAGGCGACCACGAGCAACGCACGCCACGCGGGTCCGATGCGGTTGTCGTGGGGGTCGATCCGTCTCATACAATCCGTCTCATCCAATGCTCTTGCATCATTTCAGTACGGTCGCCGGTTGGGCACGGAGCTGTCTGCCCCACAATGTGCCACCATCCGCCGCAACCGCCTAATTCGCGTGCCGGTGATCGCGCCTGCGTCCCATCGCACACTTGACGGGGGCGCGGGCTACTCGGTCGCGGCCTGCGCGGCGCGAATCTGCGCGATGATGCTGCGCATCTGCTCGTCGTTCAGGTCGGGGCGGCCGCCGCTGGCCGGCATGGCCAGACCCGACGTGTTGGCCGAATCGTCCACACCGCGCCCTGCACGGATGAAGGCCAGCAATTCTTCGTCGCTGCTGTCGGCCACGAACTGGGAGTCCACCAGGTCGTTGCCCAGGCTCTGCACGCCGCGCATGTCCGGCCCGTGACAGGCCGCGCACGCTGCTGATAGAGCGTCGCCCCTTCGGCCGTCATCATCGTGCCCTCGGCCAACACGGGCAGCGGCGCCAAGCGTGGAAGCCATTGCATCCAGATGGCGCTGGCTGCCGATGATCCAGATGATGGCGAAGACGAAGGCGATGGCGCCGACGGTGCTGGCCACGGCCGGCCACGGCGTTGTCGTCGCGGTGTCCAGCACGGTCTCATCCGTCTGCATGGAGATGAGCGTCATGACCGTGATGATCATGAACGCAGTCAGCGCCAGCAACGGAATAGTGACGAAACCCAGCCAGTTGATCCAGATCGTGTTGCAGGGGATGCCCTCTTGGCAGACGCCTGCGCCCAAGAGCGTCGTCTTCTGGATCAGATAGTGGTAGGTCGAAACGCCGATGCCCACGACCGAAAAGGGCAGGATATAGAAGGGCAGGTTGATGTCCCGCCGCAAGATGCCCACCGCAATGATGGCCGTCAGCGGGTACATGAGAATGCGCTGATACCAGCAGAGGCGGCAGGGCAGGTAGCCCGCCACTTCGCTGAAGTACAAGCTGCCCAACATGGCGATCCACGCCGCCGCCAGCGCGATGAAGAGTCCGTAGCGTTCAAGCCATTTCATGTGTGTGTCGCTCTGCTTACTGTCGCACTTGTTACGGCGTCACGCCCGCCGCCTCAAGCAGCCGGTCGATCTCGCTGGAGAGGGCGCTGTAGTTGAACGGTTCTTCCATCAGCTTCCCGTTGACCAGGATGGACGGCGTCGAGTTGAGGCCCAGCGCCACCGCTTCGTTGACTGAGGCATCCACCGTAGCACGGTGTTGCTGCGTCGTCATGCAGGTGCGGAAATCGGCCACGTTCAGATTCAGGTCGTCGGCATAGCTCACCAGTCTGTCCAACGTCGTGCCGGCCTGGCCGCTGCGCGCCGCTTCCTGGAAGAGCCGGTCGTGATACGTCCAGAACGCGTCCTGGTCGGCGGCGCATTCGGCGGCCATGGCGCTCATCTGCGCGCCCGGGGCGTGGATGTTGAGCGGAAACTGGCGGTATTCGAGCTTCACCAGCCCGGTGTTCACATATTCCTCTTCCAGCCGCGGCTCAATGGTGCTGGTCCACTGTTGGCATGCGGGGCAGAGGAAGTCTTCCCATGCCTGAACGGTCACCGCGGCGTCGGGGTTCCCGAGCGTCGTGCGCTGGAGCCAGGCCGCGTCGACGTTGCGTTCGACCACGTTGACGGCGCTGGAGCGCGAGTTCATGAACACGGCAAAGACAATCAGTAGCACAAAGAGCACGCCGGCCCCGATCAACCAGGGTGTCATGGAACGGCTCTTGGCGGCGCTCTTGGGCTTGGGCTTACTGTATTTCGGCATCGGGCAACCTCGTCAAAGTCGGAAATTGTTCGGTGTCAATACGGCTCGGTGTCAATACGGCTCGGTGTCAGTCCATCGGTGTCAAAGCAACGTGATGAGCCGCTGGGGTCGGCGCCATTGCGTCGTGCGTGCCGCATCCCGTCCGTTTGTGTGGAACGACGGGACTTCGCCTCAACACGTTGAACTTCGACGTCAAAGTATACGGGGTTTTGCCCCTGCCAGCAAGAAACCAGCATTAACACTTGATGAGAGTTTGCGGCGGCAGCGTGATGGTCGTGCGATAGCGGCGCAGCGGGGCTCAATTTTGCGGGTATTCCCAGTAGCTTGCGTCGAAGACGCGCTGGAGGATGGCGGCGCGCTCTTCCGGGGTGGCCCAGCGCGGCTGCCCGAAATCCTCCACCACCGTGGTCAGCAACTGGGTGCTCAGGTGGCGGCCGGCGTAGAAGGTGTGCTTGACGATCAGGCCCTGGCGCACGTTGTCGTCCGCCATCTGATCGAAGAAGAGATTGCCGAGGCCATAGAGGATGAGGTGGCCGTCGTTGAATTCCGTGCCCTGGGCCACGTGGCTCTGCACGCCCGTGACGATGTCGGCGCCGGCGCGCACCAGCGCGTTGAAGTCCAGCCGCTGATCCATGAGCGGCGTGGTGTCGTAGGATTCCTGGTACTGGAGCTCGGGCAGGACGATGTCGGCCAGATCCTTCTCTTTGAGATTGCGGATGGTCGCCGACATGATGGCCAGGTCGAAGGGCGCGGAACCGGGGTAGAAATCGGTGGCCCAGGCCATGTCGGGGCCGTAGCTGTTGGCGCCCAGGAAGGCCAGCCGGTTGCCGTTGTGCTCCAGGAGCAGCGGCGCAAAGGCCGCCTCCCGGTTGACGCCGCCGCCGTAGACAGGCAGCCCTTCCTCCTCGTAGAATTCCAACGAGGCGTAGGCCGCGTCCGCGCCGAAGTCGTTCTGGTGGTTGCCCGTCAGCCCGATGATGTCCACCCCGCACGCCCGCAGCGCCGCCAGATACTCCGGCTTGCTGCAGAAGTTGAGGTTGGCCATGTCGGTGTTGGTCTCGCAGCCCTCCACGAAGGGCACTTCGTTGCTGATGTGGGTGATGTCGGCCGCGGCCAGTTCCGGGCCGACGATCTCCGCCGGCCACTCCGCCCCGCGGATGTCCATCTGCTCGGCCGTGCGCCGCACCATGGCGGTGACGCCGGTCATGGCGAGCACGGTGAGCTTGTCGTCCTGGCGGTTGCCCGGGGGCAGCGCCGCCAGCAGCGTGTCGATGGCGGGCAGCATGGCCGCGTCGCCGCCGGTTTTGGCGTAGATGGTCGCAATCAACGGGTAGTCGGCAGGGTCAAAGCGATTGGCGTTCTCCACCGGGTTGCGCCCGTCGATGGGCAGCACTTTGAGGCTGGGCACCAGCGTCTCGAAGGGCAACAGCGTCAGCGTGGGTGAGAGCGCCCATGACTCGGCCACGGCGGTGTCCACGCTCTCGACGCCGAAGACATTGGTGCCCGGGTCGCCCAGCGCCTGGATCAGCGCGGGCATGGTCTCGGTCAAGACGACGATGCGATCGTAGTCGCTCTCGCGCCCGCGCCACGCCGCGCGCAGGTCGGTCCACGCCAGGTCATCCTCCAGCGTGTCGAAGCGGGTGGCCGCGGCAAAGAGTTCGCGGTAGACCGGTTTGCCGCCCGCGGGCACAATGTCCAGTTGCAACGTGGCCGCGGAAGCCGACCGGCGTCTCACGCTGTCCATGCTGCCGGTGGTCGTGATGAACGTGGTATCGGAGATGATGGCGGACTGCACGGCTGGCCAGCGTGGTCGGCACGCCCCGTCCCAAGGTGATCAGCACCCGGGAAGCGCGGGAGGTCGGGGAGGAAGCGGCGGTCGGCGCCGTGGTCGGTGTCGGCCGGCCCGGTATCGGCTCACGGTGTCTGCTGCGTCGGCCACTGACGCCGCGGTCGGAGTGGGCACGAGTGGCGGCGGCAGCAACATCCGCCGCGGTGCTGGTGGGAATGTGGCCCAACGCCCAGACGGCCAGGGCGAGGCCGGCAATGAGCATCAGTGCGCTGAGGGCGATGGCAATGGGCCGAGATGCGAGCAATTTGTCCATGGAGTCGTTGCCGCCGATGGCGATTGGTTGACATAGCGATCTCCCGCAAGTATAGCGCAGCCGCATAGCTGTGCCAACTTGGCGCGTTGGTTTTGGGTGCGCCTCAATTTGAGGGCAACGATGCGCTTTTGATCTGTTGAGTTCGCACGCCCTCATTGCGAACTGCGGCATAGCCAGCTTTGCCAAAGCGGTTCGCACGAGGGCGTGCGAACTCAACGTACCGTTGCCCTCAAATCGAGATGCACCGGTTGGTTTTGCTTTTGAGTCGAGGCGCGAGTATGCGATACTAACGGCACCGTTCCGCATCTATCCGGAAGTTCCCAAGAATCGATCTGACGTGTAGGGTTCTATGGAAGGAATTGAACTCACTTCGCTCCCCCAGATCATCCGCATGGCCATGCGCCTCAACCCCACGGTCTATGCCGCGGTGCAGACGTCGCCCATGGGCATCTGGGTCGCCTTGATCGTGGTCGGCCTGGCCAGCATATCCGAATCGCTGGGGCAGAGCGTGGTGCTCTTTGTCAACAAGGTCCGGCCGCGCCGCTTCATCCTGGCGCTGGGCATCTCCACCGTGAGCCAGATGATCGGCTTTGCGCTCTGGGCCGTGATCGTGTGGCTCATCAGCGTCTACGTCTTCGGCGCCTCCCAGAGCTTTGTGGCCATCACCGCGGCCGTGGGCCTGGCCTATGCTCCCCAGTTGCTCGCCTTCTTTGAACTCACGCCGTTTCTGGGCAACACCTTCGCCGTCATCCTCTCGCTTTGGAGCATGGTGGCGATCGTGGTAGCCGTCTACGTGGGCACGGACCTGGACGTCTGGCAGGCGATCCTGACCAGCATGCTCGGGTGGATCTCCATCCAGATCTGGCGGCGCAGTCTCGGGCGTCCCATCTACGCCATCGGCAACTGGATGCAGCGGCGCGCGGCCGGCAACCCGCTGGCGTGGACCATGCGGGACGTGCCTCAACTGCGCCACGCCCACGACATCACAGTGAACTGGGAGAAGTGGCGCGAGAACATCAGCCGCTCCCGCATCGCCGAGTTCGGCCAGCAGACGTTGAATGAACTGGCCCAACGTCTCGACCTGCCCCAGCGGCGCGACGATGAGGCCGCCTCACGCACGGCGGACGATGCCGCCGCCGACGCATCCACCCGGGCCGAGCCGGCGGACTCCGCCAAGAAGAGGGCACTGACATGGCAGAGATGTCGGCTGCGTTCTGGCAACTGATGAGCGCCGCCGGGCCTGATCGCCGCCGGCTGGTGATCTGGGCGGCCTTTCGCCCTTTGGAGAGCCCTTGGGCTGGTGGGCCGGCTGGTTCGGCGACAAGATCTACGACGACAGCATCCCGCCGGACGGGACGCGTGCGCGCCGTGCCCTCGGATGCGCACGCCTACATCATCTTCCTCTCGGGCATCGGCCGCGTCTCGGGGCAGACGCTCAGCTATCGCCCGAGACCGACTTTCGGCGGCTGGCCCAGGTCATGCCTGCCGCGGTCGTCATCGACGGCGATCTTCCCCTACTCGACCAACAACCTGCGCTCACCGGGCCTTTTTCGGCGGCCTGTGGCGCTGGGCGCTGCGGCGCAAGCTGGACGGACCCGCGCTGGCCGGCATGATCATCAACGTGCGCAACGCCTTCCAGGTCTGGGTCTCGGTCGACCATCGCTACGGTCCCATCTACAACCAGGCCACCGCCGAGGTCATTCTCCACGCGCTGTTGCGCTACGACTATCCCATGGAGCGGGACGACGTGCCCGTCTTCGTCATCGGCTACAGCGGCGCGGGCCAGTGGCCGTGGGCGCGATGACCTACCTGCGCGGTGGCTGCCCGGCCCCCTCTACACCATTTCCCTGGGCGGCATCTTCGGCAGCGACCCGGGGCTGCTGGCCACGGACCACCTCTTTCATTTCCAGGGCGCCAACGATCACGCGCTCTGGTTGCGCCATCTGGGGCCGGGACGCTGGCCCATCTTCCCCACCTCCGAATACAACCGGGCCAAGCGCCAGGACGCATCTCGTACACATCACCACCGGAAACACATGGGACACACCGGCCGCAGCGGCTACTTGGACGCCAAGTCCTCGCTGCCGACGGCACGCCCCTCATCGACCGCACCGTGGAACTCGTGGCCAACATCGTCAACAGCGCGCTGGGTGATCCGCCTCGCCCGAGGAGATCGCGCAGCGGACGATGGCGTTGGCGGCGGGGTGAGGCGTGAAGGGTGATGCGCTGGCCAACTAGGCGTTGAGCGAGCGCCAGAGCGGGTGGGTGATGTCGAGGAAGTCTTCGAGCAGATCGAAGTGGTGGCGGTCGGCGAGGAGATGACGTCGGCCACGACGCCGTCCCACTGACGCGCCGGCCAGCACGTGCATCTGGCGGTGGAATTCGTCGCTCTCCCGCGCCCCGTCCGCCAGGACCAGCGGCGCGTGGACCGTGGGCAGGCGCCGCGCCGGACTCCACCGGGCCACCTCCGCGTGGGTCAACCCCAGCACCTCGTTCATCTCACACTGGCGGATCGGATCCAGGTCGAAGAGGCCGCTCAGAGCGATGCCGCCGGCAAATGTGGAGGCCGGTACGCCGTGCGCCGCCCAGTCCACCGTGAGCATGGCCGCGGTCAGGTGGCCGCCCGCGCTGTGCCCGGCCACGGTGATCGTGTCACAGCCCGCGCTGTAGGTGGCCGCATGGGCGTAGACCCAGGCGATGGCCGCGGCGCAGTCCTCGATGATGGCGCCGATGACGACCTCGGGGCAGAGCCGGTAGGTGGGCACGGCCACGTTGTAGCCCGCGGCCACCAGCGGCGGGGCCACGAAACTCGACTGTGCGCCGCCATGGACATCCAGTAGCCGCCGTGGATAAAGACCAGCCAGTCGCTGCTCCACCGCCGTCCGGAAAGAGGTCCACGGTCTGCCGGGGTGCGCCCCGTACGGCACATCGTGCACGCACGTGACCGCCTGCGCCGCCTCCGACCGCGCCGGCCACGCCGCAGCAGGATGTCGTCCACCAGACCGTCGGGCAGCCCGCCTGCGATGTTGTAGGCGTCGTTGTAGAAGCGATTGAAGCGGCGGGTGGATGCGTTGGTTGACGTCGACATGCTGCTTTCCTCACGAACGGGTGTGGCCGTGGCTGACTGTGGCAATGGCTGATGATCCCGCTGCTGACGTGCACGGCGCGCGCGGGGTGCGCCGGCCATATTTTTCCAGTTTGACGATTCTCTGGCAAGTTGCTAAAGTTCACCCAGAAATTGACGACCTCCGGCGGCAATTCCCTCCAGAGCCGCTCTGTTGTTCCGCAAGTAGCGCGTCCGACCGTCACCGCGCTAACGGTCCACAACACCTCACGACATCGCTGTCATGCACTAGCGCCCGCAGTCGCGTCGCCCGCGCCTGTTGGCGTGGCGCTTCATTCATTGAGCCAGACATCCGCTGACGTAGGAGAACGACCCATGCTGAAGAAAGCCCTGTCCCGTTTGGCAATCTTGTTCGTCGCCCTGGCGCTGGTGGCCCCTGCGCGGCGCCGGCCGCACCCGCCGGTGGCTGGCGCAACCCGCAGACGCCGCCGCCATTCGGCGCGGACACGGCCGCGACCGGCGACACCGAGCGCGGGCCGCGTCGAGCTACCGCTTCGCTGCCATCTTCCCCGGCCCCATCACCGACGCCGACTACAACACGTTGGGCTACAACGGCATCCAAAAAGTGGGCGAAGAGTACGGCATGGACGTGGCCTACTCCGAAGTCGATGCGCGGTGCCGACATGGACCGGGTCATGCGCGAATACGTGGACGACGGCTTCAACATCATCTTCACCCACGGCAGCCAGTTTGTGAACCAGACCAAGGATCTGGCCGTGCGTCCCGACGTGGTCTTCATCGCCGAGTTCGGCGCGCCGGTAGGAGGGCGCGCCCGACAACTTGTGGGTCGTGACCGCAACTTCCACGTGGGCTTTTACGCCGTGGAAACGCGCTGGCCGGCAACCTGACCGAGAGCGGCACGGTGGGCTACATCGGCGGGCTGACCACCGCCTTCTCTACGCCGAAGTCCACGCCATGCAGCAGGCGCTGAGCGACCAGGGGCTGGACGGCGTCACGCTCAGCGGTCTGGGTGGGCGACTTCAACGACCCGGCCAAGGCTCGTGAACTGGCCGAAGCCATGATCGCCGACGGCGCCGATGTGCTCGTCGGCTCGCTCAACAGGCATGCTCGGCATCTTCGAGGCGGCCAAGAGCACGACCGCGCCCGTGCGCGTGGTCGCCAAATACCACCGACAAGTCGTCCTTTGCGCCGGACAACTACGTGACCTCCGTTCTCTACGACTTCCAGGGTCCGCTCACTGACATCGCCGGCCAGATCGTGGGCGGCGCCACAGGCGGCGCTATTACCCGTTGGGCTTCGACACGGGTGTCGCCATTCGAACGCCGCTGCTCAACGCTGACGAAGAGACCGCCGCGGCCGTGGACGCCGTGATCAACGGCCTGCTCGACGGCAGCATCGAAATCGTCAAGAACGTGGACCCCATCGAATAGCCGGTCAAAACCATCCATCCCGGGCTTGGCCGCCCACGCAGCAAGCCGATCCCGCAGCAAAGTCAGCACACCTTCATGCATGCGAACATCCCGCCGCGCTTGACCATGCGCGGCGTCCGCAAAGGCCTTCGGCCCAGTGGTGGCGCTCGACAACGTGGACCTCACCGTGAAGCAGGGCGAAGTGTTGGGGCTGCTGGGCGGCAACGGCGCCGTAGAGACGACGCTCATGAACGTGCTCTTCGGCCTCTACAAAGCCGACGCCGGGAGCATCGAACTGGACGGACGCCCGCTTGCCATCCGTCGCCGCGCGGCCATCGACCACGGCATCGGCGCGGGTGCACCAGCATTTTCTGCAGGTCAACGACTTCACGGTGCTGGAAAACATTGTGCTGGGCGCAGATCTGCCCAAGCCCGGCCCACCATGCACACCGGCGAAGCCGAAGGCGCGATCTGCGCGCGCTGAGCCAGCAGTTCGGGCTGGACGTCGATCCCCATGCGCCGCTGGGCGACTTGCCCATGGGCGTGCGCCAGCGCGTGGAGATCCTCAAGGCGCTCTACCGCGGCGTGGACGTGCTCATTCTGGACGAACCCACCACCATGCTCACGCCCCAGGAGGTGGACCGGCTGTTTGCATCTCTGCGGCATGGTGGACACGAGCACGTCATCTTTATCACCCACAAGCTGCCCGAGGAACGGCCGCGTGCGGGCGCATCACCGTGTTGCGCAACGGCCGCACCGCCTTGACCGACCGGGCCGCGGCCACCGAAGAAGCGCTGGTCCGGGCCATGGTCGGCACGAGCCTGGACGTGGAGTCCAGCCTCCTCTTCACGCCCGAAGCCTTCGGCGACGTGCTCACGGCCACGGGCGACGACGTCATGTTGCGCGTCGCCGGCGTCACTGCCGACGACGACGGCGGCACACCGGCGCTGCACGGCTGCACCTTCGACCTGCGCGAAGGCGAAATTCTGGGCATCGCCGGGGTCGCGGGCAACGGCCAACGGCAACTGGCCGAGGCCATCCTCGCCATCCGGCCCACGACCGGCGGCACCATCATGTTCGACGGCATGGACGTGGGCGCCATGTCCACCCGTCGCCTCCTCGCCCACGGGCTGGCCTACATCCCCGAAGATCGCTGGGCCGACGGCTTCCTGCCCAAGGCGACCGTGGCGCAGAACCTCATTCTGGGACAGCAACGGACGGCGCAGTATACCAAGGGGCGCTTCTTGGACTGGCGCGCCATCGTCCAGCGCACCGGCCGGTTGATCGACGAGTTCAACATCAAGACGGAAGGCCCGGAGGCCAATGCGGGCGCGCTGTCCGGCGGCAACATCCAGCGCCTCATGCTGGCCCGGGCCTTTTCGCGACCGGTCCGGCTGCTCGTGGCGCACAATCCCACCCAGGGGCTTGACATTCCGTCCATCGAGTTCATCTTCACGCGCATCCTGGCGCGCAAGGCGGAGGGCATGGCGACGCTGCTGATCTCCGAAAATTTGGACGAACTGTTCCTGCTCTGCAATCGCATCGCCGTGCTCTACGCCGGCCGCATCATCGACGTGTTGACCCGCGACCAGTACGACAAGTATCTCCTGGGGCGGCTCATGAGCGGCGCACAGGCCACGGAGAAGGCCGAACCGGCGCGGCGGGAGGTGCGCCGTGACGGGTGCCGCGACGACCACATCTACAGCGGGGGGGCGCGGCCGGCTGGGCAGCCTGCTGCCCTATCTGGTGGCGGTGGTGGCCGCGTTCGGCGCGGTCGGCATCGTCCTCGCGCTCATGGGCTTTGACGTGGGCCGGGCCTACACCACCATCCTCTTCACCTCGTTCAAGAGCCCCAACGGCTTCGTCCAGACGCTGCTGAAGTTTGTGCCGTTGTTGCTGCAAGCCCTGGCCTTCACCGTACCGCTGGCCGCGGGCAAGTTCAACATCGGCGGCGAAGGGCAGATGATCATGGGCGCCATCGGCGCGGCGGCCGTGGGCATCATGTGGAGCGGGCTGCCGGGTGTCGTGCTGCTGCCCGCGGTCCTCATCGCCGCGGTCCTCTTCGGCGCGGCGTGGGCGGCCATTCCCGCGTGGCTGCTCTACCGCTTCGGCATCAACGAGATTCTCACCACGGTGCTGCTCAATTTCGTCTCGTTCAGCTTCATCGACTATGTGGCCACGGAGATCTGGCGCGATCCCACCGCCGGGCACCCGACCACGGTTCCCATCGGCGACGGCGGTATCCTGCCCTTGCTCATGCACAGCCCGCGCCTGCACTCCGGTCTGGTCATCGCGCTGGTGGTCTGGCTGCTGGTCTATCTCTACGTGGACCGGACCTCGGCCGGCTACGAGCTCATCGCCACGGGCGCGAACCCGCGCGCCTCCCAAGTCTACGGCATCAACACGCGCTGGCTCTTCCTCTTCTCGTTGATCCTGGGCGGCGCCATCGCAGGGCTCTCGGGCGGCATCGAGGTCGCCGGCGTGCACCGCCGTCTCATCGAGGGGTTGCAGTCCAACTTCCTGTTGCTGGGCATCATCATCGGCCTCATCGCCAAGGGCAACCACCTGGCCGTGCCGTTCGTGGCCTTCTTCATCGCCGTGCTGGAGGTGGGCGCCAGCGCCATGCAGCGCACGCTCATGATCCCCGGCGAGATGGTCTTCATCGTCGAGGCGTTGATTCTGCTCTTTGTGCTGCTCTCCGATGTGGTCGGGAGGCGTTACCGTGGACGTTGAGACAATCGTCAGCTTCAGCCGCCTGGTTCTGCTCGCCATGGTGCCCTACGTGCTCGCCGCCCAGGGTACCATGCTGTCCGGACGCACGGGCATCTTCAACGTGGCCCAGGAAGGCATCATGTTGGTGGGTGCGTCGGTGGGGTTCCTGGCCGCGTGGCGCTTCGACAGCCTGGCCGTGGGCATGCTCGCCGCCTTGCTGGTGGGCGGTCTCTTCGGGCTGGTGCTGGCCTACTTCACCGCCACCCTCAAGCTCGACCAGTTCGTGGTCGGCCTGGCCCTCTTCTTCACGGGCCTCGGCCTCTCCACGCTGCTCTACAAGATCGCGATCGGCGTCACGCTCTCGCCGCCCCTGATTCCCACGCTGCGCAACTGGCCCATTCCCGGGCTGAGCCGGATCCCCGTGCTCGGCGAGGTGCTGTTCAATCAGAACGTGTTGGTCTATGCCGGCATTCTGCTCTCGGCCGGACTCTATTTCTATCTCTACAAGACCAGTTGGGGCCTCGCCCTCCGTTCCGTGGGCGAAAACCCCAAGGCCGCCGATAGTCTGGGCATCAACGTGCACCGCTACCAATACTGGACCACCATCCTGGGCAGCGCGCTCATGGGGCTGGCCGGTGCGTATTTGCCCATGGTCTACACGGGCACCTTCACCGCGGGCATTGTGCAGGGCCGCGGCTGGCTCGCCATTGCCCTGACCTTCTTTGGCGGCTGGCGTCCCGACTTCATTCTCTACGGCGCGCTCTTCTTCGCCGGGCTGGACGCGCTCTCCCTGCGCGCCCAGATCGCCGGCGGCATCATTCCCTACCAGTTCCTGCTGACCATCCCCTACGTCGTCACCATTCTGGTCATGATCTTCGCCTTCAAGTGGGCCAAGGTGCCCGCGTTCTTGGGGCAAAACTACGACCGCGAGAAGCGTTCCCTCTCCTGACTTCGGCCAGGTTCGCGCGAGCACAGACCGGGCAGCCACACGGCATAACCGTACTCTTGCCCACTTGACCCCGGCCGGACGTCGGTCTATACTCAAACCATAACTGAAAACTGACCTTCGGGGCAGGGTGAGGGCGCGGAACCGTCATGCGACCCAATTCCCGACCGGCGGTGGTCTGATCTCGAATCAGCAAGCCCGCGAGCAGGTGTGCAGTGCCCGGCGATGGTGCCGGCGCCCCATGCACCAGCAGGAGTTCGGTGAGAAACCGACGCCGACGGTAGAGTCCGGATGAGAGAAGGTTGATGCGGATGCAGCATGACGGCGCAGGAACAGTGCGCCGGTGTGCGGTTATCTGCATCATGGTGCAGCGGCAACGCGCCCGTGTCATCCCGAAGTCGAACCATTGACTTCGGGTTTTTTGTGGCATGAGGCGTCGTCGCCAACGTGCGTCTGTCAATCTTGTGAAGAATTGCACGAATGCGCTGCCCACCGTATGATCAAGTCCCGAAGTCGCGTGCGCGATTTCGGGATTTTTGTGGGGAAGGAGTTCACGGTGGTCTACGACGCCGATACCGCAACACGAGACGGCCCCTTGGCCCTGGACATGCAGGCGGACATGAAAGCCGTGCGCGGCGCGTACGCGGCGTTGGCTGGGCGAGCACGGCCAGTTGCTGCTGGTGCCGGTGGTCATCGCCGTGGGGCTGCTGGCGTGGGACCTGCTGGTGCGCTGGCAGGAGTACCCGGCGTTCATCTTGCCGCGGCCCGGTGTGGTCTGGCAGAAGTTTTTGAGCGTGGCGGCCGACGGCACGCTGTGGCGCCATGCGCAGGTGACGCTGCTGGAGATCGGGCTGGGGCTGGCCTTCGGGCTGAGCGCGGCGCTGGCGCTGGGCTATGTGCTGGGCAAGCATCCGCTGGTGGAGCGGCTGGTCGCGCCCTACGTGGTGGCCAGCCAGAGCATTCCCATCGTGGCCATTGCGCCGCTGCTGGTCATCTGGCTGGGCAACGGGCTGGCGAGCAAGGTGCTGGTCACCGCGCTGATCACCTTCTTCCCCACGCTCATCAGCACCATCGTCGGCATCCGCAACGTAGACCCGGACCTGCACGACCTCATGCGCAGCCTGCGCGCGACGCGCGGCCAGATCTTTCGGCTGCTGGAGTTGCCGGCCGCGCTGCCGGTCATCTTCGGCGGCCTGAAGCTGAGCGTGATCCTGGCCGTGGTGGGCGCGGTGGTGGGCGAGTTCGTGGGCGCTGATGTGGGCCTGGGCTTTCTCATCAACCTCGCCCGCGGCGTCCTGGACACGCCGCTCATGTTCGTGGCTGTCTTCACGCTCATCGTCATCGCCCAACTCCTCTACCTCAGCGTCAGCGCCCTGGAGAGTGTGAGTCTGCGCTGGCAGAGGTGAGGAAGGACAAGATTGAGGATTGAAGATTGGGCGAGTTGCGGGGCGAGGGGCGAGGGAAAAGCGCACCTCACGCATCACGTTTCACGCATCACGTATTCACGTTTCACGCACCAGAAAGCATCTCCCATGAGCAAGTTCGGAACACTCACGATCATCGTTACCTTGTTGTTGACGTTAGCCGGCTGCGCGCCGGTGACGACGCCGACGGATGCGCCCGCGGCGGCCGTTGATTCCGGCGACGCCGGTGACGCGCCGCTCACGCCGGTGACGCTGGGGGTGGGGTACATCCCCAACGTGCAGTTTGCGCCCTTCTACGTGGGCATGGACCGGGGCTTCTACGCCGACGAAGGCATCGACCTGTCTCTGGACTACGGCTTCGAGAACGACTATCTCAAGCTGGTGGGCACGGACGCGTTGCAGTTCATGGTCGGCAGCGGCGACCAGGTCGTGCTGGGGCGCGCGCAGGGGCTGCCCGTCCGCTACGTCATGAACTGGTACACCAAGTACCCGGTGGTCATCTTCGCCAAGGAGGACGCGGGCATCACCGCGCCGGCCGACCTGGCGGGCAAGACCATCGGGCTGCCGGGACCGTTCGGGGCCAACTACGTGGCGCTGCGCGGCATCCTGGAGGCGGCCGGGCTGGACGAGGCGGACGTCACGCTGGCCAGCATCGGCTTCACCCAGGCCGCGGCGGTGACCGAAGACACGGTGGACGCGGCCGTGGACTACGCGGTCAACGGGCCGGTGGTGCTGGCCGACGCCGGCATCCCGACCACGCAGATCAACCTGGACGAGTACCTGCGCATCCCCGCCAACGGCTTGGTCACCAACGAACAGACCATCGCCGAGAATCCCGACCTGGTGGCCAAGATGGTCCGGGCCACGACACGCGCCATCGCCTACACGCTGGCCAATCCCGACGAAGCGTTCGCCATTGCCCTGGACTTTGTGCCCGAGGCCGGCGGCGAGAACGAGGCCGCCAACCGCGCCGTCTTCGACGCCTCCCTGGCCTTCTGGATGCCCCAGGATGGGCTTGTGCCGGGCGAAACCACCCTGGCCGACTGGCAGAACGCGGCCGAGTTCATGCAGCGCATTGGTCTGGTCGACCCACTGGTGCCCGCGGAAGAGTTGTTCACCAACGACTTTGTCGACGGCGCCGAGTAACGCAACCGGCCATGACTGAGCAAGCCCGTCAGGCCGACCAGCCCCTGCTGATCGTGGACAAGGTCGCCAAGACCTTTGTTGATGGCCCGCGGCCGGTGCCGGCCCTGCGCCCGCTGAGTTTCACGGTGGACGAGGGCGAGTTCGTCTGCGTCTTGGGGCCGAGCGGCAGCGGCAAGAGCACGTTGTTGCGCGTCGTCGGCGGGCTCTTGCCGCCGGACAGCGGGCGCGTGCTCTTTGAGGGCGCGCCGTTGACCGGTCCCCACCGCGACATCGGCTTTGTCTTGCAGTCGACCAATCTCATGCCGTGGCGCACGGTGGTGGAGAACGTGCTGCTGCCCGTCGAAGTCCAGCAGCGCCGCGTCACCGGGGCGGACCGGGCGCGGGCGGGCGAACTCTTGGCGCTGGTGGGGCTGGACGGCTTCGCCCAGTCGTATCCCAAGCAGCTCTCGGGCGGCATGAGCCAGCGGGTCGTGCTGGCGCGCACGCTCATGCACAACCCGCGGCTGCTGCTCATGGACGAACCCTTCGGCGCGCTGGACGCGCTGACCCGGGAGCGGCTCAACGTGGAGCTGCTGCACATCCACCGGCTCCAGGCCAAGACCGTGCTCATGGTCACCCACAGCATCAGCGAGGCCGTCTTCCTGGCCGACCGCATCATCGTGCTGGGGGAGCGCCCCGCCCATATCGTGGCCCAGGTGCCCATCGACCTGCCGCGGCCGCGCCGGGTGGAAGACCTGGGCAGCCCCCGCTTCACCGAGTTGACCATGGCCGTGCGCCGGCACATCGGTCACCTGGGCGACGCGTGAGACGACCGCTCAGCCGTGTGCCCGCGCACGCGTCTTCATGCTACAATGCCGCCATGAGCGCCACCGATGCCCCATCGCCTGCCATCGATACAGCCGAGTTTCGGCAAGAGTTGCGCGCCGGCAAGTCGTTGATGACGCGCGCTATCTTGTGGCTCTATCGCCTGCCGCGTCCGGTGCTGGTGGCGGGCGTCGTGTTCTTGACGGCGCTGCCCTTTCTCCTTGCCCTCGGCCACGGTGACCTCCGCGCCGTGATGGAGACCGGGGTCTGGCGTTCCCTGCTGCTCGAGCCGTCGATCATTCTCACATCCTCATCCTGATCCCCATATGGAACGGTCGCAGTGGTCCATCATCACCCGCATGCGGCCCATCGGGCGCTGATGATGCCGCCATGCGCGCCATCCTCGACGCCGATCGTCCCAACAACTGGCTGAGCTGATTGCCTTCGGCGTCGGGATGGTTCGGTGTGTCGCGGAACCAGCTCGGATCTGGCAGTCCGAATACTGGTTCCTCTATCCCTACGCGCTTCTTCCATGCTTATGTTCGGTCTTCTCGCCTGGGTCATCACCGGGTCGCTCGTCGGTACGCAGTGAGCAGCGCTTGCGCCGGCCGCTCACCGTCGACATCTTCAACCTCACACCCTTCGAACCCATCGGCCGCCAGAGCCTGATGCTTCCTTCTCGTTCGTGGTCGGTACCACGATCAGCTTGCTCTTCGCCGCCTCCGAGGACTTTCTCACCGTACCCAACCTGATCGTCTACAGCGTGTTGGTGACGGTGACGGTGCTCGTCTTCTTCCTAACATGCGGCACACCCACCGGGTGTTGGCCCAGGTAAAGGCAGAGGAGCAGAACGACGTGGCAGACATCAGCCGCTCTACCGGTGCATGCAGGAGGCCGCCCGCCGGGCAGACAGTCCCGAAGCTGCCGCCGAATTGACGGCGTGGCTGGGCATGGAGCAGCGGTTGAAGGTCCGCACCTGGCCGACACCGAAATGCCGCGCTCACCGTCTCGGTGCTCACCCCATTGCGCTGGCCGCATCGTGTCATCGCGTTCAACGTTAAGCAATCAGCAAAGGATTTCGCACATGCCCCACAGTCGTGAAGCATTCAAGCGCCGCCCGGTCGGCTTGCCCACCGCCGACGCCTTCGAACTGGTGACCGTCGACCCGCCTGCTCGGACGGGCCAGTTCTCGTGAAGAATCTCTACCTCTCGGTCGACCCGTACATGCGCGGCCGCATGGTCGACCGCAAACTACACGCCGCCCTTCCAACTGGGCGAGGCGATGACCGGCGGCGCTGGGCACGGTCGCGGCCTCCAATCGCCGACTTCGCCGTGGGCGACACCGTCCTCAGCATGCTCGGCTGGCGCGAGCGTTCCGCGACGGGCGCGG
The DNA here is from genome assembly GCA_041391205.1 of Caldilineaceae bacterium. Lineage (GTDB taxonomy): Bacteria > Chloroflexota > Anaerolineae > Caldilineales > Caldilineaceae > JAWKOK01. The sequence continues at coordinate 19,331 of JAWKOK010000015.1, forward strand.
CTGACCAAGGTCGACCCGACGCTGGCGCCGGTGAAAGCTACTGGGCGTCATGCCCGCATGACCGGTACTTCGGCCGCTGGACATCGGCGCTTCCCAGCCGGGGCGGCTTCGTCTCCGGCCGCGGGCGCGGTCGGCTCGGTGGTCTGCCAGATTGCCAAGCTCAAGGGCTGTCGCGCGGTGGGGAGCGCGGGCAGTGAGGCCAAGGTCGCCTGGCTCACCGAGACCGCGGGCGTGGACGCGGCCTTCAACTACAAGACCATGCCCGCGCCTGCGGCGCTGGCCAAGCTCTGTCCCGACGGCGTGGACGTCTACTTTGACAACGTGGGCGGCGACCATCTGGAGGCCGCGCCTCCAGCGCATGAACAACCACGGGCGCGCCGTGGCCTGCGGCATGATCTCCCAGTACAACGCCACCGAACCGACGCCGGCGCCGCGCAATCTGGGGCTCGTCGTGGGCAAGCGCATCAAGATCCAGGGCTTCATCGTCTCCGATTACATGGGCCGGGCCGGCGAGTTCTACGCCGACATGGGCGCGTGGCTGCGCGACGGCAAGATCGTGGGCGAGGAGACGGTGGTCGACGGCATCGAGCATGCGGTCGACGCGTTCATCGGCCTCTTCACCGGCGAAAACCTGGGCAAGATGCTGGTCAAGGTGGGGTAGAGCGTGGCACGCATCCTCGTCGCCGGCCACGTGAACATCGAGACGACCCTGCGCGTGGACGGATTCCCGCTGGACTACTTCCCGGTCACCTACCCGTTCTTCGGCATCAACAGCACGGTGGCGGGCGTGGGCTTCAACATCGCCAAGGCGCTGCACACGCTGGGCGACGAGGCGCGCCTGCTCACCCTGGTGGGCCGGGACTTGGCCGGCGCGCAGGTGCGCGACGCCGTGGCCGCGCTGGGGCTGGACCCCGCGACCGTGCGCGCCGCGGTGGACCAGACCGCGCAGTCGGTCATCCTCTACGATCCCGGCGGCCGCCGGCAGATTCACACCGATCTCAAGGACATCCAGGAGCAGACCTATCCCGCCGCGGCGTTTCGTGCCGCGGCGGCGGATGCGGACCTGCTGGTGCTCTGCAACATCAACTACACGCGGGCGTTCTTGTCGCTGGGGAAAGAACTGGGCAAACCGGTGGCCACGGACGTCCACGCCATCGCCGACCTGGACGACGCCTACAACCGCGACTTCATGGCCCACGCCGACATCCTCTTCATGAGCCACGAACGTCTGCCCGTGCCGCCGGATGCCTGGGCACGGCGGTCATGGCCCGCTATGCACTCCGCGGTGCTCGTCATCGGCCTGGGCGCGGACGGGGCGTTGCTGGCCCAGCGCGTATGCGCCGGACGTGGTCCACGTGCCCGCGGTGACCACACGCCCGGTGGTGAACACGGTGGGCGCGGCGACTCGCTCTTCGCCGCGCTCGTGCATGCGTACGCGGCGCATGGTGACCCTCTCGCGGCGCTGCAACCGCCGTCCTCTTTGCCGGGCACAAGATCGGCGTCGCCGGCGCGGCGGCCGGCTTCCTCACCGGGCGCGAGTTGGAGGAGCGTTACCGCGCTTTGGCCTCCTCGCTGAACGCGCCGCATGCCGGCCGCGCCGAGCCGCGGGCGCTCTGCGGTCTCCACTGCTTCGTCGGGCGTGCCGTTGCGGATCTCGCACGCCAGCGCCACCACCGAGCGCCGTCCGCCCGGTAGCCGCGCCGTCACCTCAGGCGCATCTTCGTAGCTGTAGAAGTCGTCGGGCGACGGCCGCGCCGTGTCGATGATGAGGTGCCAGCCGCCGTGGGTGTGGCTGGGCAACTGGGGCAGTTCGAAGGTCTGCGCTTCCCAATAGGCGTTGAGGATCAGGTGAAAGACTTCGTGGCGGCCCCAGATGGTCAGCGCGATGCTGTGGGACGACGGCCCCAGATCCGGTTTGCGCAGCTTGGTCCCGTGGAGTTGAAAACGCGCGTTTTGCAGCAGATCCCAGAGGCTCATGTTGTGGTCGTCGCCGAAGATGGCCAGCCCTTGGCGCAGACGAATCAGCTTCTGCACGAAGCGCAGGATGTCGCCGTTCTTCTTGACCAGCGACCAGTCGAACCAGCTCAGCTCGTTGTCCTGATTGTAGGCATTGTTGTTGCCCTGCTGGGTGCGCCGCACCTCGTCGCCCATCTGCAGCATGGGCACGCCCAGCGCCATCAACGTCAGCGTGAGGAAGTTCTTGATCTGCCGCCGCCGCAGCGCCTGGATAGCCGGGTCGTCGGTCGGCCCTTCCGCGCCGTGGTTCCAGCTGCGATTGTCGTTGTCACCGTCCCGGTTGTCCTCGCCGTTGGCCTCGTTGTGCTTCTCGTTGTACGAGACCAGATCGTTGAGCGTGAAGCCGTCGTGGCTGGTGATGAAGTTGATGCTCTGCTCCGGCTCCCGGCGCTTGGAGCCGTAGATGTCCGGGCTGCCGCCGAGGCGTGCGACCATGGTTGCGGCCATGCCCGGGTCACCCTTGACGAAGGAGCGCACGTCATCGCGAAAGCGTCCGTTCCACTCGGTCCAATGGCGGCCGAAGAACTGACCCACCTGGTAGAGGCCGGCCGCGTCCCACGCCTCGGCGATGAGCTTGGTGCCCGCCAGTACCGGGTCGTTTTCGATGTCCCAGAGGATGGGCGGGTTGGCCATGGGGTCGCCGTGCTCATCGCGCGAGAGGATCGCCGCCAGGTCGAAGCGGAAGCCGTCCACGTGCATCGCCTGCACCCAATAGCGCAGGCTGTCCAGGATCATGCGGCGCACGATGGAAAAGTTGGCGTTGAGCGTGTTGCCCGTGCCGCTGTAGTTGGCGTAGTAGGCCCGGTCCTTTTCCAGCGTGTAGTACTCCAAATTGGCCAGCCCCCGGTACGCAAAGGTCGGCCCCTTGTCGTCGCCCTCCGCCGTGTGGTTGTAGACCACGTCGAGAATCACCTCAATGCCGGCCCGGTGCAGCGCCTTGACCATGGTGCGGAACTCGTCCATCGCGGTCTGCGCGTCCGGGTGGGTGGCGTAGGCCGTGTGGGGCGCAAAGAACGAGACCGGGCTGTAGCCCCAGTAGTTGCGCCGCCTGTTGGGCGCGTCCTGCGGATCGAACTGAAAGACCGGCAGCAGTTCCACCGCGGTGATGCCCAGTTCCTGCAAGTAGGGAATCTTGTCGATGACGCCCAGGTAGGTGCCGCGCCGGGACGCGGGCACGCCCGAGTTGGGATTGGCCGTGAAGCCGCGCACGTGCATCTCGTAGATCACCGTGCGGCTGAAGGGACGCTGGAGCGGCCGGTCATCCTCCCAGGCGAAGGTCGTGGGGTCGATGACCACGCTCTTCATGGCAAAGGGCGCGTTGTCGCCGGGGTTGATGGCCGCCTCGCGACTGTAGCCGGCGGGCATGGCCACGCCCCGTCCGTACGGGTCGATGAGCACCTTGCCCGGGTCGAAGCGCATGCCCTTGTGGGGCGCGAACGGTCCGTGGGCGCGGTACGCGTAGATCTGCCCCGCGGTGATACCGGGCACGAACACATGCCAGTAGTTGTACGTGCGATTGCGCCGCGGGTCCAGGACCAGCGTGCGCGCCGCCGTGGCGTCGTCGACCCGGTCGAAGAGCAGCAAATCGATCTGGGTCGCATCGCGCGCGTACACGCAGAAATTCACGCCGCCGTTTACCAACGTCGCGCCGATGGGATAGCTGATGCCTACACCGAGTTCATCCATGGTTTACCTCGTGCGAGGGGCGAGGGGCGAGGGGCGAGGGGTCGCCTCCCCAATCTCCCAATCTCCCAATCCCCCGTCTCCGCCGACTGCCCCAATCTTCAATCTTCACTCCTCAATCCTACCCTTCCCCACTCCTGCAACCCCAATCCCCGCACCTCGGGCAGGGTGGCGCACCAAAGGGTGATGACCACCAGCAGCGCGCCTGCGATGCAGAAGAACGCGGTGAGATTCCACGCCGCCAGCGCGCCGGCCAGGATCATGGCGGGTGGGGTCAGCCCCACGCCGGCAAACATGGCCAGACTCATGATGCGGCCCATGAGGTATTGGGGCACGTAGGTTTGCAGCCAGGTGATGTAGAGGATGTTGACATAACCGCTGGAGATGCCCATGACGAAGGCTGCCGCCGCGCCCATCCACGTGCGCGTGGTGAAGGCCAGGATGATCAGGCCCACGCCGAGCAGGCTGATGATTGTGAGCAGCAGCGGCCCAAAGCGGCGCGGCGCCGGACGTGGCAGCGATCCGGCCAGCAACATGCCCGTCAACGAGCCGCCGCCCAAGGCCGACATCATGATGCCGAACGCCGCCGCGCCACCGGCCAGCCGCGCGTCGGCCAGCACCGGGATGCCGACGTCGATCGGCCCGTTGACCAAGAAATTGATGGCGGCCGAGATCAAGATGAAGGTGCGCAGCGACACATCCCGCCACGCAGTCACCAGCCCTTCCCGCAGTGCACGGAGCACAGAATCCTGTTTCTCGCCGCCGTCCGTGTCCGCGGCGGATGACGTGCGCGGCACCCGCAGCAACCAGAGCGTGACGGCGGAAGCCAAGAACGTCAGCGCATCGAAGGCCAACACAACGCCGATGCCGCGCAGCCCCGGTGCGGCATCGCCCGCGGCCGCGCCGGTCTGCCCGCCGAGCGCGCCGATGGCGAAGCCTGCCAGCACCGGGCCCAGCAGCAGACTGGCCTGGGCCGTGCCCTGCACCAGCGCATTGGCCCCTTGCAACATGGACGGCGGCAGCAGTTGGGGCACAATGGCGATGGACGCCGGCCAGAAGAACGCGTCGATCAGGCCGAAGACCAGCGCGAAGCCGTAGATCATCCACAGCGCCAGGCTTTGGGTAAAGACCAGCGCGGCCATGGTCGCCACCAGCACCATGCGCAGCAGATTCGACGCCAGCATGATCGCCCGCGGCGACAGCCGGTCCGTCAGTGCGCCGCCCAGTAGCATGAAGATCGCGCGCGGCACGCCCGCCAGCGCCAGCACCGTCCCCATGGCCAACGGGTCGCCGCTGATCTGGAGCACCAGCCACGGCAGCGCCACGAAGTACGCCTGGTCGCCCAGCATGGAGATCGCCTCGCCCAGCCAGAGGAGGCGGAAGTTGTGATCGCGCAGAGACGCCCAGATGGGAGATGCTTTTCTCGACACCCCAACCGACGTCATGCGAGCTTCATCCAGGGTATTCGAATCCGTCTGTCTCTTCCGCGCCGCCGCCCGCTGCCGGATGCTCATCCATGACCGAATCTCCGGATCGTCCAGGCAGCGGTGGGTCCGTGCGCTGAACGATCAAACAATCTTAGGAATTCTCGACCTTCCACGCGAAAATGATAAGCTAAGAACGACGCGACACCAAGCCCCGGCAATGGCCTAGACAGCAGCATACATGTGTGCCGGTGCGTGCCAGCGCAGTGGCGCACGGCTAACGCTCCATCCCAAAATCAACCGAGTTGCAGTGGGAGGATCCCCCTTATGTTTGCACACAACCGCCTTCCGTACCGCCGATGGGTGCACTTGGACGCGCCGTGAGCTTTGCCGTCCTGACCCTAGTCGGTCTCATCAGCGTCATTGGGCACACGCGATGTTCGGGCCGAAGAGGCGCGTCCGGATCAGGTGCAACACGTTTTCGTCCTACCGGCCCGCCTTCATGCGACTTTGCCGATCTCCAGCGCGATCGACGCTGCCGCTCCTGGCGACGAAATCCTCATCCTGTCCGGCGTCTACTCCGGCAATATCACATTGCGCAGCCGGCTGACGACGCGCAGCGCGGCGAAACCGCCGATCCGCCGGTGCTGACCGCCGGCCGCGCCTATCGTGGCGGGCGCCGGCATCACCGCAACGGCCTTGGCCCATGTGATCATCGACGGGCGCGGCGAGATCAGCACCGGCATGGTGTTGACGGATGTAGACGTATCGCTGGAGCATGTGTCCATTGTCAATGTGCATGGGCGCGATGCGGTCAGTGTTCGAGAACGGCGACGATGCCGTCGCGATCCAGTTGGCCGGACAGGGTCGACTGACGGCACGCTCACTGGCCATAAACAGTGTGCGCGGCGGCAACGGCTTCTCTGAGTATTATCGGGAGAGGTATGTATCCGTTGGTGGAGGTGCCGTCGCCGTTGCCGCATCCGGCTTTTACTCTCTGACCTTGCGTGATTTGCGGGTAGTGCAGGTTTACGGAGGAGATGCAGGCGACGGTAGCTGGACCCCGTACGGCTGTTCCACCAGCGGTGGCGATGCCTTGGGGATCAGCATGAGCCGTGGCGAGGTGTTGCTCGAAGATGCCCACTCGCGATTTCCGGGGCGGTGCGCCCTGCAACATGGACGTTGGCTACTACTGCCGAGAATTTGCAGGAATACACAGCGCAATCCAGATGTCTGGCGGTCGCCTCACCGCGCACGGCGTAAGCATATCCGAATTCTTTTCCACTGTCGCACACCACCCTCGCAAGAATACCGGCATTGACATTGCCAATCTTGACCGTGCCATTTTGGAGCGAATTACCGTTGAATCAATGAAAGGGTTTGTCAACCGATATGACGATGCCGATCGTGATGACGACGATACGGTCTGCGGGTTTCGATCCCGAAACTATCGACGCCGCCTTTTGTTACCCGACGACACTGGACGTTGTTGGTGTGTCAATCGATGATGTGATGATCTGTTTGTCAATGACCTGACGGTGCGAACACTCCATGGCGCTGGATACGGCAGCACTACGCGCGGCGTCGATATCAGTCACGCATCACAAGTGATCTTTCTGCACAGCCTGATTGACGACGTAATCGGGGGCCACGTAACGCACCAAACTGACGGTCTGCGCGCGAACAACGTCGAGAGCTTTCACATGAGCGGTGTCGACGTCCGCAACATCCGTGGTGGCGACGGCCCGGACATTTTTGACTCCTATTTCAGCGGCACCGGCGGCAGCGCCGCCGGTATCACACTTCAATCGGTGCGCGCCGGAATATTCACAGGGAACAGCATCTGGAATGTAGTCGGGGGCAATGGAATGTATCGTACAGCTGTTGGAGCGAGGAAGTCTTGCCAACCGCCTCGTCGGGACAGAGGCGGTGATGCCATTGGCGATATCTTTCGATGCAGAAGTCACCATGTCGCTGAACACGATTTACAATACAGCGCCAGGGCTGCCTTCGCTCCCGGAGAATGAAGAGCCACGCGGCATCGGCGTCGCCGCAACCGCGCTCGATGCATCGATCACCGGCTCGATCATTGGCCAACATCAGACCGGCATTCTCGTGTCGACTGGATCGCTGCGGATGTTCGGTAACGATTATTGGCGGAATGACATCGATGCCGTTGGTGTTCCGGATGACTTCTCCCATGGTACGAAGATCCGCAGTTCGTAGATGCGGACGGCGGCGATCTGCACTTGGCCGCATCTTCGCCGCTTATCGGTGGGTATGCCTATGATGTCCATAGTCAACAACCAGTGTTGGACATCGATGGCACTGTGCGGGAAGAAGAGGAGCCGCCAAAAAACGACATTGGCGCCGATGAATTTGATCGAGGCCCGCTTGTCACTGACGTGCGCGTGACGCCGGAGGCTGTCACCGCCGGCGCCTTTGTCACAGTGACCAGCACGTTTGTCGATTCAAGCACAAATGGACTCCCCGTGAGATAACGGCGACAACTACGTGGGGATATAGCGCCGTCCTCGTTCCCGACTCACTAGCGTCCAACTATGGAGAGGTCGAAGTAGTGGATGGCCTGACCGGCCAGCGTGTGATTTGGCGGGGCCAACCAACAACAGATGGTGGTGACGTGACCTCGTCAAGGCGTGTAGAGGTTCGCTTCGTGCTTCAGGTTCTGCCAGGCGAAGACACGCTGGTGGGTCGAGTCACAACCCGCATATTCGACCCACTAGCAGAGTACACCCCAAAGGCCGAGGCTGAATTCCTGATCAACCCCCACCGGCTGTGGCTGCCACTCGTGGTACAGTAAGCGCTCCCCCTGTGTCCAATGATGGTGTCAACTTGACACCTAGTCACCTGACCAGGTCCACGACCAACCAGCCGACCAGCCGCGATGCCGTCCGTCTGCCCGATGGAAAAGCGGCGAGTTTCCGGTATCCTGTGAGTCAGCATGGTAGCCCATGCGGTAACCTCCTTGTGATGGGGCGCCCGGCCAGTGTCTTGTGAATAGGCATTGTGACTTCGGGTGGGTAGATCGGCCGGGCGCCCACTAATCTTCCATACAGACCAACGATCGATTCCGGCAGGCAGGGCAGTCTTTCCATGACGCAGGAGCGATTTTTTTATAGGCATTTATTGTGAAATAAATCACGAATCAGGTCGAAAGTGACCGTGATTCGTGATTTCGCGTCAACGCCAAAGCAGAGGAGTGAAGAGCGCCGACGGTCCTCAACCGGATTGGGGCGTACTCTTCACACAACGTGTAGGAGCGGAAGTCCACTATGGCTGTCAAGACCATGACACGCACCCATCCCAAACGGCGTGCGGCCGAGCATCCCAGCGGCGATGCACGCTTCAAGCTCATCGACCGCACGCTCAAACGCTATCAGTACCAGCAGGATGCCCTCATCGAGGTGCTGCACACGGCGCAGGAGGCCTTCGGTTTTCTCGAAGATGACCTGATGATCTACGTGGCGCATCAGCTCAAACTGCCACTCAGTTGGGTTTACGGTGTGGCGACCTTCTACCATTTCTTCTCGCTCAAGCCCCAGGGGGAGCACAACTGCATCGTCTGCATGGGCACGGCCTGCTATGTGAAGCGGGCGGCGGAAATCGTGGCTGCGCTGCAACAGGAGTACGGCATCGAGCCGGGGCAGACCACGCCCGACGGCAAGCTGAGCGTGGCCACGGCGCGCTGCCTGGGCAGTTGCGGGCTGGCGCCGGTGCTGGTGGTGGACGGCGAGGTGCTCGGCCGTGAGACGCCCGAATCGCTGCTGGAGACCATCCGCACGCGGGTGGGCAGCGGCAAACCAGCCCCCGTCAAGGCTTGAGGAGAACGATCATGAATCGCGTTGAACTACAAGCATTGGCCGAACGGGAACGGGACGCGCAAGCGGCATTTCGCTGTCGCCTGCTCTGCTGCGCCAGCACGCCGTGTCTGTCGTCCGGCGGCACCGCGGTCCAGGAAGCGTTGCAGGCGCGGGTGAGCGAAAGCGGCGTGGACGCCGAGGTGCAGGTCGTCTCCACCGGCTGCATGGGACCGTGCAGCCGCGGCCCGGTGGTCACCGTGCAGATGGCGGGGCAGCCGGACACGGTCTACGAGCAGGTGACGCCCGACCTGGCCCGGCGCATTGTGGACGAACATGTGGCCCAGGGCACGCCGGTGGACGTCAACGTGCTGCCCGCGGACATGCCCTTTTTTGCCAAGCAACAGAAAGTTGTGCTGGCCAACAGCGGCGTGGTCGACCCGGAGCGGCTGGAGGACTACGTGGCCCAGGGCGGCTATGCGGCCATGGCCTACGCGCTGCGGGAGATGACGCCCGAGGAGGTCTGCCGGGAGATCATCACCAGCGGGCTGCGCGGGCGCGGCGGTGCGGGCTATCCCGCGGGCCTGAAGTGGGACATGGTGCGCAAGGAGCAGTCGGACAAGAAGTATGTGGTGGCCAACGGCGACGAAGGCGACCCGGGCGCGTACATGGACCGGACGCTCATGGAGTCGGATCCGCACCGGGTGTTGGAGGGCATGGCCATCGCCGGCTACGCCGTGGGCGCGGACCAGGGCTTCATCTACGTGCGCGGCGAGTACCCCGTCGCGGCCAAGCGGCTGGAACGGGCCATCCGTTCGGCCGAGCGCCGCGGTCTCTTGGGCAGCCGCATCATGGACAGCGGCTTCAATTTCCGCATCGACGTGCGCATCGGCGCGGGCGCGTTCGTCTGCGGCGAAGAGACGGCGCTCATGGCCTCTATCATGGGCATGCGCGGCCAGCCGGTGCCCCGCCCGCCCTATCCGGCCCAGAGCGGCCTGTGGGGCAAGCCGACGCTGATCAACAACGTGGAGACCTTCGGCAACATTGTGCCCATCATCGCCAACGGCGCGGAGTGGTTTGCGGGCATCGGCACGGAGAAGAGCAAGGGGACCAAGATCTTCGCGCTGGCGGGCAAGGTCAACAATACCGGACTCATCGAAGTGCCCATGGGCATCAGCCTGCGCGAGATTGTCTTCGACATCGGCGGCGGCATCCCCGACGGCGCCGCGTTCAAGGCCGCGCAGACGGGCGGACCTAGCGGCGGCTGCATCCCGTCCGATTACCTGGACACGCCCATGGACTACGAGAGCCTGCGCCAGTTGGGTTCCATCATGGGGTCGGGCGGCCTCATCATCATGGACGAGCATTCGTGCATGGTGGATGTGGCCAAGTACTTCATGGAATTTTGCATGGACGAAAGCTGCGGCAAATGCGTGCCCTGCCGGGTCGGCACGGTGCAGATGTACCGCATCTTGGAGCGCATCACCGACGGCAGCGCCACCCACCGGGATCTGGAGACGTTGCGTGAACTCTGCACCATGGTGCGCGAGACCAGCTTGTGCGGCTTGGGTCAGTCGGCCCCCAACCCGGTGCTGAGCACCCTGCGCTACTACATGGACGAGTATGAGGCCCACATCAACGGGCGCACCTGTCCGGCCCAGGTCTGCGAAATGAACAAGGTGCCGGTCCTCGAACTGGTGGCCGCGGGCCATGGCCACAACGGCGCCGGTCACATGCACACGGAGGAGGCAGCCTGATGGCAGTCGTCACTTTGACCATCAACGATGAACTGGTCAGCGCGCAGGAAGGCGAGCCGCTCCTGGCCGTGCTGCGAGAGAACGGGATCGACGTGCCCACGCTCTGCCACATGGACGGGCTGAGCGAGCGGGGCGGCTGCCGGCTCTGCCTGGTGGAGATCGCGGGCAGCAACAAGCTCCAGCCCGCGTGCGTGACCCGGACCCAGGAAGGCATGGTCATCTACACCCACAGCGACCGGCTCATCAAGTACCGGCGCATGATCCTGGAGATGCTCTTCGCCGAGCGCAACCACGTCTGCGCGACGTGCGTGATGAACGGCAACTGTGAACTCCAGTGGGAAGCGGCCGAGATCGGCATGGACCACGTCCGGTTCGACTATCTCTGCCCGGATCTGCCCATGGACGCCAGCCACGAGCGTTTCGTGCTGGATCACAACCGCTGCATCCTCTGCACCCGCTGCGTGCGGGTCTGTGACGAGATCGAGGGTGCGCATGTGTGGGACGTGATGGGCCGGGGCGTCAACAGCCGGGTCATCGCCGACCTCAACCAGCCGTGGGGCACAAGCATGAGCTGCACCAGTTGCGGCAAGTGTGTGCAGATTTGCCCCACGGGCGCGCTGACGCTCAAGGGATCAACCGTGGCCGAGATGGAGAAACAGCACGAGTTCCTGCGCTGGATTCTCGACGGCCGCGAGCGGAATATGTGGGACTACGCGGACTGACGCGCGTCCCCGATGGATGGCGGGCGCATAGAACGCGGATGCGGCCACGGCACCAGGGGCTTCATGCGCCGGATGTGACGAGTTTTCCTTGGCTGCTCGTCACGCCGGCCGGCCCGAACCGCCGGGTCCGCGTTCTATGTTCACAACTCCGGTGTCGTCAACGCCGTTGTTGCGGTGTTGGCAGCCACGAGCAGGAGCATTTTGGAGGGTCTGGGTATGGCGACGAAAAAGATCCGGTTGGCCACGGCCTGGTTGGGCGGTTGCTCCGGGTGTCACATGAGTTTCTTGGATTTGGACGAAAAGTTGATCGACCTGGCCGAGCAGGTGGAGCTGGTCTACAGCCCCATCGCCGACGTCAAGGAGTTCCCCGAGAACGTGGACGTGGCCCTGGTGGAGGGCGCGGTGGCCAACGTGGACAACGTGAAGCTGGCCAAGGAGATCCGGGAACGGAGCAAGATCGTGGTCAGCTTCGGCGACTGCGCGGTGACGGGCAACGTCACCAGCCTGCGCAACCGTCTGGGCGTGGAGGATCTGCTCACCAAGGTCTACCAGGAAGGGCCGGGCAGTTGGCCCCACGGCGACGACGAAGACGTGATGCCCGCGCTGCTGGACAAGGTGCTGCCGCTCCATCAGGTGGTGCCGGTGGATGCCTTCATCCCCGGCTGCCCGCCCGATCCCGAGCGCATTTGGGCCGCGGTCAGTGCGCTGCTCGCCGGTGAACCGCTGCTGCTGGAACCGTCCATGCGGTTGTTTGGGTAGAACGACAAGAATGAGGACTGACGATTGAAGATTGGCTTGTCCACCACCGATCGTGATGGGGCAAAGTCCGTCGGCACACCCAATCTTCAATCTTTAATCTTCAGTCCTCATCCTTGCATCCATACTGAAAGATGAGGTTGAGTACCATGTCGCGTACGTTGGTCATCGATCCGGTCACGCGCATCGAAGGGCATGCCAAGATCACCATTCAACTGGACGATGCCGGCCAGGTGAATGACGCCCGCTTTCATGTGACCGAATTCCGCGGGTTCGAGAAGTTCTGCGAAGGGCGCTCCTTCTGGGAGATGCCGGGCATCACGGCGCGGGTCTGCGGCATCTGCCCGGTGAGCCATCTCATGGCGTCGTCCAAGGCGGGCGACGCGATCCTGGGGGTGCGCATTCCGCCCACGGCCGCCAAGTTGCGGCGGCTGATGAACTGGGGCCAGTTGGTGCAGAGCCATGCGCTCAGCTTCTTCCACCTGAGCAGCCCGGACCTGCTGCTGGGCATGGACAGCGACCCGGCCATGCGCAACGTCATGGGCCTGATCGAGCGCTATCCCGACATCGCCCGCAACGGCATTCGCCTGCGCCGCTTCGGCCAGGAGATCATCCGCATGCTGGGCGGCCAGAGCGTGCACCCGGCGTGGACAGTGCCCGGCGGCGTGCGTTCCGGACTGAGCGACGAAGACCGCAGCAGCATCCGGCGCATGTTGCCCGAAGCCTTCGAGATTGTGGGACTGGCCCTGGACATTTTCAAAGAGGCGGCCGACGACTTCCACGACGAAGCGGTGATGTACGGCAACTTCCCCAGCCTCTTCATGGGCCTGGTCACGCCCGACGGCGGGCTGGAGCACTACGATGGCGTGCTGCGCGTGGTGGACAGCGACGGGCATGTGCTGGAGCCGGGGCTGAATCCGGCCGACTACCGGGACATCATCGGCGAGGCGGTGGAGCCGTGGACGTACCTCAAGTTCCCGTACTACAAACCCGCGGCGCTGCACGGGCATGAAGGCAACGAACTGCCCCACGATTTCTACCATGCGGGCATGTACCGGGTCGGGCCGCTGGCGCGCCTCAACGTGTGCGACTATGCGGGCACGCCCCGGGCCGACGACGAACTGCGCCAGTTCCGGCGGCTGGCCGCGCGCGGGCGCATCGTGACCAGCAGCTTCCAGTACCACTACGCCCGGCTCATCGAGATTCTCTTCGCGCTGGAGAAGATCTCCGAGACGGTGGAGGATGCGGCGGTGACCAGCAACCACATCCGCTCCAAGGCGGCGGTCAACAACCTGGTCGGCGTGGGCGTGAGCGAGGCCCCGCGCGGCACGCTCTTCCACGAATATCACGTCGACGAGGACGGCATCCTGCAGAAGGTCAACCTGTTGATCGCGACCGGCCAGAACAACCTGGCCATGAACCGCACGGTCAAGCAGATCGCGCTGCACCACATCAACGGCAACGGTCTCAACGAGGGCATCCTCAACCGCATCGAGCACGGCATCCGCCTCTTCGACCCGTGCCTCAGTTGCTCGACCCACGCCTACGGCCAGATGCCGCTGCATGTGCAACTGGTGGGGCCGCAGGGCGAATTGCTGGAGGAACGGATTCGCAATTGAGTGAGAACGCCGGCGCGCCATGCTGCCCGGCATGGCGGCAGATTTGAACAGAGTAGCTTCAACTTCTTCTTGGTTGGTTATCGGTTACGGCAACAGCCTGCGTCGTGATGACGGCGCAGGCTTGTTGCTGGCTGCGTCCGTGGCCGCCGACATGGCCGCAGCCGGCGTGCCGGTCCGGCTGGTCCAGGTCCAGCAGTTGGCGCCGGAACTGGCCGAAGAGATCGCCGCCCCGCACGTGGGCGGCGTCATTTTTGTGGACACCACCCCGGCGCGCGCCGCCGACGACACGCTCCAAATCACGCCACTGGGCGAAGAGGACGCCGCCACCGCACAGAGCAGCAGCCATCACGTGGGTCCGGGGCTGCTGCTACGCATGGCGGCGCAGCTGTTCGGCCATGCCCCGGCCGCGTGGCTGGTGACGGTTCCCGGCTGGGATTTCGACCACGGCGAGGCGTTGAGCCCGTCCACGCGCGCGCAACTGGCACGTGCCGCGGCGGTGTGGCCTCACGTGCGCCGCCAGGCCGATCTCTGACCGCGCCACCGGGTCGCCGCTGCGCTTCGACAACGGGTTCCCACGCAAAGCGCAGTTTTCCCCCCTTGCCACTTGCCAAAGCCGATGCGCTTTTGTAAACTACACGACAATTTGGCGCAAGACAGTGGGTTGAGGCAGGGCTGACACATGGGTATGACGGCCAACGCACCCCGGCAGACACAGTCGCATGGCCTGTGGGGCATTGACAAAAAATGGCGGCAAGTGCTGCTTTACAGCATCCTGGCAACGCCGCTCATCGCCCTGCTGGCGTTCGTGTTGATCCAGCCGATCAAGGTGTTGCCCCGCATTTCCCTGGCGCCCGGCTTCGCGCTCACCGATCAAGACGGCAACCGGCTGACCAACGAGGATCTGCGCGGCAGCCTGACCCTTTATACCTTTACGTATACGAATTGCGGCGACGGCTGTGCGCAGACGGGGCCGGGCATGAAGGCCGTGCAAGAGGCCGTGGCCGCGGTGGACACCGGCGGCATTCCGGTTCAGTTGGTGACGATCTCCTTCGACCCTGAGCGGGATTCGCCCGCAGTGCTGCGCGAATATGCCGATGCATTGGGCGCTGACACATCCAACTGGCACTTTGTGACCGGCGAACCGACGCGTTTGAAGAATGTGATCGGGCGCGGCTTCAGCACCTTTTACGAACAGCGCGAGGACGGCAGCTTCGAGTTCTATCCCACCTTCGTGCTGGTGGACGGCTGGGGCATCATGCGCGCCAAGTATCGTACGGACGCGCCGGACACGGAGATCGTCCAGCGGGACCTGCGGCTGTTGACCAAAGAGATCAACAACAGCAAGGGCGCCTCCAAGTTTGCCTATGAAGCAGCGCACCTGTTCCTCTGCTATCCGGACTATTAAATAAACCTGAAAGAGTTTGGTGAAATCCGGCTTCGGCCGGGAAATGATTATGACTGCCTTCGATGAAAAGGGTGCGCCGGCCGGCCATGCCGAGCAGGCGCAGGCGCGGCCGTCAGGCTTCTTTGCCAACCGGTGGGTACGCATTGGCCTGGCGCTGTTGGGTGTGTTGGTGTTGTTGGGCTTGGCGCTGCGTTGGTTGCGACCGCCGGAACTCCACGGCATCGCGCTGCAATCGCCGGATCGGGCGGCTGACTTCACGTTGACCGCCAGCACCGGCGAGCCGATGAGTCTGAGTGATTTCCGGGGCAAGTATGTGCTGCTGTACTTCGGCTACACCTTCTGCCCCGATGTCTGTCCCACGACCATGAACGACCTGCGCACGGCCGTGCGGACGTTGGGCGACAAGGCCGACGATGTCCAAGTGATCATGGTGTCGGTGGATCCGCAGCGCGACACCGTGGAGCAGATGGCCAAGTACGTGGCCGCCTTCGACCCCAGTTTTCTGGGGATGACGGGCGACCAGGCTGTCATCGACCAGGCGGCAAGCCAGTTCGGCGTCTTTTTTGACGTGCACGAAGGCAGCGCCGCCACAGGGTATCTGGTGGATCACACCAGCATTGTGACGTTGATTGACCCGGAGGGCTATGCACGCGAAATCTTTGCGTACGGCACTTCGGGAGAGGAAATTGCGGCGGACGTTGCCCAATGGATGCGCTGACGTCGCCGGGCGGCTACGGTCTAGTTTTCTGGAGCGGATGGTTAGCCAACGCGGATTTATTCCCAAAATTGTGTAGGAAGGACTTGTGTTGATGGACAACAAGGATGTCAAGACACCCATGGGCACCGTGATCTTGATGATCGTGCTGATTTTGCTGATCAGCGCGTTCTGGATGAATGCGTACTTCGTCATGCTGTCGAGAGGGGTGACCCAGTGAGCGACCATCAGAGCGAACACGATACCCAGCCTGAGGGTGCAGCCGTGGATCCCATGGCGACGCACGAGACGTTCCATGTCGACTTTTTCGAAGGCGCGTGGATGCGTGTGGCCGTGGCCGTGACGGTCGTCTTCGTCATTGCGCTGGCCATTTCGGGCTTTGCCATCGGTGTGCAGCTGCCGGGTGCGTATGCCCGTATCACACCGACCGAGTTGGCCGATCCGGCCAGCCCATTCGCCAACCCCGGTCTGCGTGAACTGGCGCCGGGCAAATATGAGGCCTATGTTGTCGCCCAGACGTGGAACTTCCTGCCCGCCGAAATCCGTGTGCCCCAGGGTTCGGAAGTGACGTTCTACATCACGGCGCGTGACGTGCAGCACGGTTTCAAGCTGTTGGGCACCAATGTCAATGTCATGGCGCTCCCTGGCCAAGTGTCGACGCTGAAAGCCATCTTCGACGAACCGGGCACGTACGACTACATCTGCCATGAATACTGCGGCTATGTGGAAGGCAGCCCCATCGGCCATCACACCATGTACGGCCAGTTGATCGTCGAGGGCGCTGACGGCGCTGGAGCGACCGCCGCGGTGGTTGACTAGTAAATCCCGGCGGAAATGAACCCGCGGTTCCTACCAAAGGTTGAGATGCCGAATTTCCGCCGTGGTATTTACGCTGTTATCAACTAGCCCCGGCCGAGGACGGAAGACGCGTTACGATTCACGCCGCCAATTCATGGTCCCAACAGTCCGGACTGTCTGCGCCGGTCACTGCTGGTGACCGGCGTGGGATTGGCGGACAGGCACCGATTGAGGAGAAACCATCAATGTCTGTACAAGCGATGCCGACCGGCGGTATCAAGGCTGCACCGGTCCCCGTGCCGTTGACTCAAGACGACATGAAGACGGTCAATCGTCTGACCGGCTGGAATGTCGGGATTGCCATCGGTGCGTTGACCTTGGGCGCACTGCTGGGCATCTTGCAGGGCTTGGAGCATGCCGGCCTTGACCTGTACCCGTTTTTGTCGCCCGTTATCCGCACTTATTATCAGGGGCTGTCGCTGCACGGCGTGTTGAACGCGCTGGTGTGGACCACCTTCTTTATCTGCGGCTTCCTGACGTACATCACCGTAAAGTCGTTGAACCGGCCGTTGCGCTATCCGTGGATCAACTGGGCCGGTCTGATCGTCATGGTGGTGGGGTTGCTCATGTCGGCCTTTGCGCTGCTGACCAATCAGGCCTCCGTGCTCTACACCTTCTACCCGCCGATGATGGCCGCCTGGTTCCACTATGTGGGCCTGACGCTGGTCGTGGTGGGGACGTGGGTGGTGACGCTGGGACTGCTCTTCACCTACTGGACCTGGCGTAAGGAGCATCCCGGCGAACGCACCCCGTTCCTGGCGTTGGCCTCGCTCATCACCTTCGTCATGTGGTTTCTGGCCACGTTGGGCGTCGCCACCGAGATGCTGATCATGGTCATTCCGTGGTCGCTCGGTCTGGTCGACGGCGTTGATCCGCTGCTGGCCCGCACCCTCTTCTGGTGGTTCGGCCATCCGCTGGTCTATTTCTGGCTGTTGCCGGCCTACATTTCCTGGTACGGCATGTTGCCGGCGCAGACCAACGGCAAGATGTTCAGCCCGGCGCTGGCCTATCTCGTCTTCTGGCTCTTCCTCGTCCTGTCGACGCCGGTGGGCTTCCATCACCAGTACACCGATCCCGGCATTCCCCAGGCGTGGAAGTTCCTCCACATGGTGTTGACCATGGGCGTGGCCTTCCCCAGTTTGTTGACGGCGTTCACCGTGACCGCGTCGCTGGAAGTGGGTGGTCGGGCGCGCGGCGGACGCGGTTACTTTGACTGGATCCGCAAGCTGAACTGGGGCGATCCGTCGTACGCAGCCCAGAACCTCGCCGCCATCCTCTTTGTCTTTGGCGGCATCGGCGGCATGATCAATGCTTCGTACAACCTGAACCTCTTGATCCACAACACGACGTGGGTGCCTGGTCACTTCCACTTGACGGTGGGCGCGGCCACCACCTTGACCTTCTTCGGCATCAGCTACTGGCTTGTGCCCAAGCTGAGCGGTCGCAAACTCTTGAGCAATTGGATGGGCTTGGGGCAGGCGTGGACGTGGTTCTTCGGCATGCTGATCTTTGCCAATGCCTACCATTCGCTGGGCCTCTACTTCGGCGCACCGCGGCGTTCCATGTTGGGTGCCGCGCCCTACGCCATGGCCGAATGGCAGCCGATCCTGCTCTATTCGACGCTGGGGTTGACGCTGCTCTTCATCAGCGCCACGCTCTACTTCGTGAACATCTTCGGCACCGTGCTCTTCGGCAAGAAGATCGACAGCGACGAGATCGTGGTCCCCATCGCCGAACCGCTGGATCCCAAGCCCGTGCCCAAGTGGCTGGATACCTGGTGGCCGTGGGTCAACGGCGCCATCTTCCTGCTTCTCCTTTCGTACGGCCCGATGCTCTACCAGCTCTTCCGTGATTCCCAATGGCTCTGGCCGGGACGCGTCGTCTGGTGATCGAGCGGCGTAGCGTCTCCAGGCTGCGCTGCCCATGCTGACAGATACGGCCCCACACCGAAAACCGGTGCGGGGCCGTTTTCTTTGGCACTGTATTTTCTGGCCATGGCGCGATGCGCGCGCCGATGCAACGGTTGAAAACCGTCGCCTGCTACGGAAAACAGGCTGGAAGCCTGTTCAGTCGCGGCGGCGCATCACGAATCGACATCTACAAACGGATCCACCACCCCACCACCCGAATACCCCACAACCTCCCCACCTAGCCACGCGACTAGGTTATCAACCAATCGCTCGACTAGCCGTGAACTCACCACGTGCGCAGTGACCGCGCGGCGCTTTCCTTTTACACTGGAACAGGTGCATCACTGACGGAATCGATGCATGTGCAACCGGTTGGCGCCGACGAAGTCGTCCCGCTGCGATCGTCCTTGGCGCCGTGCGGTTGCATGCGCATGTCACGTGTTATGGATAGTCCGTCGCAAAAATACAGGTAACCGATAATCGTTTGTTTTGAAGTGAGTCTTGCAAAAGGAGAGTTGAATCATGTCATCGATGGTGGCAGACCGTCCGGCCGAGGAAAGCGCCGGTCAAACTGACAAAGTATGGGTCTATCTGTTCAACCAGTTGGACAAGCTCGAGCGCGATAAAAAGGTCTCCGATTGGGATCAGGTTCGCTCATTGTTGGGCGGCAAGGGCGCCAACTTGGCTTTGATGACCCGTCTTGATGTACCGGTGCCGCCGGGATTCACCGTCACCACGGAAGCCTGCAACGCCTACATGGATCACGAGCGCAACTTCCCGCCCGGCATGTGGGACCAAGAAGTGGCCGCCATGCACGAGCTCGAAGAGCAGACCGGCAAGAAGTTCGGCGATCCCAGCAACCCGCTGCTGGTTTCCTGCCGCTCCGGCGCCAAGTTCTCCATGCCCGGCATGATGGACACGGTGCTCAATATCGGCCTCAACGACGACACCGCCAAGACCATGGTGGAGTTGACCGGCGACGCTCGCTTTGTCTACGACTCCTACCGCCGCCTGGTGCAGATGTTCGGTAGCGTGGTCATGGGCGTGCCGGATGAGCCGTTCGAAGAAGCCATTGCCAAGGTGAAGGCCCAGCGTGGCGTGCGCCACGACGTGGAGCTCAACGCCCAGGAATGGATGGAGATCACCGAGCGCTTCAAGGGTCTGATCCAGTCCTTCACAGGCCGCGAATTCCCGCAAGATCCCTATCGCCAGCTGGAATTGGCCACCCGTGCCGTCTTCAATAGCTGGTTCGGCAAGCGTGCCGTTGACTACCGCAACGCCACCAACATCCGCCACGACCTGGGCACCGCCGTCAACATCCAGACGGTGGTCTTCGGCAACATGGGCGACGACAGCGGCACCGGCGTTGCCTTCACCCGCAACCCCGTCAGCGGCGAGCGCGAACTCTACGGCGACTATCTGTTCAATGCCCAGGGCGAAGACGTGGTGGCCGGCATCCGCAACACCCTGCCCATCGCGCAGTTGAAGACCGACATGCCCGAGGTCTACGAGCAGTTCATCGAGATCTGCAACAAGCTGGAAAACCACTTCCGCGAAATGCAGGACGTGGAGTTTACCATTGAGCGCCGCCAGTTGTGGATGCTCCAGACCCGTGACGGCAAGCGCACGGCGCGTGCCGCCATCAAGATCGCCGTGGACATGGCCAACGAAGGCCTGATCGACCGCAAGACCGCGCTCACGCGGGTCAAGCCCGAGCAGGTCGACATGCTGCTCCATCCCCAGTTTAGCGCCGCCACCAAGCGCGCGGCCACTGAGGATGAGCGTCGTCTGGTGGAGAAGGCCGTCAATGCCAGCCCCGGCGCGGCCGTGGGCATGGCGGCATTTGATGCCGACACCGCGGAACGTTGGGCCAAGGACGGCAAGCGCGTCATCATGGTGCGCCCCGAAACCAAGCCCGATGACGTCCATGGCATGATTGCCTCCAAGGGCATCTTGACCAGCCGCGGTGGCGCCACCAGCCATGCCGCCGTGGTCGCCCGTCAGTTCGGTACGCCCGCCGTCTGTGGCGCCGAAGAATTGCAGATCAGCGTGGAGAATCGTCTCTTCGTGGTCAACATCGGTGAAAAGGCCATCGAAGTGCACGAAGGCGACTGGCTGAGCATCGACGGTGGCACCGGCGAGGTCTTCCTGGGCGACCTGGACACCCAGGATCCCGACTTCGAGAGCGAAGACGCGTTGATTGAACTCCTGGGTTGGGCTGACGAAATCCGCCGCCTGGGTGTGTGGGCCAACGCCGACTATCCCAAGGACGCGGAACGTGCCCGCCGCTACGGCGCCGAAGGCATCGGCCTCTGCCGCACCGAGCACATGTTCTTCGAGGAAGAACGTCTGCCCATCGTGCAGTCCATGATTATGGCCCGCAGCAAGGCTCGCCGCCTGGCGGCGCTGGACCTGCTGCTGCCCATGCAGCGCAGCGACTTCGAAGGCCTCTTCCGGGCCATGGACGGCAACCCGGTGATCATCCGCTTGCTGGACCCGCCGCTGCACGAGTTCCTGCCCTCCTATCAGCAGCTCGTCGCCGAACTGGCCGACCTGAAGGTGCGCTTGCAGCACTTCCACACTCTGAGCGAGATCGACGCCGCGCTGGCCAAGGTCCGCGAGAAAGAGGACATTCTGGAGCGCGTCGAGAATCTGGGTGAGTCCAACCCCATGCTCGGTCTTCGTGGCGACCGCCTGGGCATCATGATGCCGGAGATCACCGCCATGCAGGTGCGGGCCATCCTCGAGGCCGCGGTCAATGTCAAGAAGCAGGGCATCGACGTGCATCCCGAGATCATGATCCCGCTGTCGGGCCATGTGAACGAGTTGACCACGCTGCGCAAGGTCGTGGACGAGGTCGCAGCCGAGGTCTTCGCCGAAGCCGGCATGGACGTCGACTTCAAGTACGGCACCATGATCGAGATTCCGCGGGCGGCGCTGACGGCCGACGAGATGGCGCAGGAAGCCGAGTTCTTCAGCTTCGGCACCAACGACTTGACCCAGACCACCTTCGGCATGAGCCGTGACGACGCCGAGGCCAAGTTCCTCATCGACTACGTGGAACAGGGCATTCTGCCCAGCAATCCGTTCCAGCAGTTGGATCCCAACGGTGTGGGCAAGCTGGTCAAGATGGCCGTGGAACTGGGACGCAACACCCGCCCGAACCTGGAATGCGGCATCTGCGGCGAGCACGGCGGCGACCCGAGCAGCATTGAGTTCTGCCACGGCGCCGGTCTCAACTACGTAAGTTGCAGCCCGTTCCGTGTGCCGATCGCCCGCTTGGCCGCGGCCCACGCAGCCATCAAATCGGAGAAGTAAGCTCCGGTTGAGCCATGGCACGGCCGGCAGGCGGTTGACATCACTGGTTGATAACACCGCCATGCAGGCGCCGGGAAACTGAATATCGGTTCCGTCAAGTTGCCGGTTGATCCACCAACCGCGTGCAACCGGCAAACGATCCGAAAGCTCCTCTGGCGCCTGCGGTGCTGGTAGGAGCTTTCGTGTTTTTTGGGAGAGAGGGGCGGATTGCGAGGGGCGAGGCGTGTAAACGTGTAGCGTGAAACGTGATGCGTGAGATAGGCCGCAGCCGGGCAATGAGCAATGAGAAATGACCAATCACCAATAACAGATCCTCCCTCTTCTACGGGACGGGTGATCGCCGTCCGGGGAAGCATCGTCGATTGCCGTTTTGGGCGGCCTGCCCGGGCTGCGCCAGGCGTTGCGCGCCGGTGCGACCGGCGACGTGCTGCTGGAGGTGGCGGCGCAACTGGACGACCGCACCGTGCGCACTTTGGCGCTGACGCCGACTCGCGGTCTGGCCCGAGGCGCGCCGTGGAATCGACCGGAGCGCCGCTGGAAACGCCGGTGGGTGAGGCGTTGCTGGGCCGCATGTTCAACGTGCTGGGGCAGACCATCGACAACGCGCCGCCGCCCCAGGACTGTGCGTGGCGGCCCATCCATCAAGCGCCGGTGCCGCTGGCGCAACAGGCCACAACCCAGGAGATCCTGGTGACCGGCATCAAGGCCATCGACTTGCTCGCACCGCTGGAGCAGGGCGGCAAGGCCGGCTCTTCGGCGGCGCGGGGGTGGGCAAGACCGTGCTCATCACCGAACTGATCCACAACATGGTCAGCCGCCACCAAGGCGTGAGCCTCTTCTGCGGCATCGGCGAGCGCTGCCGTGAGGCCGAGGAACTCTACCAGGCCATGCGCGACGCGGGGGTGCTGGACCACACCGTCATGGTCTTCGGGCAGATGGACGAGCCGCCGGGCGCACGCTTTCGGGTCGGCCACGCCGCGCTCACCATGGCCGAGTACTTCCGCGACGACGCGCGCCAGGATGTGCTCCTGCTCATCGACAACATCTTTCGCTTTGTACAGGCGGGTGCGGAGGTCTCCGCGCTCATGGGCAATCTGCCGTCACGACTGGGCTACCAACCGACGTTGGGTAGCGAACTCTCCGAGCTGGAGGATCGCATCTGCAACACGCGCAGCGCGGCCATCACCGCGGTGCAGGCGGTCTACGTGCCGGCCGACGACTTCACCGACCCGGCCGTGGTCCACACCTTCACCCACCTGTCGACCTCCATCGTGCTCTCGCGCGAGCGAGCCGGCCAGGGACTCTACCCGGCCATCGACCCGCTCCAGTCCGAGTCCAAGATGCTCATGCCCCGCATCGTGGGCGAGCGCCACTTCGCCATCGCCAACGCGGTGCGCGAGACGCTGGCCAACTACGAGGATCTGAAGGACGTCATCGCCATGCTCGGCCTGGATGAATTGGCGCGTGAGGACCGGCGCGTCGTCAACCGGGCGCGGCGGCTGGAACGCTTCTTGACGCAACCCTTCTTCACCACCGAGCAGTTCACCGGCATGGCGGGCCACGGCGTGACGCTGGCGCAGACGCTGGACGGCTGTGAACGCATTCTCGACGACGAGTTCGCCGAGGCGTCGGAGCAGGAACTGTACATGGTGGGGGCATTGCCCGGGGCGAGGGGCGAGGGGCGGGATACGTGACGAGGGAGACGGCGCAGTGGAGCAGGTGATGCGGTTGCGAGTGCTGTTGCCCACCCAGGTCTTACTCGACGTGGCCACGCCGCGGGTGGTGGCGGAGGCGCCGGACGGCTCGTTCTGCCTGCTGCCGCGACACATTGACTATGTGACCGCGTTGACGCCGGGTCTGCTGCGCTTCACCAACGCCGACGGCGCGGACGAGTACGTGGCCCTGAGCGGCGGCCTCTTGGTCAAGCGCGGGCGGGATGTGTTGGTGACCGCGGCGGACGCGGTCCACGGCCGCGAGTTGGGCGGTTTGCAGGCCATGGTGCAGGAGCGCTTCGCCACTTTGGATGCGCGGGAGGAGCGGGCCCGCGGTGCGCTGGCGCGTTTGGAAGCCGACTTTGTGCGCCGTTTCATTGAATTGCGTGAGGACCGTGGGTGACGACGTGGATCAACGTGTGGATGGACCGGACAAGCGGGTAGAGCCGGAGGACGCTCTGGCGGCCACCATCGGCGCCAAGGAAAAACGCCGCGCACGGGCCGTGCGGCGCAAGGGGGACAGCGTCTGGTTCGGCCTGGGCATGTTCGGACTGGTGGGCTGGTCGGTGGCCGTACCCACGCTGGCGCTGCTCGCGCTCGGCATCTGGATCGACCGCACCTGGCCGTCCCGCTACTCGTGGACGCTCATGCTCTTGCTGCTCGGCGTGGGGCTGGGCTGTCTCAATGCCTGGTACTGGCTCACGCGCGAGCGGCAGGCCATCGCACAGGAGTGGGAGGAAGAGGATCATGACGCTGACAACGGCTGATCTCATCGCGTATATACCCGCGCTGCTCGGCGGCCTGCTTACCGGGTTGCTCTACTACGGCGGCCTCTGGTGGACCCTGCAACGGTTGGCCGGGGCGCAACAGCCTGGCCTGCTGCTGGGCGTGAGCTTTCTGGCGCGCACCGTCATCGCGTTGGCCGCGCTCTTCTGGTTCACCGATATGCAACTGCCGCAGATCCTCGTCTTCATGGTCGCGTTCGTGATCATGCGCCTGGTGTTGACCCGGCGCTGGGGACCGGACACGCGCGCAGCGGGAAGGGGATGACCCGTGGAACTGACGCCCGATACAACCGTCTACTGGCAGTGGCAGTGGGTCACCATCAACGCCACGCTGGTGAATACATGGATCGTTATGGCGCTGCTGGCCGGCACGTCGTGGCTGGTGACGCGCCGTTTCGGCTTGACCGCGCCCGCCACCCATGCCCAGACCATGCTGGAGGCCCTGGTCGCGGGCGTGGACGGCCAGATCCGCGCCATCACCCAGCAGCCGACCCAGCGTCTGTTGCCGTTTGTGGGCACGCTTTTCCTCTTCATCGCCGCGGCCAACTTGCTCAGCATCGTGCCCGGCTTCCGGTCGCCCACCGGCTCGCTCTCCACCACCGCGGCGCTGGCCACGTGCGTCTTCCTGGCCGTGCCGCTCTACGGCATCGCCACGCGCGGACTGGGCGGCTACCTGCGCCTGTACATTCAGCCGTCACCCTTCATGCTGCCCTTCAACATCATCGGCGAACTGTCGCGCACACTGGCGCTGGCCGTGCGTCTCTTCGGCAATATCATGAGCGGCGAAATGATTATCGCCATCCTGCTCAGCATCGTGCCGCTCTTTTTCCCGGTGATCATGCAACTGTTGGGCATGCTCGTCGGCGTGATTCAAGCCTACATTTTCGCCGTCCTCGCCACGGTCTACATCGGTTCGGCCACGGCGGAACGGCGGAAGGACAAGACTCAAGACTGAAGATTCAAGATTGAAGATTGGGGGTCGACCGTAACGCGTCAGGCGACGGGAACCGGCAAGTCACCCAATCTTCAATCTTGAGTCTTCAATCTTCTCAGCCTGGAGGTTTTTCATGGACGCCCAAACCACCATCGGCATGGTGTCGATCATCACGGCGGGGCTGACCATCGCCATCGGCTCGACGGCGCCGGCGCTGGGCGAAGGCCGCGCGTTGGCCCAGGCGCTCAGCTCCATCGCCCAGCAGCCGGACGAGGCGGGGACCATCACGCGCACGCTCTTCGTGGGCTTGGCCATGGTGGAATCGACCGCGATCTACTGCTTTGTCGTGGCCATGATTCTCATCTTCGCCAACCCCTTCTGGAACCACGTGATCGCCGCGGGAGGATGAGCCATGCAGATCGATTGGTTCACCTACATCGCCCAGATCGTCAACTTCCTGGTGCTGGTCGCGCTGCTCTACCGCTTCCTCTACGGCCCGGTCATGCGGGGCATGGCCGCGCGCGAGGAGGCCATCGCCGAGCGTTTTCGTGCCGCGGAGGAGGCCAAGCAGCGGGCCGACGAAGAAGCTGACCGCTACCGCCGGCTGGAGCAGGAGTTGGCCCAGCGCAAGGACGAACTGGTTACCCAGGCCGCGGCCGACGCCGACGCCCGGCGCAAAGCCATGGTCCAAGAGGCGCGCGAGGAGGTCGAGGCCATGGCGTCTCGCTGGTACGAAGGCGTGGCGCGTGAGCAGGACGCCTTCCTGGCCGACGCCCGCGATCATCTGGCCGATGCGCTGGTCACGTCCACCCGGCGCGCGTTGGCCGATCTGGCCGACGAAGAGCTGGAATACAAGCTGGTCGACCACTTCATCGCCCAACTGCGCGACCTGCCCGACGCCACGCGCCACGCGCTGGTGGCCTCCGCGGCCGCGGCGCGCAACGCCGACGACGTGGTGATCCGCAGCGCCTTCGCCATGCCCTACGCCAAGCGCCAGCAGATCATCGACGCGCTCCAGGAACTGGTGGTGGCCGACGCGGCCGCGGCCATGCCCCGCCCGGATCAGCGGCGCGACGAGATCAGCGTCCATTTCGACGTCAACCCCGAGTTGCTCTGCGGCATCGAACTGCTGGTGCACGACCGCCGCGTGGCCTGGTCCGTGCGTGACTACGTGGCCGCGCTGCAACACGACCTGCTGCACACCACCGGCGGAGCGACCACGCTCGCGGTCTGAGCGACACGGGCCTGGAGGACTTCCCGGAAGGGGTCGATG
Source organism: Caldilineaceae bacterium (assembly GCA_041391205.1). Lineage (GTDB taxonomy): Bacteria > Chloroflexota > Anaerolineae > Caldilineales > Caldilineaceae > JAWKOK01. Next base: position 46,036 of record JAWKOK010000015.1, read on the forward strand.
GGTCACAGTCATTGACGGATCACTTGACCCCTTCCGGGGAAGTCCTCCGGTGATCATTTCTATCGCGGCCACCTCAGGGAGAACTGTCATGCCGACTGTATCCCAGGATCTGAGCACCTTCCTGGACAAGACCTTCGCCGGCTTTGCACGTCGCCTGGAGACCTTCGCCCCGGACCTGGCGCGCCAGGAATTCGGCGTCGTCAGGTGGGCACGGCGTCGCCCAGGCGCGCGGGCTGCCCGGTGCGCAGAACGAGGGAGATCGTGCTCGTGGGCGAGGATGTGCCCGGCGGCAGCTCCCCGGCATCGTCTTCAACCTGGACGAGGACGGGCTGGGCGTCATCCTGCTGGGCGAGAGCGAGCGCGCCTACGCCGGCGCGCGCATGGTGCGCACCGGGCGCGTGGCCGACATTGCCGTGGGCGAGAGCCTGCTCGGCCGCGTGATCAGCGCGGTGGGCGCCCGCTGGACGAACTCGGCCCGGTGCGGACGCAGCGCCGCCGCGCCGTGAACAGCCCGCGCCGCCCATCATGCACCGCGCGCCGGTGACCGTGCCCTTGCAGACCGGCTGGACCGTGGTCGACGCACTGCTGCCCATCGGCCGGGGCCAGCGCGAACTCATTCTGGGCGACCGTCAGACGGGCAAGACTGCGCTGGCGGTGGACGCCATGATCAACCAGCGTGACAAGGACGTTGCTCTGCGTCTACTGCGCCATCGGCCGGCGCAGCGCCAGTGTGGCCCGGGTCATCGCCGACCTGCGTCTCCACGGCGCGCTGCGTCACGGTCGTCATGGTGGCGAGTGGCGACGACGCGGCGGCCGCAATTCTATCGCGCCCTACGCGGCCACCGCCATCGCCGAGGACTTCATGCGCCAGGGTCGGGACGTGCTCATCGTCTACGACGACCTGACCAGCCACGCCCGCGCCTACCGGGAACTGTCGCTGCTGCTGCGCCGGCCACCGGGGCGTGAGGGCCTTCCCGGGCGACATCTTCTACATCCACTCGCGCCTGCTGGAGCGGGCGACCCATCTGCGCCCAGAGCACGGCGGCGGCTCCATCACCGCGCTGCCCATCGTGGAGACCCACGCCAGGACATGTCGGCCTACATTCCCCCAATCTCATCTCCATCACCGACGGCCAGATCTACCTGTCGCCCACGCTCTTCCAGAAGAACATCCTGCCTGCGGTGGAGGTGGGGCGCTCGGTCTCCCGGGTCGGGGGCAAGGCGCAGCTCCCGCGTACCGGGCCGTGGCGGGGGCGCTGCGGCTGGCCTACGCCCAGTTCGAGGAACTGAGATCTTCCCGTTTCAGCACGCGGCTGGACGAGCAGGCGCGGCACACGCTGGCGCGGTCGCCGGGTGCGCCGTGCTCAAGCAGCCCCTGAAGTTCGCGCCTATCCCGCGCCGGAGCAGATCGCGATCCTCCCGCAGCGGTCACGTCGAGCGCACTGGGCTGGTGCCCTTGGCCGAATCTGCCGATGCGCAGCCGCCGTGCGCCGGGCCGTGGTGGCGCGCTCCCGGATCTCTGTGCCCGTATCCTGGCGGGCGAGTTGCTGGACGCGCCCGCAGGAGGCGGCTGGAACGGGTCATCCACGCGGCCGTGGCCGAGTATGCCGGCCCCGTGGCGGATGACGCCGCCCCCGTGACGGAGGGCTGAGATGCAGACCGCCAGGAGCCTGCGCCGCAAGATGCACAGCGCCGAGGATCTGCTGGACGTGGTGCGCACCATGAAGACCTGGCCGCGGTCAGCATCCGCCACTACGAGCTGGCCGTGGAGTCGCTCCAGGAGTACAGCCGCACGGTGGAACTGGCCTGCGCGCGCTGCTGGTGCAGCGACCGGAGGTGCGCATCAACCTGCAGGGCATCACCGACGCGTACGTCCCCAACCGCGCAGGCATCATCGTCTTCGGCACCGACCAGGGCTCTGCGGTCAGTTCAACGGGCGCGTCGTGGCCTTGGCCGATGACGGCCGCGCGCGGCTGGTCGCCCGCGTTTTGTGGCCGCGGTGGGCGAACGCTGTGCCGGTCTGCTGGAGGAGGCCGGACTGCCGCCGCAGCAGATCTTCAACGTGCCCAGCGGCATTGCCGGCGTGGGATCGCTGGTCCAGGATCTCCTCTTCACCGTCGAAGCGTGGCAGCAACGCGATCCGCTGGTCCACATCGACCTCATCGCCAACCGGCCCCAGGGCGGCCCCCACGCCACCGAGCACCGGCAGTTGCTCCCGGTCGACCGCTTGGCTGCTTGCCGATCTCGCCGCCACGCCGTGGGACTCGCGCAGCCTGCCGTGGAGTCGCTTGCCCTGGCGCTGCTGCTGCCGCGCCCTGCAGCAGCACCTCTACGTCACGCTTTATCGCACGCTGGTCGAGTCCCTGGCCAGCGAGGACGCCAGCCGCCTGGCCGCCATGCAAAACGCCGAGCGCAACATCGAAGAGCGCCTGGCCGATCTCAGCGCAGCGTACCACCATCGCCGCCAAGAAACCATCACCGCGGAACTGCTGGATATTGTGGCCGGGTTTGAGGCAGTGAATCATTAATTGAAAATAGATAATTATTAATTGTTGTTTGCGGGATGGCGCGAAAAACCATTAACAATTATCTATTTGCAAATTATCTATTCGAGGTTCCCCATGTACATCTGCATGCTGGTGCTGGACGACCCGGGGAAGTTGGATGCGTTGTTGGATGCGTGGCACAGCGGTGGGATCTACGGGGCGACGATTGTGGCGAGCACGGGGCTGCACCGGCGGCGCCATGGTGGCGGCGGCCCGGGCCACGGCCGGCCTGCCGCGCGTGGTGGAACGGGTCGAGGAGGAGGCACTTCACGCTCTTCGTCGTGGTGGATGACGAGGCCATGGCGCGCACGTGTCTCGCCGTGGCCGAGACGGTGACGGGCGACCTGGATCTGCCGGACACGGGCATGTTCGTCGCCTGGCCGCTGGCGGTGACCAAAGGTGCGGGGCCGCTGGTGGAGGCGTAGGCGCGCTGACGGTGCAGGGACTTCCCGGAAGAGGGCGAAAGATCATGCGCATACCGGAAACCGTGTGCCCTCTTCCGGGCAGTCCTGCTCGCGACTGTGCCGAAGAGCCTGCGTAGAGTACAATGAATCATCGAGCCACGCCGGCTGCCGCGGGTTTGCGGCGGCCGGCGTCTGTTGACCACAGCGCAACTCAGGGCACACGCCTGCAAGCATGAATGGACCAAACCTCACATGACCGATCTGATCATCGGCGCGACCGGGGTGCACAAGACCTATCGCACCGGCAAGGCCGAAGTCACGCGCTGCGTGGGGTGGACCTGCGCGTGCGGCCCGGCGAAATGGTCGCCGTCATGGGGCCGTCGGGCTGCGGCAAGACGACCATGCTCAACTGCATCTCCGGGCTGGACGAGAGCGACAGCGGCGAGATCCTCATCGAAGGCCAGGATCTGCGCAACATGGGCGACCGCCGGCGCACAGATTACCGCGCCCGGCGCGGGCTTCATCTTCCAGACCTTCAACCTGCTGCCCGTCATCACCGCGGTGGAAAATGTGGAACTGCCGCTGCTGGTGAGCGGTGTGCGCCCGGCCGACGCGCAAGCGCGCCCTGGCCGCGCTGGACCAGGTCGGGCTGGCCGACCGGGCCGGCCACCGTCCCGCGGAACTGTCGGGCGGGCAGCGCCAGCGCGTGACCATTGCGCGCGCGCTGGTCAACGAGCCGGCCATCGTCTGGGCCGACGAGCCCACGGGCAACCTGGACAGCAAGTCCGCCGACGACGTGATCGGCCTCATGCGCGAGCTCAACCGCACGCGCAACCAGACGCTGCTCATCGTCACCCATGACCCCGGCGTGGGCGCGGCCTGTGACCGCATCATCACCATGCAGGACGGCGAGGTGGTGAGCGACGGCCAGGGTGATGTCGTGACCGCGGTGGAGTCGGTCATCACCGAACCGGTCGGCGACAGGGGAGCAGACGCATGATCGACTTCGGCCTCAACACGTCCACCGTCGCGCTGGTCTTGCTGGGCGCGGTGGGCGCCATTCTGCTCTACATCGGCTGGCTCTTTCTGCGCAACCCGGTGCTGGTCAAGATCGGCCTGCGCAACATTCCCCGGCGGCCCACCCAGTCGATCCTCATCGTGCTCGGCCTGACGTTGAGCACCGTGATTATCGTCAGTTCGCTGGCCGTGGGCGACACGCTCAGCTACTCTATTCGCCGCCAGGCCGTGGACGCGTACGGCGCGACCGACGAGATCCTGGCGCCGCCCCTCATTTCGCTCTTCGCCTCGCTGGCCAGCGGCGACGGTTCGTCCCAGGAGACGAGCGATGCACAGGCCGAACTGGAGCGGCTGACCGAGGGCGGGCTGACCAGCGTGCTGGCCGTGCTCGAAGGCGGGCTGCCCAGCATCAGCGAGGCACGCTTCCGCCGGCTCCAGACCGAGGCCCAGGCCGAGCCACTCATCGACGGCGTGGCCGGCTCCATCGTCTTTCCCACCATCATCCGCGACGTGAGCAGCGGCCAAGGCGAGCCGCTGGGCTTCATCTTCGCGGTCGATGACGATTACGATCAACAGTTCGGCCTGGTCTCGGTGACGGGCACGCCGCTGGAGATGGAGGCGCTGGAACCGGGCGTGGGCAACATCTTCGCGCAGGCGTCCAACCTCTTCAACATCGCCGGCGACCTGACGGCCCGGGTCAGCGGCGGCAACGTCAACATTTCCAATGTGGCGCTCGCGACGGCCGCGGTGGGCGCCGCGTTGACCGGCGGGCTGGACAGCGTGGCCGCCGGCGCGGACGGCGGCGGCATCGATCTGGCCGCGCTCAGCATCGACACGGCCACGCTGCGCGACCTGGGCATCGACACCACGGTGTTGGACGACGCGGGCATCGACACCCTCAGCCTGGACGCGCTGGGTCTCACGCCTGAGACGCTGGAGCAGATGGGCGTGACGACCACCACCGTCAACCTGCAAAATCTGGCCGCCACCACCGGCATCGACACGGGCCAGCTCCAGGGCATCGGCAACGACCTGCTGGGCGCGCTCAACTTGAACACGCTGGGCCGCGAGTTGGACGCGCTGTTGGCCCAGGCCGGGCTGCAACTGCGCCAGGGCGACATCTACCTCAACCGGCTGGGCGCCGAACGGCTCAACGCGCACGTGGGCGACGTGGTCGAAATTTACATCGGCCCCATCCCCATTCCCTTCCGCATCAAGGGCATCGTGGAGCAGGCCGGGCCGATGGCCGCGCTCACGCCCGTGGTGATGATGCCGCTGGACGAGGCCCAGAAGCTGCTCTTCATGCGCGACAAGGTCAACGCCATCCTCGTCTCCAATGAAGGCGACGTGATGAGCGGCATTCAGCACACCCAAGCGGTGAGCAACAAGCTGCGCACCTTGGCCATGGACGACACGGTCCTGGCGGAGATCGCCGCCATTCTACGCCGGCCCGACGTCAACGCGGCGATCGTGGCCGAAGCGCCCAACGTGGTCGACGCGTTCGGCGGCGAGTTCGACGGGCCGGGCTTCATGCAGGGCTTCATCGAGAACATGATGCAGTTGGCCGACTTCGCCCCGCTGGTGCAAGGGCTGCCCGCGGCGCTGGAACAGCCGGAGATCACGCCCGAGTTGCGCGCCGCGCTGGCGTCCCAGGCCGTGCGCGATTGGCTGCTCAACCTGGACATTCCCGCGGACGCCACAGCCGAACTGCGCGACGCCTTCACCCGGGTCAACGAGTTCGACATCATCGATCCGCTGAGCAAGGCCAACATCGTCACCGTCGCGGGCGTGGGCGGCACGGTCTTCACGTCCATCTTCTCGCTCTTCGGCATCTTCTCGATTTTGGCCGCGGTGCTGCTCATCTTCCTCATCTTCGTCATGCTGGCGGCCGAGCGGCGCAGCGAGATGGGCATGGCCGGGCCATCGGCGTGCGCCGGGGTCACCTGGTGCAGATGTTCATGACCGAGGGGCTGGTCTACGACCTGATCGCCGCGGCGCTGGGTGTGCTGCTGGGGTTGGGGATCTCCTACCTCATGGTCGGGTTCATCGGCGGCCTCTTCAACACGCTCACCGGGCGCATCAGCGAGTACGGCGGCGTCTTCAGCTTCCGCTTCAACGTGACGCCCGCATCGGCGGCCATCGCCTATGCGTTGGGCGTGCTCTTCACGTTTCTCATCGTGGTGCTGGCCGCGCGCCGGGTGAGCCGGCTCAACATCGTGGCCGCCATCCGCGACCTGCCCGAGTCGGACGTGCGCACGCGGCGTTCGCGCATGGGCGCCGCCGTCGCCTGGCTGGTGGGGCCGCTCGTGGCCGCGCTGGGCGGGCTGCTGATCTGGCTCGGCCTCAACGGACGCTTCAGTGTCCTGCTGGTGGGCGTGACCCTGGCGCTGGTGGGCATCATGCTGCTGGTGCAGCGGGTGCTGGCGCGCACACGCCTGCGCGACGACGCCATCGAGCGCATCGTCTACAGCGTCATCGGCGCGGGCATTCTCGTCATTTGGGCGCTGCCGTGGGCCACATGGACGGGCCGCACCGTGGTCGCCAGTGACGGTCCGTGGGTGCTGGTGAGCTTTGCGCTGACCATGCCCATGGTGATTCTGGGTGCGATTCTCGTGGTCATGTACAACGCCGACCTGCTGACCGGGCTGGTGAGCCTGCTGCTGGGCGGCGTGGGCGCGTTGACGCCGGTGCTCAAGACGGCCATCGCCTACCCGCTGAGCGCACGCTTCCGCACGGGCATGGCCATGCTGCTCTTCGCCATGGTCATCTCCACCGTGACCATCATGTCGGTGGTCATCCACGCCACGCAGACGCTGGTGACGCCCGACAGCGAGCGCTATGCAGGCTTCGAGATCGGGACGTCGTTCTCCATTCTCAGCTTCTTCAACCCGCTGGACGACCTGGAGGCGGCCATCGCGGCCAATCCGGACTTCCCGGCGGACCAGGTCGCGGCGGTGGGGGCCGTGGCTACGACCGAGGTCGAGGCTGTGCGCGTCGAGAATCAAGGCGGCGACTGGCGCTGGCTGGAACTGGTCGGCGTCAACCAGGGCTATCTCAATCAGGCCGAGGCGACCTACAAACTGACGCTGCGCGCGCCCGGCTACGCCGATGACGCCGCGGTGTGGGAGGCGCTGCGCACGCGCGACGACGTGGCCGTGCTCACGCGCGACATGCTCTTCGGCACGCTGGAGGGCCGTCGTACCGACGCGCCCGAAGCGCCACCCTTCATCGAAGATCCCCAGGAGCGGGAAGATTGGGAGCGGGAGTTCGGCGGCCGGCGCCAACTCTTCGGCGACTTCGCCATGGACAGCCCCGCGCTGCCGTCGGTGACGCTGGACGTGCGCCCGGTGGAGAGCGACCTGCCCGCGCATCAAGTCGAGGTCATCGCCGTCATCGACGCCGAGAGCACGCTGGCGCCCGGCGGCTTGCAGGTGGGTCCCGCAGCGTACGCCGCCATCACCGGCGCGCCGTTCACGGGCGACAACTATTACATCAAGGTGGTGGACGGCGCGGACGTGCGCACCGTGGCCCAGGCGGTGGAGCGCTCGTTCCTGAGCAGCGGCATGAATGCGTCGATTCTGGCCGAGCAGTTCGCCCAAGGGCAGGCGCTGACCCGCGGCATCCTCCGGCTCTTCCAGGGCTTCATGGCGCTGGGGCTGTTGGTGGGCATCGCTGCGCTAGGCGTCATTTCCAGCCGCACGGTGGTGGAGCGGCGCCAGCAGGTGGGCATGTTGCGGGCCATCGGCTTCCAGCCGCGCATGGTCGCGCTCTCGTTCCTCTTCGAGGCGAGCTTCATCGCGCTGACGGGGCTGCTCATCGGTGCGTGGGCGGGGTTGTCGCTGGGGCGGCGTCATCGGCGTCTTCTGGGCGCGCTGGCCGATGACCGGGTCTTCACCACGCCGTGGTGGGCCATCATCGGCATCGTGCTGCTGGCCTACGTCTTTGCGCTGCTGGCCACGCTGGTGCCCGCGTATCAAGCGGCGCGGGTCTATCCGGCGGAGGCGCTGCGGTATGAGTGAGGCGGGAACGCGTGAAGCGTGAGGCGTGAAACGTGAGGCGGGGGAGACTGGGAGATTGGGGCTGGTCGCGGTGACTGCGATGAGTCTCCGAATCTTCCAGTCTCTTTTTGCATCTCTAGACGAGGTCGGCCATCGTCTTGAGTTGGCGGATGAAGTTTTCTACATCGCTTCGGAAGGCGGTCCAGGTCTGCGGGTATTTCTCCAGGAGACGTTCGATGCGTTCCGGGTCAAGTTCGTAGCCGTAAACGTTGCGCACGACATGCCGGAATGAAAGGAATTCGCGCAGGTCCGTTGCCGTTGCTGCGGTGATGATCGCAGGACGCTCACCCCAGTCGGCGGCCATGCGGTCGAGTAAGCGCTGATGCCAGTCGTAGCCGGTGGGCGGTCCGCCATTGAGCTCTGACGTCACCACATTGAAAATGCGTTCACAGCCGGTGTAGAAATTGTGGAGCTTCAGGGCGAGATTCTCGTAGAATATGCGGCGATGCTCCGGATCCGTGGCGATCTCGCGCTGGACATCTTGAATGTCGGCCGCAAGCCGGTCCAAGTGTCCAAGTTCAGTTTCGATGTCAACGACGATCCCTATCAGTTTGTCGCGCGAGATATTGTTCATCATAGGTCGATTCCCGTCTCCAGAATACGTAGACGAAAATGTGGGTCGACCTCTTCCAGTGGCTTGATGTCGACCCACCGGTTGGTGAATTCCAGCGCGTCTGCCATGGCGCGGAAGAGATCGCCCTTTGCCAAGCCGGCCACGGCCAGATCGATGTCCGAGTCCAGGCGAAAGCGTCCACGTGCCAGCGAGCCGAAGAGAATGACGCGCGTGGCGCCGAAGCGCTCCCGCAACATGGCGGCGATGGCTTCGGCTGCGGCGCGGCTCCGGGCGGCTTCCGCTTCCGTCTGTCGGACCACTTCTGCATTGCGGGCGCGTACGTGTGCGGCAAAGCGTTGCCACGCAGGATCGAGCGTCGTTCGGTTGACGGCTGTCTCGCGTTCTGTCACCATGGCATGATTGATCCGGATCTGATCTGATTTCATCATGTTACGCTGACATTATCGCACAAAGTCGAACCTTCGGGTACCGCATGATCTGCGCCGTCGCTTTTCCACTCTCGTTTTCAAGCTGACACGTCTTGCCCAAGTACGCCCCACGTTGTGAGGCGCGTTTACTGCCGGCGCATGCCCCAGAGAAAGACGCACACTGACGCTACGATCAGCGCTGTGCTGGGGGTGAATAGGGACGGCGAGGCGTGACCGGCCAGTGCCGCGGCCATCTGATCCCCCACCCGCCAGAGGATGCCGCCCACCAACAGCGCCGACGCGGCGATGACCCAGGTGAGGCGTGCGAGTGCGGTGCGTAGCTGGAGTTGCGCACGGCGCTGCTCCGCACTGGGCTTGTTGACCACGGTCAGTTGCCCGCGCTGGGCCTGGGTCAACACGTCGTCCAGCCGCTTGGGCAGCCGCGCAAGGATGAGACCGTACTCCTGTAATTTCTGTGTCCAGTCTTGCCGGTTGTTCTCTATTTCCGTCTCGATGAGGCGCTGCACCACCGGCTGGGCCTCGGTCCAGAGGTCGAAATCGGGCGCAAGCTTGGCCGTGAGCCCCGAAACCAGACCCATGGCCCGGAAGACGAAGAGCAGTTCGGATTGGAACTGGAGCGGTGGATTGTCGAGCAGATCCCGGTACTCGCTGATGAAGAAGCTGTTGAGATCGATGAAGTCGGTGTTCTGCATCTGGCCCAGCATGGAATCGCTGTAGCGGGACAACAACTGCTCGGTCAGTTCTTCCAGGCGACCGATATCGGCGCCCGGCAGCAACATGTCGCCCTCGATGTAGGACTGGATGATGCTGTGGGCGTCGCCGGTGGCCACCCCGATGGTGTAGTCGCGCATGGACCGGCGCAACCGCTCCGCAACCTCGATCGCCATCCCAAAGTCGATGTAGACCACCTGGAACGGCCGGCCCTCGGCCGCGGGGACCGGATCGCCGGGGCGCAACGGCGGCGCGCCGGCGGCGCGTTCCGCCTCAGTCAAAAGTGGGCGCACGAAGAGGTTGCCTGTGTGGGGGTCGGCGTGGACGAAAAAGTGGACCAGCGTCTGTTCCAGAGTGCAGCGCGTCAGGACCTGCGCCACCAATCTGGGATCAATGCCGGCGGCGCGCAGGGCCGGCAAGTTATCCAGCGTCAGGTAGCCCACATCTTCCATGGTCAAGGTGCGCACGGTACAGTGGTCCCAGAAGATGGCGGGCGTGTAGATCTGCGCATCGTCGGCGTAATCGGCGGCAAAGCGTTCGGCGTTGCGGCCCTCCAGCAGCAGATCCAGCTCGCGCGAGGTAACCTGATCGAACTCGTCGGTCCAGCCGGTCCAGGTCGACGGCGCGGCGTATGGGTTTGTAGAACTTGAGCCGGCGCACGAATTCGGCAATGGCGACGAGATCGGTCTCGACGATGGTCTCGATGTTGGGGCGCAACACCTTGACCACCACCGTCTCGCCCGACGGCAGTTGGGCACGATGGGTCTGGGCCAGCGAGGCGGAGCCCAGCACCTCCGTGGAAAACCAGGCGAAGATTTCGTCGATGGGCCGGCTGAATTCATCCTCAATCCGGGCGACGATGGCATCGAAGTTTTCGGCCGGCACCTCGTCCTGCAGCCCGCTCAGTTCGGCCAGCACCTCTTCCGGCAGCAGGTCGACGCGCACGCTCAGGAATTGGCCCAGTTTGATGAGCACGCCGCCCATCTCAACGGCCAGTTCGCGGAAGTCACGCGCGATCTTCTGCCAGCGGGGGATGTAGGGCGTGCGCAGGCGCGCGAGCAGCGGTCGCCGCAGGATGATGTCCCACCAGAGGACATGGAGTGTCACTTTGATGAAAAACCAGCGTACCTTGCGGAAACGCTCGCGATCAATCATCATCGAGGCATGCGGCGATCTGTGTGGCTAGCCCGCGCACATCCGGCTCGTGGAGGATGCTGGCGTAGCTGCCCTCGATCAAGCGGGATTCCAGGCCGTTGCGCACCTTCTGCGACCAATCCCAGAGCGTGTTGGCGTAGCGCACGGGCGAGTCCTGCGCCTGGATGAGCACGGCGCGACCGGGGTAGGGGGCCGGTTTGTAGGACTCGGTCAGCGTCAGGTTGGTCTCAAAGGCCGGGTCGGCGAGGGCGGCCAGGAAGGTCGCGTAGTCGCCGCCCATGCGCTGCATCTGCGCGCCGCCCAAGGCCTCCAGACGCTTGCCCAGTCCGGCCAAGGGCGCGGCCATCTGCCGGCCCAGGTCGTTGAGCCCCGCCAGCGGCGCCATGAGCTGCTGGTTGATCTGGTTGAGCGTCTGGGCGTTGCGATAGCCGAGACTGGGCAGCGGATTGCCCACAGGATACGGCGTATCGATCAGGATCAGCGCTGCAACCTGGTCGCCCACGCAGAGGATCTGCTGCGCCACCTCGTAGGCGACGATGCCGCCCACGTTGTAGCCTGCCACCTGGAAGGGACCATCCTCCTGCACCTCACGCATGCGTTCGATGTAATGGGCGGCGAGGAACTCGATGGCGTCGGCGGGCTGGGCGATGGCCTGCACGCGCGGCACCTGCAAGACATAGAGCGGCTGCTCATCGTCCAGATGGGGCAGCAGGTTGGCGTAGCGCGTAACGTCGCTGTAGCCGGCTGCCACGAGAAAGAGCGGGCGCCGGCTGCCCTGGGGCCGGACTGCGACCAACGCCGGAATGGGCGTGGGCGTCGTCGCTCCGGGCGTCTCGTTGTGAACCGGCACGGTGCGCGCCTCTGCCGCTTTCGGCTCGCTTTGAGACGCCGTCGGCCCAACCGGCGGCGTGGAGGTGACGTTGTGCGCAGCGTCATTCCCGGCTGTGCGGCTTCAGCGCCGGCGGCCAGCTCGAAGCGCAGGGTCGCCGCCGATGGCAATCTCGTCGCCGTGGGCAAGACGATGCTGCTGCACAGGCTCGCCGTTGACCAGCGTGCCGGCCACCGAGTCTTCATCCGTCACGGTCCAGTGGCCGCCGTCGAACGCAATGGTTGCGTGCCCGCGTGACACCTTGGGGCGCTTGAGCACGATGTCGCTCTCATCGGCGCTGCCCAGGGTGACGCGCGGTGAATTCAGTGGAAACGTCGTCTCTTGGTTGCGATAGCGGTAGATCAGTCTGCCGGGTAGGATGTCTGCTGTCCTTGTCACGTTGCCACTCCTTGTGGGGCCATTGCCTGCGCGCTCGTTCAAGAAGTCGGACTTCTCGCAGAAGTCCGACTTCTCCGGCCGGATGACCGGAAGTTCATCATGTCTTTGCTTAGGCCGAGTCCGGTGGGTTTTCTGGCGCAACATTGAGCGCGTCGATGGCCTGCTTCAAGTCCTTCATCTGTTTGCGCATGGCCTTGAGTTCGGCCATCACCTTGGCGTTGTCGTCGCCGGCGCCCTGTCCATTTTCATGGTGGGCCGCGACGATCTCCACGGCCGCCCGCAATTCCTCCAATTGTAACTGAAGCCGGCCCATCTGCTCGGTCTGCTCCTGAAAGACGGTGCGCACGATGTTTTGCGCCGGCTTCCAAAAGCGCTGCTGGAACTCCTGGGCGCGCATCAACATCTCTTTGTAGCCGTCCGGCCCGTGGGGAAAGGGAATCGGCACGGTGAACCGGATCGGCCCGCCGAAGTTCAGCTCCAAATTTTGATAGCCCACGTTGAACAGGTTGTAGACTTCGCCCGCGGCCGCATACGGCGCGTAATAGTTGTCGCCATCGCGCACAAACTCCACGTTGGGAATCAACAGTTGCAGGTTGTACGGGAAGGGCGCGCTGGCCTGGGGCAGGCGGATGGTGGGATCGAGTTGGTTCTCCACGCGATAGCTGCGGTCTTTCAGCAGCCGATTATAGAGTTCGACAAAGGCGCGATTGCCGATCTTGGGGCTGCCGATGGCGTAGACCTTGAGTTCAAAGGGCGGGAAGCTCTTGTCGGCCGTCCACAACTGCTGCAACGTGATGGCGCAGTATTGGGCCAGCACGCCCCCGAGGCTGTGGCCGGTGACGTAGAGTTCCAGCCCCGTCCGTTTGGCCTGGTTTCCCTCACCGCCGCTCGCGGCCAGGTCGGCCAGGACGGATTCCAGCTTGCTGCTCGCTGCGATCATCTGGTCGAGCGAGAAATCGGTCACCGCCTTTTCGCCGGCCTCGATTTGCCCGATGGCTGAGGTGAGTTGGCGCGTCAACCGTTGGGCCGGGCTGCTGCCGTGGACGGCGTTGACGGCGGCGGCAATCGCGGCGATGCGTTCGGCGCGGACTTGCGGCGGAGCTTCGACCAGGTCGACCAGCACCTCCGGCTTCATGGCGTGGCCCGTCAACACGGAGAAGAAGAGTTCGATTTCCGGGCGGAGCACTGCAAAGGGTTGCCACATGCCGCGATGGACGCGCGCCTCGGTCTCCCTCGCGTCGTACAGGCCGGCCGGGTGCTCGTAGGGAATCATGACGTCGTCGTTGTTGTAGGACAGGTTGGTCCACTCGATGCCGCTGCTGGTGAGCGTCGACCCGCGGAAGACGATGGCATATTGGGCCGTGTTGCCCCGGCGGGCGATGAAACAGCGCACGCCCTTGGCCAGATTGCCGAGGCTGTGCAGGTAGCGCCATTCGTCGCGATAGAGCACGCTGTAGACGTCGCCCGGTTCCCGCTCCGCTTCGGCCTCGAAGATGCGATAGGCGCGCTGCGACAACTCGGCCATGGGAATGGCTTCGTCGAAGTCGAATCCCGATTTGATGGTCAGCGGAAATGCCATGGTTGTTTCCTCGGTCGCGCAGTGGAAAGTCGGAGAATCATCGCTCCGGGTTGATCAGATCGTCGGCCGTCCACCCATCCAAGTCGAATTCGTCCAGACAGGTGTCGGCGAATGCCTTGAGCGACTCTTCGGTCCCGTCGGCCACGCTCTCGAAGAGTGCATGCAGACGGATTGCCTCGTGGTTGCCCAAGTTGTTGCGCTCGTACAGTTCGTGGCGTCCGCCGAACTCGGTGCCCACCGCATCCCAGAGGGTCTTCATGAGTTTGGTGCGCGCCACTGCATCGGTGTTGGAGCCGCGCATGTACTTGTCCAGATACGGCTGCAACTCCGGCGTCTGAAAGTCCTTGGCGCTGGACGGGTGGAAGATGAGGCCGCTGGCCACCAACTGTGACACGATCTCCCGGACCCGGGGATACGCGGTGGTCATCATCATGCGATGGGCCATCATGTGTTCCAGCTTGGGAATGACCACGCCGTTGTGCGCCACGGAACTGTGGGCCAGGGCGTCGCTCAACGCCCAGAAGAGGTGGCGATAGGTCATCACCTCGCCGATATTTACCTGCACACCCCGGAACTTGTCTACGCCGGTGGTCTCCGTCGCCTTGAGCAGCAGCCCCGTGATCAGATCGAGTTTGACGGCCATACGCGTGGCCGATTGCAGGCCAGAGCGCGAGTAGAAGCCGCTGTTGCGCATGTGTTTGTTGTACTTCTCCAAATCGCCGTAGATAAGCACATTTTCCCAGGGAACCAGCACTTCGTCCAAAATAAAGATGGCATCGTTCTCGTCAAAGCGGCCCGAAAGCGGATAGTCGAAGGGCGTGCCCGGGACGCCGGCGCGCATCTCGTACGAGGGACGGCAGATCATCTTGACGCCCGGCGTGTTGACGGGCAGCAGGAAGGTGGCGGCAAATTCGCGACGCTTGACCGGCGCGCCGCCGTCGTGGGCCACGAAGCTGTAGTTGGTCAGGGCCGCGTTGGTGGTGATGTTCTTGGCGCCGCTCACGATGAGACCGGCGTCGGTCTCGCGCACCACGTGAATGTAGACGTCGCTCACCTCGTCGGGCGGGCGATGGCGGTCTACGGGCGGATTGACCAGCGCGTGGTTGACATAAGGCATGCGCTCCTGGAAGGTGCGGTACCAGCGCCGCGTTCTCGTCGAAGGGTGCGTACAACTCGGCGTTGGCGCCGAGCAGGCCCAGCAGGCCGGCCATGTAGTCGGGCGCACGGCCCATCCAGCCGAAGCCGACGCGGTGCCACGCCGCCAGCGCATCGCGGGCGGCCAACTGCTCGTGCACGGTGTAGGCGGCGCGGAAGTAGGCGTGGGTGTAGCCGCCGGAACCCGTGTCCGTGGGCACGGTGATGGCCGCGTGGGTGGCCGGATCGTGGAGCATGTCGTAGAGGCGGGCGACCATGCGCGCCTGGTTGCGGAAGGCCGGGTGCGCGGTGACGTCCTCGACGCGCTCGCCGTAGATCCACACCTCGCGCCCATCGCGCAGGCTTTCCAGATACTCGGCGCCGGTCATGGGCCGGCCGGTCCCATTGGGGCTGTGGTGACCGTTGGCCGGCTGTGCAACCGCCGGTACACGCGTCGGCGCGTGTTTCCTTGGCACGCACCTTGAACGGCTCTCGGGCAGGCTCGCGTGCGGCCGCTACCGTCGACGCCGCGGCGGCACGCGCGGTCGCCTGTTCAGCTTCGACCGCGGCGCGGGCGCCGGCGTGGGCGCCGCAGCATCCAAGAGCGCCTGCAGCCGCTTGCCCAGGTCCGCCACGTGGGGCTCGCGCAATGCCGTCATGTGATTCCCGGGAATGAGGATGACCTCGGCCTCCTGGCGGCAGAGTGCGCCCCAGCCCAAGTCCGGCGTTGTCTCGCCGGCTTGATGCGCGGTGCGCAGGAGCGTGAGCGGCCCGCGCGTACCCTGCGGCGCCGGCTGGTACGCGAACGTCGCCCGGTTGTTGGCGGCGAAGGCGCGCAGCGATGTGCGCGCCTGCCAGAGCGAAGAACGGCTTCCGGTCGTGCCGTCCCCGCGCGATTCGGCATCGGTCACAGCGCGCAGTTCGCGCATGTAGGGCAGGATGAACGGCCCGACGTTGCGCGCGATGACGCCGGTCAACGTCAGGTTGCTCTTCCGCCGCGCCCAGCGACTCGCCGGTTTGGTCAGGGCCGTTGCGTCGATGATCGCCAGCAACGCCACCGGCTCGCCCGCCGCCTGCAATTGCACGGCCATCTCGTACGCCACCCAGCCGCCGAATGACCAGCCGCACAGATGGTACGGGCCGTGCGGCCGATGCGCGCGCAGCGCGGCCACATAGCGTGCGGCCATGGCCTCAATGGTCTCGTCCGGCGCCATGTCCGGTTCCAGGCCAATCGATTGCAAGGCGAAGACCGGCTGGTCCGGGTCGAGATGGTGCGCCAGGGCGTAGTACGGATAGGTGACGCCCATGACCGGGTGCACGCAGAAGAGGGGCGGCTTGCTGCCGCCGGGCCGGATGGCCACCAGCGGCGGCTTGACGCGTGTCGCGGCCGGCTCGGTTTGCTGCACCGGTGGAGCCTGGCTGCTCGTTTCGCCGTCGTCGACAAACAGGGAGCGCCCGTTGGACGCCGCCGCGTTCGGCTGTTGCTCGGCCAGGACGCCGGCCAATCCGGCGACGGTCGGCTGCTCGAAGACCCGGCGCAGCGGCACCACATAGCCCTTGGCCTTGAGCGCGGTGACGATGCGGATAGCCGAGAAGGAGTCGCCGCCCAGTGCGAAGAAGCTCTCGTTGACGTCGATCTGCGTGACGCCCAGTTCGCGGGACCAGAGCGCGGCCAGTTCCGCCTCGAGCGCGCTGCGCGGCGAAATGGGGGACGGCTCCGACACCGTCTCCGCCCGCGCGTCCGGTTTCGTCAGCGCCTGGCGATCTACCTTGCCGCTGGGCGTCAGCGGCAGTTGGTCCAGATAGACGTAGGCCGCGGGGACCATGTACGCAGGCAGCCTGCTCTCCAGGTAGGCGCGCAACTCATGCGTGGCCGCGGCGCGGTCGCCCTGGGATCCCGCTCCCCGTGCGGCGACGACATAGGCCACCAGGCGCGCATCGTCAGTGCGCGGTTGCAGCACGACCACCGCCTCCCGCACCGCAGGATGGGCCGCCAATGTGGACTCGACATCCCCCAGTTCGATGCGCAT
Source organism: Caldilineaceae bacterium (assembly GCA_041391205.1). Lineage (GTDB taxonomy): Bacteria > Chloroflexota > Anaerolineae > Caldilineales > Caldilineaceae > JAWKOK01. Next base: position 62,939 of record JAWKOK010000015.1, read on the forward strand.
GCCGCGCAGCTTGACCTGGTTGTCCAGCCGCCCCAGGAAGAGAATCTCGCCGTCGGGCAGGAACTTGGCCGAATCGCCCGTGCGGTAGAGCCGTCCCGCCGCGGGCACATGATGGTCCTCGACGAACTTGGCCGCGGTCAGCGCGGCGTCGTTGAGATAGCCCGCACCCACGCCGACGCCGCCGATGCAGAGTTCGCCCACCGCACCCATGGGCGCAAGCTGCAAGTCGTCGTCCAGGATGTAGAGGCGGACATTGGCGATGGGCCGGCCGATGGGCACGCCGCCGGCGTAGTCGTTCCCGGCGAGATTGAGCACATGCGCGGCGCAGACGTCGGTGCACTCGGTCGGTCCGTAGCTGTTGATGATGCGCGGTGGCTCCGGCCGGCTTGCCGCCCATGCGTGCAGGCGTTCGACGGCAATGGGTTCGCCGCCCAGGACGACCGTGCGCAGCGAATGCAGCCGGGCCGCGTCGCTCTCGGCCGCCGCGTCGAGCAGGTGGTTGAACATGCTGGGCGTGCAGTTGATCCACGAGATCTGCTGCGCTTGAATGACCCGGCAGAACTCGGCCGGGTCGAAGTAGGGCAGATCGGCGATGACCAGCGTGCCCCCGGCAACGAGCGGCGCGTAGAGGTTTTTCTGGGTCAGGTCGAAGCTGAACGAGGTCATCAACAGCACCCGATCCCGGGGCGTCATCGCCAACGCGTCGACGTACCAGTTCGCCACCAGATTGGTGAAGCCCCGGTGATAGACGCCCGCGCCCTTGGGTTTGCCGGTGCTGCCGGAGGTGAAGATGGCGTAGATCAGGTCGTCGCCCGTTGCGCCCGCATTGAGATTCTCGTCCGGCAGGTCCGCCCACGGTGCGGGCTGCGCATCCAGCGTGACCAGCGGCGCATCGCCCGCGGGCAACCGGTCGCGCAGATGGGTCTGGGTCAAGAGCACGGAGATGCCCGCCTCCTCGACCATCTGGCCGATGCGTGGCGCCGGATAGGCCGGGTCCATGGGCACATAGGCGCCGCCGGCCTTGAGGATGGCCAGCAGTCCGACGACCATGTCGACCGACGGCGCGACGCAGATGCCCGCCAGTTTGCCCGGTACGATGCCCAGCGCGCGCAGATGGTGGGCCAGCCGATTGGCCTGTGCGTTGAGCTGCGCGTAAGTCAGGTGGACGGGCGACTGCCCGTCGGGTTGGTAGATGATGGCGTCGGCATCCGGCGTACGCCTGGCCTGTTCCTCGAACAGTTCGTGGACAGGAGGGTGCGAAGCGACGGGGTCCACGGGGCTGTTGCCGCCGGCGAGCAGTTGTTCGCGTTCGCCGTCCGACAACAGCGGCAACGCGCGAATGGGCATGTCCGGGTGCTGCACAATGGCATCCAGCAGGGTGACAAAATTGGCGGCCATGCGGGCCGCGGTCGCCGGGCTGAAGAGATTCGTGTTGTAGATCAGGAATCCGCTCATGCGGTCGTCCAGATCGTACAGTTCCAGGTCGAGTTCGTACATGCCTTCCAAAAGACCGACGTTGAGCGGCGTGACCTGCCATTCGCCCCATTGCACCGTTGGCGCGCCATCGGGGACAAAGGACTGCAGGAGCCATTGCTCCGGTCGATGCAGGGGCTTGTGGAGTCCGAAGGAGACCTGCGCCAGCGGCGGGCGCGCCGGATCTCGGGCGGGGCGCAGCTTTTCGACCAGCAGGGGAAAGGGGTAATCCTGGTGGGTCAGCGCCCCGACGGCCGTCTGGCGCACCTGCGCAAGATAGGCGCGGAAGGTGGGGTTCCCGCCCAGGCGCCCGCGCATGATCACCGGCGCGAAGAAGTTGCCGATGACGGCATGGAACCGTTCGTCGCTGCGGCCGATCATGGTGGTGTCGACCAGGACGTCGTCTTGGTTCGTGTAGCGATGGAACAGGATCTGATAGGCAGCCAGGAGCACCATGTAGGGTGTAGCGCCTTCATCCCGGGCCAGGGCACGCAGCCGCCGTCTGGACGGCGCTGAGCGTGAACAGGTGCGTGGCGCCATCGTAGGTGCGGGTGGCCGGTCGGGGAAAGTCGGTCTCCAGGTCAAGCACCGGCGCAGCGCCCTCAACTGCGCCCGCCAAATAGTCCAGGGAATTATCGCACCTTCGCGTGCGAGCATCTCACGCTGCACGTCGCGTAGTCGCTGCCTTGGCGGGCCGGCGCCGGCGCCGGCGCCTCACCTTCGCCGTGACGGGCAATCTGGTAGAGCTTGGGCAGTTCATCAGCATGGTCCAGAGCGAAAGACCGTCGCAGACGATGTGGTGGGCCGAACAGAGCAGGACGACACCTCCGCCCCACGTTGGAAGAGCGCCACGCCAGAAAGCCGGGCCGTTGGAGTCGAACGGCTGCGTGGCGTTCTTTGAGCGAACGGCTGATTTCGTCCCAGGACTGTCCGGTCACGTCCACTGGGCGTGAACGCCACCGGCTGGTACTGATGGACGTGTTGCAACGCCCGCTTCTTCGGCAAAGGTCGGTGCGCAGCATGGGTGACGATTCACCAACATCTGCCAGGCGCCGCCATGGCATCACGTCGACCGCGCCGTGGATGCGCAGCGCCAACGAAAGATTGAACGCCGCGCTGGTCGCGGAGACCTGATGCTCAAACCAGAAGACCCACTGTCCGTACGCCAGCGGCAAGACCTCCACGCCGCTGTGGAGTTGGTCTATAATCTGCTCCTTTTGCGTGCGCAGCGTCGCCAGCAGCGCTGGTGTCAGCAGGCGTTGCGGCCCGCGGCAGCGGCGAGTTCGTCGTCGGCCACAACTCGACCCCCTGCGCCATGAGTTCATCGATCAGTTGGCCTGTATCCGGTTGGCCGGCCTTGACTTGCATTGCATTCACACCGAAACCTCGATCCATTCCTCACGGTCTGTTTTGTCTGCCTGTGCGTCGTCAGCACCGGTCTCCGGTATCTGCCCGTCGACGTCGAAATGGTCATCGATCCAGCCGGCCACCGTGGCGATGGTCGCGTCGGCAAAGAAGGCTTCCGCGGGGATCATCCAGCCGGAACTGCTGCTTGACCTGGTAGATCATCTCGATGGCCATCATGGAATCCAGCCCCAAGCTTTGGGCGAGCGGCCGTGTCCACGTCGTCGGTCAGCACCCCAGCAGGCGGGCGATGGACTGCACCAGATAGTCGGTGATGAGCCGGCGGCGTTCGTTTGAGAAAGCGCGTCGCCCTGCAACTGCTGTAACGTATTGGCCGTCAACGCGTCGAGGATGCCGGTGGCCGGATCGGAGCGGCGTGCGCACTACATGCGCTGGCCGCCACGTATTCGCCGCTGACAAAGGCGTCCGCGACAGGCGCTGCGCTGAACCTTGCCGCTGGTCGTCTTGCGCACCGTGCCCCGTGCCGACGACCACGGCGTGACACGCAAGCGCTGGTGATCGCCGGGACACCGCTTGTCGCACCGCATCCGACCAGTTCGTCGAGCACCGGCGGCGTGGCGCCTTGCCGTCCCACGCACCTCCACCACGAGCACGAGTTGTTCGACGGTCCGGCACTCGTCCGTCCCGTCTGCAACGGGCAGGGCAAAAACGACCACGCCGCCCGGCGGATGGACGGATAGCAGTAGCGCGCCGTCTCCTCCATCCTGGGGATAGTGGTTGGCCGTTGAGGATCAGCATGTCCTTGAGCCGACCGGTGACGAAGATTTCGCCTGCATGGAGGAAGCCCAGATCGCCGGTGCGCAGGTAGCTCCGGCCGCTTGTGTCACCATCAATGCGAGCGTGGAAAGTGGCCGCAGTCGCAGCATCATCGCTGCGATAGCCAGGGGCCTTACTCTCGGAGTCGACCCAGATCTCGCCGATCTGACCGTTCTGGACCGGCTTGTGCGTCTCCGGATCGACAATCATCACGGTGACGCCGGCCGACGGCGGCCCGTTGCCGATGAGGAGCGCGGCATCGACGTCGTCACCGTCCTCGACCGCCAACGTCCTGCCGGGCCAGCGCTGCCCGGCTGTTGCGCACCCGAAGCGCGGCCGTTCAACGAGATGCCGGCCGTGTGCTCCACCTGGCCGAAGGCCGGGCAGAAGCTCGTGCGGCGCAGGCCGGAAGCGGCAAAGGCGTCGTAGAAGCCGGTCCACCGTGTCCGGTTGAACCGGCTCGGCCGACCACATGATCAGGCCCAGTTGGCTCAGATCCCAAGTGCGGCGTTGCGCCTCGGTCGTCTTGCGCACGGCCAATTCGAAGGCGAGTGGGCGGCGGTGTGGGTGGCGCGCACCCGGGAGAGCACGTCAAACCAGACGGCCGGCCGCCGGATGAAGGCCTGCGGCGACATGATGTGAAAGACATGTGCCCACAAGCCCGTTCATCAGCCCGCAGATCAGGCCGAAGTCATGATACTGGGGCGCCCAGAGACCGCGCGACTGGTCGTTGAAGCCCGCCTCCAGGCGGTTGCAGGTCAACTGATGGTGCAAGTTGCCGTAATTGACGGCCACGCCTTTGGGCGTCGAGGTCGAGCCGGAGGTGTATTGGAGGAAGGCGATGTCGTCAAAGCCCAGGGCGGATCGAGTTCCAGCAGCGGCGCGCCCGGTGCTCTTGATAGTGTCGGTACGAATCCAGGGCAGCGTGGGCCAATCCGGTCCGCCGCGCGCGAAGGAAGTGCTTGACCGCGCCCATCTGCCGGTAGCGATTGAACTCGCCGTTGGTGAGCACGGCGGCCGCACCACTTGCGCGGCTGCGAGCTTGGCAAAAAGTTCCACGCTGCGGCCAAAGGGGTTGAGCGGGTTGGGCGGGTAGACCGGCACCGGCACGTGCCCGCAACCATGCAGCCCACCAGCGCGCACGAAGTCGAGCGATTGGGGAGTAGACCAGCAGCGCGGTCGCCGCGGCGCGGCGTGCTGGTGCCGCAGTGCCGCGCCGATGGCGTCGCCGTGCGCGACGATCTGGTCGAACGTCATCGTCTCTTGATCGCGACCGTCGTCGTCCACGAAGGTGAAGACGATGCGGTCAGGCGTGCGCCAGGCATGGTCGCGCAGGGTGTCGAGCAGGGTTGTGGCGTTCATCACTTTCTACTTCGTTTCGATCCGGATGGAGCGACCAGTTGCGGGCGCATACTGTGACAGGTCGCTCGACAGCATGGCGGACGCAACTCTGGTGCCGATGGCAGAAATCCAGTCCTCCCGTTCTAAATGTATCGTGTGGGCGAATCGTGCTGCAATCAACCAGGTCAATTCGTTTTCGAACTCTTGCATGCCATGGTCTGTGGCCGTGCCGTAACGATGCTCCGCACCAAACGCCCATAGCCTCTGCACGTGCTCCACCCGGTTCATCCCGGCTTGATAGCGGCACGCAGTCTGTGCCGGCTTTCTGATGAAGGGTACGGCCGCGCCCGCAGCCGTCACAGCCAGGTCGAGCCCGGTGGAGGCCGTCCACCAGATTTGGTGGTGGGCGGCGGCGGCGAGCAGCCAGTTGGACCCACAGGCGCGGGCATGGGTGTAGAACTCCATTTTTGCCTTGCCCAGGCGCGAACGGACGGGGTAGTCGTCGCCGTAATGAATGTGATGGCGGGCAAACCTCGTCTGCGTCCGCTGCAAGAGAACATCTTCGGACAGGGCAGGCCCGTTGGCGGGTGTGGAAACGCCGACGGACACCTTATCCCCGAGCGGGATACACCAGGCCATCCCGTCGAAGCCGTCGATCTCGTGATAGAGACGCAGGATTGTCGTGCCGTCGCGCCAGTCCAGATCACTCACTATCCTCGGTGGGCGCGCTGCGTCACCGCCCTGTGCGCCGGCATTCTCCGCTTTGAAGTAGTGGGCAAAGACCACGTTCTGGGTAACGCCCAGCATGCGTCGCGGGATGGCGAGCCGGCGGGCCAGCAGGCGCACATGACCGGTGGCGTCGAAGACATGGGACACGGCCAACTCCCCGCTGTTTTCCAGGTCGAGCGCGCCGATTCTGTCGGTCCCGGGCACGACATCAATGGCGGCGACCCGGTCTTCCAGCGGCAGACAATGGCGACTGGCGGTTACCTTGGTATAGAGAACCGCATCGAACTCGGTTCGGTCAAGGTGGAACAGGTAATCCGGACCGCGTTTGTTCCAGTAGCGAAGTGACAGGTCTGTGGCCGTCGTGCGCCATGTGTCCAGGCGAAATCCGCCTTTTACTTCACCTAGCAGGACGCGCGCGTACAATTTCGACCCGTAGAACTGCGCCAAATCGGGGAATTCGGTCGCAAGGTGGACAGTTGCGGGTATACCCAGCGACTCGCCCAGGCGCGGTGATCCGGTCGACGGCGGGCCGCCGATGAGGACATGGTCAATCCCCGCTTTGGAGAGGGCGTGGCTGATCAACAGTCCCGAGAGGCCGGAGCCGATGACGGCCGGGATAGGATGGGTCGACGGCATGGGAAACACTCCTGTTACAGAAGTCCGACTTCTCGCAGAAGTCGGACTTCTAGGCGCGCGCAACGGTTTCGATCTGCGCGGGGGCCGGCAGGCGCGACCAGATCTCGTTGCCCCAGATCTGCGCCGAGAGCGACACAGGCAGGCGCGCAAGGCGATCCGCCCGTTCCAGCTTGAGGGAGAGGAGGAAGCGGTACGAAATCGACCAGATCAGCCGGTCCACAAAATAGTCCATGCGCTCCCGGGTCAACTCCGCGGGCGGATGGCCGGCGCCCCAATTCCAGAGCGTCTGCGCACGGACGAGCGACTGCATGTATTCGTCGTACGAGGCGCCCATCTCTTGCGGCTGCGTCAGAAAGGGCACGGCCATGTTGGCGGCCGCCACCGACGTGTCGACGCCGCCGGAGGTGGGCCACCAGACTTGGGTGTGGGCAGCGCCGGCCAGGAGCCAGTTGGACCCGTAGCCGCGGGCGTGGGTGTAGAATTCCATCTTGGCCGTGGCCAGCCGGGAGCGGTCCACGCATTCGTCCATGAAGGTGACGCCGTACTCCGCAAAGGCCGCGCCGACACGTTGCGCAAGTTCCTCGTCAGAGGGTCGCGGTGCGTTCTCCGGCGTGGTCATGCCCACCGAAATGGTGCTGCCCAGCGGGATGCACCAGGCCATCAAGTCCAGGCCGTGGCGCTCGCGGTAGAGGCGGATGATGTTGGTGCCGTGGTGCCATGGGGCGTCGGGCAACGTGTGCATCGTCTCTGCATCGCGGAAGTAGTGGGTGTAGACCACGTGCTGCTTGACGCCCAACATGCGCCGCGGAATCTGGAGCTGCCGGGCGAGCAGGCGGATATAGCCCGTGGCGTCAAAGACATGGGAGACAGGCAGCGTCGTGCCGTCCTGCAGGATGAGTTGCTCGATGCGGTCGGACCCCGGTGCGCAAACGACCTGAGCCACGCGGCCGTCCATCTGCGTGCAGTAGGGGCTGTTTACCGCGCGTTCGTAGAGCGCGGCATCCAGACGCACACGGTCGAAATGGATCAGTGCGTCGGGCGCCTCCTTCCCCCAAAGGCGCATGGCGGCCTTGTTGCGCGGCTCGCTGATGAAGGAGAAGTGGAACTTGCCGATGTAATCGCCGATGTAGACGGAGGCAAACGCCTTCTCGTAGTAGTACTCGGCCAGCTCGGGAAACTCCTTGAGAAAGAAGATCGTGGCCTCCAAGTTCAGCGATTCGCCCAGGCGGGGCGAGCCTGTCGGCGGCGGCCCGCCGATCACACGGTGGCTGATCTGCGCCTTGGACAGGGCCAGGCTGATGAGGAGCCCGGTCAGACCGGAGCCGATGATGGTCGGCTGTGGGTAGTGTTTGCTCATGCGTTCATCCTGTGTCGGAAAAGATGTTGCTCTCTACGCCCCTGTTGACGTCACATCGCCGGGTACAGTCTGGCGCCGGATCTTTGAGACTGACTTGAAGGGCGCAGGCGCGAGCATCAACGCGCGGTTGCTCAAGATCTGCCGTGTCAGTTGCATGCCCAATCTCTTGGGGTCCGCGTAGTGTTTCAACTCGGCAAGTTGGTAGAACTGGGCCTGATTGGCCCACGTGTACTTGGCAATCTGTTTTTCGACCTCATTGACTGACAGGGAATGTTCCCCGCGGGTGATGCCCCATTGCCAGACTTCGTGCATGGTCAAGAAGTAGTCCAGATAGCCCTGGTAGCGCCGCCCGGCGTCCGGCGGATTGGCGACAAAGGGCACGGCCACGTCGTAGGCGGCCATGGACGTGTCAGTGCTGGATGCACTTGTCACCAATGTGTTGATGTACGCGCTGCCGGTCAACACCCAGTTGGCGCCATGGCCGCGGCCGTGGACGTACTGTTCCTGCACGTCAGCGCCCATGCCCACCTGTTTGACAAAGCAACGGGAGAAGTCGACGCCGTATTCCTGCATGGCCGGTACAACGCCTGCCAGCATCGCGGCCGGTGACGGGCCGGTTTCTTCGCTGGGGCGTTGCGCCTGGATCATGACCCGGTCGCCCAGAGGAACGCAGACCGCCATTCCGTCAAAGCCGTGGCGGGCTCGGAAGACACGGATGACCGTGGCCGTGTCCCGGTACCAGGGAACATCCGCCAGCGCACGCAGGCACGCCTCGTTTTCGACGGCGTAGAGGCCTTGGACCACCAACTGCGGTGCGCCCAGCGGCCGCAGCGCCAGCCGGAGCTGACGTGCGAGCGTGCGTGCGTGTCCGCTGGCGTCAAAGACGTGCGATGTGCGCAGCCTCGATCCGTCGGCCAGTTGGACGGCGATGACGCGGTCGGTCGCGACGTCGAACTCGACGGTCACCGACTGTGCCGGGAGGTGGGTGCAAAAGGGATCGGACGACGCCATGGCAAAGAGGGCTGCATCCGCCGCCACTCTGTCCAGGTTCCAGGGGTAGCGGAACGGCGCGCCCGCGGCCATTTCCAAAAACGGCCGGACCGTGAACATCCATGGATTTTCGAAGTCCATTGCGGCGCGATAGTCCCCAAAACAGACGAGTCGTGAGCGCTTGGGATGGGCGAGGCCGGCCAGGGTCGGGAAATGCTTGGCGAAAATCGTCGTGCTCGTCGGCGTCAAGATTTGGCCGGGGCGCGGCAAGCGGTCGCCGGGCGCGTCGCCGATGAGCACGTGCGCGATCTGGGCCCGGGAGAGCGCAATGCTGATGAGCAGGCCGGGCAGGTCGGTGCCAATGACCAGCGGTCGCGGGTAATGTGTGTGCAGCGGGCTGTTATGCGTAGACGGCATCGTGTTCGCGAATTGAGCTGAATGGAGCCATGTGGGGCAGGTGATAGCGGCTGTCCATGGATGCGACGGTCGCCTGCAAGCCGAAGTCTAGCGGGTTCTGCCGGTATTGTAGCCGCAGCGCCTGCGTGAACTGAGCCGCGTTGGCATGGATATATTGTGCGAGCATGGCCTCCATGTCGGCCCGGGTGGTCTTCAGGCGGTCGTGGGTGGCCAACATGCGCCAGCACGCGTGCATGGAGCGGTAGTAGTCCATGAAGTGCTGGTAGAGGGCGCCCACCTGCCCCGGGTTCTCGACAAACCCGGGACCGACATAGAGCGCTTCCGAGGCCGTGTCCGCGTTGATGGCCGTCGTGACCAGCGTATTGGCGTAGGCCGTACCGGTCAACAGCCAGTTGGCGCCGTACGCCCGCTCCACCACATAGTGGGCGCCGGTGCCGGCGGCCAGAGAGACGCGTATCGGATACGCCTCCTCATAGGCCAAACCTTTGCGATCGAGGCCTTGGCCAGTGCCAGCAGCGCATCCGCCGGCATCCCCGGCTGGTGCGCGCTGGCCGCCGGCTGCAACGGGCTTAGGGCCGTGCTCACGCGCAGTGACAGCCTGTCACCCAGCGGAATGAGCGTTGCCAGCGCATCAATGCCGTCGGTGTCACGGTAGAGGCGAACGACGGTCAACGCGTCTTGCCATGACTGCCGGGCCGCCGGTCGGGCCGCATCGGCCGCGAAGTAGGCCTGCACGAGAAAGTATGAGTCGTCAATCGTTGTGCGCGCCAGCCCAATCTGCGCGGCGACGATGCTCCCTGTGCCGGAGGCGTCGAAGAGATGGGAGACGGCGATTTCGCTGCCGTCATCCAGTGTCATCCGGCGCACCCGGTCTGTGGCGCGATCGTAGTCAAGCGCCTGAACCGAGGCTTGGACGTCGTTGCAGTAAGGGGAGAGCACCGCCTTTTCATAGAGTGCCTGGTCCAGGGCAACCCGGTCGATTTGGAGCGGATAGGCGCTGTCGTTGCCGTTGACGAGCTTTGCCAGCGGTCGGACGAGCCACAAAGCGAGGGATGGGAAAAAGTCCAGCCGGCCATTCGCCCGCATGGACAATGCCGACCGCCAACGAGACAGTGCCCCAGTTCCGGGAACGCCCGGCGGCAACCCACGGCGCCACCATGCTGCTGGTCTCGCCGTGGTGGAGCGTGGTTGCATCGGGCGGCGCGCCGATCAACAGGTGCTCGACTTGCGCCTGGGCCAGAGAGATGCTGACGAGCAATCCCGTCAAATCGGTGCCGAGAATCACCGGGCGTGGATAGATTCGATCCATGACAAAACAACTCCGGCTAGTTCATCGCGGCGTAAACACCACGGCGGAAATTCGTCATCTCTACCACTGGTAGAAACCATTGGACCATTTCCGCCGGGATTTACTCGAGTTCTGCCTGCGAGGTTGCCCGCGGGGGTTCGCGCGCAGCCAAACCGTGATGGCAAGGTTGGCGCAGTATACCGCCATCCCCATTCGTCGTCAATTGATATCTGAAGGCATCAAGGTCTCGTGGCCGGCGGGTCGAGGTTTGCACCGGTAATCGTCATGTGCCGCCTAATTTGGCGACACATAGCGCCGAAGTACATTTTTGAACAGCATCGGTACAGATCAAACGGAGCACCTGCCCGCGAAACCCCCTATGTTGAGAATGAACGGCCCAACTGGTAATCTTATTGACCGGATTGCAAGCATGCTATATGATTTTCTGAGCCGATAAGCAGAGCAAACAGACAAGATCGTGTTGACGGGTGTGCGTCGCGCAACATGACACTCACAAATTTGGGGCATGACAGGTAAGGGGAGCCGCCATGAGTACGATTATCTCGGTCCATTCTTTCCGGGGGTGGGACAGGAAAGTCGAATACGACCGCCAATATTGCGGCGCTCTATGGAGGAAGCGGTCGGCGTGGTCGACACCGATATTCAGTCACCCGGCATCCACGTCCTGTTTGGGGTCACGGAAGCCGACATGAAGCATTCCCTGAACGACTACCTGTGGGGCACGTGCGACATCAAGAGCACCGCCGTGGATGTGACGCAGCGCGTCGGCATCAGCGGCGGCGGCACGATCTACCTGATTCCCTCCAGCGTGAAGACCAACGAGATCGCACGTGTGCTGCGCGAGGGCTACGACGTCGGCCTCTTGAATGACGGCTTCGAGGATCTCATCAAGCAACTGAAGCTGGATGTTCTGCTCATCGACACACATCCCGGACTCAACGAAGAGACACTGCTCTCGATCGCCATCTCCGACGGTCTGGCGATTGTCATGCGCCCCGACCAGCAGGACTACCAAGGCACCGGTGTGACGGTTGAGGTCGCGCGCAAGTTGGGCGTTCCTCGGCTTCTGCTCGTCGTCAACAAAGTGCCCAAGACCTTCGACAAGGAACAAGTGCGGGAACGTGTGGAAGAGACGTACGCTGCGCAAGTGGGGGCGATGTTGCCCCATTCAGATCACATGATGGTGCTGGGCAGTAGTGGACTTTTTACGCAGCAATTCCCTGATCACCCGATCACCGGTGAATTGCGCCAGTTGGTCGCGCTGTTGATGGCGTAACGTATGCGCGCACCCGGCTCACCAGCCCGCGGGTGAGCCTTCATCGCAGGCAGAAGCCCTCACGTGTGTTCCACTCTCACGAGGTTCTCATGCGCGCGGATCGCGTGCTTCGTGCTACGACGTCTTCGCGATCCGGCCCCATGGATCGCCCATGTGTATGCCGCGCTGTGGCGAAACTCGTCGAGCGGCACACGGACTTCGTGGCCGGCGCCACAAACCGGAATCATGCAGCGGAGCGAATGAACATGGCAGATTTTGAGCAGCTCCACACGGCCATCGCGGCTCTGCCCACCGTGGCAGGGATCGTCCCCGTCGATCTATTGTCAGTTCCGCAACCGCTGGGGGGCGCCATTCGCGGCCTGGTGCGCAACAAGGCGATGGACAGGGACGAACTTGCCGAGGTCATCGGCGGACGCCGGACGAAGCCCGGCAACTGATCGATCTTTTGGTCGAGAAGGGGTATCTGCTGACTGTGGACGGCGACAGCGGCGATCGACCCCGCTTCTGCATCCGTTACGCCCGCGCCTCCAAGCACAACATCCCCTCGGATCTGTGAGTCGTGTATCGATATGCTTGAGCCAATCAAACGTCTGTTGCAGTTGCGCCGCGGTGAAGCACGTCTCGTGTTGACATTGGGCGTGCTTTTGCTTGTGAACGCACTGGCCCAGCAGGTCACGGAGATCACGGCGATCAGCAACTTTGTCTCCGCGGGGGGCGCGGCCGGCATGCTCATCGTCTGGTCCATCGACGGCGCGCTGGTCATCGGACTCACGGCGGCACAGTCGCTGGTGGTCGACCGGTTTAGCCGCTTGCTGGTGGGCGCGCTGATGCTGTTGTTGGCGCTGGTCTTTGCCCTGCTTTGGCTGCTCTTCTTGCTGAACGTGCCGCCGGTGGTCAACTATGCTGTTTCTGGTTTCCGAGCAACAGTGGCTCGTCTTCCCCTTGGTTCTCTGGCTGTTGGCGGGCGACATCTTCATAATCTGGCCCGTCCAGCGTTTCTTTCTGCTTAGGCGGCCTCGGCTTTGCCGGCAAATTGTTGGGCATCGGGGCCGCACCTCATGGCGCTGAGCTTGTACGCACAGTTCGGCGTGGAACCGGAGAGCCTGCTGGTGGTCAACGTGGGGATTCACTTTTGCGTTTGCGATCATGGTCGTCGGTCTCCGTTATGGAGATCACCATGCTGGGCGGACAAGCGGAGAGTCTGCGCGACGGTGACGGAGGGGTGGGCATTCATCAAGCACGCCGCCCGTTACGTCACGCTGGCCGTCATCGCGCTGATCGTCGCCGAGACCGCTTGGAATATCACTCTCTTGCCGTCTCCGACGCTGTGTTTCAAGGCAACGCGGCTCAGTATCAGGCGTTCTACAGTCTCTATCAGGTTGCTACGCACGGCTCACTGCCATTCTGGGCCTGGTCGCCAATCGCGTGGGATCGGCCGGATCGGGTTGAAGAACAGCTTTTGTGTTGCCCGTGGGCTTCACTGTCGGTGCGCTGATCATGCTGCTGAATCCCGCGAACTTGACGGCGCTTTGCGGCCTGCTGAGCCAGAAGTTGCCCCAATACACGATCGACGAGAACGCGCAAAAGCTTCCAGGCGCTTGCACCCGAGCGCATCCGCGGGCGTGTGAGCATGTTCATGGATAGCTACGTCTACTCGGTCGGGACCATCGCCGGCAGCATGCTCATCGGCCTCATCGTTTTTGCCGGCTCGTCAACGGGCCGCTCTACGTCTATGTCTATCTGGGCCCGGTTCGACGGCCGGCCTGCTGGCCCTGGCGGCGATCCTGAAAATGCGCACATCTACGATGCCAGTCTACTCAACTGGCGGCTGCAACGGCGCAAACGAGGACGAAGCGTGTTGGACGAGGTATCGTCTTAGGTCGGATATGTCTACGCTTGAGAAACTGAGGAGCAGTTCGGGTTCGCATGTCCCACGCATTAGCCGGCCGGCCAATCTTGGCCTCGGCATCGACAATGCAGATTTGGCGGGTGATGCCGAAGTTCGCGCCTGGCGCTGGACGGTACGCGGTGGCGAATTGGCGAAAACGTCGGGTTCTGGCGCAAATCGCTCGCGAGGTAAACGACGTACGCAGGCCGCTTCACATGGAGCGCTGCGCCGGATCTCCGTGGCGCACGGGCGTGGATGGCGGCGGCGACTGGGTTGTCCGGCCAAGGCTGTGCCGTGCTTGGTTTGATGTCGGCCAACTGCCCCCGCAGCTTATCCCCCAGCTGAAAAGTCGGTTGACAGCGGACGCTTTGCCCGATATGCTGCGGTGCACGTACCGTCGCCGCCGATCCGACTCTGCTGACGCCGCTACCATACGTGTACGGCTGACCTGGAGCATACGCAACTCGACAGTCTGTTGCATGACGTGGCGGATGGTCCAAGCGGTCCGCGCCCCGCCAACGCAGCCGCCGTGGTGGCAGAGGCGATCGGTAATGTTACTGTCGCAGAGTGGGCTGGCCGGCCAGTGAAGTGCGGCTTCAGTTCATGCCAGAACAGATCCGAATCGTCGGCCGTGATTTGGACGGGCAGGGAAACTCGGGCAAGGGTGGTGACGATTCGTTCATGTACGACGTAGAACCGCTTACGGCGTCTACGTGGGACGCACGAATCGTGGCTCGCAAGTGTTTTGCGGGCAGGAGTTCCGCCGTGGGGCGATGTCGTGGTGCGCACGGTGGGCACGCCGCTTGGCTTCCAAACCGAACATTCCGTCCAGATTGCCATGGATCGCCATCTGGAGCCGAGCCCGCCCGTCCGTCACCTCAACCACTCTGTGACCCCAATCTGGGCGTCCGCACAGATGAACGTGGCTCTCCGGAGTTCGTCGCCTTGCAGGCCATTGCGGCCGGCGAAGAGGTGACATTCGACTACGCCATGACCGAATATCGCCATTATGCACGCAAGGACCCGCGGTCCGAGTTCAGTCTTGTCTGCAAGTGCGGCAGCGTGCGGTGTCGAGGTCGTCTCGGCTATTATGCTGAGTTGTCGGACGAGCTTCGTCGGGAATATGCGGACTATACGTCGAGCTATCTCACCGAGATCGCACAATCGAGCCATTGAGTAAATGTTGTGAACACTATGGAATCTACCGAACCAATCAGCCGGCTGCCCGTTTCCTCAGCCTTCGCATCAAGCTTGTTCTGGGGTTCACGCTGGTCTTCAACGCCGTCTTTGTGCTGACGTTCATCTGGTTCTACACATTCGCCTCGAACTCGGCAACAAATCAGATCCGTGCCGATCTGGTCGACACTCTCAACGGCGCGCTCGCCGGGATCGACGGCAACGAGTTCGCGCGCTTTGACCCAGGTCACCTTGCAGGCGACGGCGAGGACGCGTTGTCGTCACAACGTTGTACCAGCGTCAGGGTATGGCTGGACAGCATTCGCAAGATCGAACCCAATGCGTCACCGTACACATTCGTCGCGGGAGAAGCCCCCTACGAGGTGAAGTGGATTGGCGACATTTTCCGGATTATCCGGCCGGAAAGCCAGACCGCGTTCGGCGAGCCGTACATGGCCGACCCGGCCAATACCCAGCTCTACCAAGGACTCACAGAAGTGACCGTCAATATGGACCCGTACACGGACAAGTGGGGAACCTGGGTTTCCGCGTATGGCCCCATCAAAGAATTCTCAGGCAGTGGTCGGCGGGCTGGGCATCGACTACCGTGCCGACTATGTGCGGCAGGTGCAGACGGCCGTTCGGCGTCAGATCTGGATCGCCTATATCGTGGCCTTGCCGCTCCAACTCCTGTTGATCTGGCTGCTGTCGGGCGTCGTGACCAATTCGCTGAAGAAGAAGCTGACGGTGGCGGCGGCCCGCATTGGCGAGGGAGATTACGACCAAGACCTGGCGGAATTGACCGATCGCCGCTTTCCGGACGAAATTGCGACTCTGGCGGAAGTCTTTGCCATCATGATCTCCAAGGTGAGAACCCGCGAGCAATCCTTGATCCGGCAGGTTGCCGAACTGCGCATCGAGATCGACGAGGTGAAGCAGCGGGAGCAGGTCAGCGAACTGACGGAGAGTGATTTCTTCCAGGATCTGACGCAGAAGGCGCGCAACATCCGCGATCGCCGCCGGTGATCGCTTCACAGTTACGCCGGCGGCACGTCATCCTCGCTATCCTGGCGCCGCCGGCGCATGTGTATCGCCCTGGACTGCAAATCAGAGAAGAAGGCAGTGTCCGTGATCTCAGCCACCTGTTGCGCCTGGGTGATGCGGTCAATCTCGACGCGCAGATCGTAGACTTCGCTCTGTAGCATCTCGTTGCGCTGGCGCAGACGACGCACCAGCACATGGACCACGTGCATGGCGATTTCCCGGCGCCGGCCATCAGCGCATCGAACGTCGTTTTGTCCAAGCCGAGGAGACAGATGTTACAGAGAGCCGTGACGGACGCCGACCGAGGTCCGGGGTCGAGCAACGACATTTCGCCCACAATCTCGCCCGCGCCCAAGTAGATGGCCGGTGCGTTCTTCACGTCGATCTGAACGTCACCCCCTTTGATGAGATACATGCAATCGCCGCTGTCGCCTTCACAGATGAAGGTCTCGCCGGCAGCAACGTGCTTTCGTGCAGCACGGCGGCGATCGGGTCCAGTACATCGTCCGGCGTATCGGCGAAAATCTCGATTGACTTGAGCCAGTTGACTCGTTCCGGTGTAGACAGCATGATCTGCTCCGCAACTGCATAAGTGACAATGGGACATCGATTGAAGCATAGTCATGCGGAGCAAGTGTCAAGGCCGTCAATCGTGCGTCACCGCCTCCCACGCGATTTGCTGGAGGAACGCCGCATCCGTCGGAGATCGTCCACTGCTCGTGAATGCGTTCCATGTCGCGCTTGAAAGTCGATGCCCACGGTGTCCAAGTCGGGCAGGAGTTGGACGGGCCGGTACGGGTTCTCTTGTGGGATTCAGACCGGAAGATCGTGGCGTACAGAACCGCCGTATTTAGATAGGTGCCGGGAACATTAGCGTGCCATTCGATTTCGTCATCTTGCAACGATAGGCCTGGTCGTGCAGACATACCCCATCCCACGTGGTCGATGTCGGCGCAACAGGAATCCCCGAGCGTGCGGCTACAACTTGCTGTGACACCTCTGATCCTGATCATTGATGTCATCCCACTGGGCAAAGATAAGCGGTGTGGTGCCGGATTCGGCGATCACGCCGAAAAACTTGGTTACGGCGGCCTCGTATTCATCGGGCCAATAGGTCCCACAATTCAGAAGCACAACTACATCCCAATCTCCGGTGGATGACGTCGACGGCATCGCCTCTCCCATAGCTCAGCGAGTGTGGCGCCTCTGGGATTGTGACACTGGACGCATCGACGGTGATCGGCGGTATGCGTCGCGGCCATTGCTTTTAGATGGACATCCAGACCTTGATTGATAAATGTGTTGCTGTTGCCGATGAACAGAATGTGAATGGGCGTTGCTGACGCCGGATTCACCAGCGGCGTAATCGACGGCTGCGGCCCGGTTCCGGCCTGTGGCGTCGGTGTGACGGCAAGCGGTGCACACGCTGCAAGGATGAGAAGAACGGCAAAGACACCGAGCAGTCGATGATGTCTGCACATGGCAAGACTCCTTTCGGGGAGAGGATGGCAGCGCGAGCGAGGATGATCCCGTTCACTGTCCAAACAATCGCGCTTAACTGCTTCGCACGGTTCCAATCATGACAGCCGGTTACAGTAGCGAGCATCGTGGGTCCATTTCCGCCGGGATTTACCAGTTGAAACCGGCAGCCATCCAGTACTCCTCGTCGTCTCAATAAGGTGGAAACGATCTTTGACCATTTCCTGTGGCGATTTGTACACTACTGCGTAGCACATGAGTCTTATGTCAGATAGGGGCCGTTTCTCTTCAGAAAAGGACTCCAATATGACTGCATCAGAAAAACTAGAAGTAAACGTTTCGCCGGCTCGCAGCCCAACTCGCCACGGCGAATGCGGCCAAGGATTGATGATATATTGCGTCGAGGTCTACGCGATCCGTATATTGAACAGGCTTCCGAACGCTATAGCCACGGTGGGATGTCTTTTTGCGGCGGCGGCAGAACAGGCAGGTTTCCCTCGCTGAACTTGCCCGGTTCGGGTCACGTGCGTAGCATGGAACCGCCCTTCGATGAAGCCATGGTTGCAGAAGAATTGCGGTGATCCACGTGCTCTCGGTCATTTGCAATGCCGGCCCGGCCATTGCTCTGGGCAAACTGAATCGTCTGGATCTGTTAGCGGCTTACCACGAAGTCCAGCTACCCGAACCGGTCTATCACGAAGTCGTCACTCAGGGCGCAGTACGCGGTGAACCAGATGCACGCACGATCCGCCTTTTTGGGAACATCAGAAGTGGCCGGTTGTACCGTGGTGCCGGCGACACAGTTGCGGGCGGTACGAGCAGGCATAGTTTTGGGGCGGGAAATTGTCCGTCCTAGTTTAGCTCTCCGTCCATCGATGCTCGAGGCGTTACCGATGACGCTGCCGCTCGTGCGGTCGCCCGAGGATTGGGTGATAAACGTTCGAGGAAGTAGGGTATCGTTGTGTCCGCCTATAGAAAGCGCCATCTCGCCTTTTCAGAACTTGAGTTTCTATTTGCAGAACTTGCCGAACGACCCGATATCTGGATCAGCGCGCACGGCTTTGCCGACAAGTACTGCAGGAGTTGAAGGCGGAAGCGAGTTGACTGTGCGTTTCTCGCAAGCTGGACAAAGAAGATTCCCCGGCCTCAGCCTGATCCTGCTCCTACCTCACCCTGAGCGCAGCCTATCTCTTCGTCATCCCGCGGCTGGAAGGCCCCGGACTCCATCGCGCTACGAACTACGTCAACTTTCTGCGCAGCGAGCGGCGGTTGCCGGAGATGAGCGCGGACGTTGTCGAGTTTTCCTACGAACTGGTGGTGCACCCGCCGCTATACCAGCCGGCGTGGCTGCCACGGCGTGGCTACCCTACGCCGGACGCGGATGAATGGGTGCGCAACAGCGAGAACGTCTACTTTCCCGACGAAAGCCTGCGTTGGACCGTCGACCTCGCCCGGCCAGCCGCGGCCGGTCACGCTGGCGGTGTGGATCGTGCAGCTGGTCCGTTGGCCCGGCGGCGGCCGCGCTGGTGTGCACGTGGTTCCTCTTGCTCATTGGTTCCCGGCCGGCCCGGCTTTGCCCTGGCTGTGCTCGCGGCCATGGCGTTCAATCCGCTCTTCCTCTTCATGTCCGTCTCGGTGAGCAATGACATCTGGGCCACGGCGCTGACCGCGCAGTCCTCTGGCGCGCGGCTGTGACGCTCCTTGCCGGGCCGTATGTACCTGGGGCTGGGTGCTGGTGGGCGTACTCAGCGGCTGGCCGTGCTTACCAAGCACAGCGGGTAGCGCTGACGGCGCTGCCCGCTGACGCTCTTGCTGACACGGCGCGATGAATGGACGGGGCGCGAAGGTTGGCGGCGGCGCTGGGTCTGGCCTGGCGGGGGCGCTGGCGAGTGCAGGGCTTCTGGTTTGGCCGCAATGTGGCGCTCTATGGCGAACTCATTCCGCTGGGCGCAGCGGGTGAAGTGTTGCCCACGCTGCGCCGGGCCGAGGCCATGTCGCTGTCCCACTTGTGGCGCATGCTGCCGTGGCTCTTCCACCTGTACTGGGGCGTCTTCGTGTCGGCGGATCGCCGCCCGCATTCCTGCGCACGGTGCAATTGCTGACGCTCGTCGCCGGCGGCGGGCCGTCGTGGCCGCGGTCACGCGGCGTCTGCCCAACTGGCGCATCTTGACGGTCATCGTCGTCTGGTTCGGCAAGTACTGGGCCGGTGTACTCTACTGACCGCCACCATCGATTTCGGGGAACAGGCGCGCTTGGGGTCCGGGCCGCCGCGCCCGCGGTTGCCATGCTGCTGGTGCTCGGCTGGCAGGCTGGCTGCTGCCGCGCGCGTGGCCGTGGGTTCACGGGACGGTGGTCGCGACCTTCGTCGGGCTGGCCGTGTGGCCCTGCCCACGCTCTGGGCCAACCGAAGAAGCCGCCGCGGCCGCCGCCGCTGGACGCCACGCTGCCTGCGCTTTCCGCTGGACGCACCACCGCGGCCGGCGCGGGAAATGGTGGGCGTAGACTTCGCGGGCGCGGCGTTGGTCGCCGATGGCTCGCTGCCGGTGCGCTTGACCCGGGCGCAACCCACGTCATCACCGAGGATCTGACCTGTTCCTCCACCTGAGCGATGCAAGCGACACCCTGCTCACCACTTCGACGGTGTGCCCGCGGGCGGAACCCATCCCACGCGCCAGTGGCAGCCGGGCGCGGCCTTTGCCGACGACTACGCCGCGCCTGGCGACGCCGGTCACGGAGCCGACCCTGGCCACGCTGACCGCCGGCTTCTACCCTTCGAACAACGCAACAGCCGGGTGACCTTGACCGACGCCGGTGGCAACCTGGTGGGCGACCGGCTGGTCTTGGGCCACGTGCGTCTCCTGCCCGCACCGCTGCCGCTGGCAGATGCCGACGCCGTGCCGCTGGCAAGCTGGTCCGGTGGCATCGACCTGTTGGCGGCCGCCGTCGAGCCGCGTGGCGAGGTGCGCGACGTGCAGCTCACCTGGCGCACCCGCGCCCTGCAAGCCCGCGATTGGACCGTCTTTGTGCAGTTGTTGGATGGGGAAAACACCGTGCTCTGGCAGGAGGACCGCCAGCCCCAGGCGGGCATGGCGCCCACCTCAACCTGGCTGGTGGACGAGGTGATCACCGATCACTACAGCGTGCCCCAGGACGCCCGGGCCACGCGCCTCATCGTCGGCCTGTACGACGCGAGCACGGGCACACGTGACACGCTCATCGCGCCGACGCCCGGTGCGGACTTCTTCACCATCACACCCTGACCCGGCCGCTTTGCCCCGGTGGACACCCGGCGTCCAGTCGCTTACTCCGGTTCGTCGGCGATCGGAAGTTCCTTGTCCGTCTCGGGCTCCGGCAGGGTGACCAGTGCCGTGTCCACGGCCAGCCCGTCGATGCTCTCGACGCGGAAGACGACGTCGTTGTAGACCATCTCCTCGCCCGGCGCGGCCACGTGCCCCAGCCGCTCCATGATGAGCCCGCCCACCGTCTCCGCCTCGGCGTCGTCGAAGTCCACATCGTAGTGCTGCGTGATCTCGTCCAGCAGCAGATCGCCGCGCACCAGCAACTGCCGCGGCGTGACCTCCACCAGCGGCTCGATCTCCTGGTCGAACTCGTCCTGGATCTCGCCGATGACCTCCTCGGCCAGATCTTCCAACGTGACGATGCCCGCGGTGCCGCCGTACTCGTCCACTACCACGGCGATCTGCACGTGGCGGCGGCGGAAATCGGCCAGCATGTCCTCCAACGAGAGCGTCTCGGGCACGAAGACCGGTTCGCGCACCAGCGAGGCCAGGTCGAATCCCTGCGCGCCGTTGACCACGAACCGCGCCATATCCTTGACGTGGAGAATGCCGACGATATCGTCCCGGTTCTCCCGGTAGATGGGGTAGCGGGAGTGAATTTGCGCGGTCACCTGCTCCATGATGGCGGTGAAGTCGGCGTCCAGCGGCAACGCCGCCATGCGATTGCGCGGCGTCATCACCTGGCCCACCATGCGCTCGTGGAAGTCGAGCACGTTTTCCAGATAAACCTGCTCGCCCGGCTCCAGCAGCCCGCCTTCCGCGCTCTCCTCTAGAATGTAGGAAAGCTCGTCGGACGAGATCAGCTTGGACTCCACGTCGGCGGGGGGCAGGCCGCTCAGGCGCAGGATGAGGTTGCCCAGGCCGTTGAGCACCGCGGTGAGCGGACGGAAGAGGATCTCGGCCAGGCGCATGGAATTGGAGAGCCAGATCACGGCGTGGGCCGCATTCTGCAACGCCAGCGACTTGGGCACCATCTCGCCCACGACCACATGTAGGTAGGTCAACATGCCGACGGCCGCCACGGTGGCGACGGTGTGGGCCAGCGCGTCGCCCACCCAGCCCAGGTGCTCCAGCGGCCCCAGAAGCCAGTCGGCCACCGCGTGCTCGCCGTACATGCCCAGACCCAGGCTGGCGATGGTGATGCCGACCTGCGCGGTGGAGAGGTAACGGTTGATGTGCGGCGGCGAGTTGAGCACGTCCAGCACGTGGCGCGCCGCGGCCGAACCGTCCTCCGCCATCTGCGCCACGCGGGTACGCGGGGCCGCGGCCAAGGCGAACTCGGCGGCCACAAAGAAGCCGTTGACGATGATGAGGACGATGATGACGCCAATGGGGATGAGATATTCGGCCATCTGCTCAGAACTCCTCGGCCGCAGGCTGGGCACGTGCGAGCAACTCCTCGTCGGCCGGGAAACTCACCGCGGTCACGCCATTGCGCACCACCTTTTCGATGCGGAACTCAATGCTGCCGACCAGCACTTTGTCGCCCACGGCCGGAATCTTGCCCGCCTTGCTCAACATGAGCCCGCCAATGGTGTCGACGCCGTCGACGGGCAGCGCAATCTCCAGCGCATCGTTGATGTCCTCCACGAGCACGTCACCGCGCACGTAGATGCGGCCGTCCTCGCCCACCGCGAGCGGCGGGTTCTCGGCGTCGAACTCGTCTTCGAATTCGCCGATGATCTCTTCCACCAAGTCTTCGATGGTGACCATGCCCGCGGTGCCGCCGTATTCGTCCACCACGATGACCAGGTTGTAGTGGGCCCGCTGCATCTGGGTCAGCACTTCGCCCACTTCCACCGATTCGGGCACGTGGGCCACGGGGTGCATGACGCTGCGCACGCTCCAGCCGTCATCGGGGACGGGTTCGTCGGCTCCCGGTGTGCTCTGGCCGTGGCGTTGATAGTAGACGCGCATGAGGTCCTTGAGGTGGACGACGCCGATGATGTTGTCGATGGAGCCGTCGTAGATGGGCATGCGCGAGTAGGGCGAGTTGGCCAGCCGCCGGAGCAGCGCCCCGCATGTCCCGTCCACCGAGCCCACCAGCATCCGATTGCGGGGAATCATGACCTTGCGCGCGTTGAGGTCGCGCAGTTGCAGGGTGTTGACCAGGAGGCGGCGCTCCTCCGTGTCCAGAATGCCGCCCGCGCCGCTCTCCTCCACCAGCATGAGGATCTCCTCCGGCGAGTGGACGTGGGCGTGTTCGGCCACCGCGTGCGCGCCCATGAGGCGCAGAAGAATCTGGCCGCTGCCGTTGAAGATCCAAATGAGCGGGCGGTAGACACGCATGGACCAGAGCATGGGCCGCGCGGTGAGCGTACTGAGCTTTTCGGGATACTGCACGCCGATGTTCTTGGGCACCAGCTCGCCCAGCACCACCTGGATCACGGTGAGAAAGAGCAGAATGGCCGTGGCGCCGAAGGCCTGAAAGAGCGTCTGCACGCTGGGACCCATGCTCTCCAGCCAGGGTTGCAAGAGCGCCATGATGCGCGATTGGCCGTAGAAGCCCAGGACCAGGCTGGAGACGGTGATGCCCAACTGGCACGCCGCCACGTACGCATCCAGCCGGCGGGGGTCTTCCACAATGTTGAGCATGACCTGGGCCAGATGGTCGCCGTCATCCGCCATCTGCGCCAGCCGTGGTCGGCGCGCACTCACCGCGGAAAATTCCGCCGCGACGTAGAGGCCGTTGACGGCGATTAGGAAGGCGATGACGGCAATGATAACGAGAACGGTCATGATTCCTGTGGTTACTGCCCCTGAAGCTCCACCAGCACGGCATCGGAGCGGACCGCACCGCCCGTGTTGGCGCTGGCTGCTTCCAGGGTGTAGGTTTGGGTTTGTCCCGCGGCGCCGGCCGGAACCTCCACAACCAGGTTCATGGTCCCGGCCGTGCCCGGACCCACATTGTAAATGGTCAGGGCGCTTGCGGCACAAACGCCGTCCATGCGGCAGAGTTGTGCCGGCCAGCCGCCCGCCCCCACGATCTGCACGGTGAGATCGTCCACCTGGTTGCCCAAGTTGGTCACGCTGACGCCCACGCGACAGGTCGCGCCCGCGTCACATGTCTGTTGGCTGCCCCCGGCCAGGAGCAGGTCGACGCCGTAGGTCTTCACCGGCGTGGGCGTGACGGGCGGCGGCTCCGGCGTCCACGTGGGCGTGTAGACCGGGAAGGGCGTCCACGTGGGCGTGAAGGTGGGCGTGGGCGTGGGCGCAAGGTACGTGACCGTGGTCGTGTAGATCTCGGTCACGCCGGTGCCCAGCACCACCATCAACGTGTAGGTCTCCGAGTCGTCGCTGATGCATTCCTCGTGGCTGCCTTGGCCGGAGACGCCCAGGCCCTCGTAGTAGACCTCGCGCACGTTCTGCACGTTCCAGCGCACCAGCGTGCACTCGTCCTCCATGAGCTGCCGGCTGTCGGCGCGGAAGATGACCACCGGCGGACCCAGCGTGGGCGTGGCGGTGGCGGTCGGCTCATTGGGCACGGGCGTGCTGGTGGGAATCTCGAAGGTGGGCGTGGGCCGGCGTGGGCGCTTCGGGCACCGGCGCGTTCATGTCCACCACCGCGCGACCACCGATGTGGCCGGCTCTGTGGGGGCGGGCGGCAGGGTCGGCGTGGGCGAAGACGTTGGGGTTGACCACGATCACGCCGCTGCCGCCGCGTGCCCGATCCACCCGGCGTCGCGGTCACCGCGGGCGGGAAGGCGAAGTCGGCCCGTTGCGTCGGCGCGGCGATGATGGCGCCCGGCGTGGCGGTCGCCGGGCCGTCGCTTGCCGGCGTCAACGTGATGACCAGCACGAGCGGCTGCTGCGTCAACACCGGCGGCACGGCGGCAAGCCCGCCCGTTGCATCGATCGGCGTGGGCAGGAGGCTGCTGCTTACGGCCTGCCAGCCCACGAAGACGGCCACGCTGCCGCCGCAGACGAAGACCGTGAGAAAGATGAGCACCGCGCCGATCCAGCCCCACAGACGCCGGTTGAGCGGCGAGTCGTCGCCGTCATCCAGATCCTGGTCCAGTTCATCCAGGCTCGATTGCAGCCAATCGGAGGTGAGGCCGGCGGCGCAGCCCGCGGGGGCGGACGCTTTGCCGCGCGGCGCCGGCGGCTCTCCTTGGTGGCCGCGGCTTCCTGCGCGGCCTGATAGCGTGGACAGAGGGCGTGGCCGCTGGAGAGGCAGAAGGTGGCCTGATCGCTGAGCATGACCACGCAGGCTTCGTCTTCGCCGTACTCGTCCACGGCCAGACAGCGGTTTTCAAAGCTGGGGTAGTCCACGTGGGGACCACGTTTGTAGGTTTCGTCCAACGTGCCCAGAAACGGGCAGACATGGTTGTCCATATGCGGGTATCATAACCCAACGCCAATGCCAGGGCCAACTGGATTAGTTCGCGTCGCCCCCAGCCTGCAACGTCTGCGCCAGGGCCAGGGCTTCTTCCGGCGTGCTGATGTCGCCCGCGGCTTGGGCTTCCAAGATCTGCGCCAGCAGCGCCCCGATGGCCGGGCCGGGCGTCAGGTCCAGATGACGCATGACGGCGAACCCGTCCACCAGCGGACGGCGGCGCACATCGGCCGCGCCCTGGTCGGTGAAGGCGTAGGCCAGCACCTGTTCCGTGTGGGTCAGGTACTCGGACCAATTGGGCGGCCGCTCGGCGTAGGTTCCCTGCACGTCGGCCAGCGCCAGCAGCCACGTGTCCAGTGCGGCCGAGTCCTTGCTCTGGGCAATGCCGGTGTCCCGGAAGAAGCGGTAGAGCGCGCGCCGGCTGATGGGCTGCATGGCGAAGCTGTTTTCCAGGTGATGCGGCCGCATGTGGCCCAAGATGACGGCGCGATCGAGCGCGATCTCCTGGCGGCTGTAGCGCAGCGCGTCCAGCCGTGCCTCGGCCAGATCCGCGCCCACGGTCTCGTGGTCAAAGAAGCGGAAGACGACGCGGCCGTTGGGTTGGCGCTCCTGGCTGCGGGTCTCGGGCTTGCCGATGTCGTGGAGCAGCGCGTGCCAGACCAGCCAGTCCACCCGCCGCCGTCCGCCGGCCAGCGGCTGCAAAAAGTGGCGGCGCAGTTCGGTGCGCCAGGGCGCCAGCACCGCCTGCCAGCCTGGCGTGTACTCGGGCACATCCTCGCCGCTGCCCGCGATCCAGTCGCGCAGTTCGGCCGCGTGCTCCACCACCAGCATGGTGTGATCGTAGACGTCGAGATAGTGAGGATACGACTGGGCCACGCCGATGGTTGCGTACAGCTCGGGCAAGGTCTGCAAGAGCAGGCCAAGGCGGCGCAGATCGTCCATGGCGCGCTGGGGCCGAGGCGCCGCCAGTGCCTTCCACAGTTCGTCGCGGATGCGTTCCGCGCTGACGCTGCGCAGCGACCCCGACAGCCGCCGGATCTGCTCCTCGGTCACGGGATCGATGGTGAAGTCCAACTGCACGGCGAAGCGGACGGCGCGCAACAGGCGCAGGGGGTCCTCGGCCAGGCTGGTGGGGCCGACGGTGCGGATCACGTTGCGCGCAATGTCGCCCTGGCCGTCGAAGAGATCGACCAGCCGGGGCGGGGCATCGGGCGTCAGCGTGAAGGCCATGGCGTTGATGGTGAAGTCGCGGGCGCGCAGGTCACTCTCCAGGCTCGTCCCGCGCATGCCGGCCACGTCGCAGACCAGGGGCTTGACCCCGTCCGGGTTGAAGACCAGGCGCGCCACATCCCGGGCTTCATCCAGCGGAAAGTAGGCCCAGCCCAGCCGATCGGCGGCCGCCTTGGCCACAAACAGCGCGTTGCTCTGCACCACCAGATCCACATCGGCGTCGCGCCCGGCGCGGTCCATGAGCACGTCGCGCACGATCCCGCCGACCACGTGGATCGGCGCCGTCTCGTCCAACAGCGCGTCGATGAGGGCCGCGAAGGCCGGATGGGGCGGTCTCCAAGTCGCTTGCATGGTCGTGGTTCCACAGGAATGCACAAATGTCGCTGGGATTATACCAGCAGAGGCAGGCGCGGTGAATTCTCTCCACTTCCGGGAAGTCCAGACGTTGGCGGCGCTGACAACTCGAATCGCGGTCAACGCCGCGCGCGCCAGGTGGCCAGGAGGACGCCCAGCAGCACCATCACGCCGCCCAGCAGTTGTTGGGGCGCGGGGAAGGTGTGGAAGAGCAGCAGCGACCAGACCACGGCGATCACCGGGCTGAGGGTCAGGATGATGGAGAAGAGGCTGATGGGCAGCCGCCGCAGGGCCAGGTAATAGAGCGAGCGGCTGATGGTGACGTCCACCGTCGCGGCCAGGAGCAGAATCTGCCAGGCGCGCAGGGAGGGCCAGACCAGCACGCCCTGGACGAGGGCAAAGCTCAGGAGAAAGCCGCCGGTGAAGAGGAGGCGGAAGAAGAAGAAGCTGGTGAACTCCATGTCGTTGCCGTAGCGCTTGACCACGGCGGCGTGCGCGGCGTAGAGAAAAGTGGAGACCACGATCATCAGCGAGCCGACGCGCAGGTATTCCACCGGCTGGAAGGTGATGACGAAGACGCCGACCACGGCCACGGCCGCGCCCGCGATCTGGCGGCGGCTGAGGCCTTCGTGTAGCCAAAGCAGGCCGAAGCCCAGCGACCAGAGCGTGGTCATCTTGCCCAGCATGGACGCGGTGCCCGCGTCGATGAAGGCCACGGCCGCGTAGTTGAGCGCGGTGCTGGCGGCCACGAACAAGCCGACGACCAGGAAGAAACGCCAGTGGACGGCCGCCAGCGTCCATTGCAGACGCCGGGTGACCACGCCGAAGATGCCCACCTGGAGCGCTCCGATGAGCAGCACGTACATGGCCGACGTGGTCGGGGGGACCAGCGGCAGCAGCGCCCGGGCAAAGATGAAATGCAGGCTGTCCACCAGCAGCAGGACGGCGAAGAGCACCGGCGTGCTCGCCTGGAGTTGCGGCGTTGCTTTAACCTGGCTGGGCTGCATGACGAACTCATTTCCGTGTGCGTCCGCAAGGAGGGTGAACGATTGCGACCTCTGCCCTCCTTGCGGTATCATCGAAGTGGCGCGGGCATGGTCGTGGCTGACGTGGCGGACCTACATCGCTTCATCATACCCGCGCCGCGCAGGATCACGAGAAATTGCGCCGGCAGGATCGCATGACCAACGTGCCGGTGCACCACGACGAGAAGGCCCCATGCAACAGACCGGCGAAGCACGCACCGGCGCAAACCATAGCGCGGACAAACGCATCGGCCTCCTGACCATCGGCCAAAGCCCCCGCCCAGATCTGGTGCAGATGCTGCCGGTGCTGGCGCCCTTCGCCCAGGTGGAAGCGGGCGCGCTGGACGGGCTCCAGGCCGACGCCATCCCGCCGGCCACGGGCGCGTTCCCGTTGACCACGCGCCTGGCTGACGGCGCCGATTGCGGCGCCACCGTGGTCGTGGACGAGGCGTTCCTGCTGTCCCGCATGCAGGCGGCCGTGCAGCGGCTGGAAGACGCGGACGTGGCCGCGATTCTGCTCATGTGCGCGGGCACCTTCCGCACCGTGACCAGTCGCGTGCCGCTGGTCAAGCCGTTCGAGCTGACGGTGGCGACGCTGCGCACATGGGGCTGGACCCGGCCGCTGGTGGTCTGCCCGTTTGCGGCCCAGGAAGCACCCATGCGTGCTCGCTGGCGCGACGCAGGCTTTGATGCCCAGGTGATCACGGCGCAGGTGGACGAAGTGGAGGCCATTGGCGCTGCGGCGGCAGCACGCCAATGTGTGGTGCTCGACTACTTCGGCCACCCGCCCGCGACGGTCGCGGTCCTGCGCGCGGCGCTGTCAAAGCCGGTCGTCGACATCGGCGCATTTGCCGCCGCGGCGCTGGCGGCCATGTTGTAGCGCCCGACACACAACCGAAATGATGCGCTCGCCCCCGCGCCAAAATCGACCGAACACCTACCCAAAGGAGACGCTTCATGGCTTTGGATCCCTTGGCAGGCAAACCTGCCCCGCTCGACCTGCTGGAAAACATTCCCGACCTGATCGCCCACTACTACGAAGTCAAACCCGACCCCAACGCGCGGGCCGAACAGGTGAGCTTCGGCACGTCCGGCCACCGGGGGACGTCCACCGACGGCAGCTTCAACGAGGATCACATCCTGGCCATCGCCCAGGCCATCTGCGACTACCGGCGCTCCATGAACATCGCCGGGCCGCTCATGTTGGGCATGGACACCCACGCGCTCTCCCAGCCTGCGCTCTACTCGGCCATCGAGGTCTTTGCGGCCAATGATGTGGACGTCTACATCCAGGCGGGCTTGGCTACACGCCGACGCCGGTCATCTCCCACGCCATCCTCACGTGGAACCAGGAGCATCCCGGCGTCCAGGCCGACGGGGTGGTGATCACGCCGTCCCACAACCCGCCGGCCGACGGCGGCTTCAAGTACAATCCCCCCTCGGGCGGCCCGGCCGATACCGATACGACCGAGTTGATCCAGAACCGGGCCAACACCATCCTGGCGCGGAATCTGACGGCGGTGCAGCGGTTGCCGTTGCGCAAGGCGCTGCACGCGCCCTCCGTCACCCACTACGACTTCGTCATGCCCTACGTACGCGACCTGGCCAATGTGGTGGACATTCCGGCGATTCGGAGTGCGGGCCTCAAGATCGGGGCCGATCCCATGGGCGGCGCGGGTGTGGGCTATTGGGCCCGATTGTGGACCTCTACGGCCTGGACATCCAGGTGGTCAACCCGCGCGTCGACCCGACCTTCGCCTTCATGACCGTGGACAAAGACGGCAAGATCCGCATGGACTGCTCGTCGCCCTATGCCATGGCGAGTCTCATCGCCTTGCGCGACCAGTTCGACATCGCCTTCGGCAACGATCCGGACTTCGACCGCCACGGCATCGTCACCCGCAGCGCCGGGCTGATGAACCCCAATCACTACTTGGCCGTGGCCATCAACTACCTCTTCCGCCATCGCCCCGCCTGGAGCGACCGTGCGGCCGTGGGCAAAACTTTGGTCTCCAGCTCCATGATCGACCGGGTCGCGGCCGGGCTGGACCGACGGCTGGCCGAGGTGCCGGTGGGCTTCAAGTGGTTTGTGGACGGCCTGATTTCGGGCGACTACGGCTTCGGCGGCGAGGAGAGCGCGGGCGCGTCGTTCCTGCGCCGGGACGGCACCGTGTGGACGACCGACAAGGACGGCATCATCATGGACCTGCTCGCGGCCGAAATTACCGCGGTCACGGGGCGGGATCCGGGCGAGCACTACCAGGAACTGACCACACAGTATGGTGACCCGGTCTACCGGCGGCTGGACGCGCCGGCGTCACGGGCACAGCGGGACGTGCTCAAGAACCTGAGCCCGGACAATGTCACCGCGACGTCGCTGGCGGGCGAGGCCATCACCGCCAAGCTGACGCGCGCGCCGGGCAACGATGCACCCATCGGCGGCCTCAAGGTGACCACGGAGAACGGCTGGTTCGCCGCGCGCCCCTCGGGGACGGAGGATATCTACAAGATCTACGCCGAGAGTTTCAAGGGCGAAGCGCATCTGGATCAGCTTCTGGACGAGGCCCAGGCCATCGTCAAAGCCGCCTTCGACGATGCATGATCAAAGGCGGCCACAGATGGACACGGATGAACACAGATTAAACGACAAAAACAGAGATTGGGAGTTGATTTGTCGGCGAACGCACGGGTCGATAAATGAAGAAGAGAAATGTCCGCGTTTTTGCCTTATCCGTGTTTGTCTGTGTCCATCTGTGGCCATGCCATGTGGAAGTTGCTAGCGGAGGGTGATGACTTGGCCGACTTGGAGAATGGTGCTGTCGTCCAGGTTGTTGATGCGGAGGAGTTCGCCCCAGGCAAGGCTGTAGCGTTGGGCGATGGTGATGATTGTTTCGCCCGGCGCCACCACGTGGGTCTGGGGCAGCGATTCCGCCTGGGCAACCGTGTCGGCGGACTTGGCGGCCGGTTGGCCGGGAATGCGCAGGAGTTGCCCGATTTGGAGCACGGAGTGTTCGCCCAGGCCGTTGGCTGCGGCCAACGCTTCCCACGAGATGTTGTGGTGGATGGCGATGGAGATCAGCGTGTCGCCGCTCTTGACCATGTACTCGGGCGCAGGGGCGTCGGTGGGGCCGCCGATGCCCATGGCAACAGTCGACACGCCGCTGCCCGGGAGATAGAGCGTCTGTCCGATCTGCAAGACGCTGAATTCGCCGAGACTGTTGGCATTGGCCAGGGTCTGCCAACTGACGCCGTAGCGTGTGGCGATGGTCGAGAGTGTGTCCCCGCTCTGGACGGTGTAGCGCAGGCCGCCGGGCGGAACCTCAAGCGGCGTGTAGACCGTGCTCTCCACCGGCGCGGGGAGCGGGGCGCCGTCCTGGCCGCCGCCGAAGACGAGGACGAAGATCTGCATCCCGTTGTTGGGGTCGCGCTTGGTGCCGACGCCGATCTCGTTCCATTTGCTGTTGAGGATGTTGCCGCGGTGGACGTAGCTGTTCATCCACCAGGCCATGGCGCCTTCGGGTCCGCTGCTGGCGACCCAGTTCTCGCTGACATCGCTGCCGTTGGTATAGCCGATGCGCCGCGCCCGGGCGCGCACGCTGCTGCCGTCGCTGCCCGTGTGGCTGTAGAGGTGGTTGGCGACCATGTCGTCCACATGGGATTGGGCCGCGGTCACCAGCAGCGGATTGAGCGCCAAGGGTGCGAGACCGTTGTTGGCGCGTGTCTGGTTGACCAGGGTGAGGACTTGCTGTGCTGGGTCCGGCAGCGTCTCCTGGGCCGTGGCGAGGCGTGGCATGCACGCCAGCAACAAGGCCAGCAACAAGGCCAGCAACGGAAGCAAGATCGTCCGCCGGGTGAGCCGGTGTGGCTTCGATGGTTGCGTCATCATAGGACGAAATGCTAGCAGACAGCCGGCGGTTTTGCCAAATGGGCCGCGCGCCGGCGTAGGTTGCCGGTCCGAAAGTGGACCGAGTCTCGTCCGCATACGGCGGTCTTCTATGGGGGCAGACTTCCCGGAAGCCCTCACGGGAACGGCTGTGCTAGGGGTCTCGCATGAGGGCTTCCGGGAAGTCTGCCCCGAATCTGTGATGCACCCAAGAACGCAAGGACGTTTGACCAGTCTGCAGCGCGATGCTATACTCGTCTGCGTACATGACTGTGGCCAATTTTGACGTACAAGACATCCTGCCCCCAACATGTCGTCACAAATTCCCAATCCCCCTCCTGCAGTGAACAGCCTATGGCTGGAACGCATGCCAAACCTTGATGCAAACACGTTGCAGCGGAAATACTACGGCAGAAAGTCGATATCTGTACCACGGGTGAAATCCGCCGGCCCCTCGCAGCCGGGGTTTTACCGGGACGGACATTCTGCGCTGATCCGACTGGTCGACACCGGTGTTCCACGCGTGCCGGGATCTGCCGAACGGAGCTGCGCTACAAGAAGTCTGGTGTAGAAAGTGTGTGAGGATGCCGGCCCCAAGCCCCCGATCTCATCAGCGCCACAGAGGCTCACTCTCCAGCGGCGCTCCGACTGGCACATTGGCATGCGGAGCAGGCTCGTGACTGCACGCGTGGCATTTCTTTGCGCCGTCGGCGCCTTGGTTGCAGTGTTGGCCTGCGGCTGTAGCACGCAGGCCCAGGCGGACCCCGAGCCGCCGGCGACGTCGACGGCCGTGCCGACTCCGGTGGTGATCGAAGTGACACGCGTCGTCCCGGTGACGACTACGCCCACCCCACCGGCCACCGCCGCCTGCCCCGTGGCAGATTCCGACCAACTTGATGAAATCGTCATCGGCGCACTGCTGCCGCTCTCCAATCCGGGCGCGATGCGCCACGGCTTTGCCATGCAGACCGCGCTCAACATCGCCGTGGATGATGTCAATGCGGCCGGCGGGGTGCTGGGCAAGACTGTCCGTCTGGTGACGTACGACACCAGCGGCATTCCCAGCCAAGGGGCCCAAATGGCCGAGCGGCTCATTCTGGAAGACTGCGCGCGCGGGATCGTGGGCCTCTACCACAGCAACGTGGCCAGCGCGGTGAGTGACATCGCCCATCGCTACGGCATCCCGTTGATCATCGCCGAAGCCTCGGCCGACGAACTGACGTCCTCGCTCTATGCCGAAGTCTTTCGCATTGCGCCGGCGTTTTCCCAACTGGTGGAGGCGAATGCCGCATGGCTGTCTTCCACGCTGGACGTGGAAAATCTGGATACGCGCTCCGTGGTGCAGGTGGTGGAGAACAGCGCGTACGGGCAGGTGCTCATGGCGCAGAACGAGGAGTGGATGGCCAAATCCGACATCGACATCAAGACGATTCTGGTCGACCTGCCCATGCGCGACTTCTCGCCGGTCATCGCGCGCATTGTGGACATGGAGACGCTGCCCGGGGCGATCTTCATCTATCTGCGCAACGGCACGGGCATGGAGTTTCAGCAACAGTTGATCGATGCCGGCATCAGCCCCGTCAACGGCACGCTGCTGATCAACACCGAAATGGCGCTGGATGCGGAGCAGTTCTGGTCGACTGTGCCGGATGGCGCGTATACCATCGTCAAACGCAACGGACCCTGGCCGTCCACGGTGTCGCCCGTGGGCCACGCCTTCGCCGAGAGCTACCAGCGCTACTTCGACATGTGGCCGGAGCGCTACGCCTTCGCCGCCTACGACGCCTTCCGTCTGCTGGCGGATGCCATCAACCGCGCCGACACGCTGGACTCACCGGCAATTGTGAAGGCGCTGGAGCGTAGCGACGTGGTGTTGGCCGGCGGACGGTACATGTTCCCCTTCAACAGCAGCAACCCTCCCGATGCCGAAACCGAGCCCCCGTGGATGTGGCATCAGTGGCCCAACGTGCAAATCTTGTTCCTCCAATACACCGAACCGCTCCAGCCGGCCGATGCCATGCGGGTCATCTGGCCGCCGATCTATGCCACAGGCAGCGGTGCAATCCGTCCCCTGATCGTCGACTGATGCGACAGGACCCACGATCCTGCGCACGGTAGAGACAGCTTGACGCAACGCCGACATATCACAATCGATACGCGCCACCGCCCCGGCCCATTGGCTGAATTGACGGGCAAATTGCTGCCGTGCTATACTCCCGGCGGTCGTTTGCCGGGCAAGTCGTAGCTTCACTGCCCAAAAACATCAGCGATCTATCCGAGAGTTCCCTGCGGCAATCCGTGCCCATAAGGGACGATGGTGAAGTCGGACTTTGCGTTCGGATAGGTTTCAAGTTGACCAAATTCCTCGGTCTTCTATCAACAGCGTTGCTTCAGGTTCAGGACGTACAGTTCGTTGTTATCACGCATGTGATCCGCACGTGCATTCGGCGGGCGTAGACCTGCCGGCAGTTGCGTGAATTGCCGTTCCTTGGGACGTGCAATGATGTGCTGTTTTCTTGTGCTCGCTTCCAGGCAGGTCGTTGCTGGGGCGGCCAAGATGTGCGGCTGTCGTGACAGATGTCGTGATCGTGCCTGTAGCGATGGGCTGGTGCACCGGTCCAGTCACCGACCAATGCCCCTGTGCGCAAACGACTGGGATTGTTCACACTGTACTTTGGCGTGACACGTAACGTGCTAGACATCAAGTCAGAAGTCAAGGAGAAGAACCGCATGAAACGAAGTCTCTCATTTCCGTTGCTGATCGGACTCATGGTTGTGCTGGCGCTGGCCTTCAGCGCATGTGGTGCACCGGCGGCCCAGGAGACCGTGGGCGAGCCAGCCGCTGAGGAAGCTGCGCCCGCCGAGGAAGCCGAAGCCCCGGCCGCAGAGGCCACGGAAGCCCCGGCCGAAGAGGCGCCGCCGCCGACGCGGCCGCCGAGGGTGAGGTCATCAAGATCGGCGCGCTGCCCCGTTATCCGCACCCGGCACCGTGGTCGGTGGCGAAGCCATGGTCGACGCCATGCGCATCGCCGAAGAGGAGATCAACGCCAATGGCGGTCTCCTGGGGCGGCCGGTCGAGTTGATCGTTGAAGACACCGAGGGCCTGCCCGAACGTGGCACCGCAGTGATGGAAAAGCTCATCAACCAAGACCGCGTCGTCGCGGTGGGGGGTGGATATCACAGTTCGGTGGGTGTGGCGGCCAAGGAAGTGGCCCACGAAAACGGCATCCCGGTGGTCTTCGCCGAGACGTGGAACGACACCATTACCAGCTCCATGTATCCGGAGATCTTCCGCATTGCCCCGCTCAACTCTGAAGTAACCGCGGTTGACCTGAACTGGCTGACCAGTCTGCCGTACACCATCGAAAAGGTCGTCATTCTGACCGAAAATACCGACTACGGCATTCCCGCGGCGCAAGAGACCGCTGCCGGCCTGGAGGCTGCCGGAATCGAGTCGGAGACGTTCCAAACCGACATCGGCACGCAGGATTTCTCCGGCATCATCGAGCGCATTCGCGCCGCTAATCCGGACTTCATCCTGGTGCTGAACACGGGTGAGGCCGGCTTCAACTTCCAGCAGCAGGCGGCGGAACAGGGCATCGGCCCGCAGGATGTGCCCATGCTGTGCAACCAGGACGGCCTCGAAAGCAGCGCCTATTGGACCAACGTGCCGGACGGCAATCTCTGCTTCCTCCGGCGCGTCGGCCTGCCGGTTGACCTGTACAACGACGTGGCCACGTCCTTTGTGGAGCGCTATGTCGAGCGCACAGGCAAGACCACGGCGGAATCCTATGCCCTGGAAGCCTACGATTCCATCATGATCATTGCCCAGGCCATCGAAGAGGCCGGCACCACGGATCCGGCTGCCATCATCGCTGCGCTGGAAAACATCGAGTATGTGGGCGCGTTGGGTACCATCACCTTCCCGGTGAATTCCAGCAACCCGCCGGAGGCAGCGGGTAAGGATCCCAAGTGGTGGCATCAATTCCCGGATCCGGCCATCACCATCGTGCAGTATCAGGAAGAGGGCCAGGATTCGCTGGACGCGCCTGTGGTCTTCCCCGAGGTCTACCAGACCGGCGAGATTATCTGGGTGGGCCAAGAGTAGTCCGCACACGCATTGCATTCACACCTTCCGCACGGGACCGCACCATGCCGTTGTCAGAGGCATGACACCGTGCGGGAGGTGTTGGTCCGGATTCCGGCGGGTCGGCTTTGCCACCGGAATCCGGACCAACCGACTTCGGTTTGATTCTGCGCACTTTTCCACACAATCCTCAGCAAGGATTGGTCTATGGCCAATAGTCAGATTTTCACCGCCGCATTGATCTGGATCATTGCGTGGGGCGCCGTGGGTGGGATCGTCACACCCCGGATCTATGCACGCAGAGATTTGGACGTGTCTCAGGCAACGTTGGGAGGCGCGCTGGTCGGTGCAGCATTGGGCCCCTTTGGCCTGATCCCC
>JAWKOK010000016.1:0-97191 GCA_041391205.1 Caldilineaceae bacterium
TCGGCGTCCTTGTAGCGCCCCTCGATCTTCAGCGCGCTGATGCCGATCTCCACGATTTCGGGCATCTGGCGCAGCGCGTAGAGGTCGCCGGGCGAGAGCAGGTAGCGCGCATCACCCAGCGGCGTGACCACGTCGTCCACCAGCAGGTCGTAGGGGAGGCGGCAGGCCTGGGCGCACTGGCCCCGGTTGGCGCTGCGCCCGCCCCATGCTTCCGACGAGAAGCACTGGCCGGAGTAGGAGACGCAGAGCGCACCGTGGACGAAGATCTCCAACTCGCAGTCGGTCTGGCCGCGGATGACGCGGATGTCGTCCAGCGAGAGTTCGCGCGCCAGCACCACCCGGGTCACGCCGAACTCCTGGGCCAGGGTGATGCCCTCGGCGCTGGTGATGCTCATCTGCGTGCTGCCGTGGATCTCCAGATCCGGGGCGATGCGCCGGGCCAGTTGCGCCACGGCCACATCCTGCACGATGATGGCGTCCGCGCCCGCGGCGGCGATCGCGGCCAGGGACTCGGCCGCCGCGTGCAACTCGTGGTCGAAGATCAGCGTGTTGAAGGTGACGTAGCCGCGCACGCCCCGGCCGTGCAACGTGCGCATGACGTCGGGCAACTCGGTCAACGTGAAGCCGACTTTGGCACGCGCGGTGAAATGCTTCAGCCCGAAGTAGACGGCGTCGGCCCCCGCTTCGACCGCCGCATGCAACTGCGGCCAGTAGCCGACCGGACTCATGATTTCAGGTTTGGTGAGACGTGTTTTCTTCATGCCACGCGATCCAGCAGGCGGAACCAGGACGAGACCAGCGGCAGGTAAACCCGGTCGTACTTGGTGAAGAAGTAGCGCGGCTGGCGCGTCGCCGCCATGACGCTGGGCGCGGCGACGCCCGCGATGACCTTGCCGACCTCCGCGCCCAGGTAGCTGGCCACCGAGACCCCGTGGCCCGCGAAGCCGTACGCGTACCAGACGCCCTGGTGCGGCCCCTCCTTGAGGCGGCCCACATGGGGCATGAGGTCGAAGGTGAGGCCCAAGCGGCCGCGCCACGTGTGGCTCAGCGGCACGCTGGCCAGTTGCGGGAAGACTTCGACCATGCGCGCTTGCATCATGCGCGCGCTGGCGTGGACGTCCAGATGGGGCGACAGGTTGTGGCGTCCGCCGAAGAGCAGCGCCCGTCGGGCGTGAGCCGAAAGTAGTTGAGGAAGTTCTTGCTGTCGAAGAACATGCGCCCGCGCGGGCTCAACTCGGCTTGCAGCGCCGGGACCAGCGGCGCGGTGGTGATGATGTAGCTGCCCACCGGGAAGACGCCGTTGCGCACCGCGGGGACCACGTCACCGGTGTAGCCGTTGGTGGCCACCAGCACCTCGGTGGCGTTGACCAACCCGCGCGGCGTGACCAGCCGGAAGCCCCGGTCCGTGCGCTGAATTTGGCTGACACGGGCATGCTCCACCAGGCTCACGCCCCGGCGGGCTGCGGCCTGGGCCAGCCCGAAGACGTAGCGGGCCGGGTGGACCGCGCCCGCACGCGTGTCCACGAGCGCGCCGTGATAGGCGCGGCTGCCGATCTCGGGCGCGAGCTCGTCCGGCCCGAGCGCGTGCATGTCGTGGTAGTCCAGATTGTCGGCGTACCAGGTCACGGCGTCGCGCATGTGCTCGAAGTGGGCCGGTTTGTAGGCCAGGTAGAGATGGCCCGGGCGGTCGAACGCGCAGTCGATGCCCTCGTCGGCCACGGTGCGCGCCACGTGGTCGATGGAGGCCAGCGCCCACGCCCAGAACCGGCGCGCCGTCTCCAGGCCGACCCGCTTGGCGATGACGGGCATGTCCTCCTTGAGGCCGGTGGTCATCATGCCGCCGTTGCGGCTGCTCGCGCCCCAGCCGATGGTCTCGGCTTCCAGCACGGCCACGCGTGCGCCCTGGTCCGCCAGGGCCATGGCCGCGTTCAGCCCCGTGTAGCCGCTGCCGATGACCGCCACGTCGACGGTGGACGGGGCATCCGTCACCGGCAAATCGGCCGGGCGGGGGCAATCGTCGGTCCAGAATACGCTGTCCTGCATGGGAGTTCGCTCGTTTCTGTGTGAGAAGTCCGGCTTCCAAGAAGTCCGGCTTCTCGCAGAAGCCGGACTTCTTTGTATTCGCGTGCGGCACAATATGTCAACAGGGCTTAGACGGGGTCCGCCTCAATGCTCTGTAGCTCCCAGGTTTGTGACTCGGGGTTCAGCGCAAAGGTGTAGAGATTGCGCCGTGGTTCGCTGGCGGCCCGCAGGGTAAAGTTGAAGTCAATCCCCTTGATTACCATCTGGTTCTCATGGGTGAAGGTGATGCGTTGGCCCTTGTCGTTGGCGCTGCCTTCGAACTGGGCCAAGAAGAATTCCTCGCGCGGCTCCCCCACAAAGTCGCCGTTTTCATCCAGCGCAATGGAGCGAATGCCCGTGTCACGGCCGGACCCGAAATAGAGTCGTTTGCCCCCGTCGGGCAGGTTGACGTATTCGTGTAGTCATCAGAAAGGCGCGCATCGAACTGGAGTTCAAGGCCGTCGCCCTGCCACAGATCCGGTGCCCGGCCCGGGGCTGAAGATGTCGTCTTGACGCGCGGCGGCGACCACCAGCCCTGGTCGCTCCACGCAAGTTGGACGCGCAAGTGGTCAAGTCGTTGCCGCCGATGAACGCTCGATCCTGCACCTGGACCACGTTGGCGACGGGGAGCCAGGCGTCGGGCCAGTCATCCAGGTTGCCGTCGAGCATGAGCGGCTGAGCGGGGCGGCGGGCGTAGATGAGCCCGTTCTCCACAGGTCGGGTGGTGGTATTGCCCGGCGGCCGCGCTGGCGGACGGTTGGCACCGGTTGCGCCTGTGGCGTCCTCCCCTGGCAGGAGGAACAGCGGCGTCCAGCCGGCCGTGGCGTGGCAAAGTTGAAGAGGTTGTCCGGCGTACACGACGGCACGTCGCGGCTGGCAATGGCGTCCGCCGGTGAATTCCTGATTTCTCAGCGCAGAAACCCTTTTCGGCGTCGCGCGCCCAGCCCAAGCGCAAAGAGGTCATCGCGTTCCACACATAGCCGAATCCCCGCGCCGGCGCGACCAACCCCGGCGGCGGCGTGCCCCGTCCGGTCGGCTCCTGGCCGCTCCACTGTTCGTTGACCAGCTCCCAGTCGCCGTCGTCAAAGATGGCGTAGACGTCGTCGGTGTCGCTGCGCCAGAGCATTGCGCCCCGTTCGAACGGCTCGTACGCAGCCCAGACGATGGAGGCCGCGCCCGTCGCACAGCCCAATTCGGCGCCCGGGTTCAACGGGGCAAAGGTTTCGGAGACGGCGATGGTGCAGGCTGGCGTCGGCGTTTGGGCTGCGGGCAGGGTGTGACGGTGGGGTGCCCGTGGTGGTGGGGTGATGGTCGCCGTCGCCGTCACCGGGTTGGTGACCGCGGGCGCAGGCCGTGGCCGGCTGCGACCGCTGCGCGCCGCCGGCGTGATCGTTCCAACCGGGCCGAAATGCGCATGAAGGCGATGCCGGTGGCAAAGCCGAAGAGGACCAGCACCAGGATCGCCCACTCGGGGCCACCGTACCGCGCCGCCCCGCACTCGCCGCCGGAGTTCCCGCCGGCCGGTGGGATTGCGCTCGTCAATGATGTCAAAATCGTCTGGCTTGGGCAGCACAGGTTGGTTCGCTCAAAAGTCACGTCCCGGTGGGGACACATCGTCGGGTCGGGCATGGTCACACACGTGAGCCGATTATACGGCTAGCGCCTTTGCGGCGCGCCAATTCGGCGGGCGCAGGGACATGAGCCAGTCCACCATGGCTTGGGTCTGAGGTGCGCGGGCCACCAGTCCGAAAACCAGGCCGACGAGGACGAGCACCAGCACGGTACGCACAGGCCGCACGATATTGATCGTGGCGCGCCGGGGCGCGACGTGTGGACAACGGCTCGCCCGGCGCGGATGACGCAGGTTAGCCGTCCGTCATCCGCCGCGGGTCGAGCACCGGGTCCAGGACGACTGTGACGCCGGCCCAGTCGTGGAGCAGCGCGCTGCCCGTGATGCGCCAGGTCGCTGCACTGGGCCGGCGTCAAGGCGAGGGGCAGGCTGATGCCCTTGAAGTAGGCCAGAGGCTGGGGCCTCTTCCACGCCCTGCAGCGTGACGCGTTGGACGGTCACCGTGCGCGACGGCCGCCCAGGTCTCCGGGCGCGCAGCCGGTGGCGCGCTTCCGTTTGCGGGCGCGGCCGGCATGGGCTAGAGGATCTGCGCCAAAGCATGTCGGCCAGCAGCACGTCGGGCGTCACTGCCGCGCCGATGGCGGTGATGTTGCCGTCGCGGTCGATGAAATAGCTGGTGGGCATGGCGCTGACCTGGTAGAGATCCTGGAGCACGCCGTCCGGGTCGAGGACAACGGGCATGCTCATGCGGAATTGGTCGGCGAAGGGCTGACCGTGCCGATGGGTTCTTCCACGTTGGCGGCCAAAACGACCAGGTCATCGTAGGCCCCTGTACGCGCACCAGGTCCGGCATTTCGGCCCGGCAGGGCGGACACCACGTGGCCCAAAAGTTGATGATGACCGGGCGGCCCCGTGAAGTCGGAGAGGTTCACATAGCGCCCGTCGCTGAGCACGATGCGGAAGTCGGGCGGCAGGTTGGCCGGTGGCCAGGTTGGCCGGGCGTTTCCTCCAGGGACGCCTCGCCGAAGCCGCGGTCAGCCGTTGGGCAGATCGGCCAAGGCGACGGCGTCGGTCCCGGCGAGTTTATCGCCGCCGCACGCGGCCAACATCGCGGCCACGACGACCAGGAGCAGCAGGAGGGAGATGATTTTTCGTGTAGCCATAAGTAGCCTTGTTTCATCACTGAGCGACATCATCACCATGGACGCCGCGCACCTATCTGGTCTCAATTGTAGCAGATGGACGCGGGATGCGGGAAATTGGGTAAGAAAAAGCGACGCCCATGAAATCTGGGCACGCTTTTTCTTGTGCGATAGCGTCAATCCATTTTCGCTGAAGGGTGTACCACAGATTTGTGGCAGACATCCGTCCAGTTCGCACGCCCTCGTGCGAACTAAACCGGCAGCGCGGCCGTTGTGGCTTCAGATTGAGATGCACCCTCGCCGAATCAATCTGCGGTCAGTTCCAGATCACGCGTCCGCGTCTCCGGCGGCGGTGCGGGCTTGCTCGGTTTGCACCGCAATTTCGTACTCGCCGGTGCGATGCTTGCTGAAATGTTGCACGCGCACGGTGTACTTGCCGGGGTCCAGGCTCAGCACCAGGCGCGGGTTGAGCCGCTCGCCGCTGTCGTCGTCGCCCGCAACGAACTTGGTGTCGTCTTCCGGGCCGTAGAGCGACATGACCAGATCGGTGCTGCCGGTCGTCTCAATGCGATAGCGCCCGCGTGAGAAGACGAGGAACGTGTACTGGTCGATCTCATCGGGCGCGCCGATGGCGGCCGCGATGGACGGTCCGTCGACCAGCAGCTCGGTATTGGGCTTGGGATAGACCTGCCCGATCCAGCGCACGTCGGTCGTGGAGAGCCCGGTGTTCCAGCCCACCTCGAAGTCGCCGATGGTGAACTCGTTGGGGATGGGATAGAGCATGATGGACTCGGCATCGAACCCGCTGAACTTGACCATGTTCCTGTCGTAGGTGTCGAAGAGATTGACGTCGACCTGCTCCCTGGTCCAGTTGTTGGGCGGGCCGCTGTAGTACTCGTAGACCGCATCCTTGTTCCATGGGATGCCGCCGGCCGGATTCTGGTGCTCGTGGATCAGGCCGAGGGCGTGGCCGAACTCGTGCAGGACCACCCGGTTGTACTCCTCGGGCGGCGACGTGGGTGTGAGCCAGCCGAAGTTCATGGTCGGCTGGTCCTTGGCAATCCATTGGGCGTCGGTGCCGATGTAGGACCAGGAGCCGGGCTGCTTGAACGAAATGCGAATGTCCGCGTCGGGGCCGCTCACAAACTTGAAGCGGATGTTGCAGAAGCGGCTCCACTGATGGGCCACTTGCTGCACGCGGGCCTGCGTGACCGGGTCGCCATCCATAAACGTCACGCTCAACATGGCGCTGTCCGGCCACTTCTTGGCGATGACGAGGGCAAACCCGCTGGGGAACGGCGTGCCCGGAAAGATGGGAATGGCCGCCTGCGCCGGCCGTGTGGGTGACTGGAGGACCGTGCAAGTTTCGATGACGTCAGTCATGGTTTCGTCTCCGCTGTGCTGGTTGTGAAAGGCGCTGCACTTGATTATAGCCTCGGGGCCGCGTCGTGTCAATGAATTGACATAACGCTCCGGAGCGAGTGTTGTGTTGGAGACGTGACCCGCTTGGGAGATGGTCTTAGGTGCGGTACAATTGAACGGTTGCCAACAAGAAGCGTGCACACTGAACCGGTGGCTCCGGCCGGATCTACCGGGTTGAAATGAAAGTCGAGATCTCGCATGAGTGGAATACTCCTTCCTGGCCAGGAAAACCAGCCCGACCGAGACGAGGGCAGCAAGATCGAAGTCGCCAAGGGCTTCACGCGCCAAGGACCGGCGTTGCCGCACCTGCGCCGTCTGATGCTGCGGCCGAACCGGCGCCAACGCCGCAGCCCCGCCAGGCCGGCGGCCGGCCGCAGTTGGCCTTCCCGCCCATGGGTGCGCAGATTCAGTGCCCCAGCTGCGGCACGCCGTACCAGGTGCCGGTCTTCACCATCATTGATCTGGGCGAAAACCCGGAACTGCGCCAGGCGCTGCTGGGCGGGCAGATCAACGTGGCGTCGTGCCCCAACTGCGGCGTGGGCGGTCCGCTCTCGTCGCCGCTGCTGGTGCACGATCCCGAGCACACGTTCCTGGGCGTCTTCGTGCCGCCGGGCGCCATGCGCGACGACGTGCAGAGCCAGCGCATGATCGGCGAGCTGACGCAGACGCTCATGCGCCGCCTGCCCACCGAAGCGCGCAAAGGCTACCTGCTCCAGCCCAAACAGTTCAGCGACTGGGAGCGCTTCATGGAGGCGCTCTGGGAGTTTGAGGGCGTCACCCCGGAGATGTTGCGCCGGCAGCGCGACCAGTCCATGTTGCTGCAACGACTGGTCGGATTGGCCAACGACCGCAAGGCGCTGGAACTGGCGTTGGAGCGGGACAAGTCGCTCGTGGACGACGATTTCTTCGCCATGCTCGACCGCCTGCTGATGATGGCGGGCAACGATCCCCAGGTCGCGCCCTTCCTGGAATTGCGCCAGAACTTGCTGGACATGACCGACGCCGGTGCGGTCGTCAAGGCGCGCGAGGCCAAGGCCCGCGCCCTGCTGGAGCGCATTGACGAGCAGAGCACACGCAGCGACGTGCTCGACATCCTCATCGAGGCGTGGACCGACCCCGAGGACGGCGAAGCGCTCGGGTCCACACTGGTGGCGGCGCTGAGCAGCGCCATCGACTACCAGTTCCTGGTGGACCTTGCGGCGCGCATCGATGCCGCCGAGGGTGAGCAGAAAGAGAAGCTCGAAGAGTTGCGCGATCTGCTGGTCTCGTTGCAGGAACAGCAGCGCCAGGCACGCGCCTCCATGTCCCAACAATCCCAGGCCATCCTGCAGGAAGTGTTGCAGGCCGGCGATCCCAAGGCCAAACTGCGCGAGTTCGCCGACTACCTGGACGAAGGCTTCCTCAGCCTGTTGGCAGGCAACATCCAGGCCGCCCGGCAAAAGAACGCGACCGCAGCCGTCCAGCGCTTGACCGCCATCTACGAGGCCGCGCTGGAGATCCTCCAGGAGTCCATGCCCGAAGACCTGCGGCTACTCAACCAACTGCTCTCCGCGCCGGACACCAACGCGGCCCGGGCGCTCCTCAAGGAGAACCGGGACATGGTCAACCGGGACTTCCTGGAGGCCGTCAGCCAACTCGAGACCGAGATGCGCAACAGCAACCGCACCGATCTCGCCGACCGGCTCAAGACCCTGCGCGGCCAGATCGCGTTGATGTTGTAGAGAGGGGCGGATTGCGAGGGGCGAGCGAACACGCCCCTC
The DNA here is from genome assembly GCA_041391205.1 of Caldilineaceae bacterium. Classification (GTDB taxonomy): domain Bacteria; phylum Chloroflexota; class Anaerolineae; order Caldilineales; family Caldilineaceae; genus JAWKOK01. Next base: position 7,956 of record JAWKOK010000016.1, read on the forward strand.
GCAATCACGCATCACGTTTCACGCATCACTTTCCACTCCGCCCCGGAGCCTGTCTATGAGCGAGTCTGCCGTGGTGCCCGCCCAATCCGGCGGCATCAGCACCGAAATCGTGACCACCGGGACCGAGATCCTGCTCGGCGAGATTGTGGACACCAACGCCGCCTGGATCGCGCAACAACTGCGCGAATCCGGCATCAATCTCTACTACAAGACCACGGTGGGCGACAACGAGGCCCGCGTCCGTGCCGTCATCGAACTGGCGCTCTCCCGCTCGGACGTCATCCTCGTGACCGGCGGCTTGGGGCCGACCAAGGACGACATCACGCGCCAGGCCATCGCCGCGGCCACCGGGCGCGCCCTGGTGCTGGACGAGGGCGCGCTGGCCACGTTGAAGGCTCGCTTCGCCCGCTTCGGCAGCCACATGACCGAGAACAACGTGCAGCAGGCGTACATCCCCGAGGGCGCCACGCTGATCGAAAACCCGGTCGGGACCGCGCCCGGCTTCATCGTCGAAAACGACCGGGGCACGGTCATCGCCATGCCCGGCGTGCCGCGCGAGATGAAGGTGCTCATGGAGCAGTCGATCCTGCCCTACCTGCGCAAGCGCAACGGCAACGTGGGCGTGATTCGACGCCGCATCCTGCGCACCATCGGCATCGGCGAAAGCACCATCGACCACGAGTTGACCGACCTCATGCAACTGGCCAATCCGACCGTGGGGCTGGCGGCCCACTTGGGTCAAGTGGACGTGCGCCTGACCGCCGGGCCACGACGCTGGCCGAGGTCGAGCAGATGTTGGACGAACTGAGGCCGGACGTGCGCAGCCGCATCGGTCGCTACGTCTACACCACCACACCCGACGAACCCTTTGTGGACGTGGTGGCGAATTTGCTCAACCAGAAGGGCGTGACGCTGGGGTTGCTGGAGAGCAACACCGACGGGGACGTGGCCGCACGGCTGCGCGCGGCCGGTGCGGAGCGCGTGTTGCGCGCGCGCGTGTTGCCGGACGAGGCGATCACCACGGTGGACGAGGCCACGGCCGTGGCGCTGGCCGCAGAGTTGCGCCGAGAGCGGCGTGGACCTGGCCGTGGCCATCGTCAGCACCGGCGGCGCGGATGAAGGCGTCTTCGGCACGCGCAGCGGTGAGACGTGGCTGGCGCGCGGATGGCCACGGCGCGCACACGGTGCGCATCGCCTGGCGGCCGCGAGAGACGACCGTGCTGCGTGTGGGCAACAGTGCGCTGGTGCTCATCTGGCGCGCGCTGACCCAGGCCGACGGAGACGCGGCGTGAGCGACCGGCTGGGGGCGCTGGTCACATTGCTGGACCGCGCCACGGATCTCAAGCTGCTGCCGCGCACGGGTTGGCTGCTGGCGGGATTGCGCAGCCGGAGTCGGTGGCGGCCCACAGCTTTGCCACGGCGCTGCTGGCCCTGAGCCTGGCCGAAACCATCAACCTCGATCCAGCGGCGGAGAGCTTGGCCGGGCCGCTGGATGCGGCCAGGGCTGTGCGGCTGGCGCTGCTCCACGATCTGGCCGAGAGCCTGGTGACGGACCTGCCCAAACGCAGCGCCGAGTTGCTGGGGACAGCGGCCAAACACGCGGCCGAAGAGACGGCCATGGCCACCGTGCTCGCCGGACTGCCCCACGCCGACGCCGACTGCGCTCTGGGCCGAGTACGACGCCGCGGCTACGCCCGAGGCCCGCGTGGTCAAGGATGCGGACAAGCTGGAGATGGTCCATCAGGCCCTGCGCTACGAAGCGACCGGCGTGCAGACGCTGGACGAGTTCTGGGCCGGCCATCGCTGGCATTACGCGACGAGCGCGCAGCTCTTTGACGCTTTGCGCAGTCGCCGCAAGTTACGTACACTATCATCCGCACACGCGTGATGCGAAGGCGCCGTTGCGTGGGTGCGGCTCGTGACGCAGTTCCGGGTACGTTGCCTGACGCCGGCGCCATCTGGTAGGACGAATCAACACTGATGTTGCGTTCACTTTCATTGCCGGCCCGCTTTGGAAACGATCGACTTGCGCTGGTTGTGACAAGCGCTGCCATGATCGTCCTTGTCGCGGCCTGTTCCGGGCCGGCGCCACAGTCAGGCGGCCGTGGTCAATGTGGCCGACGCCGCGAGACCCTCGTCGCGCCGGTGGAGACGCCCGACTCGTCGGCGGACGCAGCGCCGGCGATGCAGCAGCCGCTGCTGTGCCGGGGCGGCCGGTGACTCTGCCGCTGTTGAGGCCGGCGATGCCGCTGCAACTGATGCAGGCCCGGCCGACACGGGCGACCGATGCCGCCGGTCCCCGCCGCGGTCGATACCCGGCCGCTGGATGCGACCACCAACATCCTCGTCCTGGGCAGCGACCGTCGTCCCGACACGCCCAACTGGCGCACCGACGTCATGATGATCATCGCCATGGACCAGGAGCACGGGCGCGCCGGCGTCATCTCCTGCCCGGGATGTCTACGTGGACGCCATCCCCAACCATCAGCCCAATCGCATGAATGTGATCGACTACCTCGGCGAGCAGGATGAGCCCGACGGCGGCGGACCCGCGCTGCTGGGGAGCATCATTGAGGAGCGCATGGGCGTGCATATCGACCACTACGTGCGCTTTGACTTCGACTCGTTCCGTAACGTGGTGGACGCGCTGGGTGGCGTGGAGCTTGACGTGGATTGCGAGTTTCGGGGCTACGTGGAAGAGGACGGCGGCTGGCTGGTGTTGCCGCCCGGCCCCAATCGGTTGACGGGCAATCAGGCGTTGATCTACGTGCGTGACCGCCAGTTGACCGGGGGCGATCTACAGCGGGCGCGCCGGCAGCAGCGTTTCGTCTGGGCCGTGCGCAACCAGGTGCTCAGCGAGAATCTGATCACCCGTCTGCCTGCGCTTTACTCGGCGCTGTCCGGCGCCATCGACACGGACCTGGGCCTGATCCGTACGCTGCAACTGGCCCGTTTCGCCGTGGGACTGGGCGCCGACGATCTCTACGGCATGGTGGTCGGGCCGCCCGACATGCTCCAGGAGGGCTGGCGCGACGGCATGGCCGTCTTTGTGCCCGACTGGCCGCTGATTGCCGAAAATGTGCAGCAGGTTTTCACCCACGAACCGTTTATGATCGACAACACGCCGGTGGAATGCCGGCCGTGACTTGAGGTACATACGTATGCGTCGTTGGAAATCATGGGTCTGTGCCGCAATGGCCGCGGCCGTCTTTTTGAGCGGGTGCGGGTCCGGCATCTTCGTCGGGACCACGCGTTTGCAGGAGGCGGAGCAAACGCCTGACGGGTATCTGGAACTGCCGCCGCCCGCCGGGCTCAACGCGCCGCAGTCGCCACTCGCCAACCCGTTTGATCGCGAGGTCATCAACCCGCCGGCGCCCGCAGCGTCCGTTGCGTACACGCCGAGTCTCCTGCCCACGGACAGCCGGGCCGGCTTCGTGGGCGGCCAGTACGTGCCCTTTGCTGCCACCGCGCCCGGCCCCGCCTTCGCCTGGGCCGACACGGAAAATTTCCTGGTGCTGGGCACCGACCGGCGGGGCAGCGAAGGCAGTTGGCGCACCGACACCATCATGGTGGTGGGCCTGGACCGGGCCAACAACCGGGCGGCGGTGCTGAGCGTGCCCCGCGATCTCTACATCGAGATCCCCGGCTACGGCATGGGCCGCATCAACCAGGTGGACTACATCGGCGAAAAGGTGTTGGGCACCGAAGGCGGCGGCCCGGCGCTGGTCTCCCAGGTGCTGAACACCAACCTCGGCATCACCACCGAGCACTGGGCCCGGGTCGAGATGAGCGGCTTCAAGTCCCTGGTCGGCACGGTGGGCGACAAGTGACCATCTACCTGGATTGCCCTTTTTACGAGCCGATCTACAATGTGAACACGGACCAGTGGGAATATTTTACGCTGCCCGCGGGCGATGTGTGGATGGACGGCGAGACCGCGTACTTTGGTTTGTGCGCCTGCGCCGTGAAAGCGACATCGGCCGGGCCAAACGCCAACGCCAGTTCCTCTGGGCGCTGCGCGATCAGGCATTGCGCACGAATCTGCTCGTGCGCGTCTTGAACTCTGGTCCGCGTTCCGCGAGACCTTCTCCACCGACCTCTCCGTCTTCGAGATGGCCGATTACCTGCGCGTCGGCCTGGCGCTGGGCGCGGGCAACGTGCGCCTGCCAGCATGTTTCAGCCGATCTCCGGTCGTTCACGACCGAGGGCGGCGCGGCGGTGCTGCGCATCATCGATCCGGTGCACGTGCAGAACGTGGTCAACGGCGTGTGGGATGCGCCCGCGATGGTTGACGCCTATCATGGGGCCTCCCAGTGCCCGGCGATTCCGGCGGACGTGCAGGCGCAACTGGGCATCCCGGCCGAGTGGCAGCAGACGCAGCCCCCGTCCGCAGCCGTTGCCCCCCAGGACATGCCCGAGGATGCCGCCGCCGGACCCCCGGCCGGACCTCCGGGCGACGAAGCCGACGGCGGTTCGTAGACTAGCCCCGGCGTGAAACACCCGGGGCTACAAAGTGGCGTCTTTCTGAACCGGCTTCTTTGTTGTCGGCGGCCAACGTGTTTCAACACGTTTAGCAACTTAGCTGTGGGATTCATCCCACAGATCCCGATACCCGGAAGACTTTGTCAATTTGTGAAAGTAACGTGGGTTGTTACACCACCTGCGGCCACAGTCGCGCGCACCTGTTCGGCGCGCCAGGAATAACGCCGGTCGCCCGCCATGTCCAGCGTGATCGTCCCGTCGTAGCTGAAGCTGCGCAGCGTCTGCAACTCGTGGCGCACGTCGATGCCGTCGGGCACTGCGCCGAAGGGGAGGCGGGCGTCGCTCCGGCCGTCGTTGTCCTTCATGTGCGCGTGGACCAGCCGGTCGGCCAGCGCGAAGAGATAGTGAAGCGCGTCATGCTCTGCGCAGTCTCCACGTTGCCGTGGCCGATGTTCAGGAGCAGTTTCAGCCCCGGCTTGCGCACGCTGGAAGATCTCCCGGAAATACTTCAACTGGTGGCTGTTGTCGGCGCTATTCTCCAGCGCCACGTCCACGCCCGCTCCTGCCCATGTTTGACCAGAATGCCATAGAGTTGGCTTAGCGTGTACTGCATAGCCGGCCTGCTCGCCAAGATGCGCAGGCCAGCCGCGAAAGCACGTGGTCAAGAGCGCCGCACCCATGGCCGCAGGCCGCGTCCACGCTGCGGCGCAACTCGTCCAGTGGCCACCAGCTGCGCACCAGCGGCGACAGGTTCTCCACGGGCAGATACTGGCGGCATGGCCGATGAGCATGCGCTGTGTTCACGTGCGGCAGCGCCCACCGCGCGCCAGTCGGTGCTTTCAGCGCGGCGTGAAACGGTCATCTCCACGTCGACCACGGTGAAGCCGTGGCGCCGCCGCCCAGGTGATTTCGTCAACGACCGGCTGGGCGGATTGGTCATCAGACCGACTTGCATGGTTGGCTCCCTCGGGTCCGCGTACCGCGCCTGGCGAAACCAACCCACCAGCGCCAGCACGCCCAATCCCGCCAGCGTGAGATAGAGACCCCACGCCGGGGATTGGGGATGGTTGTAGAGTTGGCCGATGTCGTCCAGGATGCGGACGAAGTTGCGCCGGGATCCACATGGCCCGCCAGCGCGAACAGCGCGGTCACGCCGCCGCGGCTCCACCCCGGCAGGATCGCCAGGAACGGGCTGAAGGCCGCCGCGCCGCGTCAAGAGCACCAGCGTCGCCGCTGACGGAACTCCCGAGGCGTGAGCAGGCGCGCCGGCGTCCGCGCGGGCGGCAGCAGGTTGAGCGCGCTCACCAGCGCAAGGCCCAGCAACAGCGCCCGCCGGCCATCGGTAGCGCAGGCGCGGGTCGAACGCATGCAGGCTCAGCGCCAGGCTGACGGCCACCAGCGGCAAGTAAAAGCCTTCGCGCCAGAGCGACAGCCGTCCGGCCAGCATCTCCGGCAGAAACTTGACGTACTCGGCCAGGTCCAGCCCGGTGATGACCAGCCCCGCGGCCGGGTGATCGATCCACGGGCCGACGTAGCCGGCCAGCGACCACCGCGCCCAGCGGCAGCGGCCAGCGTGCGTTGATGCGATTTGCCGTTGCGTGCAGTGCGTTCACAGCGGGACTCGTTGTCGGCTGGATGGTTGGGCGAACAGGCGCGCCGGCTCAGCGGCGGGACAGCCGGTGTTGCTGGCGCAGCCGTCCCTCTTCGAAGCGGCGCCGCTCGTCCACCGTCTCCAGGGTCAGGCGCGGCACTTCGGTGGGCCGGCGCTCGTCGTCCAGCGCCACGTAGACGAAGTAGGCGCTGTTGGTGTGGGTGATCTCGCCGGTGAGCAGGTCTTCGCTCTCCGCGCAGCTCCACCTCGATGCTGGTGCGCCCGACCCGTGATGCGGCCGTGGACCAGCGGCAGCCGGCCGAGCAACACGGGCGAGTGGAACGAAACGCTGTCCACCGTCACCGTCACCGCGGGGCGACGCGCGTGCCGGGCGGCGACGATGCCGCCGCACTTTCGTCGCAGAGCTTGAGGATCCGCGCCGTGGACGGTTACTTAGGCTGTTGGCGTGCTCCGGCTGCATGAACTGGGTCAGCGTAAGCGCAGTGTCGGCTATGCGCCGGGCTGGTTGGGTTGGTGCGTCCATGGTTGGGTCCCTTTCAGGTGGTGACAAACCAGATTTCTCGAAGAAACCTGGTTTGTGTGCGCGCTCACGCACTCTGCTCCAGCGCAACGGCATGCGCGGCCAACGGTTGATCCACGCTGCGCTCCACGTGAAGAGTCGGGCGCGCCAGACCGGCGCGCCGCAGTGTGGCGCGGAAGGCGTCGTCCTCGGCCAGCCGCACCAGGCCGGCCGTGATACTCCGCCTCGTCCTCCGCGTCCACGTAGAAGACCGCGTCGCCGCCCGCCTCAAGGCAAGCACGGAAGTTGTCCGCAGTGAGCACGGCCGCGCCACAGGCCCATGGCCTCGATGATGGGCAGGCCGAACCCTTCGTATAGCGATGGATAGGCAAAAAGCGCGCGGTCGGAATGAAACTGCCGGCAAGTCTTCATCGGCCACGAAGCCGGGGAAGAGCACGTCCTCTTCCAGGCCGAGCTCGCGCACGGTGGCGAAGATGCTGTCGAAGAGCCACCCTTTCTTGCCGCCGATGACCAGCCGGTGGGGGAGACGGGCGTCGGCGCGCGCCTGGGCAAAGGCTCGGATGAGCCGGGCGAAGTTCTTGCGCGGCTCCAGCGTGGCCAGGGCGAGAATGAACGGGCGGCCGCCGATGCCGTAGCGGGCGCGTACGTCCGCGCGTCGGGCCGAGTCGGTGACCGGCGCGAACCGGCTGTGATCGACCGCGCCCTGCACCACGGTGATGCGGTCCGGCGGCACGGCCCAACGCTCTTGCAGGTCGCGCGCCGTGTTTTCGCTGTCGGCGATGATGTGGTCGGCCCGGACCACGCTTTAGCGGCACCACCACGTTGAGATAGCGGTACAGGCTGGGCATGGCCGCATCGGGAGTAGAAGAAAGGCCAAATCGTGGACGGTGAGCAGCTTGCGGCGCCGCCGCGTTAAGAGCCATGACAAAATCGGTGGCGTGGAACAGATCGGGGTCCGCCGGTGAAGCGCTCTGCGAGGCCGGCAGGTTCAACCGGTGCCAGATGCGCACCATGTTGCGCTCGCTGAGCGGCGTGGCGTGGAGCGGCAGAGCGGCCGCCCGCGTTGCGGCATCAACTGGACCGGCGGCGCGAAGACGGATATCGTCGTCCAGTCCCCGGCGAACCAGCGTGTCGATCTGCCCGCGAATGATGCGGCCGATCCCCGCCTGCTGCCGGATGGCCGGCGTGTAGTCGATGGCGATCACGGTCATGTGGGCATCCGCCGGCTAGCCGTGCACGCGAGAGACGCGCGCGGAAGGCGCCTCACAGCCCGCGATAGGTCCAGAGCCGATTGACGCCGAAGTTCCAGAAGAGCACCACGCCGATGGCAAACAACTTGGCCACGTTGTAGCTGACCGCGTGGGCCAGGTCCGGGTTGGCGATGAACTGCATCCAATACGGCTCGGTCAAATGGTGGATGGTCAGAAAGACGGCCTGGTTGATGGCAAGCCCGATCATGCTGACGATGGCGAACTGGGTCAACTGGCGGCCGGCGTTGCGATTGCGGCTTTCAGGAAACGTCCAGCGGCGGTTGAGAATGAAGTTCTGGATGACGGCGATGGTGAAGCTGAAGCTGTTGGCCAGCCAGAGCTGGAAGCCGAAGAACTGGATGAGGACATTGAGCACCGCAAAGTCGGTGACGGAACCGGCTGCACCGACGGTGGCGAACTTGGCGAAGCGTTTGATCTCTTTGCGATTTTCGTGGGCCAAGGCCCGCACATGAGCGACTTGCAACATAGGTCTCCATGGATGAGAACGAAACGGGAATCTATGACGTCTCCCTCGGTGCCAGATGCACGAGCGCAAGCCAAAGCCCGAGGAGGACCACCATTCCCTGCACGAACAAATTGTCGACCAGATTATGCACGGTCAGGTGGACGAGCACACCGAGCACGCCCAACGCCAGCGCATTCCACCAACTCGCCGCCCCGGTCGCGTGCCGGCGCTTGATGACCCAGGCGAATGTGCCCAGCCACAGCGCCACATACGTCGCCAGCCCCACCAGTCCACTTTCAGCCAGCACGTTCAAGTAGACGTTGTGGGCATGTCCCAGCGCGTCTTCCCACCGGGGCAGGCGCACGTCCGGGTAGATCACGGCGTAGTTGCCCGGCCCGATGCCGAACCACGGCGCGCTTTCCCACATGCGCACCGCCGCCGCCCAGTGCGCCAGCCGCTCGATCACCGAAAAGTTCTCGTCGGTCACCGGCTGGCTGAGCACGTCGGTCATGCCGAAGTAGGCCGGCAGATCCTGCACCCGGGCCGCCACCGGCTCCGGTAGCGTGATGTTGCCGAAACTGCCCAAGAGCACGGCCGCCAGGAGCACCGTCACCGCCAGCAGCGCGAGCATGAACGTGCGCCGGCTGCGGAAGACGATGACCGTGGCCACACCGGCCGCGGCGCCCAACCAGCCGCCGCGGCTCCAACTGGCCAGCAGCCCCGCACCGATGACACCGGCCGCGGCTGTGGCGCCCATCGCGACGAGCGCATGGCGGATGACCTGGCCTCGGCCGACGCGCGTCCGCCAGAATGCGGCCCAGCCCCACAGCGCCAAACTCACGGCCACCGGCAGGGTGAGGCCCAGGTACCCGGCGAACGGGTTGGGCTGGTGGAAGGTTCCACTGGCCCGCATGAAGCGTCCCATGATGATGAACCACTCCGGCCCGATCTGCAAGACGAACTGGACCAGCCCCAATCCGGCCTGGAGCACTGCGCCGAACAGCACGCCCCCGACCACCCAGGCCGCATGGCGTGGCGCCACCATCTGCGGCAAGACGAGCAGGACGAGGACAAATTCGCTCCATTTTAGCACTTCTTTGGTTGCTTCGCCCAACTGGACGGCGCCGAGTGACACACCGAGCAGCACGCCTGCGTAGAGCAGGCCCAGCGTGGCCGGCGCGTACCAGGCGAGGCGCAGCGTGCCGCGCCGCGCGCCGTCGGCGAACCAGAGTCCGACCGCGGCGGCCAGGAGCACGTCGCTGCCCGCGACGGGGCCGAGTCTGACGCCCGCCGCAAACGGAAGTGCCACGCCCAGCAGCGGCCAGATGAGCCACGGCGCGCGGATCAACGCCAGCGCGCCTGTGCCCGCGGCGGCCGCCAACAGGACGAGGTCAAGGGGAAGATATGCGAGTAGGATGGCCAAGACGGCCAACGTCGCCGGCACGCCCCAACCACGGAGACGCGGCGACGGAAGTGCCCCTGTCACGAGCGCGGTCTCCGTCAGCGAAGCCAACACGCAGATACGGCGACCATGGTAGGCGAGGAGCAGGGCAATGTCAAGGAAGGGGGCGCGGAAGCGCACATCTCAATTTGGAGACGAATCACTTCCCGGAAGTGGTCGGGAACTCCCGGATGACTGAACGCATGCTGACCACTTCCGGGAAGTGATTCGCCGCGAGCGCACGCCGCGGCCGAAGGACGAAAAGTGCCGGGTGCAGTTGCGGCTATGGTCCCGCCTCGCCGTGATAGAGCATCAACGGTGCGCCGTCGCCATCCTGGAACTCAAACGTGCGCGGCGCCTTGAGGATGCCCCCCACCGTCTCCAGCATGGACAGATAGGCCGCTTCCTGTTCCATGACACCGTCGGGCGAAGTGCAGCTCTTCTCCGTAACGGCCACGTCGGTGATGGCGAACTGGTTGTCCGTGCGCGTGTATTTTGCCGTGTAGTCGTTGCACCCGGCGAAGCCGCGCATCATCTCGCCATCGAAGGTGGCATTGATGTGGGTGCCCGGAATGAGCGGCTGCCAGTAGGCCGGCTGCGTGGAGATGAACTGCATCTCCCAGGTCGGACCTTCCAACGCCAGCGGCTCAAGCGGCACCAGGGTCATGGCCAGTTGATCTTCGGCCATGTACAGCAGCAACTTGTCGCCTTCCATGGTGTACTGGGTCACGTTCCAGAGCAGGCTCGTGAACGTTCCCTCCTGATCGATCAGGGCTGCGTCGGTGCAGCCGCCTTCGGTCATGGCCGGCGTCTCCAGGCGTATGGACGAACCGTCGACGCCGTAGACGCCCAGGAACCAGTCACAGCCGCCGTACCCGGCATACCGCTCCACCATGAGTGTCAGCGATGGGTGCGTCCCCGGCAGTACGGGAACCGTGTCGTCCGGACCGCCGAATGACTCGACCTCCCAGGCTGTATTGACCAGTTCGACCCGGGCCGCCACGTCCGCTACCGCTTCAGCCGTGGCCGCGATCTCGGTGGCGGGCGCCGGTGTTGCGGTCAATGGGCTGCAACCGGCCAGCGCCAGTGCATAGCCGAGCATGAGCACCAACATGCGCCGAATGGATTTGTTCAAGATCGTCCCTCCTTTTTTGACTTCCACGGTCGATCAAGCCGCTGTCTCTTCAAGCGCGGCGTTGATGGCGCCGACGGCCTCTTCCGCTTCCTGCTCCGCCAGCAGCGCCGTGCGCTCGGCCTCGGCCAGCGCCAGTTCGGAGATCAGCCCGGCGTCGACCAGCGCGGCGATGGCGGCTTCGGCCGCGAAATCTTCGATGTAGCCCGCCACGATGAGCGCCTGCAGCGCCTCCGCCGCGGCCGCGGCCTTGATCTCCTCGGCCGCGCTGACGGTGGCCAGTGCGTCGAGCATGGCCGCGCCCTTGACCGCGTCGGCGATCTCGATGACGGCCTCGGCCTCCACGATGGCCTGGACTTCCTTGCCCACCATGAAGAGCGCTTCCGGCGTGAGGAAGCCCTGGGCGATGGGCACGCCGCCGGTGCTGCGCATGGCGTACTTGAACTTGGCCGCCCAGACGTGCTCGAAGAGCAGCATGCCCACGGCGGTGCCCGGCTCCAGGTCGGCGGCGATGGCGGCGATGTCCGCGGCCGTCATGCCGAAGGCCCGGTCGGCCGCGGCCAAGGCACCGGCCACCGCGCCGGCCTCAGCCCCGTCCGCGCCGCCCTGGCCCAGACCGATGAGGCTGCCGATGACCGCGCCGAACTCGATGGCCTCGTCCTCGGTCAGGTCGGAACTCTCCAGCGCCAGCAGGTCGCCGTCTTCGCCCTTCATCACAAACTGCATGTCGATGATGCGGATGAGCCCGCGCGCGGTCAAGTCATCCAGTTCGTCGAGGATGGCGCCGCGGTACTCTGCGTCCGGGCCGAAGCCGACCACCAGCATCTGCACCGGGCCGATGTGTTCGAAATCCATGGGATTCTCCTTGTTCGTGTGAGATGCGAGCGTCAGCGCCCGGCGTGGGCCATCATGTCGATGACGACGGTGATGGCCAGCATCAACGCCGCGTCCTCACCGGGGGCCACTTCCACGCCGTAGCTGTCGCGGATGCGGAACCACTTGCGAGAGACGGTGGCGATGGTCTGGCGGCCCCGTTCGATGCGGTATTCGTGGTTCAGAATGTTGCCCTGGGTGGACAGATTCTGGCCGCCGGGGATGTCGATCTGCCAGCGGTCGCGCAGCGGCGTGATCAGCGCGTTGTGGACCTTGGCCGCGGGCCGGCCGCGCCCGTCTTCGATGTTCATGGTGTCGCGCACCCGGGCGATGCGCTCCTGGATTTTGTACAGCTCCTGGCCGCGCGCGTCCTCAAAGAGGAGCGTGCCGCGGATGCGGATGGCCTTGCCGTCGACCTTGAAGACCTTCTGGCCGCGGTCGTTCTCGATCCAGAAATCCTGGCCGATGGAGAACATGCGCTGCTGCATCTTGAAGCGCGTGCCCAGGGCCGCGGTCGATGTGGGGCTGACAGGTGTGCCGGCTGCGGGCGCGGCCGGTTGCCCCACGCGGTTCTCTTGTCTTGCTGCTCTTCTTCCTCTCATGCCTATCTCCTTGTGAATCGACTGATGATGAATCAACGCCATGTCCGCAAGAGGCGACCGTGGCGCGACCGCGAGAGATGTCGATAGGTCACGCACCTTGGCGCTTGGGGTGTCGACGGATTGTGCGCCGGGCGCTTCTTCACGATCCGCAAGCCACGCTTCGGCCGCCGCCATGGCCGCCTGCACCGCCTCACCCAACGTCGGCGTGGCCACAAAAATGTCCGCTTCCGCAATGATGTCCGTCGTTTCGGTGCGCCGGATCTGCTCCAGCACACGGTCGCTCACGCCGGCCAGCATGAGCTTGCCGCCCGCAACCTGTACCTGTCCAGCATAGCGCTCCAACACGCCAATGACGGTGCTGCCGATCTCGGTGCGCCCGCGCATGCGCAGGATGACGACCGGCCGCTGTGCCGCGCCCACGGCCGGCAGTTGCTCTTCAAAGACCCGGGCGCCGGCAAAGGTCAAGTGACCCCAGACCTGTAACATGGTGACGGCCCCGGAGGGCAGCGCAGCCGGCGCGGCCCGCTCCTGAAATGTGCTGTCGGGCTGCCGCACCAACTCCATGACCTGGATATCGCTGGAGGCCCGGACAATCTGGACGAGGAAGGAAAGCGCCACGCCCAGCAAAACCGCCCATTGCACCGGCAGGACAAGCGTTGTGGCCAAGGTGAAGAGCATGATCAGGCGCGGACCCAGCCCCACGTCCCAGACGTCGGCAATGCGTTCAATCTTGATCGTCTCCAGCCCGGCCATGATCAACAGCGCGGCGATCGCAGGCACGGCCACCAGCTCGACCAGGTTGCCGAAGAGCAGAACCAGCACGATGAAGATCAGCCCGGCGAAGACGTTGGCCCAGCGCGAGCGCGCCCCGGCGCTCACGGCAAGCGCAGTCCCGGCCAAGGACCCGCCGACGGGCAGTCCTTGAAAGAAGCCCGCAACGGTGTTGCCGATGCCCTGGCCTGTGAAATCGCGCGAGGTATCGGCAAAGGCGCCGTCCGGATTGGGAATGCTTTGGCTGACGCCCGCGCCCTGGATGAGGCCGATCAGGCTCAGGGCGACGGCGGGCAGCAGCAGGTGCGGGATCAGCGCGAGGTCGGGCAGGGCGGGCCGGGGGAACGCCGCGGTAATTTCATAGCTGTCGCCCACCAGATGCACCGACGAGATCCCCAGCAGGCCGACGGCGCCGGAGACAACCAGCAGCGCCAAGATCAGCGCGTAGTTCTTGAGCTTGGTGCGCACGAGCAGCAAGATCGCGGCCATGGTCACAAGGCCGGTGGCCAGTGACGGCCAGTGGATCTGGTTGAGATGGAACAGCAGGTCGACCGCGCGCGCCAGCGTGTTGCCGGCGCCGCTTGCATAGCCCGTCAGGTCACCCAGTTGGCTCAGCACAATCGTCACGGCGATGCCGGTGAAGAAGCCGGTCATCACTGCGTTGGAGATGAAGCGCGTGAGCGTGCCCAGCTTCAGGAGCCCGAGTGCAAGCTGAATGAGACCGACCAGAATGGTCAACGTGACCAGCAGTTGCGCATGGCTCGTCTCGCCGGCCCCTGCGACCACGCCTGCGACCACCAACATCATGGCGCTGGTGCAGGCACAGTTCATGAACTGGGAGCCGGTGAAGAACCCGGCGACCGGCATGCCGACCATCATGGCGTTGAAGGCATAGATCGGATTGACGCCGGCCAGAACGGCCGAGGCGATCGCGTCGGGCACGCCGACCATGGCCAGGGTCAAGCCCGCGCCCAGATCCGCCGTGGTATTCTCGCGTTGGAAGTTGAGTGCTCTGCTACGCGCCGTCATGGCAGCGTTGCTCCATTTTCGTGCACGGCGTTTAGGACCGCCCGAGCCGAAGTCGCTCACCGCACGTCGCGACGCGACGCCGGAGCCTCGCCCGACGCCGCGTCGTCAACATGTAGATCGGGGCAGCGCTACTCCTCGCCGAACGCGGCCTTGAGTTGCGCTTCCTGCTCGTGGGACAGATTGGACTGGATCAACTCCATCTTGGTGCCCTTGAACGCATCCGCCACCTTGTCGATGGTGGCCTGCTCGGTCAACAGGAAGAGCGCAGAGGTACCTTCCGTGACTTTGGCCCGCACCTGCTTGATGAAGTCATCCGAGATGCCGTAGTCGCTGAAGTGGCCGGCCAATGCCCCCATGGCCGCGCCCATGGCCATGCCGAAGAAGGGCACGAGGAAGAGCAGGCCGAAGAGCATGCCCCAGAAGGCGCCACCCAGCGCGCCGGCCGCGGCCAGGCTCTGGGCCTGGCGCGTCTTCGGCTTCTTCTTGCCCTGGGGCCAACTCACCACGGCCGCGTCTTGCACCACGATGAGCTGTTGCTTGGCCAAATCCTCGACGGTCTTGAGCGCCTGCTCGGCGCCGTCAGGGGTGTCGAATTTCCATGCAGTCAAACTTGCCATTGTGCTTGTCTCCTATTTGAACTGGATCGTGGAAAGAACAGTCTATGCAACACGGCGACAATCTATGCCCAGACAACTTATGTCCAGGCAATTCATGCCGGCCGGGCTACGGCGAATCGAGGCCTGCGTTCCGTCACGCGCCGTCGTCGGCCGGTACAGGGACGGTGTGCGCCGGTGCGGGCTTCTGCAACAGGATGTGCAGGCTGATGATCAGCACCCACATGGGAAAGACGAGCGTGAGCCAGCGGGTGACGCCCAGGCTGACCAACAGGGCCAACGCCAGCACATAGCCGACCAACGCCATCCAGCGCGGGAAGATGTCCGTGCGCACGGCGATGGTGCAGGTGGAGATCATGAAGACAGCCGCCATGCGGAACGCATAGACGTTCATGATCTGGTAGCTGATGGCGCGCGCCAGCGTGTATGTGCCCGAACTCACCAACTGTTCGGGATAGGCCTCGTAGGCGATGAGAACGCCGCCGCCCACGGCGATCGAGGTGAACAACATGGCCAGGAAGAGCAGCCCGCTGCCGAAGAAGACGGTCGAGAAGAATTGATCTTCGCGCTCGCCCAGGCGGTCGCGCACCACGCCCATGAACCAGAGAAACGCAATGCCGGCGAACGGCACCAGATTCAGGCCAAGGACGACGGACGCCAGGCGACTGGTGAGCCATTCCCCCTGTTCCAAGGGATCGCCCGGCACCGAGATGTGGATAAGCGTCAGGGCCACGCCCAGCAACACCGAGAAGATGATGCCGGCGAGAGCCGCAGCCCGTGGTGTCTTTAGTTTGGCGCGCGTGAGGGTTCTCTCTGGTGCCGTCTCTGTGTGCATTTTCCTCGCCCGGATCGTGATCGGTTTGACTGGCGCGCACTCGGAATTCGTTCACTTACTCGACCGGCGGGGCAGGGTTCTCGCACCAGAAGGGCGGCTGGCCCAGCGCACTGTGGTAGGAGTAGACATCCTCACCGACCTGCAACTGAATCTGCAGCCCGTCCTGGAGCACCTGCGCGTACATCATGTCCGGCTCGGGGCAGCCGAGGCTGGCATCGGGCCAGGTCACTTCCTGCACGTCTACCGTCTCGATCGCGTCGGGTGACACGTTCGCCTGGGCGGCCAGATCGGCCCGGGCCAACTCCACCGTCTCGTCGACGGTGAGATCGGTCATGCCGGATTCCTCCTGCCCGGTCTGCTCGCTACCGTCGGCTTCGTCGCCGGCGGGCGCACTGGTCTGGAACAGGATGCCGGAGAGCAGCACCTTGCCGTCGGCGCTGCGGCTGCTGCGGGCAATGATCTCGGCGCCGGTGTCGTCGCTGCGATAGGCGGGCGCGGGCATGTCCCCCGTGGGCGGCATGGCCGCCATGAGGATGCCCGCCAGGTTGCCCAGGTTCGTGTACATCAGCACGGTGTTGCCGTCGGGCGCCACCACGCGCTCCACGGTGCGTAGTAGCGCATGCTGAGGCCCAACTCGTTGGTCGCGCTCGTGTAGGCTTCGCTGTCGGGCACATCGCTGAAGTCGACCACCGGCGTCAGACCGCCGCCGTCGGCCGCGGTGTAGTAGATCACCGTCACGGGAATCTGGGGATCGTTGTTGCCGGCAAAGACGACCACGCCGGCGCTGTCGCCGGTCCACGAGAGGCCCAGGGGGCGCACCGGCAGACCGCTCCAACTGGGCTGCGCGGCCTGGAAGGCAACGCCGTCGGCCAACTGGGTGGGCGGGGCGTCGCCGCTGGTGTCCACCAGCCACAGGCCCACGGCATTATCCGGGTCCGTGGCCAGCAAGCGGGTGAGAATCATCGCGACCTTGCTGCCGTCGGGCGCCAACGCACTCACACCGTCCATGTAGTACTCTTCCGTGTTGAAGAGCAGGAACTCGCCGGGGAAGTCGCCGGTCAGATCGCGCAGCAGAGTGGGGTCGCCGCCGGTCAGGTCGAGCGTGTAGAGGCCGAAGGTGGCCGTCTCATCCCCTTGCGGCTCGCTGCGCCAGAAGTTGATCCGGCCGTCTGCAGTCCACATGGGGAAGTAGTCCAGGGCGTACGTGCCCGCCTCCAGCCCGGTGTAGCCGCCGGTCACGCCGTCGTCGGTCAGGTCGGTGAAGGTCTGGGCCGCCACATCGTAGACCCAGATGTCGCTTTCGTAGGCCAACTGGATCGGGTTCTCCGAAAAGGCGATCATGCTGTCATCGGGCGACCACGCCAGGTCGTACGGGTAGCCTTCGTAGACGTCCGGCCCGTCGACACAGACGGTGGCGCCCGTGTCGAACGTGTAGATGCACAGTTGCCCTTCGCGGTTCCAGAGCGCGCCTTCGGATTGCACCCACGCCACGTGGGCGCCGGTGGACGAGAGGGTGGCCAGCGCCGGTTGGTTGGCGTCGACCACATCGGCAATGCGCTGCTCGGAGGTGATGTTGAGCGGCAGCGTGCCCATGTACTCTTGCACGGCTGCGCTTTCTGCTGCTGCTTCCTCAATCGCCGGTGGGGTGGGGGGTGGCGCCGCGCAGGCAGCAAGCACCAGCACCACGATCGCCATGAGTATGAACGTCGGAAATCGACGCTGCCCAGCGATGTTGGATATCCAATTGTTTTGGCTCACGTTTCGTCTCCTTTTTCTGACTGTACGGCATCGAACGGCGCGTCGCTTCGGGTAAGCATGGCCACGTAGCGCAGCGCCAACTGGTGTGTGTAAAGCGCGTTGAGGACGCCATTGAGCGCGGCCTGGTCGGGCAGCCACCCCAGCAGCACGGTGATCCACTCGCCCGCGTGCTCGCCCCGGTGCGCGGACGATGTCATACCCGTCATACATTCCATCCAACGCATGTCGACGTTGCCCACAACGTGGATCTCAAATGTACCGGATTGATCGAACGGATGATGGGTTTGCATAGTCGACTCCATTCTGCGCCTCAAGTCTGTTGCGGCGATAATACCACGACGGGAACTCGGCACTTGTCCCTCTTGCAGCAACCGCGGGTCCATTCCCGCCAGGGATTTACGAGGCCGCTTCGTCGGCCTCGTGGTACACCTGCAAACAGTTCCTGCTCCTGGGCCTGCTTGGGGAAGAAGAGGACGACCAGCGCGGCGCCGATCACCACGGCGATGATGCCCGCAAGGTAAGCCTTGTCGTCGCCGGCCAGGAACGCGGTCTTGGCCGCGGCCATGATCTGGTCGGCGTACTGCGGGTACTGGGTGGCTACATTCTGGGCGCCGGCAAAGGACATGGCAGCAGCGTGTTGGCCACGCTGCTGGAGACCTGCGCCGCGTCAGGTGCGTCTCCGAGTTGGGCCGCCATGGATGCGGCATAGCCTGCCGCCAACAACGCCCCGAAGATCGACTGGAACAGGGCGCCGCCCAGGTCGCGCTGCAAGTCCGCCGTGCCCGAGGCCATGCCGACGCGCGTCTGCGGCACCGAGCCGGTCAACGAGCGGGAAGCCGGCGTCCCGGCCAGCCCCACGCCCACGCCAACGAAGGCGTAGCCCAGCCCGACCATCCAGTAGGGAATCCCTTCTTCCCAGAGCACGAACATGGTGATGAACCCCAGCAGCACAAAGATGTAGCCGGCGAGCAGCGTGAACTGCGAACCGCGCCTCGACCAGTTTGGCCGACTGGGGCGCCACCAAAATCATGGCGCGGCCGCTGGCAAGATGGCCAGGCCCGCGCTGACGGTCGAGTAGCTGAGCACATTCTGCAAGAACTGTTGGCCGATGAAGAGCGCGCCCATGAGCGCGCCGAAGACGATGATGCCGCCCACGGCTGCGACCCAAAACGTGGGCCGCGCAGCGACCTTGAGGTCAAAGAGCGGGTTGTCGATGCGCCGTTGCCGGATGACAAAGGCCACCAAGGCGACCACGGCGATGAGGCCCAAGGCGAGCGCCCACGTCCTGCTCGGGCACCGGCGCGAAGTTGATGGCCAAGATGAGCGCGCCGACGAGGATCAGCGACAGGAAACCGCCCAGGTTGTCCACCGGTTCGCTGGTCTCGTGGACGTGGCCGGGCACAAAGAGCACGGCCATGGTGAGCGCGACCACGGCCAGCGGCAGGATCACGAAGAAGATGGAGTTCCACGGAAAGACCGTGAGCAGCAGCCCCGAGATCAACGGTCCCAGCGCGTTGATGGCGCCGCCGAAGCGCGGCCCACAGCGCGATGGAGTGGGTGCGGGCCGGACCCGGCCCCAGAAGCGCGGCGATCAACGAGAGCGTGGTGGGGAAGGCCATGCCCGCGGCAAAACCGCCCACCAGCCGCCCCGCGATGAGGATCTGGATGCTCGGTGCAAAGCCGCAGACCAGCGCGGCCGGCATGGCCAGCGAGACGCCCAGGATGAGCATGAGCTTGCGGCCGTTGCGGTCGCCCAAGGCGCCGAACCAGAGCACGGAACAGGCCAGGCCCAGCGAATAACTCACCGCGACCAGGTTGAGCTGCGTTTGCGTTGCGTTGAAGAAGGAGCCGATGGACGGCAAGGCCACGTTGGCCATGGCCAGCGGCAGATTGGCCACGGCCGCGACGACGATGAGGGTGGTGAGGATGATCCCCGCCCGGCGGCGCGCGGAGGAAGCGGCCGGGAGTTCACTGGACTGGCGTTGGGCTACATGTTCACTCATGGTTGGACCCGCTGTGGTGTGATGTGTGACGTAAATGGGCGTGTGAACGAACGTTACTCAGCCGGATTGGACTTGGCCTGCAACCACTTCTGCCCTTCGTCCCAGAGCGGCATCCAGCGCCGCGCCCAGGCCGGGTTGGGCCGGGAAGACATTCTCGCGCCCGATCTGGTCGAGAATGCCCGTCTTCTCCAGCGCCGCCATCACATCGGGCTGCACGCCTTCCAGCATGAAGCGGTTGCCGGATGCGTGAGCTTCCTGGGCAAAGAGCAGCAATTGCTTGAGGAAGGTGCTGTGGACTTCCTCCACGCTGCGCAGACGCCAGATGATGACCGCATTGGTAACGCCGGTTTGCGACGGCATCTGCGCCATGATGGCAGGCACTTCGGCGAAGAAGTTGGCGCCGCGATAGGCCACGACCGTCGCCTGGTTGGACGGGAAGACGTCGGGCAGATCGGCTTCCTGCCAGCGGCCGTCCTCGCCGCGCACGAACTGGAAGACGCGGCCGTTGGACGCCGACGTGCCGATGTAGAGCAGGAGCGAGAGCAATGCCCCCAGGAAGATCGTGTATTGCAGGGGGATGAAGAGCGCCGACCCGAAGGTCAGCAGCGCCGCGGCGGCGGAGCCCCACGACGTGCGATAGACCAGTTTGGCGTTGGGGATGCGCGCCGCAATCAGCTCGCCGCCGATGACGAAGAGCATGCCGGCGATGACCGATAGCGGCACCAACTCGGCCAGGCTGCCGAAGAGCATGAGAATCAGCGCCAGCCACAGACCGGCGAGGATGCCGCCCCAGCGATTTAGCGCCCGCTTCCACGGAGATGCCCGTGCGCGAGAGCGACCCGCCCGTACCCATGGACTGGAAGAAGCTGCCCAGCAGGTTGCCGATGCCTTGGCCGACAAAGTCGCGGCTGGCGCCGGCACGGGTGCCGTCCGGGTTGGGATAGGCGGTGCTGATGCCGGCGCCCTGCACCAGCGCCACCAGCGCCACCGACAGCGAACCCAGCGCCAGTTTGGGGATCAGCGCGAAGGCGGGCAGCGCCGGGGTGGGCAGGCCCCGGGGAATGGTGGCGATGCTGCTGACCAGCGGCACGTCCAGCTTGAGCAGGTAGACGGCGATGGTCATGATGAAAAGGGTAAAAATGGCGGCCATCTTCTCGGTGCGCGGGAACCACTTGAAGACGAGCATGAGGGCCACGGTGCTGAGCGACACCGCCGTCACCGTCATGTTCCACTGGGGGATGTTGGCCAGCCAGTTGACCACCTCCATGAGCTTGTTGCTGCCCGAAGGAGAGTAGCCCGAAAAGTCGCCCATCTCGCCGATGACGATGAGCAGCGACGCCGCGGCCACAAAGCCGGTCATGACGCCGTTGGAGACATAGTTCACCATGCTGCCCAGGCGCAGCAGCCCCAGCACCAGCATCATGACGCCCACCAGAAAGGTGATGGTGAAGAGCGCGGCCGGCATTTGGCTGTCCTGAATGTTCGCCGTCTGGAGCACACTGGCGGTGGACAGGGCGATGGCGCTGGTCAACGTGCTGATCATCAGGATTGTGCCGGTGGTCAGCGACACGGCAATGGTGGCGACGATGCCGGAGTACATGCCGTAGAGCGGGTTGACGCCGGCCAACTGCGCGTGGCCATGCCTTCGGGGATGCTGAAGAGGCCGGTGGCAAACCCGGAGACCAGATCCGAGCGCAGGTTTTTGGGCTCCGGCTTGAGAGAACGGGCAAAGTTCTTCATGCTTGACACGAGTCGCTCCTGAGTGATTGCCTGGGCTGTGTGCTGATGTGGGCAGCGCGCCGGCCGCTACAGGGCCAGGATCTTGGCTTTTTCTGTCTGGAATTCTTCGTCGGTGAGCACGCCGCTGTCGCGCAGCGCGGCCAGCCGCTCCAACTGTGAGACGGGATCGACTTGCGTAGCCGGGGCCGCCGCCGCGGGTTGGGGCGGCGGTGGGGGCGGCGCCTGCTGCACCACCTGGGGCTGGGCGCCGTACGCATCGTTCATGGCGCGCGAATAGGCCATGGCATTCTTCTCCGCCTGCCGGCGATTGATGGCGTTGCGGGTGGCCGTGGCCGTGCCCACAACGGCCGCGGTGCGAGCCATTCCTCTTAGCAAACCGGGCATGTTGTCAAGTCCTTTCGCTGTGGCTACGCCAGTGACGCGTAGGCCTCTTCGACGAGTGTGGCGGGAATGCGATAGTTCATGGCGATCTCGACGCCCGCGTCAACAATGTCGTTGACAAGCGGAATCGCCCACGTGTGCTCAATGGCCAGCGCCACCACGGTTGACCCGGGCGCCATGCCCGCGAGCAACGCGTTGGCGTCCTCGCTGTCGAGCAGGCCGCGCGTCTCCGTCGCCACGAAGCCGACAGCGGCCGCCAAGTCCTCGGGCAAGTCTTCGATGTCGAGGCGGTAGCACTGGCTGTCTTCATCGCGCAGCAGCACCATGGCATCGACCACCCGGATGATGCCCGCCGCGGCCTGTTTTTCCAGTTCGGCAAAGATGCTGCCGTCAAAACGCGGGTCCGCAAACGCGAGAACCAGCACGTCAATGGGACCATGCTCAATCATCTGCCTGTTCCTTTCGTTCATCAATGAATGGGTGTGCCGCCACCGCTTGTGCCAGATTGGGGTGGATCCGTGCCGTGCCGAGAATGTCCCCCAGCGGCGCGCGCGTGACGACATTGCGCGCCTCCCGGTTGAGCGCCGCCAACTCCAGCGCAATCCCGGCTTCATGCAGTTGCGCCGCGAATTCCTCCAGCGCCTTTACCGCCGTGTACTCAATGTCCGGAATCGCGCTGCAGTCCAGAACCAAGACTCGTGCCTGCGTTTGGTGCAGCAATCCCCAGAGCTGATCAATCACCCATGACACGTTGCCGAAAAACAGCCGCCCTTCGGTACGTGCCAATAACAGGTCCGGAAACACCTCGTCATCAGGATGTTGATCCACCGCTCGGAAGGCGGTGCTGCCCGGCTTGCGTCCCATGGCGTAGACGGGCGGGCGGTCGGCTTGGGCGATCAGCGTGACGATGGAGATGATCACGGCCACCAAGATGCCCTCGAGTGTGCCCAGCACAATCACCGCCAACATGGCCAGCAGCGCCCAGATCAACCCCGGTGCGCCGGATCTGGGCCATGTCCTGGAATTCACCGATCTTGATCAAGCCCGCGGCCGCGACCAGCACCAGCGATCCCAAAGTCGCTTGCGGCATCAAGCTGATCAGCGGCGCCAGCAACAGCAGCGTCAACGCCACCACGCCGGCGGTCACCATGGCGGCGACTTGCCGCCGGCGTCGGCGTTGACAGCCGTCTGCGAAGTGCCACCGCCCGCCGGGTACGCCTGAAAAAAGCTGCCGACCAAATTGGCCATGCCCAGCGCGAACAGTTCCTGGTTGGCGTCCGGCTTCGGTTCGCCGTACTTGCGGAAGGCCCGGGCCGCCGCAATCGACTCGGTGAACGACATAAGGGCGATGCCGCTGGCCGGCAACCACAGCCCGAGCAGCAGTGACGGATCCGGCACCGAGAGCGAGGCAGCCCCGTCGCGATGTTGCCGACAAGCTCAATGCCCAGCCGGCTCTACGTCGGCCACCGCGGCCAGTGCAATGCCGAAGGCCACCGCCACCAGCGCCGCCGGAATCCGCGGGACGTAGCGCGGCAGCAAGATCAGGATGGCCAGCGTGCCGACCGAGAGCGCCACGGTGGGCCAGTTGATCTGGTCCAGGTTTGTGCCAATCGCCGCCAGCGTCTGCAGGATCGAGCCGCGTGGGAATTGACAGCCCCAACACCTTGCCCAACTGGCTGAAGAAGATGACCACCCCGATTCCGGCTTTGAAGCCCGTCAAGACCGGCAGCGAAATGAAGTCGGCCAGAAAGCCCAGACGCAGCACTGAGGCCAGGATCAGGAAGAGACCCACGAGAAAGGCCAGCGTGATCGCCGGGACGATATAGTCGTCCGGGCTGCCGGCGGACCCCACTGCGCCGAGCAGCGCCGTGCCGGTGATGATGGAAATGGCCGAGGTCGAACTGACGCTAAGCCGCCGCGACGTGCCCAACAGCGCGTAGACGACCATGGGCACCAGCGCCACGTACAACCCCGTCTGCACCGGCAGCCCGGCAATGGTCGCATAGGCCATGGCTTGGGGCATGACCACCGCCGCGGCCGTCAGTCCGGCCACGATGTCCAGCCGCAGGAAGTCCGGCCGGTAGGTGGGCAGCCACGCCAGGATCGGTATATGTTGTCTGATCCCGGGAGGGGGCGGCGCTCCGTGTTCATGTTCTGAGGCTCGTGGCCCTGCCGTCTTCCAGATGATGCTTGGTCAACGAGTTGAATCGTAGGGGCGTTCTTGCGGGCGCCCGCAAGGACGCCCTACCTAATCACATTCGGCAAAGCCGTCAGTCGCGTGCCATCGCCGCGGCCATCTCCATTTCGATGTTACGATACTGCTCCTTCTCCACCGATACCTCCACAAACTGGATGGCGCCGCCGGTGAACTTGCCCTGGGTCTCGGGCGTGTACTCCTTTGGCAACGGCGTCCGCGCTGTCGCGGCCAACACACAGGCCATCACCGCACAAGGTGAACTTGCCGGTTTGGGTGCGCATGGGGCCTTCGGCCACCACCTTGTCATCAATGTACAACTTGGCCGTACCGTGCGACTCGTGGTACTCGCCCGCGCTTTCGCGGATGAACTCTACGCCCAGCGTGTACTTGCCCGGCGCGAGTTCCTTGTCGGAGACGAACTTCTGCTCCGGCGGGATGCCCAGGAAGTTGTAGACGTAGTAGAGCTTCTTGTCCTTGATGAAGAGCGAATGCCCGCCGAACCGTGACCCATGGGCAAAGATCACGCCCGAGCAGTCGTCACCGACCTCCACGTTGGCCAGGATCTTGTAGGAGCGCCCGCGCACGTTGGCCGCCACACCTTCGGGGACCGCGGTCGTGTCCGGGTAGTAGATGTACCGCTCGCGGGGCGGCTCGGTCGAAGGCCGCTCGATGCCGGCAACGACGACCGCAGGGAAGTCGTTGAGGGGCAACACCAGGTTCTTGCGGGCCTCGTCCATCCACAACTGCTTGAGGTGTTCGAGTTTCTCCGGATACTTTTCTGCCAGATCCGTGGATTCGGAGCGATCTTCTGCCACGTGGTACAGTTCCCACTGTCTTGGTCGAAGTGACCTTTACCGGTCAGCGGCGCATGGACCGCGGCCGCATGCCAGCCGTCTTCCCACATGCCACGCGTGCCCATCATCTCGTAGTACTGATTCTGTTTTTGCGTCGGCCCGTCCGGGTCGGCGTCGAAGCTGTAGCGCATGGAAATCCCATTCATCGGGTACTGCTCCACGCCACGATAGGTGTCGGGCATCTCCAGCCCGCAGACATCGAGGATGGTTGCCGCGATATCAGCCGAGTGATGATACTGGTGTCGCACCTCGCCACGGGCTTTGATGCCCTTGGGCCACGACACGAGCAGCGGATCGCAGGTGCCGCCCGAGTATTGCGAGTAGCGCTTGAACATCTTGAAGGGGGTCGAGAAGGCGGCCGCCCAGCCGGTGGGCATGTGGTTGTAGCAATCCGGCCCGCCGAGTTTGTCGATCATCGTCAGGTTCTCCTGAAGATCATCGGGGAAGCCGTTGAAGAACTTGTTCTCGTTGACCGAGCCGTTGGGTGAGCCTTCGCCCGAAGTGCCGTTGTCGGCGGCGTAGAGGATGAGCGTATTGTCGAACTGGCCCGATTCCTCCAGATAATCGAAGATGCGCCCGATTTGGGCATCGGTGTACTCGGAGAAACCGGCCCAGACTTCCGCCATGCGGGCGAAGAGCTTCTTCTGGTCATCGCTCAACGTGTCCCACGGCAGAACGTAATCCGCAGCGTTTGCCTGGTCCTCCGGAATCGGGTTGAACGGGGTCAGCTTGGTCCCCTCAGGCACAACGCCCTTCTCGATCATGCGCGCCAGCACCCACTCGCGGTAGGCCTCGTAGCCGTCGTCGAACTTGCCCTTGTACTTGTCGATGTACTCCTGCGGGCATTGGTGGGGCGCATGGTTGGCGCCGGGACAGAACCACATGTACCAGGGCTTGGATGGATTGCTGGCCTTCTGGTCACGGATCATCCGGATGGCCTGGTCGGCCAGGTCTCTGGACAGGTGGTAGCCTTCCTCGGGCATGTAGGGCTGGTCGATATAGCGGTTGTCTTCGACCAGGTCCGGATACCACTGGTTGGTCTCGCCGCCCAGGAACCCGTAGAAGCGGTCGAAGCCCTTTTGCAGGGGCCACGTACCTTTGTATCCGCCAGAGCCCATGTCTTGCTCGGGCACATTGTGGTTCTTGCCCACCCAGAAGGTGCTCCAGCCGGCGTCCTGCAGTAGGTGGGGGATGGTGGCGCATTGATCGGGAATGCGGGCGTGATAGCCGGGGAAGCCATTGGACCCCTCGGCGATTTCGGCAAAGCCGTTGACGTGGTGGTTGCGGCCCGTCAGGCAGGTGGAGCGGGTCGGGGCGCACAAGGCGCACGTGTGCCACTGGGTGTAAATCAAGCCGTTATCGGCCAGCTTCTGCGCTGCCGGCATATTGATGGCCCCGCCGTAGGGCGACCACGCCGCCAACCCCGTGTCATCGTACAGAATGAAGAGGACATTGGGCGCGTCCTTCGGGGCCATCGGAGGCAAATATGGCTCCCAATCAGGTACCGAGTCCCGGACATCCAGCTCGATCTTCCCCTTGAAGACCTCTTCGGTATGTCGCTCGGCGTAGGTTTTTTCCTCACTCATTGCATAGCTCCTGTCATTGTCTGCGTCGTGCATCGGCGCGTGAAGTGTGTCGTCTTCCTGATGGATACGGCGTGGCGGCTGCCGGCCAGCCATCAGGCTGTATCTGAACCGGAACTCGTTGTCACGGAAGCAGTCTTTACAGAAGTACGTGTGGACGCGACGGGGCCCTGGACGGCTACTCCCCATCATACTGCGCGATTGGCCGTTGCGTAGGGTGCAAAAAAGGATCAACTTGAAGGGGACGAAGCGATGCGGAGTAAGGAAATCAGGGCGAGCGTGACTGCGTTGGCTTGACAAGCCCCAGCGCCAGCGCGCGGGCTGTCGCCTGGCGTCGATTCGTGACGCCGAGCTTTTTGAAGATGCTGGTCGTGTGGCGCTTGACGGTGGGGAGGGCAATGACCAACTGATCGGCGATCTCGTCGTTGGTCTTCTGTTGCGCGATGAGGGCCAGCACGTCCATCTCGCGGAAGGTCAGTTCGGACGCAAGCACATGTCCGCCGTCTGTCGGGGATGGCGAGCCGGCCTGCCAGGGTGCATACGCAGCCAGGATACGCTGGACGTGGGGCCGTTCAACGTTGCGGGTGACCAGCATCTCCAGGTAGGGGACGAGGCTCGGACCTTCGTCCACAATCATACGCACAATCCCGCCCGGCCGCGCCCGCGCCACGGCATGCCCCAATGCGTCCAAGGCGGCATCGGTGGCCCCGCGGGCGATGTGATAGCGCGCCGTCAGCAGGTGGAGCTCGATTTCGTACACCGGGATCCTGCTCTTGTGCACTTGCTCCGCATGGGCCTCCAGACACGCACCGGCTTGTTCCAGATGCTCGGCACGGCCGGACTCAATGCAGGCGCGCATGGCCGTGAGCAGCGGCGACTCCCACAGTCGGCCGCGCGGCTGGAGCGCCGGCTCGCTCGCCAGGGAGATCTTGATGCGTTCTCCCTGGAGCATACGCACATGTTTGGCGAGCGAGTCGGCTACCGGCAGCAGCGAGAGGGCGTCCAGTTCGACCAGAAAGTCGCGCAATTCGCGTGCGCAGGCATGCGCCTCCTGTGGCCGGCCCTTGGCCACCAGCGTCAAGGCGAGGCCGGTGTACCCGTCCACCAACGCACGCATGTGAATCCCGCGCCGGATTGCGACCAGCGCACGAAAGTCGGCCTCCGCCGCATCCAATGCGTTGTGCTGATAGTGGCCCCAGCCGGACGCAAAGTGCGCCCAGCCGATGCTGATGGAGCGATTCAACCGTTCTGCAACTTGAAGATAGGTTGCGGCCGCGGACACGATCTCATCCGCATTGGCTCCGCCGTGGTACACACCGCACAGCGCCAGCAGCAGCCGCAACGTGCGCACGTCGGGCGTGTCGCTCGATTCCGCCAGACTCCGGCGGCAGAACTCGACCGCGAGATGAGCATCGCCCTGTTGGTGCAAGGATAAGGCGCGGGAAAGCTCGGCCAGACCGCGCACGAAGCGCCATGTGGGCGGCGCCAATTCCAGCGCCGACTCGCTCAACTCCAGACTGCGTGCCGCCTCACTGTCTTGCATGGCAAGAAATGAGCGCATGGAGATAATGGCCCCGCGCCATGCCGTCTCTTCTGCGGCCGGATAGACGACCGTGCCGGCGGCCAGCCCGGCTTCGGCCCGCGCAAGCAGGGGCGGCAGCGCGTCCATTTGGAAATGCCACTGCTGCCGGTACGCCTGGGCCACAAGGATGGCCGGACGCGTGCGCGTCTGCTCCGGCAGCGGATTGAGCCACCGGTCCAATTGACCCACGTCCTCTTCATTGAGCGCGCGGTAAAGATTCGTCTCGATAAGACGCACCGCGCGCTCTTCGTCTTGCGCCGCTTGCGCGTGCCGGATGGCATCGTCGATCAGCCCTTGCGCCTCGTACCAGGCGCTGGCCCGCAGGTGAATCTCACGGATTTCCACCCAGGGCACGGTGCGGTAGAGCATCTGCAGCAGCAGATCGTTGAACAGGTGATGATAGCGATACCAAACTTGGCCATCGTCCAGCGGCAGCGTAAAGAGGTTTGCATTGACCAGGTGGGCAATGACGTCGCTGCCGCGCATGGGCGCGATGGTTGGGGCCAGGGCGCTCTCCAGCAAGGAGGCGCAGAATCGATCGAACAGCGCGGAGCGCAGTACCACCGAATTGATCGCGGCCGGGAGGTTGGTCACCACTTCATCGACCAGGTATTCGGCAATCCACCGATGGCTGTGCTGTGTGAACCGGGCGGCAAAGTCGCGTTGCTCCTGGGCATTCTGCAGGAGAATACCGGCCAGTTGCAGGCCCACGGCCCACCCTTCGGTGTAATCGTGGAGGACGGCAGCCACCTCCGCGTTCACCGGTCTGCCGGCCAGTGCGCCGAGAAAGTGAGCCGCTTCGCTTTCAGAGAAACGCAGATCCGCGTTGCGCACCTCCAGGAGTTGATAGCGGCTGCGCAAGTGAGCCAAGGGCAGGTTCGGGTCGGAACGCGTCGTCAGAATCAGATGCAGGTCGGGCAGCGGCATGCGCAGCAGGCGCTGCATCACTTCCTGTGTCTCCGCGGCCTCGGCGACGTGATAGTCATCCAGCACCAAGAAGAGCGGGCCCGGCAACTGTTCCAGATCCTGCAAGAGCGTCTGCGCCATGTCCGCGGCCGATAAGGGCCCAGGCATGTTCAGCATCATCTGGCTGGCCACGGCCGCCTCAGGATAGACGGTGCGGATCGCCTCGATCAGATAGGCCACGAACCGGCCCGGCTCAGCCTCGTCCCGGTCCAGTGACACCCACCCCGCGACCTGCTGCGTGGCATGCAGCCACTCCGTCACCAACCGAGTCTTGCCTGCACCGGCCGGCGCCGTGATCACGGTCAGCATCACGTCGCGGCACCGGTCCAAGCGCTCCATCAGCGCGGGGCGCGTCACAAACGGCCCGGCCGGTTGAGGAGGACGCAGTTTGACTTGCAAAAGCGAGGACGATGGTAAGGGCATAGTCGGCCAAAAAGAGACGAAGACGGCTGTGCAGGTAAGAGATCAATCGATCGACATTGGGCTGGCTGGTAGTCGGGCGCTGAAAGGCTTCCTCTACCTGAGAGGCAAGATTGCGTTGCGGACTTACGGAATAATAGCTTAAGCAAATACTGATGGCAAGAGTTGATTTGGCGTGCCCACGACAACCGGTCGACGAAAGCAACGTGCGGCGGCGAAACTGTCGTTTATGTTGGCGGGGATGTGGACGCACGCCGGCAGTGGAGAGATGCCGGCGGCGGAGGATGGGAACCGGCCGGGCACATGATGGTCGACTCGCATGAGGAGGGCGGAGGAAGACAGGCTTGAATCGCTGTCCCACTCCGCCCTGCACTGCGGTTATTCTACTTCATTTGTTTACGGCCGGTCTGTTTACAGCCGGTCGGCGAACCAGCCCAGTGTGCGCTCCCAAGAGGCCGCGGCCGCGTCGGCGTCGTAGGACGAGGCACGGGTGTCGTTGAAGAACGCGTGCTGCGCTCCGTCGTAAATGTAGATTTCGTTCTCGATACCGGCGTCGGTCATGGCCTGGCCCATGGTCTCCACGCCTTCCACCGGAATGCCCTGGTCTGCGGTGCCGTAATGGCCCATGAGCGGCGCTTTGAAGTTGGCGGCCTCTTCCGGCGTCAGGGGCGACCCGTAGTAGGCGACCGCGGCGCCTACATCATCCGACGCCAACCCGGTCATCAGCACCAGGCGACCGCCCATGCAGAAGCCGACGATGCCGGCCTTGTCACCGGCCACATTCTCCTGGGCCAGCAGATAGTCGATGGCCGCCTGGATCTCGTTGACCGCCTCGGCCATGTCCAGCTCCATGACCAGCTTGCGCGCCTCGTCCGGCTCGGTGGCCACCTGGCCCTTGTAGAGATCCGGGGCCAGTGCCACGTAGCCCGCCGCGGCGAAGCGGTCGGCCACGTCCTTGATGTGATCGTTCAGCCCCCACCATTCTTGGATGACGATGATGCCGGGGTGGGCGCCGTCGCCTTCGGGATAGGCCAGATGGCCGGTCAATTCCTCACCGTCGGCGTCGGGATAGGCCACCATGCCGCTCACCACACCGTCGCTGGTCGACATCTCACCGAGCGCGGGCTGGTTGGCCGTGGCCTCTTCGTCGACGACCGGGTTCGGCGTCATCATGCTGGGGTCGAGCACCGGCGAACACGCAGCCAGAAGCACATTGGCCGCGGCAACGCTGCCCAGGGCGGCTGTGGTCCGGCGCAGGAAGGTGCGGCGAGAAATCTCGCCGACTTGGAAGGATCGTACCAACTGCATGACGTAGATGCGGTCCATGTTTCCTCCTTGGAGAATGGAAAACTCAGTCGCGCGGCGGGCGGGTATGCCCAACTGTTCAGGGTGGTTTGTACGATGCCATATAATATGATGTTGAACTGTAAGCGAGGTTGGATTCTGCCGATTTCACCGGGCAACCGTCGTGCCGATCCTCAGACCGTCTACTGGGGAATGGAGCAGGCGGGACGGGGAAAGAACAAAAAAAGCCCCGGTGCGAACACCGGAGCTTGCAGCGGAGAGGGAGGGATTTGAACCCTCGAGGGTGATTAGCCCTACGCGTTTTCGAGGACGCGCCACTCGGCCAGACTATGCGACCTCTCCAAACCGAAAACAAGTGTAGCACATGCCGGCCCAACAACCAACTTGGCAGGATTTCAACGCAGGTTACACTAGGTCTGTTGCTGTTTCGTGACACACGGGTGAGAAACCGACGCTGGTTCTAGAGTCGCTGAGGCAACTTTTCGCTGTCGGCATCGGTTTCCAATCGTGGGAATGGGCCGGCACGACCAAAATCATCACGACCAATCCCTGAAGGAGTCTACCCGCGTGCGCACCGACGCATTGATCGCCACGTTCGATCCCGGTTTCGCCGAGTTGGCCCTGGAGGAACTGCACGCGCGTGCGCCCGATCTGACCTACACAACCTTGGCCGATGGCGTCGTGCTCGTCACCGGCGTGGACTTCTTCGCGCTGGCCGCTGCCTGGCAGGCCGAGCCACCCATTTTCGTGCGCCACATCTGCCCCGCCATGGCCAGTGTGCCCCTGACCGGCGCCGCGACGGATGTCGCCCGGTTGGCCGCCGATGTGGCGGCACTGGCGGATCTCATCGATCCCGACTTGTCGTTCTCCGTGCAGACGCGCATCCTCGCCGCGACCGCCTACAAACCCTTCGACGTCAACACCACGCTGGCGGACCAGGTCGCCGCCCACACCGGTGCGCCGGTCAACGTGCGCGCGCCGGACCAGGTGGTCTCGGTCGTCATCGCCGCCTCCGCGGGGGACACGCCGGTCCAGGGCATTCTGGGGGTCTCGCCCACGGCCTTCAACCTGTCGGACTGGGCGGGGGGCATGCGGCGCTTCGCCCGTGAACCCGACCAGATCAGCCGCCGAGTTCAAGCTGCTGGAGGCGCTCGACGTCTTTGGCATCGAGTTGCCGCCGCGTGGCGTTGCGCTGGATCTGGGGGCGTCGCCCGGCGGCTGGACCCGCGCGCTGCGTCAGCACGACCAGTACGTGACCGCGGTCGATCCGGGCGCATTGGACCCGCGCCTCGCGGATGATGCCCACGTGCGCCACCTGGCCGTCACCGCGGAAGCGTACCTGCGCGACGACCCGGACCGGTTCGATGTGATCGTCAACGACATGCGCATGGATGCCCGGGACTCGGCGCGCCTGATGGTGGCCTACGCGCCTCAACTCTACCGCGACGGCCTGGCCGTCATGACGCTGAAGCTGCCGGAGACGGGCCGACGGGAGTTGATCGACCACGCGCTGGCCATCTTGGCCGCGGCGTACACCGTCCGGCGCGCGCCAACTCTTCCACAATCGCAGCGAAATCACGCTCGTGCTGCGCAAGCACGCCGCGCCGGCCGCATCATGAAACTTGCCGTCCTGGCCGACATCCACGGCAACTTGCCTGCGCTGGACGCGGTCATCGCCGACCTGGAACGCCAGCAGCCGGACCTGGTCCTGCTCAACGGCGATCTCATCAACGCGGTGCCCTTCAGCCCGGAGGTGATCGACCGCGTGCGGCGCACCGACTGGTTGGTGGTGCGCGGCAACCACGAATTCTACTATCTCAACTGGGGCACCGCCCGCGCCGCCCCCGGCAGTGATGACCCCGCACGCTGGGGCCAACTCCACTGGCTCATCGCCCGCATCACGCCGGCGCAGGGCAACTTCCTGGCCACCCTGCCCGACGAACGGACGCTCTACATCCCCGGCACCCAGCCCCTACGCGTCACCCACGGCGTGCCGGGACGCAACCGGGTCGGTTTCTACAACGAGCAGCGCGAGGCCAAAGTCGCGGCCGAACTCCACGCCGTGGGCGAGCAGACGCTGGTGTCCGCCCACACCCACGTGCAGATCGATCGCTTCATCGCCGACGTGTACAACGCCAACGGCGATGACTTCGCCGCGCTGGAATCAGACCCGCATGCCTCGCGCCCGCCCCACGCTCCGGCCACGAATTTGCCGCCGCGCTGGCATCTGGTCAACCCGGGCAGTGTGGGGCTGCCGCTCAACCGTGACCCGCGCGCCCAGTACGCCATCCTCGAAGCGGTGGCGCCGGCCGAGGTCTACGGCGGCTGGCGTGTCCACCATCGCCGCGTAGCCTATGACCGCCGCCCGGCGCTGGATGCGTTCGGGGCCACCGGCATGTTGGACGCAGGCGGCGTGATCTCGCGCCTCTTCTACTGGGAACTGGTGACGGCCGAACCCGAGATCATCTATTTTTACCGCTGGGCCTACCAGCACGATCTGGATCCCGACGACGCGCCCTGGGACACCTTTCACGCCTACGTGGCCGACACCGGGCGTGACGCCTACGCCGCGGCCCGTGACCCGCTCCGGCACCCCAATCTCTGACCATGGACACCCCGATCTTGCGGCTGGCCTTTCTGGCCGACATCCACGGCAATTTGCCCGCGCTGGAAGCGGTGCTGGCCGATGTGCGCGCCCAGTCCCCGGATGCAGTCTATCTGGTGGGCGATCAGATCAACCGCTGCCCGTGGCACAACGAGGTGCTCGACCTGCTCGACATCTACGGCTGGCCGGCCATCGCGGGCAACCACGAACTGGTCATCGGCATCATCGGCACGCCCCACAACTACCCGCCCTTCACCGACCGCACTCGCTTCGCCGTGCTCTGGTGGACGTGGGAGACGCTCGCACCCCGGCACCTGCGCGCCATTCGCACGCTCCCCGAGCAGCTCCACATCCACATTGACGGCGCGCCGCCCATCCTCATGACCCACGGTACGCCCGGCGACGCGGAAGTGGGTTTCTACCCCGGCTTCGACGACGACACCATGCGCCGCTTTCTCGTCAACGTGGATGAAGCCCGTCATCGTCGCCGCCCACACCCACCGTCCGCTGGATCGGGACCTGGGCCGGTGGCGGGTGTTCAACGGCGGCGCCGTCGGGCTGCCCTACAACGGCGACCCGCGCCCAGTACCTTCTGCTGGATCTCGTGGAGATTACCCCGGACGGGCCCACGTGGACGCCCTGCTTCCGCCAGGTGGACTACGATCGGCTGCGCGTGGCCGATGCGTTTGTCTCCTCCGGGCTGCTGGGCGCGGCCGGACCATTGGCGCGGCTGGACCTGCGCACCGTGCAGACCGGTCATCCGTGGACCAGCGACTTCGGCGTGGATGCGCTCGCAGCCCAAGTCCATGCGTGCGGACATGAGCCATGCGGTGGATGTCTACCTGCGCACCCACGGCCCGGGCAACTGGGCCTTTGACGAACAGAGGCTGGCCCGTCGATGACCGTACGCCGCTTGACCAACGCAGATCGCTTCCCGGTGCAGGCACTGCTCAACGAGGCGCCGGCCCAAAATCTCTACTTGCTGGGGAACCTGGAGACGCTGGGCTTTGAGCACGAACTGTGCGAATTTTGGGGTAACTGGGGTGCTCGGGGGCAATTGCACGCCGTGCTCAACCGCTACATGGCCGGCTGGAGTTGCTACGGCCACGCCGACGCCGATTGGCCCGCGCTGGCCCGCGTCATGGACGATCACCCCGAAGTCGAACGACTCCAGGACAACCCGGCGGCATCCCCTCGCTGTTGCCCTACCTGCACGTCTACCGTGCGACGCAGGTGCACGTTGAGGAACTGATGGCGCTGGACGCGGCCGCATTCATCCCGCAGCCGGCACCCGCGGGCATCCACGTCCGGCGCGCCACCGAGGTCGATCTACCGGCGCTGATCGCCTTCTACACCGACGCCGGGCACATGACGCGTCGCGCCGCCGCCGTGGCGCGACCGCTGCGCGACACGCGTCTCTGGCTGGCGCAGGAGGCCGGGACCGTCGTCGCCGCCGCGCTCACGAACGCTGAAACCGCGAACCTGGCCATGATCGGCGGGGTCTACACACCGCCGGCGCAGCGCGGGCGCGGTCTCAGCAAGGCTGTGTGCAGCGCCCTCTGCGCGGACCTATTGGCCGCGCAGAAGCAGCCCGTCCTCTACTGGGACACGCCGGCCGCAGGCGCGGTCTATCGCAAACTCGGCTTCCACGCCGTGGGGGAGTGGCGTTCCATTTGGTTGGAGAAGGGCAGCAAGATTGAAGATTGAAGATTGGTCTGCACCCGCGCTGGACGCTGTGCAGCGAACTGTGGTCCACCCAATCTTCAATCTTCTCTCTTCAATCTTGTCTTTAGTTCATGCTGGCGGGGATCATATCTTGGGCGATGAGAGCGTCGCGCAGGGCGGCCCGGGCCCGGCTCAGGCGTGATTTGACTGTGCCCAACGGCAGGCTCAGCAGGTCCGCAGCTTCGGCGTAGTCGTAGCCGTGCACGTCGATGAGCAGCACCACGTTACGATGCCAAGGCGGCAGTTGGTCGATCTCGTGGAGGATCACCTCCATGCCCTCCCGGCGGATGGCCAGCCGCGCCGGATCGACGGCCTCTTCATCGTCCACGGCAGGCAACTCCAGACCGATGTCATCCACCAACTCGTCCAGGCTGGATGCGGCGCGCCGCCGTTGACGCCGGAGATGGTCGTAGCAGGTGTTGGTCACGATGCGCAGCAGCCACGAGCGAAAGTTGCCTTCCTGGAAGCGTGGCATGGCGCGATGGGCTTTGATGAGTGCTTCTTGGACAGCGTCGGCGGCTGCCTCCTCGGTGCGGAGAATGTGCTGGGCCACTCGCTGGGCCGTTCCCTGGTATTGCTCGACCAGATGGGTGAACGCATTGTCGTCGCCGAGGCGTGCGGCTTGGATTGCGCCCTGAATATCAAATGTCGCAACCGAACCCGCGGCGATCGCGTTGACAGGATCCAGATGCGGGGAATCCATATAAAGGGTCGAAGTCGCAAACTGCTGGGTCATAGTCACTGTCCTTTCTCGGTGGTGCGCTGTCTGCTTGAGAGCCACAGTGGGGGGAACCCCAGGCGACATAATGACGTTACAGACAAGGCACCATTGATTTGCCCTGCCATTCTAGACCCGAATTCTTAAAACAAAATGATTGAACGGGGACACAAGCCGGACCGTTTTCCTACGAATCACAGGACTGCCGTCTGGACTAAGTGACGTTTATCCTACGCAACATTACTTCGTGTAGTCATAAACAACGGTCAAATAGCCACCAAATCATAAAAAAACCGACTCCGTTTCGAACTTCAATGGAGCCGGCGTATGAAAGTCGTACAATTGGCGAATGAGCGGGCGACAGACAGGACAGTGGGGGAGGGCGTCAGTTGATGGTCAGTTGATAGCCGTACCCGCGGGCCGTGCTGATGAAACGGGGATCGTCGCCGTCCGCTTCGATGCGGCTGCGCACGCGGCTCACCATGCGATCGATGTTGGCGTCGTAGACTTCGCCTTCGGACTCGGGCCAGACGGCCTGGGCGATCTCGTCTTTACTGACGACGCGGCCCCGGTTTTCGTAGAGGTACCACAGCAGGTCGAACTGTTTGACGCTCAGCGGCGGGTCCACGATCTGTCCATCTACGAACACCTGGCGTGTGACCGGGTCCACCCGCAGCGCCGGTTCCTGCACGGCGATGAGCGACGGCGCCGTCAGCGTGGCCGACGGATCGTGGAAGCGGAAGTAGGTGGACGCAAAGCGGACCTCCATGCCGTCTTCCAGCCAGGCCGTGCCGCCGTTGTCCAGCCGCCGCCCGCCCACAAAGACGCCGTTCTTGCTGCCCATGTCGTGCACCTGATAGGCGTTGTCGATGGCGAAGATCTCGGCATGTTTGCGCGACGCAAACTGGTCCTCCAGCGTGATGTCCGCCTCCAGCGCGCGGCCGATGACGATGTGCTCTTTGTCGAGACTGTACTCCTGACCCGCACGCGGACCGGTCAAACAGACGAGTTTGCCAAAACGACTCACGGTGCCACCTTACCTGTGAATGGTCGGCCACAATTTGTGTGATGGAACCCGCCGTGTCCGGCGAGACCAAAGCACATCACGTGGACTACCACCTGTTCGGTGCCAGGGCATGGCGTTGGGGTTCGACTTTGCCCTATGCTAAAATAATGACGCTGACAGCAACGCGAGTACAATGCGGTATTTACAAACCAAGTTTCTTGAAGAAACCCGGTTTGTGCAAAGCTGTCATTCGATTGCACTATAGCAGGAAGCGACCGATCGGGCAAGATAATTGCTCGGAATCGGCCTCCTCACGCCACTCAATTTGCATGGTACATGACCGTTCCACCGCCTAGTCCGCAACCGTCCGACCCCAGCGATGCCGACGCGCGCGCCGCCCGGCACGCCGCGGACGATGCTGCCGCCGATCCGGGCGAGAGCGACCTCGGTGGACAGGAGCGTCTTGCCCGCGGCAACCAGGCCACCGCGCACCTCTCCGGCCAACACATCAGCCATTTTCACGTGCAGGAGCGGCTGGGCACAGGCGCCATGTCGTCGGTCTATCGCGCCGTCAACACCGAGACGGGCGCGCTGGTTGCGCTCAAGGTGCTGATGCCCGGCGCCGATCCCGTGGCCCGTTCCCGCTTTCGCCAAGAGGCGCGCACGGCCATGCAACTGCGCCACCCCCACATCGTGCGCACCCATGAGGTGGGCGAACTCCCCGACCGCGGCATCAGCTACATTGCCATGGAGTTGGTCCAAGGCGAGAGCCTCAGCGAGCTGCTGGAGCGGCGCCAACGGCTGGCGCGGCGGATGCCTGTCATCTGGAACCTATCGCTTACGGGCATTGGACTACTTCGCACGGCCGGGGGCATCTCCGCTGTCACGACGTGAAGCCGAGCATTCTGCTCCAGCGCGTCACGGGACGCCCGACGCCGTGACGTCGCCGCTCTTTGACGAACCCATGATCCCGCTGCTCTCCGACTTCGGCATCGCCCGCGCGCTGGACGCGCCCGAGTTGACCAGCGCCGGCCGCACGGTGGGCACGCCCGCTTACATGGCGCCCGAGCAGTGCGAAGGCGCCTGGAGATCGACGGCAACGCCGACATCCTGCGCGCTGGGCGCGGTCTACCTGTCTGGTGGGGCGGCTGCGCTTCACCGGCACCACGACCCAGATCCTCTACGCCCACGTCTACAGCCCGTTGATGTTGCCCGACGACGTCATGGCCGCGTTGCCGGCCCAGGCCGTGGAGACCCTGCGCGCGTCCCTGGCCAAGGCGCCGGAGCAACGCTACCAGACCGCGGCCGTGATGGCCGATGCATTCACCGGCCACTGCGGCGGTCTTCGCGGCGGGCGATGCCATACCGGCCCCGGGCGACGCCACCATGACCATGACGTCGTTGCCCGCGACCGACCGCACCAGCAGCGCCACCATGCTTGTGCCCGCGCCCGCCACCCAGAGCGCCACAGCCCTGCCGGCCACCGCGGCTCCGGCGCCCGCACCCCGGCGGCGTCGACGTGTCATTCAGCCGGTGGCGTTGGCGGTGTCGGTCGTGGCCAGCATCGGCCTGCTCGCCATCATCGTCGTGGTGGCGCTCAGTTGCTGCGCGGCGACGGCAGCGCAGCCGACCTGCCGCCGGTGGAGGCCACTGCGCGCGCCGTCGCCACTGCGGATTCGGCCAGTGGCGCGCCCGACGGTCCGGCAGAAGACGCCGCCGTCACCCCGGGCGCGCCCGGCAACGATGCCCAGGACGAGGATCTCTCCGCGCCGATTCCGGTCTTCGACATTGAATCCGTCTGGCGCGACGCCCAGTTTTTCTACGCCGAACGCGATTGGGCCAACGCCCTGGAAGCGCTGACGCTGATCCTGCGCCGGGACATCGACTTCAACAACCGCTTCTTTCGCAACGAGGGCACGTTGTCGCAGCTCTACGTGGACCTGCTGCGGGACAACCCGGACGCGCCCTTCTGGGACGAGCACGCCGACTACTTCGATGAGCCGCAATTCACCCGCATGCTGGCCGACATCTTTGTGGGCCTGGCCCTGGGTGAAAACGCGCTGAACCGCCCCAACCAGGCCAAGGGCTTCTTTGACGAGGCGTTGACCATTGCGCCCGATGCGCCCATGGTCCAGGAACTGGCCGACGCCACCCAGGCCCTCATCGACTCCACGCTGACCACGCGCCCGCAACGGCGCACAGACCTGCAACAGTTGCACATCCAATTTGCCACTTCTCTGGCCGACGAGGAACGCTTTTGCGACGCGGCCGACCAGTTGCAGGCCGCCGTGGGCTTGCAACCCGACACGGCGGTGAGCGAGGATCTCATCGCCTACCAGGACGAATGCGCCCAAGAGATCGCGACCGAGGCCGGCCGGGTGGAACTGGGGGCGCTGGAGGGCACCTTCATCTACTCGACCAACGTGGGCGACCGCTACCGTATCTACGCCTCGCTGGCCGCGGACCCCACGGGCGCTACGCTGCTCATCGAGGATGGTTCCCAGCCGTCGGTCTCGCCCGTGGCCAGCCGCATCGCCTTCTACAACACCCAGGCCGACGACCTGGGTCTCTCCGCCTTTGACGTGGGCATCGGCCTGCGGCCCACGGATAACGTGCTGCGCTACACCGGCTTCACGGAGGACGGTCTCGACAGCCGCCGGTTGGTCGCCCAACGGTGACCGCCTGGTCTTCTCCAGCCGCCGGGAAGGGGACCGTCGCGACCGGGTCTACGTGGTCAAGCGCGGACGGCAGCCGCAATGCCGACACGCTCGCGTTCGGCAAAAGGATCCCGCGTGGCACCCCAGCGCGGACACCATCGTCTACAACGGCGTC
Source organism: Caldilineaceae bacterium (assembly GCA_041391205.1). GTDB lineage: Bacteria > Chloroflexota > Anaerolineae > Caldilineales > Caldilineaceae > JAWKOK01. Next base: position 47,258 of record JAWKOK010000016.1, read on the forward strand.
GACCTTTCGGGCAACCGGCCCGGACTCTGGCTCATGCGCGGCGACGGCACCAACACCCGGCCGCTCACCGACGTGGCCACGGACATTCGTCCCACGTGGACGCCCGACGGCGAATCCGTCGTCTTCATGAGCAGCGCGCGCGACGGCAACTGGGAAGTCTATCGCGTTGATCTGGGCGACGGCGCCGTAGCACGCGCCTGACCGGCGATCCCGCCCAGGACGGCATTCCCGTGGTCAGCCCCGACGGGCGCAGCGTGGCCTTCTTCAGCGACCGGGGCGGCAGTTGGGCGCTCTGGGTGGTCTCCATCAACGGGGGCGATGCCCAGCGCATCTTGACGCCCGAGGGATCGCTGGAACGCTGGCTCGAGCACGGACTGGACTGGGTGGATTAGGCCGCGCCATGACTGATTACGGCATGAGCGACACCACCAATTTGACCGGCCGCCAATCGGGCGCTACTTGCTCCAAGCCCAGATCGGCGCCGGCGGGGTCGCCACCGTCTACCAGGCCTACGACCAGGTGGAGGGGCGCTCGGTCGCGCTCAAAGTGCTGCTGCCCACCGCGGACGCCAACACTGTCAGCCGCTTCCGCCGGGAGGCGCTCACCGCGGGCGCGCTGCGTCACCCCAACATCGTGCGCATCTACCAGGTGGGCACGGCGCTTCAGGGAGACGTGGCCTACATCGCCATGGAACTGGTTCAGGGCGAGAGTCTGGCCGACTGGCTGGCGCGGGTGGGACGTCTGCGCCCCGAGGAAACGTGCAACCTGCTGGAGCCCATCACCCGCGCGCTGGCCCACGCGCACCGGGCCGGCGTCGTCCATCGTGACGTCAAGCCCAGCAACATCCTGCTGCGGCCGGCCAGTCCCGGTGCGCCCAACAGCGTGCAACTGGAGTCGCTGGACTACCCGGTGGTGCCGCTGCTCACCGACTTCGGCGTGGCCCGGGCCATGGACGCGCCCGAGTTGACCAGCGCCGGCCGCACGGTGGGCACGCCCGCGTACATGGCCCCGGAGCAGTGCGCGGGCAACCGGGTCATCGACGGCCGCGCCGACATCTACGCGCTGGAAAGCGGTGCTCTACCGCGCCGTGGTGGGACGGCTGCCCTTCACCGGCACGACCACGCAGATCCTGCGCCCACGTCTACGCGCCCTTGACCATCGACGACGACACCCTGCGCCAACTGCCGCCCATCGTGGTGGACATCATGCGCCACAGCCTGGCCAAGCGCCCCGAGGATCGCTATCCCGACGCCAGCGCCATGGCCGACGAGCTGGCGTAGCCGCCGAAGCCGCCCCGATACACACGCCGAAACCGGCACGCCGTCGCCCGCAAGATCCACCGCAACCTTGACGCTGGCGTCGCTCCGGTACGGTGGACCCGACGCCCCGCTCAGTGAGCGTGCTCGTTCCGAGCGGAGGAGGAAAAGCAGCCGACGCCAAATCCAACAGCCACAGCCACGGCGACCACCTTGGCGGCGCCTCCCGCCGCCCCTGGGCTCAAACGCCCGTGGCAAAGCCGTCGCTGGCCCGGCGTTTGGAGATGTTCAATTGGATCGGCTTCAGCGTGGCCGCCCTGTTGATCATGGCCACGGTCTTCTTCGGCTTTGTGCTCTACTTGACCGTTGCCCGAGAAACCATTACGGATGTTCAAGGAGAGCGCGCGTCCGGACCGACCGCCGTGGCCGTGATTCCGCCGCCGTCGCACGCCGACCGCCGGACTGGTGATCGTGCCGCCGGAAGCGCAGACGCCCACCGGCGACGGCGATCAGCCCAGGATCGTCATCTTCCCGCAGCCGGCCACGCCCACGTCGACACCATTGCCCACCGCCACGGCCACACCGCCGCCCACGTGGACACCCGTGCCGCCGCCGGCCCGCGGCCACTGCGACCCTTGTGCCCAGTGCCACAGCCACCCCGACACCGACCGAGACCGCAACCCCCGACGCCGACCGCCACCGAGACGGCCACGGCCACGCCTGCGCCCACCGTCTGTCCTGAGGCGGCCGATCCCACGCTCGCCGGCTATCTGGACGGACTGGACCCGGCGAGCGTGGAGGAGCTCGGCTGTCCGATTAGTTCACCGGTGCAGAGCGGTGCGCAGTTCCAGGGCTTCGAGCAGGGCTTCATGATCGACCTGGCCTACGCGCCCGGAATCTACATCTACTACAACTTGAGCCAGGAATGGGAGCGCGTGGACAGCGGCTGGTCGCCCGGGGATCCGCCCTATCCCGGCGATTTTCCGCCGCCGCAGCCGACGCTGTACCAGCCCCAGGGGAAGTTCGGTCAGCTTTGGGCCGACAGCAACCGGATCGAGGCGCTGGGTTGGGCCACCACCGAAACGCCCACCGATTTCACCGCAGTGGAACAACGCTTCACCGGTGGAACGTTGATCGCCAACCTGGAGCGCAGACAGGTCTATCTCTTCCGCCAGGCAAAACGCACGCTGACACCACACGTCAGGCTTCTCCGGGAAGCCTGACATCTGAAGTCCGCTACGGACCGAGGAGTACAAAACGCACCAGACTTTCCACCGCCGCGCCGTGCAGTACCAGACTACCGGCACGTCTGGCTCGTCGCGCGATGCTGCTCTTTGTGCTGGCCGGCTGCGGACTTGTACCCGTAAGCCGCCCACCCGGCACCGCTGCCAACATCGACGCCGGTCCCCACGGCGACGCCGGCGCCCGTTGGTGATGCCCGGCAGCGTCACAGGTCTGGCCCGACCCCGACGCCCGTGGTCGTCATCCCCGATGGCTTCAATCCGCGCACCGACCGCACCTGGGCTACTCGCTGGCCCTCCCCGGCAGTTGGACCGACGTGGACCTGCGCAGCCCGCGCTTCGCAGCATGTTGGACAGCGTGGGTGTGGGCGGCCAGGTTGCGCCGCTGCTCGCCTATTTGGACACGCCCGCCGGGCAATCCGTGGGGCTGGTCGCCATGACCGATCTGGCCGGCATGGTCTTCGGTGGGCTGCCCACCGCAATCAACGTGTCCGTGCTGGATGCGCCGGGCGCGTCAGCGGAGGATGTGGCTGCGCAGTTGGAACGGCTGCTGGCCGGCGGCGTCTTGCCCGCCGAGGTGACGGTCACCGCGCCGGTGGTGACGACGGTCAACAACCTGCCCGCGGTCCAGGCCACGGCGACGGGCAGCCTGGCGTCCGTGGGCATGGACGGGCGCATCTATGCGCAGGTGACGGGGCTGCTCGCCAACGACAAGGTCTACCTGCTCTCGCTGGTCGCGGATGAGGGCAAGCGCAGCGCCAAAGAAGAGGAGTTCGCCCAGATCCTGGGCACTTTCCGGCCGGAGTAGCCTTGAGGATGGTTGCCATGATTGAACTTGCACCGCACCACAAATACGGCTTGCCCATCGCCAACCCGGTCATGCTGGCCGCGGGCACCGTGGGCTACGGCGAAGCGCTGCCGCCGGGGGTGCAGACGGCGCAACTGGGCGCGGTGGTCGTCGGCCCGTTTCTGCGTCACAGCCGCGCCGGGCACGCGCCGCCCCGTCTGGCTGAGACCAACGGCGGCTTGGTGCTGGACACCGGCCTGCAGAACCGGGGCGTCAACGCGGCGACCAAACGCTTTGCGGCGCGCTGGCCTGAGTTGGGTTGCCCCGTCATCGCGCAGATCGGCGACACGCAGCCGCGCATGGCCGCGGCCGTGGCGGCGCGGCTGGCGTCAGAACCGGGCTTGCTCGGCGTGGAAGTGCTCGTTCCTCGTTACGCCACGCCCCAGGATGCCGCCGAGTTGGTGCGCGCCGTCGTGCGCGCGTGCGACCTGCCCGTGCTGGCCAAGTTGCCGCAAGCCACGGCCATGCAACTTGCCCCGGCCGTGGTGGACGAGGAAGTTGCCGCGCTGGTCGTCGGCGAGCCGCATCTGGGTGCGTCCGTCGACCCGGCGTCGGGCGCCACGGTCATCGGCGGACTGCACGGACCACTGGCCTTTGCGCCCATGCTGCTGAGCCTGGGTCAACTCGCGGCGCTGGACCTGGGCCGCCCGCTAGTGGCCTGCGGCGGCATTCACACGCTGGCGCAGGCGCGTCAGGCGCTGGCCGCGGGTGCGGTCGCGCTGCAACTGGACAGTGTAGTCTGGGTGGAGCCGGGGATTCCGGCGTTGCTGGCGGCGCAACTGGCCGCCCCGTCAGACGGCGAAGAGGGCTAGCTGCTGGGCCGGCTGCCGCCCGTTGAGCAGCACGAATTCGCCGGTCTTCTGCACATCGCGCACGCCCAGGCGGGCCAGATGCGCCAGTTCGGTGAGGGTGCCCTGGGTGCGCGCCTGGACGATGACGTCGGCCAGCTTGGGGCCGATGCCCGGCACGCGCAGGAGTTCGTCACGGCCGGCCCGGTTGATCTCCACCGGCGCGTCGCGCAGATTGGCCTGCGCCCACGCCAGTTTGGGGTCCATGTCCAGCCGCAGATTCGTGTCCGCCTGGAAGGGCAGATCCTCCACCTGCCAGCCGTAGTCGCGCAGAAGAAAACTGGCCTGGTAGAGCCGGAACTCGCGCAGGTCCGACGACGGCGGCAGGTGCTCGAAAGGCGTCTGCTCCAGCGGATGGAAGGACGAGAAGTAGGTGCGCTTCAGCCCCAGATGGTGATAGAGTGCATCGCTCGTCTGCAACAGTTCCAGGTCCGTGTCGCCCACCGCGCCCACCACGAACTGGGTCACGGCGCTGGCACGCAGGCCTTCCTCGGTGCGCAGCCGGCTGATCCACTGGAGCCGCTGCACCAGTTCACCCCAGTAGTCCTTCTTGGGCGCGAGGGCCTGCAGACGTTGCTCGGTGGCGCCTTCCAGGTTGACCGAGACGCGGTTGGCCAGTTGCATGGCCCGGCGGATCTGGTCGTACTCGGCGCCGGGCATGATCTTGAGGTGGATGTAGCCCCGATAGCGGTAGCGGCGGCGCAGGATTTCGGCGGTGGCGATGATCTGGTCCTGGATGCCCACGCTCCCCTTGATGATGCCGGACGAGAGGAACAGCCCGTCCACGTGGCCCGCCTTCTGGATGATGTTGAAGGTCTTGGCCATCTCGTCGGGCGTAAAGGTGACGCGCGGGGTCTTGGTGCGCCCGGCGCGGAAGGGACAGTAGAAGCAGTTGCGCTCGCAGGCTGTGGTCATCATGGCCTTGAGCACGGGCTTCTTCCCGGTGGGCGTGCTCACCTGGGAGATGCAGGGTAGGGGCTTGGGCGCGCCGGACCGGGTCTTGGGGAACTCTTCGCTGCGCGGCTTACTGTCTTCGCTGCGCGGCTCGGAACCGGCCGGCTCAAAGCGCATGGAGTCGTCCAGAAGGCGCAATTTTTGCATGGGTTCGGGCGCGACCTTGAAGTTCATACATCCATTTTACGAACAAATGTTCTTGTTGTCAAACGATGCTTCTGCCATTTTGGCGGTTGGAAACCGGCGCTGACAGCGAGAAGTCGCCTCAGCGACTCGCCTCTGCCAATCCAGAAATCACATTGAAGAAGGAGACAACGTGCGCGCGCTGATTCAACGGGTGAGCGAGGCAAGTGTGACGGTGGAGGGCGAGGTCGTCGGCGCGATCGGCGTGGGTTTTCTCGTGCTCCTGGGCATCACCCACGACGACGGTGAGACCGAGGCCGCGTTCCTGGCGCGTAAGATTGCCGGGCTGCGCGTCTTTGAGGATGACGCGGGCAAGCTCAACCGTGCCCTGGCCGATGTGGATGGGGCGGTGCTCGCGGTGAGCCAGTTCACGCTCTACGGCGACACGCGCAAGGGACGCCGGCCCAGCTTCGTCAACGCAGCGCGGCCCGAGCACGCGGAGCCGCTCTACCAGCGCTTCTGCGAGTTGCTGCGCGCCGAGGGGGTGCCGGTGGCGCAGGGTGTCTTCCAGGCCGAGATGCGGGTGGCGCTGGTCAACGACGGCCCGGTCACGCTCTGGATCGACACGGCCGCGTGAGGCAGGCGTCTACAAGCCGGGCTTTTTCGAAAAAGCCCGGCTTGTGGGGCCAACTGCGCCGCGCCACAACGGGTCGCCGTCGCGGAAGGCCGACCCGGCCAGCGTCTTGCGCACCGAGCCGGGCGCGCGCTGAAACAGCGCCAGCATCGTCGCCATGAAGCGGCGTGGTCAACGTGTTGGAGAGATAGCCTTGCCACTGGGGAGCGGGCAGGCCGAAAAAAGTGCGGAAGAAGGCCTGGGTCTGGGGCACGTCGAAACGCAGGACGTTCTGCAGGCCGAAGAGGTAGAGGTAGTGATTGCGCAGCCGGGCCGCCAGCCACACCGCGTCCCAGCCCTGCGGGCCAAGTCAACGGGCGATGCTGACGGGTCATCCAGTGCATGGCGCAGGGCGTCAGCGACCGCACCGGCCCGGGTCAGCGCGGCGCCCACCTGGTAGCCGGCAGGATGGACCATGCTCGCCGCGCCGCCGTAGCCCAGCACCGGCTGGTCCTGTACGGCATTGGCGGGTTCATGGGAAGAGGCAGCACGCTCCTCCTCGTGCACTTCTCCACCGCCACCCCATGTGCGCCAGCCCTGGGTTGAGCCGCTGCCAGCAGGTCCAGCCGGACCATGAGCGCGTGGGCCAGCGACGTCTCCTCCACAAAGTAGCGCCCGTCGCCCAGATCCATGGCGTAGAGGAAGGTGGGCGGCGCGGTATCTTGGTGCTGGCCTCGAGATGGTCGGTGCGGTAGTCCATGAGAACCATGCGCCCGTCGGTCACCGGCAGGCGGCTGAAAATTGCCGACGATGCCGTATGCGGCCTGGTAGGCCACGACAGGCGCGGCCGGGCGGCGCATGAAAACCGGCTGGTGCCCGCTGGCGTCGATCACCAGCGCGCCGCCAACGTCTGACCGCCGCAGGTCTGCACACGGCTCAATTTTGCGTCATGGGTGATGGACGCAGCCGCGTCGATGTGCCAAACCATGCCGCCCCGGTCACAACGGGCGAGCAGGTGGGCCTGAAGCGCAGCGTTGTCGAGGGCGTAGGTGCGACCCGGGTCGTGCGTCCCGGCACCCCAGCTCAACCACGCAATCGCCACTGCTGCGCCAGCGCATCACCGATGTCCAACGCCGCCAACTCGTCGGCCCAGATGCCGTAGGTGTTGATCCAGCGTGTGGCCGGCGCGGCCGGCGCCAAACCGGCTTCACCCGCACTCCTTGGTCACACAGCGCAGCCGCCGGGGCCAATCCCGCCGGACCCGCGCCGATGATCAGCACGTCTGTCGTCACAAGCGCCTCGGAGAAAAAACGGAGCCACAGATGGACACAGATAAACACGGATTAAACGGCAAAAGTACAGATTGGGAATCTGATCTATCGGCACGGAATGGGCCGGGAGATGAAACCAAACCATCTGTGTCCATCTGTGTTTATTTGTGGCTCCGCTGTTCGTGCATTATGCCCACTTGTTGAGGCCGGTTTCGTACGGGTGGATCAGGTTGGGATTGCTAGGCCGCACACGAATGCCGATGCCAAGCTGGCCGCTTTCGTGGGGCTGCAACTCGCCCTTGTAGCGGAGCGCGTCGCCGTCGTTGCCGTCCTCGCTCATGGGTGCGACGTGAATGTCGACCAACTCGCCGTCGGCGTTGAGGTGCCCGGACACGATCTCCACGGCCACATCGCTCTCCGGGGTGCCGTTGAGCCACACACGTGCGCCCAGGTCCAGCGGCTCGTCCACCGTGATCTGGAGCGCGGCCGGGGCCACGCTCTGAATGCCGATGCTCTGCCAGCGTTGGCGCATTTGCTGCTTCCACGCCGCCATCTGCTTGGCGACCTTGTAGTTGTCGCTCTGGTAGAGCGTGCCACTGCTCGCGGCCGGCAAGTAGAGCTGGTTCACGTAGTCCTTGACCATGCGCCGCATGGAGAACTGGGGCGCACACGTGCGAATCGCGTTCTTCATGCGCTGCACCCAGCGATGGGGCACCTCGTCCGCACCCCGGTCGTAGTAGAGCGGGATGATGACGTCCTCCAGCGTGTGGTAGAGGTCCAGCGCGTCGGCCTCGTCCTGGGTCTCCTCGTCCTTGTACTCCCGCTCCTCGCCGATGGCCCAGCCGTTGGTGCCGTCGTAGCCTTCGACCCACCAGCCGTCCAGCACCGAGAAGTTGGGCACACCGCTGGCGGCCGCTTTCTGACCGCTGGTGCCGCTGGCCTCGTGGGGGCGGCGCGGGTTGTTGAGCCAGATATCCACGCCCGAGATCAGATGGCGGGCGATGTTCATGTCGTAGTTTTCCACAAAGACGATCTTGCCCTCGAAGTCGGGCTGTTGGCTCAGCTGGTAGATCTGCTGGATCAGGGCCTTTCCCGGCTCGTCCGCGGGATGGGCCTTGCCGCTGAAGACGATCTGCACCGGCCGCTCCGGGTTGTTGAGCAGCCGTTTGAGGCGCTCCTCGTCGCGGAAGATGAGCGTGGCGCGCTTGTAGGTGGCGAAACGGCGGGCGAAGCCCAGGGTGAGCGCGTTGGGATCCAGGATGTTGCGCGCCGCGTTGATGCGGTGCGGCCCCTCGCCGTGACGCAGATATTGCTGGGCCACCCGTTCGCGCACGAAGTCGATCATGTCCGCCTTGCGCAGCTGGTGCACCGTCCACAACTCGTCATCGGGCACGTTTTCCAGCGCTTCCCAGGTGGTAGCCTCGTCCACCTCTTCCAGCCAGTCGGGCTGGAGGTACCTGCCGTAGAGCGTGCGCAGCTCGCTGACCAGCCACGTCTTGGTGTGGACGCCGTTGGTCACGTAGCCGATGGGCGTCTGCTCCGCGGGCGTGTCCGGCCAGAGGAACTTCCACATTTCCCGGCTGACCTGGCCGTGGAGCTTGCTCACGCCGTTCTGGTAAGCGCTCAGGCGAATGGCCAGCACGGTCATGCTGTACTGCGGGCCCCAGGGCAGATCCTGCTTGGCAAAGTTGATAAAGCGCTCGCGGTCGATGCTCAACTGGCCCCAGTACTGCCAGAAGAACTTCTCCACCAGCTCACAGGCGAAGGTATCGTTGCCCGCGGGCACCGGCGTGTGGGTGGTGAAGACGCTGTTGGAGCGCACCGCTTCGGCGGCTTCGTCGAAGGTGAGGCCGTCGCGCTGCACCTTCTCGCGCACGCGTTCCAGCCCCAGAAAGGCGCTGTGACCCTCGTTCATGTGCCAGATGGCGGGGCTGTAGCCCAGCGCGCGCACGGCCCGGACGCCGCCGATGCCCAGGACCACCTCCTGGCTGATGCGCATCTCCCGGTCGCCGCCGTAAAGCCGCGCGCTCAGCTCCCGATCCTGGGGCGCGTTGCGCTCCACGTCGGTGTCCATGAGATAGATGGGAATGCGCCCCACCTGGATCTTCCAGACTTTCGCATAGACCGTGCGGCCGGGCAGGTCCACGTTGATCAAGACTTCGTTGCCGTCCGGGCCGACCGCGGGCGTGGCCGGCACTTCGGCAAAGTCCACCTTTTCGTAGATGGCCTGCTGCATGCCGTGCTCGTCGATGTGCTGGGTGAAGTAGCCCTGGGGATAGAGGAAGCCGATGCCGATGAAGGGCAGGCCCAGATCGCTGGCGGCTTTGCAATGGTCGCCGCTGAGCACGCCCAGGCCGCCCGAGTAGATGGGCAGCGCCTCGTGCAGCCCGAATTCGGCGCTGAAGTACGCGATGACGTCCTCGCGCTTATCGGCGTGATTGCGGCCGAACCAGGTGGACGCGTCCGGCGCCATGTACGCATCGAAGTCGGCCAGCACGGCGGCGTACGCGGTCAGGAAGGCGTTGTCACCCGCCGCGTCGTTGAGCTTCTCCTGCTGCACATTGCGCAGAAATTTGACGGGATTGTGGTTGGTCTCTTCCCAGAGGTCGGTGTCGATGGACGCGAACAACGCCTGTGCGTCCGGCTCCCAACTCCACCAGAGATTGTAGGCCAATTCGTTGAGGCGGTCGATGGCGTCGGGCAGCCGCGGAAAGACGGATAACTTGCCGATGAGGTTCATGGATAATCGCTCCTGATGAATAGAACAGGAAAGAGGGTCGCGGTCGATGATGCGAGAATGAAGGTCGCGCGGAAAAGAGAGCAGGTATCGGGTGGCGACGACTTGGCCGCCAACAGCATGACGACTCGTGTGGAAATTGACGCTTCTGGTCAAAGCGCCCTATGGTGCAAACGGTTGCACGCCGAATCGGATTGCAATTGTACCGAAGATTGGGTGAACGTGCCAATTTGGTGCGGACTGGTGGGGCGTTCCCGTTTTGGGGCAGCCCCTCTTGGGAGAACCGGCGCTATAGCGCGATGCTAGGCGTCGGCCGTCTCTGCTTCGATGGCTTGGTACGCGGGCGCGTCCACCAGCCAGATCAAGTTGCCCGCCGTGGGGTGAACGCTCTGGCTGGGCAGCCGCTCCGGCTCCTGGGGGCCGGCCAGCACCTGGCGCAGCATGTCCGCCTTCTCCGCTCCGCTCACCAGGAAGAGTACCCGGCGGGCGGCGCTGATCAGCGGCAGAGTGAAGGTGATACGCGTGGGTCTCCAGCTGGGGCACCGGATTGGCCACGACCCAGCGCTCGGTCTCATGCAGCGCCTGGGTGTGGGGAAAGAGGCTGGCCGTGTGGCCGTCGCCGCCCATGCCCAGCAGGATCATGTCGAAGCGGACGTGTTGACGCCGATGGCGCGCGGTTGCCCGGCACCATCTTGCGCACCGTGCTCGCGCAGGAATCGGCCGCGGCCTCAGGGTCGGCTTCCGCGGGCACACGCAGCACCAGCGGCTGGATCGGCAAATTGTCGATCAGCGTCGCGCGCACCATGCGATAGTTGCTGTCCGGGTGATCCGGCGGCACGGTGCGCTCGTCGCCGAAGAAGAGCTGCCAGCGCCGCCAGTCGATGTCCCGATCCTCGGCCAAGGCGCGGTAGACCGGGGCGGGGGTGCCGCCGCCGGCCAGGGCAATGTGAAAAAGCCGCGGCGGCCGATGGAGATGGCGGCGGCCGCGGTGATCAACTCACAGGCAACGGAGACCAGCGCCGCATGGTCGGTGACGACTTCAACGTGTTCGTGGCGTTTGGTCGGCATGGGCTATGCGCCTCCGTTGAGTGTGTCCATGTTGCGCCACGAATGCCTGTCGCGACGAATCAGCTCATCGGCCTCCAGCGGTCCCCAACTACCCGGTTCATAGGTGGGCAACTGCAAGCCGCCGACCCGGGCCGATGCCGTCTCCTCCTCCAGCTTCCAGCCCTCCAACACCCGCGTCACCCGGTCCCACGCCACTTCGATTTCATCGCCGCGGATGAAAAGGGTGCCGTCGCCCAGCATGGCGTCCAGCAGCAGACGTTCGTAGGCGTCGGCCGGCTTGGCACCGAAACTGTCGCTGTAGTTGAAATTCATGGAGACCAGATCCACGTCGATGATGGGCCCGGGTTTCTTGGCGTCGAAGCTCAGGTGGATGCCCTCATCCGGCTGGATGCGCAGGGTGAGGACGTTGCGGTGGAGGTATTGATCGCCGTCCACGTCGGAGAAGAACATGAGCGGCGGCCGCTGGAAGACGATGTTGACTTCGGTGACCTTTTTGGCCAGCGCCTTGCCCGTGCGCAGGAAAAACGGCACACCGTTCCAGCGCCAGTTGTCGATCTCCAGCCGCCACGCCACGTACGTTTCCGTGGTCGAGTCGGGGGCGACGCCCGGCGTCTCCAGGTAGCCCGGAATCTCTTCGCCGTTGAGCGTGCCCGGCCCGTACTGGGCGCGGACCACGGCCCGGTGCACATCCTCCGGCGCCAGCGGTTTGATGGAGCGCAGCACATTCACCTTCTGGTCGCGCACGGCCTTGGCGTCGAAGGCGACGGGCGGCTCCATGGCCGTCAACGCCACCAGTTGCATGACGTGGTTCTGCATCATGTCGCGATGGCGCCTGAGCGGTCGTAATAGCCGCCCCGGTCGCCGATGCCCAGGCTTTCGGCCACGGTAATCTGCACATGGTCCACGTAGTTGCGATTCCAGATCGGCTCGAAAATGCCGTTGCCGAAGCGGAAGACCATCATGTTCTGGACGGTCTCCTGCCCAGGTAGTGGTCGATGCGATAGATCTGGTCTTCGCTGAAGTGGCAGCGCAGATGCTCGTTCAACTTTTGCGCGCTGGCCAGATCATGGCCGAAGGGTTTCTCGATGATCAAGCGCACCCAGCCGCCTTTTTCGCTCTCCTTGAGCTCCCGGTCGTGTTGATGAGCGTGGTCACCGGCTCGAAGACGCTGGGCGGCGTGGAGAGGTAGAAGAGCCGGTTGCCCTCCCGGTTGCGTCCTCTTCCAGCGCATCCAGCCGCGCTTAAGTTCCTGAAACGCTTCCTCGCTGTCGTAGCCGCCGGTCTGGTGAAGAGGCATTGGGCGAAGTCCTGCCAGACGTCCCCGTCCGGCGCGGCAGACGAGTACTGGACGACGCCGTCGTGGGCCAACCGGCGAAATTCCTCGTCCGGTATTCTGTGCGGGCGTACCCGACCAACGTGAAGTCCTTGTCCAGCAGGCCTGGGTGTAGAGCGTGTAGAGCGCGGGAATCAGCTTGCGTTTGGCCAAGTCACCCGATGCGCCAAACACGACCATGAGTGCCGGTTCAGCTTTGCGGTCGTTCATGATTTGTCCTTGCAGATGGAGCGCCGCAGTGCATCAGTGCGGGCAACGGTGCATCCGGCCCGTCGTCTGGCGTCGGCGCGTCAGAAGACAACGCCTCCAGCTTACCGCAAACGGGACGTGCGGGTCGGTAATGTGGCTGACAGGCACTGCGCGGCCCCGTCAGCCCGCAGCGGGACGCCGCGCATAGGCCATCACCAGCCCGGTGACCTGGATGTCAACGGGCTGGCCGACGGCGAAGTTGTACATGGGGCCGAGTCGGGTGGAGACGATGTTGCCCGCCGGTGTGCGCACGGTCACCAGTTGGTCGTGGCCGAAGAAGCGGATGTCCTGCACGCGGAAGTCCGACGTGGGCGGTCCGGGACGCACCTGCACGTTTTCGGGGCGGATCAGCACGTCGACCGGGCCGTCCTGGGCGATTTGGAGATAGAGTTCGCCCAGTTCGCACGTCACGTGGTAGCCGCGCGCTGTGCCCGGGAGGAAGTTGGCGTCGCCCACGAATTCGGCCACGGCGCGGGTGGCCGGCTGGTGGTAGAGCTGCTGCGGCCCGGCCACCTGTTCCACGGCGCCGTGGAGCATGACCGCGATGCTGTCCACCAGGCTCAGCGCCTCTTCCTGGTCGTGGGTGACGAAGATGGCCGTCGCGCCCGCGGCCTTGAGGATGGCGCGCACCTCGGCGCGCACGCGCACGCGCAGCCCCGCGTCCAGGTTGCTGAACGGCTCGTCCAGCAGGACCAGATCCGGTTCGGGCGCGAGGGCGCGGGCCAAGGCGACGCGCTGCTGCTGGCCGCCGCTCAGGTCGTGGGGCATGCGCGCGCCCAGCCCCTCCAGGCCGACCAGCGCCAGCACGTCGTCCACGCGGCGGTCGGCGTCACCGGCGTAACGGTGCAGGCCGAAGCGCACATTGTCGGCCACGGACATGTGGGGAAAGAGCGCGTACTCCTGGAAGACCATGCCGATGCGCCGCTTCTCCGGCGGCAGGTGCAGCCCCGGCCCGGCGACCCGATGGCCGCCGATCTCGATCACGCCGGCGTCCAGTTTTTCGAAGCCGGCCACCAGGCGCAGGGTGGTGGTCTTGCCGCAGCCGCTGGGGCCGAGCAGTGCCAGCAGCGTGCCTTCGGCCACCTCCAGCGACACGCCGTTGACCGCGTCCACGTCGCCGAAGCGTTTCGCCAGATTCTCCAGCCGCAAGCCGATTGCCGTCATGGTCGTCTACCGCCCTCGTTCTTCCTGGCGCAAAATGATGCCCACCCCCACGGCGGAGACCGCCAGCAACAGCAGCGACGGCGCCGCGGCCCGGGCAAAAAACGCTTCGTCGGCCGCGGCCCAGATCTGGGTGGCCAGCGTGGTGAAGCCGGTCGGCCCCAGCAGGAGCGTGATGGGCAACTCTTTGAGAGTTGACATAAAGACAAGCGCAGCGCCGGTCCAGATGCTGGGGCGCAGCAGGGGGAGGGTGATGCGGCGCAGCATGGTCCGCCGACCCACGCCCAGGCTGCGCCCGGCTTCTTCCAGCCGCGGGCTGATCTGCATGAGGCCGGTGCGGACGTTGCCCATGGCCTGGGGCAGAAAGCGCACGGTGTAGCCGAAGATCAACATGGCCAGCGTCTGGTAGACGATCGGCGCGTAGTTGGCGCCAAAGAAGACGAGGCTGAGCGCGATGACAATGCCGGGTAGACCGTAGCCCAGGTAGACGGCCTGGCTGACCAGGAGACTGTAGCGGCTGGGAAAGCGCACGGCGAGATAGGCCACCGGCAGCGCCAGCACCACGGCGACCGCGCCTGCCAGCACTGCAGCCTGGACGCTGTTGCCCGCCGCGGCCCAGACCGGCAGCAACGACTCGCCCGCCTGGACGCCGCGCATCAGCCAGTACGTGACCACCGCCGTGGGCATGATCAGCGACGCCGTCACCACGCCGGCGCAGAAGAGCAGCGCGGGCATGCGCCAGCGTCCCAGCGGCACGGGGTGCAGCGTGCGCGCCGTGCCCACGCCCGCCCGGTAGAGACGTTGTTGTCCTTGAAAGCGTTGGGCTGCGAAGAGCAAGAGGATCGTCATCACCACCAGCACCAGGGACAGCACCGCGGCCAGGCTGCGGTCAAAGCTGCTCACGTACTGGACATAGATGGCCCGGGTGAAGCTGTTGAAGCGCAGAATGGAGACCGCGCCGAAGTCACTGAGCACGTAGAGCGCCACCAGCAGCGACCCGGCGGCGATACTCGGCCGCAGCGCGGGCAGCGTCACGTGGCGGAAGGTCTGCCACGCGCCGTAGCCCAGATTGCGGGCCGCTTCTTCCAGCGCCGGGTCCAGGTTGCGCAGCCCGGCGCGGACGGCCAGCAGCAGGTACGGATAGGTGAAGATGGTCAGCACCCAGGTCGCGCCGGGCAGCCCGTAGACCGACGGCAGGCGTTCGATGCCCAGCGGCTCCAGGAAATCCTGGATGATGCCGCGCGGCCCCATGGTGGCCACGAACGCATAGCCGCCCACGTACGAGGGGTAGACCAGCGGCCGCACGCTCAGGATGCTCCACGCGCGCCGGCCGGGCAGATCCGTGCGCACGGTCAACCAGGCCAGGGGCAGGGCCAGCAGCAGCGACAGCCCGGTCACCAGCAGGGCGAGCACTGCGCTGTTGGCGATGACTTGCAACGTGCGCGGCTGGGCCAGCATCTCCACGGCATGGCCAATGCCGACGCCGAACGCGCGCAAAATCAAGTACGCCGTGGGCAACAACATGAGCGCGGCGATGACGCCCGCGGTCATGTTGAGCGTCAGGTGGGGGCGTGACGGGCGATAGCGATAGCCGCGTTTCGGGCCGGCGGTGCGCGCGGCGGACGTCACGTGGGCGTCGGTCTGCATGACGGCTTAACCGCCTCCATCCACCGCGGACGGCGTCCCGGACGTCGGGCTGCGGCGCACGCCGTAGGCCGTCATGGTCGCGGGCCAGAGCAGCCACACCAGCCCGATCAGCGGCTGGAAGAAGGGGAAAAAGCCGTAATCTTGGCCGAAGTGACGCCAGACCGTGTGGCCGAACATCTCCGGATCGATGTAGCTCCAGGTGCCGACGATGAGGGTCATCAAGGTCTCGAAGCCCAGCACGGAGAGTGAAAGCCACCAGGACCAACGCCGCCGGTAGGCAAAGCCGATGGTCGCCACCAGATAGCAGAGCGCCGCCACACCACTCATGATCGCGGGCAAATAGTCGGTCACGCCTTCCTTGAAAAAGAGTTGGTAGACGGCGCGTGTGCCGGTGGAGAGGGCCAAGACCGGATAGGAGACGGCCAGAATGTAGCCGAACGAACTCACCAGGCTGCCCATGAACGACTCCGTTCCGGCGGCCGTTTGCTGCTTTGGCGTTTTTTGCTCGGCGTGACTGATGGAGGCTTGCTTTTCAGGCGACATCATCTGTTTCATCTTCCACGAGTCCGAATTCAACGCCAACCATGGGTACCCAGTGGGCGATGCGGGCCGGCGTCAACTCGGGCTGGTTCACCTCGTCCAACACCAACCCGAGGAAGCGCCCGTCTTCCAGCGCCCACGAGTTGGTGAAACTGTAGCCGGCGCTGGGCCACGCGCCGACGAGTTGTGCACCACAGCTGCGCAGTTTGTCGGCCAGGAAGAACATGGCATCCACAAACGTGGCGGGATAGCCGGCCTGGTCGCCCAGCCCAAAGACCGCGGCGCGCACACCGCCCAAGTCCAGCCCGTCGAACTCCTCCAGTGCATCTTCCCAATCAGCCTGAAGTTGCCCGTGGTTCCACGTGGGGATGCCCACGATCACCAGGTCGAAATCGGCCATGTCCTCCACGTAGAACTCAGCAATGTCCAGCGTCTCGATCTCCAGCGTCGCGCCATAGCGGGCTGCGAACGCATCGGCCACCAGATGGGCCACGCGCGCGGTGTTGCCGTCGGTGCTGCCGTAGAAAATGCCCAGTGAGGTCATGGCGCAGGCGGGGTCAATCGTCCAGTCGCGCGTCGAGAAAACGGCTGATCTGGGCGCGCAGCGCGTCGTAGTCGTTGGTGACGGGGAACTGGGGGAACTCGTCGACGACGTTCTGCGGCGGCCGGAAGAGCACGCCCCGGTCCGCGGCCCCGAGCATGGTGGTATCGTTGTACGAATCGCCGAACGCCATGGTGCGAAAGCCCAGCGCGCTGAACGCCTCCACGGCCTTGCGTTTGGAGTCCTTCACCCGCAGACGATAGCCCCGGATCATGCGCCGGTCGTCCACCAGCAACTGGTGGGCGAAGATGGTGGGGTAGCCCAGCTTGGGCATGAACGGCTGGACAAAGTCGTAGAAGCTGTCGGTCAGGATGACAAACTGGGTGCGCGCCCGGATCCAGTCGACGAGCGCCGGCGCCCCGGGCAGCGGCTCCATCTCGGCGATGACCGCCTGAATGGCGTCCAGCGTCAGGCCGTGGCGGTCGAGGATGTCCATGCGATACGCCATCAACGTGTCGTAGTCGGCGATGTCGCGCGTCGTCTTGCGCAGCTCTTGAATGCCGGTCCGTTCGGCCACGGCAATCCAGATTTCCGGCAGAAAGACACCCTCCAGGTCAGCCGCCACCAGCGGCGCGTTTGGCACAGTCATCGTCAACCTTGTCACGTGTGTCCCGTCGCCGCTGCGACAGGGAAATGGACGTCATCGATCTGGCGCCGGCCCACGCGTGACACGGTGTCATCCGGTGTCATGTGTGTGACAACTGCTGTGGGACCGGCTGCGCGGACAGTGTAGCAGAGCCTGATTGCATACCCCAAAATATCGCCCCGATTCTTTCGATTACAACACCGTGACGGCGATGGCTCTCCCTGGTGGCTTGGGATGTCCTGGGACACATGTCCCGCTTCAGCGGGTCAAACGACAGGGTTAAGTAGGGTTAAATACACTTGACATTCGCCCAGAAATCGGTAAAATTTTCACAAAGACTTAGATTTTCTTAGGTTTCAGCCGGTTTTTGCCGGTTTCAGAGGAAACGAGTCCGGACTTATGCCGCTTTCGCGCCACCTCATCTGTATTGGATTGAGCTACCGAACCGCGCCGGTAGCTCTTCGTGAATCTGCTCGTTGCACGCTCTCCCAACTCCTGACCGCCCGCGAATCGAGTGCACAATTCAGTGTCATACAGGAAATTGCGCTGCTATCCACCTGCAATCGCCTGGAATTGTACGCCGTCGTCGACGCAGACGCAGCAGGGGAGGAAGGTATTGACGACGCCGCACTCACCGACGCCCAGGCCGCGAGGCTGATGGCGCTCTGGTGTGATGCATGCGCGGCCGAGCACACGCTGCTGGCCGACCACAACTACGTGTTGCGTGGGCAGGAAGCTCACCGGCATCTGTGTGAAGTGGCGGCCGGCCTTGACTCGCTGGTGCTCGGCGAGCCGCAGATCCTCGGTCAGGTGACTGAGACATTCACCGACGCCGTCGACGCCAAGGCCATCGGTCCGCTGCTGACGGCGCTCTTCCGCAGCGCCATCCGCGTGGGCAAGCGCCCACAACGAGACCGCCATCAGCAGCCGCCCGGTGAGCATCAGCAGCGTGGCGGTGGCCACCGCGGAGGCGACGTTGGGACCGCTGGCGCAGCGCAAGGCCGTGGTCGTGGGCGTGGGCGAAATGGGCGTACAGGCGCTCAAGACGCTCCAAGGCCGCGGCGTCGAGGACGTGGTCGTCGTCAACCGCACGGTGGCCAAAGCCGAGGTACTGGCCAAACGGTTCGGGTACCGCGCGGCCCCGCTCTCCGCCCTGCCCGAGCTGTTGGCTGACGCCGACCTGGTGCTCTCGGCCACCGGCGCCCAGGCCCAGATCCTCACCGGCCCGCTCATCGCCGCGGTGCGCCGGCAACGGGGGCCGGAGCCGCTCATGCTCATCGACGTGGCCGTGCCCCGGGACATCGACCCGGACGTGCGCGCGCTGGACGGTGTGCACCTGCTGGACATCGACGAACTGAACACCACGGTGGACGAAGCGCTCGAGTCGCGCCAGGAGCAGATCCCACGGGTCAACGCCATCATTGATGAAGAGACCGAAGCTTTCCACAAAACCATGAGCGAACTGGTGGTGGAGCCGGTGATCGCCGATCTGCGCAAGCGCGCCGAGCAGATTCGCCAGGCCGAACTGGCCCGCACCATCCGCTTCCTGGGCGAAGACGTGGACCCCGCCACGCTCAAGCACATCCAGCACCTGAGCCGCGCGCTCGTCAACAAACTCCTGCACGAACCGACCGTCGCCCTCAAGAAACAAGCCACCAACGGCCATGCCGCAGAATACGCCAGCACGGTCCAAGACCTTTTCGGTCTGAGCGAACAGAATGGGGCCGTGCGCTGATGTCGTCTGTCCTTCGCATCGGTAGCCGCACGTCCGACCTCGCCATGTGGCAAACACGGCGGGTGACGGCGCTCTTGCAGGCCGCCTGGCCCGACCTGACCTGTGAAGTCGTCCCCTTTGTGACCAAGGGCGACAAGACGCTGGACCAGTCGCTGCCCGCCATCGGCGGCAAGGGGCTGTTCACGGCAGAGTTGGAAGAATCGCTGCGCGCCGGGGAGATCGACCTGGCCGTCCATTCGCTCAAAGATCTGCCGGTTGCCAACGCGCCGGGCACCGTCCTGGGCGCCATCAGCGACCGCGCGGACGTGCGCGACACGCTGGTGACGCGCGACGGCGTCACCCTGGCCGAGCTGCCCCACGGCGCACGGGTCGGCACGAGCAGCATCCGGCGCCAGGCCCAGTTGCTGGCCGTGCGCCCGGACCTCTGCGTGGAGTCGATTCGGGGCAATGTGCCCACTCGGGTGCGCAAGGTCATGGACGGCCAGTACGACGCCACGCTGCTGGCCGCGGCCGGACTGGTGCGGCTGGGCATGGACGACGTCATCAGCGAGTGGCTGGCGCTGGACGTGATGTTGCCTGCGCCCGGCCAAGGCGCGTTGGCCATCCAATGCCGCGCCGACGACGGTGCGACCATCGACTACTTGAAGCCGCTGCACGACGCCGACGCGGCTGCGGCCGTCACCGCCGAGCGCCACTTCCTGTACGCGCTGGGGGGCGGCTGTTCTGCGCCCATCGCCGCGCACGCCACGGTCGAAGACGGGTTGGTGGAGTTGGTGGCCCGGGTCGGTGCGCATGACGGCAGCAAGCTTATCGAAGTGCGTGGGCGCGACGCAGACCCGGTGGCATTGGCCCAGCGGCTGGCGGACGAGGCCTTGGCTGCCGGCGCGCAGGCACTGTTGGCCGATGTCCCCGCTTGAGCCACGCCCGCTCGCCGGCAAACGGGTGGTGGTGACTCGGGCGGCGGACCAGGCTCAGAGCATGGTCGATGACCTGGGCGAGCGGGGCGCAGAAGCGCTGCTCATGCCCGGCATCGCCACGGTGCCCCTGGAATCGACCGAGTTGACGGCGGCCCTGGCCGACATCGCGCTACGACTGGATCGTGCTCACCAGCACCAATGCGGTGCGTTTTTTATTTGACCGCTACCGCCCGCGCCCCGACCCGGCGACGGCTACGACGTCACGCCCGGTGCCTGGCCGTGGTCGGTACGGCGACGGCGGCGGCGCTGCGGACGTCGGCTTCGAGCCGGATGCCATGCCCACCGAGTTTGTGGGGACGGCGCTGGCCGCGGCCATGGGCGACTTGTCCGGCGCGTGGTTGCTGCTTCCCGCTCCCGGCGCGGGCGAAGAGACGGCCGTTGCGCTGACCGCAGCCGGCGCCTGCGCCGACGATATCGCGCTGTACGACACCGTGCCCACGCCGCCGACCGACGCCATGCTGGCCGAGTTGCGCGCGGGCGTGGACGCCGTCACCTTCACCAGCCCGTCCACCGTGGAGGGTTTCCTGACGGACGCGACCCGGCCGTACCTGACGGACGCGGTCATCGCCGCCATCGGTCCGGTCACGACGCAGGCGCTCACAGAGCAGGGGATCACGGTGGACGTGCAGCCGGAGACATACACGACCGCCGCGCTGGTGGAGGCGCTGGCGCACTATTTTCGCGAGGAAGCCCGATGATCAAGGACATCAACACCATCCCGGCGACGACGCCGGACACGCAAGAGATCGCGCGTCTCGTCGGCGCCAAACGACCCCGGCGGCTGCGCCATTCACCCGCGCTGCGGACCATGGTGCGCGAGACCGCGCTGGATCCGGCCGACTTCATCTACCCGCTTTTCGTGGTCCACGGCAGCGACGTGCGCACGCCCATCGCGTCCATGCCGGGCATTGCGCAACTGTCGGTCGACCAAGCCGTGGCCGAGGCGCGGACGGCCTGGTCGCTGGGCGTGCAGGCCGTCATCCTCTTCGGCATCCCCGAGGCCAAGGATCCCATCGGCCTGGAGAACTTTGCGCCCGACGGCATCGTGCAGCAGGCGACCCGGGCCATCAAGGATGCACTGCCGGAGATGGTGGTCATCACCGACGTCTGCCTATGCGAGTACACCGACCACGGCCACTGCGGCGTGCTCCACCATCACGGCGGGAACGGGCACGCGCATCTGGAAGAAGGCTACGTGCTCAACGACGCGACGCTGCCCATCCTGGCCGAGGTCGCCGTCTCCCACGCCCAGGCCGGCGCGGACATCGTCGCCCCCAGCGGCATGATGGACGGCATGGTCGCGGCCATCCGCAGTGGGCTGGACGGCGCGGGCTTCCACCACATCCCCATCATGTCCTACGCGGTCAAATACGCCAGCGCCTACTACGGCCCCTTCCGCGATGCGGCCGACGGCGCGCCCAAGTTCGGCGACCGCAAGACCCATCAGATGGACCCGGCCAATGTGCGCGAAGCGCTGCGCGAGGCGGCCATCGACGTGGACGAGGGGGCCGACTTCCTCATGGTCAAGCCGGCGCTGGCCTACCTGGACGTGATCCAGCGTGTCCACGCCGCATTTCCCGCCCTGCCCATGGCCGCGTACAATGTGAGCGGCGAATACGCCATGCTCAAGGCCGCCATCGCCAACGGCTGGCTGGGCGAAGCGGTCATCTTGGAGACGCTGCTCGGCATCAAACGTGCCGGGGCCGACCTGATCATCACTTACCACGCGCTGGAAGCGGCGCGCATGTTGGGGGAGTGAACTAGAGATTGGGAGATTGGAGATTAGGAGATTGATCGTCGCTGCCACAGCCAATCTCCCAATCTCTGAATCTCCCAATCTCCTCCAATCGCCAATCTTCCAATCCTGAATCTTGTTTTTCGGAGCATAGCCCATGATCCCAGAAGAAGTCCTTGCCCACAAGCGTGAGCCCCAGGATGACGACGAGATCGTCGAGATCTACGAGTTGGGACGTTCGCCCGAAGGCGAAGTCCTGCGCTCGAATCGTCGCCTGTACATGCAGTTGCACGCGTTCGGTGACTGCACCGATGTGGCGCCGCTCATCGCCGCGCTGGACGCGGCCAAGCTCCCCGGCACCCTCTATCTCGACATCAACGACCCGCGCGGCGTCGGCCTGTTGACCTACAGCGAAGACCCCGAGTTCTTCCTGACCACGCTGCGGACGTTTTTGCTAGCGGAACCGTTCGTCAGCCTCACCCCCAAGCCCGAGTTGACCATGATGGGGCGCACCTATTCCATCGGCTACGAGTCCGACCTGGACAACACCCTGGTCGACCGTCCGCGGCGGCGCGTCTGTGATGTGCAGATGCCGTGGGCGATCTGGTATCCATTGCGCCGGGCCGGCTCGTTTGAGCAACTGAGCGCACAGGAGCAGCGGGTGATTCTGGGCGAACACGGCGGCATCGGTCGCGCCTACGGCCGCGCCGGGCTGGGCACCGACATCCGGCTGGCCTGCCACGGTCTGGACAAGAACGACAACGATTTCGTGGTCGGCCTCATCGGCCCGGAATTACTGCCGCTTTCCGCCATCGTCCAGCGCATGCGCAAAACCAAGCAGACGTCGTTGCACCTGGAGCGGCTGGGCCCGTTCTTCGTGGGCAAGGCGATCTGGCAGAACGAGGTGAAGTGATGACACGACCGCTTTCCATGATGCCGATTCCCGGTGCGGCCGAGGGAGAGGAAGCGCCGGAACCGACTGCGACCTTCCTGCGCGCCTGCCGCCGCCTGGAGACCGACCACACGCCCGTCTGGTTCATGCGCCAGGCCGGGCGCTACATGGCCGAATACCGCGCCATCCGCGCCGAGCATTCCATGCTGGAGACGATCAACACGCCGGAACTGGCTGCAGATTCCGCCGCTCCAGCCCATCAACGCGTTTGGCTTTACGGCGATCATCTTTGCCGACATCCTGCCGCCGCTCATGGGCATGGGGCTGCAACTGGAGTTCGTCAAGGGCGAAGGGCCGGTCATCCACAATCCGCTGACGAGCAACTACGCCATCGACATGCTGGCGACGCCGCCCGCTGAAGAGCACCTGGGTGCTAATGCTGGAGGCGATCAAGCTGGTCAAGGCCGAGCTGGCCCTGCTAATGTTCCGCTCATCGGCTTTGCCGGCGCACCCTTCACCCTGGCCAGCTATGCGGTGGAAGGCGGCGGCAGCAAGAACTACACCAAAGTCAAGGCGCCTGTGCCCAAGAGTCAGGTTGCGGAAGCGGCTCATGACCAAGCTGGTGACCGTTCAAGCCGACTATCTGATCAAGCAGGCCAAGGCCGGCGCCGATGCCCTGCAACTCTTCGATTCCTGGGCCGGGCTGGCGCTGGGCCGGCTGGATTACCGCCGCTTCATTGCCCCCTACAACACCATGCTCTTCGACATGCTCAAGCGCGCGGGCGTGCCGGTCATCAACTTCAGCACGGGCACGGGCGCGTACCTGGACGACGTGGCGGCCTGCGGCGGCGACGTCGTCGGCGTGGACTGGCGCATTCCCCTAGACGAAGCCTGGGCGCGCATCGGCGCGGACAAGGCCGTGCAGGGGAATCTAGACCCGGTGGCGCTGCTTGCGCCCTGGCGTGAACTCAAATATCAGGTGGACGACGTGCTGGCCCGGGCCGCCGGTCGCCCCGGTCACATCTTCAACCTGGGCCACGGCATCTTCCCAACACGCCGGTCGACAATGTGCGGCGTGTGGTGGAGTATGTGCAGGGAAAAGATCAATCATGACTCATCTCAATTACCCCATCGGCGTGCTGATCATGGCGTACGGCGGGCCGAATTCGCTGGAAGAACTGCCGGGCTACCTGTCCGACATCCGCTTTCGACGGCTGACCACGCGGTGCTGGAGGAGATTTCGTACAATTACAGCCGCATCGGCGGCAGTCTGCCGCTGCTGGAGATCACGCGCAACAGGTGGCCGCGGTGAGCGAGAAGTTGAGGCGGTTGTTTCCGGCGTCTTCGCACATACGCCTGCGTTGCTGCGCCACTGGGCGCCGGATCGAAGAAGTCATCGGCCAGATGCTGGACGACGGCATCACCCACGCGATTTCGTTGGTGCTCGCGCCCCACTTCAGCAAACTGAGCGTGGCCAAGTACCAGGGCAAAATCGCCGACGGCCTGGCGATGTACCACGGCCGGATCGGCCTCCGCAACATCTCCAGTTACCACGACGCGTTTCCGCCCATTCAGGCGCTGGCCAACCGCCGAACAGGGCATCAACAGTTGGCCCGAGACGAGCGCTGGCGACGATGTCCACGTGATCTTCAGCGCCCACAGCCTGCCGGTACGCATCATCAAGATGGGCGATCCCTACGACGAGCAACTGCGCGCCACGGCGCGTCTCGTGGCCGACAAGGCCGGGCTGGCCGACGACCGCTGGTCCTGGAGCTACCAGTCGGCCGGGCGCAGCCCCGAGCCGTGGCTCGGCCCGCAACTGCAAGAGTACATCCCCGAACTGCACCGGGAGCAGGGCGTCGACAAGATCGTGAGCATCCCCGTCGGCTTCGTCTCGGATCACGTGGAGATTCTGTACGATATCGACATTCAGGCCCAGGAAGTGGCCCAGGAGTTGGGGATTCGGCTGGAACGACCGCCTGCGCTCAACCTGGATCCGCTCTACATCGACACGCTGGTCGATCTGATCCTGGCCAAGGCCGACGATTGGGTGCCCGAACCGGCGTAGCGGATCGATTGTTGGTCGGGCCGACCTCCCGGAAGACCTCCGGCCCTTGTCGCTCACGGAAGGTGTGGTGAAGTCTTCCGGGGAGTCTGACCCACTGTACGAGGAGAAAACGGCATGCTCTCAACTGAAACGCTCAACATCGACCAATCCCGGGCGCTCTTCGCCGAGGCCAAGGAACTCCTGCCCGGCGGGGTGAATTCGCCCGTGCGCGCCTTCAAGGCCGTGGGTGGCCAGCCGCTCTTCATCGCCAAGGGCCACGGCGCGACCATGACCGACGTGGACGGCAACGAGTACATCGACTACGTGCTCTCGTGGGGGCCGCTGATTCTCGGCCACGCGCATCCGCGGGTGGTCAAGGCGCTACAGGAGGCCGTGGTCAACGGCACCAGCTACGGTGCGCCGTGTCCTCAAGAAGTCGAGCTGGCCAAGCTGGTCATGCAGCTCATGCCCAACATCGAAATGGTGCGCTTCGTCAACTCGGGCACCGAGGCCACCATGAGTGCGCTGCGGCTGGCCGCGCCTTCACCGGGCGCAACAAAATCGTCAAGTTCCAGGGCAACTATCACGGTCACGCCGACATGCTGCTGGTGCAGGCCGGCTCAGGGGTGGCCACGCTGGGGCTGCCCGACTCGCCCGGCGTCACCAAGGCGACCACGGCCGACACGCTCACCGCGCCGTACAACGACGCGGCCGCCGTCGAACGTTTGTTCGAAGAGTTTCCCGGCGAAATTGCCGCGGTCATCGTGGAGCCGGTGGCCGGGAACATGGGTTTGATCCCGCCGCAGCCCGGCTTCCTCCAGGCGCTCCGGGATGTGACCGCGGCCGCCGGCGCGCTGCTCATCTTCGACGAAGTGATGACCGGCTTCCGGGTTCATCCCGGCGGCGCACAGACGCTCTACGGGGTGAAGCCCGATCTCACGGCTCTGGGCAAGGTCATCGGTGGGGGGCTGCCGGTGGGGGCGTATGGCGGCCGCCGCGACATCATGGACATGGTGGCGCCGGTGGGGCCCATGTACCAGGCGGGCACGCTGTCGGGCAATCCGCTGGCCATGACCGCAGGCATTGAAACGCTGCGGGCCATCATGGAGCCGGGCGTGTGGGACGGTCTCGAAGCACAGGGTGCAAAGCTCATGCAGGGGCTGGCCGACGCGGCGGGGGAGGCAGGCATTCCGGTTTCGCATAGCCGTGTCGGCACCATGTTCGGCATGTTCTTCAACCAAGGCCCCGTCACCGACTGGGACTCGGCCGCCAAGTCGGACACAGCCCGCTTCGGCCGCTACTTCCAGGGCATGCTGGAGCACGGCATCTACATCGCACCGTCCCAGTTTGAGGCCGGCTTCCTCTCCACCGCCCACGGCGACGCGGAGATTGAGAAGACGGTTGCCGCGTCGGCGGCTGTGATGGGGGAGATTGGGTGATTACGAGATTGGGAGATTAAGAGATTGGTGTATTCGCGGCAACGAAGATTCGCGCCCGGACCCCAATCTCTTAATCTCTAATCTCTCAATCTCTTTTGCTTTCAACCTCTCTCGCCTCCCCAAGCTTCACCCCCTCATTCGCCACCGAACTATCTTCCACATAGCGGCCGGGCATGGCCAGCGAGTTCCAGCCGCCGGCATCACGCAGCACGAAAGCGTCCGTGCCGTTGCGCGCGGCCTGGGTGGCCCAGTAGTGGCGACAGTCATGGGCGGAGAGGCCGACGATGCCGATCTGCTCGCCCAGAACCTTCACGCGCGCCGTGATGGCGCGGGTCGTCATGCCGGGCGTGGAAAGTTCGCCGCTCTTGAGGCTGCCGCGCAGCAGGGGGCCGCCGGCGGGCGCTTCGCCGTGGTTGAGCCAGCGCGTCAACGCTCGCTGCGTGGCCGCGCTCAGGCGGTGGGTCTGCTCCTTGTCCACCTTGGGGCGGAAGAAGCGGATGGTCGCGCGCGCCAGGTCCACGTCGGCGGTCTTAAGTCCGGCCACTTCGCCCACGCGCAGCCCGTGGTCCAGCAGCAGACACATCATGAGCGCATCGCGGCGGCCTTGCGGGGAGTCGGGCTGGGCCTTGAGTTGGGCGGCCTGCTCCGGCGTCAAGGTGATGTGATCGGGTTTCTTGCTGCTGACCCGTGTCTGGTCACGACGCCGATCGACGCGTTTGCCCTCACGCCGGCTGTACCCGCCCACATTGCGGATCATGGCCAGTTCGGCCGGATCGATGGCCCCGGCCTTGGTCGCCAACTTCGCATAGACCTTCACCGTGGACAGTTTGCGGTTGACGGTGCCGATGGCATAGCCCTGGTTGAGCATCCACTTCACGTAGGCATCGACGAGGCCCCAGGTCACACCACGCCAGACAGCGGGCTGCTCCTGGAGCGATGCCGGGTCGAAATTGGCGTTGACGGCGCCGGCTTCCACCAGAAATTGGGCAAATGTGGCCAGATCGCTTTGTTGCGCCCGCAACGTGTTCAGCGCCTTACGGCTCGTGTAGTCGAGAAAGACCGCGGCGGCGGCATAGTCGTTGGCGACCTGACCGGCCAGCGCAAGCCGCGGCTGAGACAGTTCAGCGCCGTAGCCCGTATGGCCGCTGTCCACAGGAGCGATTTCGACTGTCGCCATGTCCGTTTCGTGCTGCTCTGTTCCAGCAGATGATGCTTGGCTCTGTTGCTCGGTTTTCGTCACGGCGCAAGTGTCCATTCTATGTCAGACCGGCTTCATTTACGTATAACTTCCGATAAGTATAATTTATCAGTATCTATTTTAGATGAGGAAGAGCCTTTGTCAAGTGTCCAGTTTTTCGTATAGTCTGCAATCCGTGACCGCAGGTCGATTCCGTTCTATGCAGGTTTCAATGCATCTGAAGCGCCGACGCTGCAATACCGGCACGATTGGCAGCACTACCCGTACGAAACAGCCGGAGGTCTGACACGACAGTGCAAGCTCACCACGCGCGCCGGCAGGCTCCGGTGCCAGCCGAGGCCTCCGCTAAACCAAACGGTCACCGCCCACTCCCCCCACCCTGCCAGCAAATGCACAAATTTTATGTAAAGCAAATGATACCCACGCATCAAAGCAAGAGACCACTGCATGCAGGGTCTCTTGAGTGTCACTTGTTCAAATTGTCGCCGGAGACGGCTTACTCGCGCTTGCGGACGGCCCCGGCCACACCCACAGTCGCCAGGAACAGCAACACCAGCGCCGTGGCGCCGATCCCCGGTCCGTTGGTACGCCACACGGACGCGCCCGTGTCCGGCAGACCCGGCGGCTCGATGGGAGCCTGGGCCGCGGGCAATGGCGTGGCCGTCGCGGCCGATGTTGCCGTGGCGCGCGGCGTGGATGTGGGACGCGGCGTGGCGGTGGCCGTGGGTGGCGGCGCCTGCACCATGACGAAGATCGGCACGGCCAGCGCTTCCGTGGCGCCGGTGGCCTCGTCCACCACCTGGGCGCCGATGGCATAGAGCCCCGGCGTCGGCAGCGAGATTTCGCTTTCCCAACGCCCCTGCTCGTCAGCCGTCGTCTC
This sequence comes from Caldilineaceae bacterium, assembly GCA_041391205.1. Taxonomy (GTDB): domain Bacteria; phylum Chloroflexota; class Anaerolineae; order Caldilineales; family Caldilineaceae; genus JAWKOK01. The sequence goes on from JAWKOK010000016.1 coordinate 75,236, forward strand.
GGTCACCACGCTGCCGTTGATGGCGATCTGGACAACAGCCCCCGGTGTGGCGCGGCCGCTCACGGTGTTGACTCCGGTGACTGCGCCGTCCAGGGGATCGATGCCTGCTGCGCCCAGTTGTGGAGTCGCAGTCGCAGTCGGTTCCGGTGTGTTGGTGTTGGTCGCCGTGGCGGTCGCCGTCGGACTCGGCGTGTGCGTCGGAGTCGGTAGCGGCGTATCTGTCGGCGTCGCGGTCGGCACCGATGTGTTCGTTGCGGTGGGCTCGGGCGGGTGGTGGCCGTGGCCGTCGGCGCAGGCGTGCTTGTATCGGTCGCAGTCGCCGTGGCCGTCGGTTCGGGTGTCGGTGTATCGGTTGGGATGGACGTCGCCGTGGCTGTGGCCGTCGCGGTCGGTTCAGGCGTATGCGTATTGGTCGCCGTCGCACGGGTGTCGGCGTATCAGTCGGCACGGGCGTCGCAGTGGGTTCCGGTGTATCCGTGGTCGCGGTGGCCGTCGGCACAGGCGTCGGCGTAGCGGTTGGTTCGGGTGTGTCCGTAGCCGTGGCGGTTGGTTCCGGCGTATCGGTGGCTGTCGGCGCGGGCGTGGGTGTGTTTATTGCAGGCGCGGCCGTGAAGCATGGCGAACACTGGCACGGCCAGCGCGCGCACGGCGCCCGTCGCGTCCACGACGTCAGCGCTCACGGTGTAGAGTCCCGAAACCGGCTGGGCCGTCTGAACTTCCCAGCGGCCGTCATCGCCGGCAATTGCCGTGTCGAGCGGACGTCCGCTGAGCGCCACCCGGACCCGAGCTCCCGGCGCCGCCGTGCCGGAAACCACGGCGCGACCGTCGTCTTGCACGTCCACCGACTCAATTTTGACCGTGCCCACTTCCGGCGTCGCCGTGTTGGTCGGCGTTGCGGTTGCGGTGGGTTCCGGCGTGTTGGTGCTGGTCGCCGTCGGTGCCGGTGTCGCCGTGTCCGTAGCCGTAGCCGTCGGGGCTGGTGTATGCGTCGCCGTCGGCGCCGGTGTCGCCGTGCCTGTCGCCGTCGGCCGGGCGTGGCCGTGTCGGTGGCTGTCGGTTCCGGGGTCTCCGTCGGCGTATCGGTCGGGGCAGGTGTGTTCGTCGCGGTCGGCGCAGGAGTCGACGTGTCCGTGGCCGTTGGCATGGGTGTGGCCGTGTCGGTCGCGGTCGGCTCCGGTGTATCTGTGCTGGTCGCCGTCGGCACGGGCGTATTCGTGTCCGTCGGCGGCGGCGTAGCGGTGTCCGTGGGTTTCGGCGTGGCTGTGGGCGATTGGTTGCCGTCGCCGTGGCCGTGTCGGTCGCGGTGGGCACGGGCGTCGGCGTATCGGTTGGTTCCGGCGTGGCCGTCGGTTCCGGCGTATCGGTGTTGGTCGCCGTGGGTGTCGGCACCAGGATCAGCGCCGGTTCCACCGTGTCGGTCAGCGCGCGGCGGACGTCGAGCGTGTATTCGCCCGGCGCGTCAACCTGGACGTCGAGGGTCCAGTTGCCGACGTCATCCACGTCCGCCGTGCCCGCCGCGCGCCCGTTGAGCAGCACATCGGCGCGGCTCCCGGGTTCACCCTGGCCCTGCAGCGGCAAGATCCGCGGCCACCACATCGCCCAGCGTGGACGTGTCGATGGACGGCGCGATGGGTGTGGCTGTGGATGTGGCCGTGGGAATGGGCGTCGGCGTATCGGTTGGTTCCGGCGTGGCCGTCGGCTCCGGGGTCTCCGTCGGCGTGTGGGACGGCACCGGCGTGGCCGTGCTGGTCGATGTGATCGTCGGCGTGGGCAGCACCACACGCACGGTATCCACCGGAATGTCGATGGGCGTGACCACGTTGTCGGCACCCACGGCCTGCAAGCTCACGGCGTAGTCGTTGGGATCCTCCAGCGGCGTGACCACCGTCCACGCACCCTCACTGTCCACCGTGTCGGTGGCAACCACGCTGGCATTGAGGACGATCTGCACTTCGGTGGACGGGACGCCGCTGCGCCCAGGGTCAGTTGACCGCGGTCACCCACCGGTTCAACCAGGAAAGTGTCGACCGTCAACAAGACCGGTGTGGCCGTGGGCGTGGCCGTGTCGGTGGCGGTTGCGGTGCCGGCGTGTCCGTGCTGGTCGCCGTCGGTACCGGTGTTTCTGTGGGCACGGGCGTGTCCGTGGGTTCCGGTGTCGCCGTGTTGGTCGGTTCCGGCGTGTCGGTATTGGTAGCCGTGGGTTGCGGCGTATCGGTGGCCGTCGGCGCCGGTGTCGAGGTGTCCGTGGGTTCCGGCGTGGCCGTCGCCGCCACCTCCACCGTGACCGGCTCGCCCGCGCGCCGCCCAGGAGACGGGCCGCGATGCTGTACGTGCCCGGCTCGGCCAGGCGCGTGACGAACGACCAGAAGCCGTCGCCATCCGTTGTGGTTGTGCCTACGGCCACATCATCCACCACGATCTCGATCTCGCTGTTCGGTTCACCCGCGCCGCTGAGTTCCACGAAACCGCCGCCCAAGCGTTGGGGCTGCAGGGCGCTGGCGTTGATCACCGGCAGACGCTGGCTTGGCGTCGGCGTATCCGTCGCGGTCGGCACGGGTGTCGCGGTATCGGTCGGTTCCGGCGTTGCCGTGTCGGTGGCCGTCGGCTCGGGCGTCTCCGTAGGTGTATCAGTGGGCGCAGGCGTGGCCGTATCAGTCGGCTCCGGCGTCGCGGTATCCGTGGGTTCCGGCGTGGCCGTGGCCGTATCGGTCGGCTCCGGCGTGTTGGTGTTTGTTGCCGTCGGCTCGGGCGTCGCGGTATCCGTGGGCGCCGGCGTCTGTGTGTCGGTCGCGGTCGCGGTGGCCGACGGTTCGGGCGTCGTGGTTGCCGCAACTTCGACGGTGATGGCCTCGCCTGCTTCACCGCCCAGCAGGCGCGCCGTGACGGTGTACGTGCCCGGCTCGGCCAGGCGTGACGAACGACCAGAGCCGTCGCCGTCTGACGTAGTCGTTGGGATCCTCCAGCGGCGTGACCACCGTCCACGCACCCTCACTGTCCACCGTGTCGGTGGCAACCACGCTGGCGTTGAGGACAATCTGCACTTCGGTGGACGGGACGCCGCTGCCGCCCAGGGTCAGTTGACCGCGGTCACCCACTGGCTCAACCAGGAAAGTGTCGACCGTCAACAAGACCGGTGTGGCCGTGGGCGTGGCCGTGTCGGTAGCGGTTGGTGCCGGCGTGTCCGTGCTGGTCGCCGTCGGTACCGGTGTGTCTGTGGGCACGGGCGTGTCCGTGGGTTCAGGTGTCGCCGTACTGGTCGGTTCCGGCGTGTCGGTATTGGTGGCCGTGGGTTGTGGCGTGTCGGTAGACGTCGGCGCCGGTGTCGAGGTGTCCGTGGGTGCCGGCGTGGCCGTCGCCGCCACCTCCACCGTGACCGGCTCGCCCGCCGCGCCGCCCAGGAGACGGGCCGCGATGCGGTACGTGCCCGGCTCGGCCAGACGCGTGACGAACGACCAGAAGCCGTCGCCGTCCGTTGTGGTCGTGCCTACGGCCACATCATCCACCACGATCTCGATCTCGCTGTTCGGTTCACCCGCGCCGCTGAGTTCCACGAAGCCACCGCCCAAACGCTGGGGCTGCAACGCGCTCGCGTTGATCACCGGCAGACGCGGGCTTGGCGTCGGCGTATCCGTCGCGGTCGGCACGGGTGTCGCGGTATCGGTGGCCGTCGGCTCGGGCGTCTCCGTAGGTGTGTCAGTTGGAGCCGGGGTTTCCGTATCAGTCGGTGCCGGCGTGGCCGTATCCGTCGGCTCGGGCGTATCCGTCGGAGCGGGCGTCGCGGTGTCCGTAGCCTCGGGCGTGGCCGTAGCTGTCTCCGTGGGCACCGGCGTGTCGATGATCGCAGGCTCCGGTGTGGGCGTATCTGTCGGCTCCGGCGTGGCGGTGGGTTCCAAGGTGGCCGTCGCCTGGATCTCGATGGTCACCGGTGCACTGGCTGCGCCGTCGGCGCTACGCACGCTCAGCGCGTAGGATCCCGGTTCCGCCAAGCGCGCCACCAGAGACCAGAAGCCCGCGGCATCCACCTGGGCGCGGCCGATCACCACATCGTCGACGGTCACTTCCACTGCGCTGCCGGGTTCACCCGACCCCTGCAGTTCAACCAGGCCACCACCCAGGCGACCGGGCTGAAGGGCATTGACGTTGATGGCCGGCGCGCGGGCGACCGTGGTCGTGACGACCGTCGTCGCCATCGGCGCGGCAGGAGTCATGGCCACTGTTTCAGTCACGGCGGCAGTTGCGGTCACGACCAGCGTCGGTGTGATCGGAAGCGTGGCGAGCGTGGGCATGGCGGTCGGCACTGTGCTTGCCGCCACTGCCGCGGGAGTGGGTGTCGACGGCGCCTGGGCGGCAACATCGATCTCCATGGGTTCGGCGGCCGCACCACCAACGGTACGGGCATTCAGCGTGTAGGTGCCGGCCTGGGGCAGGCGCGCCAGGAATGACCACGTGCGATCCGCATCCACCTGGGTGCGGCCGATCACGGTCTCATCGATGGCGACTTCCACTTCCGTGGCCGGTTCGCCCCGGCCGGTGATGCGGACAAAGCCGCCGGCATAGGCATCGGCCAACGAAGCCGCATCCACCATAGGTGCGGGCAGCAGCACCTGTTCATCGCCGCGCACGGGGACGGTGCCGGTGAAGGCCAGCCCGGCCGTGGGCGTCAATGTCGGCGCCACGGTGGTCGTGATGGCCGCGGCCACGCCTTCCACCGCGCCGGTCACGGGTGTCGTCGTCGTGATGGCGGGCGTGGCGGTCGGCGGCACGACGACGGCGAGGTCGGTGTCACGGTCGCCGTGGGTTGGGGCGGCAGCCACGGCCTCAGGCGTTGTGATTGCCGGCGTTGCCAACGTGGATGGTCTGCGGCGCAGATTGCACACCGTCGGCGCTGCGCGAGGTCACCGTGTACGCACCGGCGTCGGGCAAAGCCAACAGCGTCCACACCCCGGCGTCATTGCTCTCCACCGACCCGATGACGACATCGTCGACAAGCACCTCGACCTGGGTATTCGGCGTTGCGGTGCCGCTGAGGGCAACGGAGCCGGTCGTCAACGGCTGGTCGCCGAGACGTGGGTCGACGGTCAGCGCCACGGGCAGAACCGCGGGCGTCGCGGTCATGGCGGCGGTGGCCGTTGCTGGTGTCGTGGCGGAAACGGCCACGGATCCTGTGATGGGCGTCGTCGTGACCGGCAGCGTGCCGGTAATGACCGGGCCGGTAATGACCGGGCCGGTGATGACCGGGCCGGTGATGGCGGGGCCGCTCGCCGTGGTCGTCACGGTGGGCGCGGCGGCGACTTGGACGGGCGCGGTGGGTGCGATCACATTGACCTGCGCGGTGGCAACGCCCGCGCCGGTGCGCGGCAACGCGGTCACCGTGTAGTTGCCCGGCTGGGTCAGGCGCAGCACATACTGCCACGCACCGTCGGCGTCGGCCGTGGTCTGGCCCACCACCACATCGCCCAGGAGCAGGTCCACTTCGCTGGAAGGCGGCGCGGTGCCGGAGACGACGACAAGACCGGGCGCCTGCGGGGTCGCCAACGCAGCGGTGTTGATGGCAAGCACGGCGGGCTGGGCGGGCGCTTGGGGCGTTGCCGCCAGGACCAGGCGCGCCGGTTCCGAGAGATCGCCGCTCAAGCTGCGGGTGCGGAAAAGATAGTCACCGGGGCGCGTCAGGCGGGTGACGTAGAACCAGGCGCCGTCGTCCGACGCGGTGGCGCGACTGACGACCACGTCGCCGACAAGAATGTCAAAGGATTGATTGGGCGCCGCGGTGCCGGCGACGCGCACAAAAGCCGTGTCGCCTTCTGAGTCGCCCATGAGGAGCGTGCGGTCGATCACCGGCGCAGTGGCTTGCGTCACGGTGGCTGGTTGTGTGGCGGCAACGGCCGACTGCGTTTCGGTGGCCGTGGGCGCCGTCGTGGGCGCGGCGGCAACAGCTTCTGCCGCAGTGGGCGCGGCGACCTCAAGCGTGACGGCCGTGGCCGTGGCGACGACGTCACCGGCGGCGTTGCTGGCCTGCAAACTCACGGCGTAGAGGCCGGCCGTGTCCAGCGCCGTGGTCAGCGACCACGCGCCGGAATCATCCACGGTGATGGTGCCGGCCGGTGTGTCGTCGACCAGCACGGCCAGTTGCTGCCCCGGTTGACCGGTGCCACGCAGGGTCAACTCGCCGGGCGTGAAGATGGTCTCCAGCGTGTTCAGGTCCAGCGACGGCGCCACGGCGGTTGCCTCGGCCGGGGTCACCTCGACCACGGGCACGGCAACCTGAAGTGTGACCGGTTCGGCCGCCACCACCGAGCCGTCGGCGGCCACGGTCTGCACCTGCAACTCCTGGGCGCCGGGCTCGGTCAACTCGGCGGAAAACTGCCAGTTGCCCTGAGCGTCCGCCGTCGTTTCACCCAGCGGCGCGCCGTTGAGGAGCAGCCGCACCGTACTGTTGGGTGCGCCTGTCCCGGTCACCTGCACCACGCCCGCGGTCACATCCGCATTGGCTTGGGGCGACAGCAGCACCGGGCGCACCACCTGCGCCTCCACGGTGTAGGTCGGCATGGGCGTCAACGCGACGGCGGTCTCCGTCGGCTCATCGATGACACGAAGGCCACGGACGATGACAAAGAGAATAAGGACAAAGACAAGAACGAGAAGAACGACAAATTTGCTAAAATCGTACCGCTTCAAATCATCTGGCGAATGTCGTTGCCGCATGATCAACCACCCTCACCTGGGGCTGACAGCGCACGGGCGTCCGCGATCCACGCCGCCGGCTCCACCGCTTCGCCATTCGGCCGCCTGCACGATCTCGTGCAGCTGGTCGGGCGTGGCCTGGGCCAACTGCACGAACGTCGTGATGCCGGCGTCGTTGAGCCGCCGCGAAGACCGGTCCGATGCCCTTGATCTGCGTCAAATCGTCGGGGCGGCCGGTCACGATCGCCGGGGCCGTTCGCTCCGCCGCAACAGGCTCGGTCGCGGCCGGCGCGGCGTCCATGTGGTCCGTCACGGAGACGTCGGGCGTGGTCTGCAATTGCGCCTCGAGCGCGGCGATTTGCGCCCGCGCCTGGGCAAGATCGGCCTGAAGCCGTTCATTGCCGGGGCTGCCGGTCGCCTTTTCCGGGTCAACGCGCCAGAACTGCCAGTCGATAATCCATTCGATAATCCAACCGATGATCAACCCAGCCACTAGGCCCAGCAGAAATTGCACTGTTCACTCTCCTGTGGGGCACCCTGGATATTTTCATGAAACCAGACATGAAACCAGAATGGTAATTTAGGTCAGGTGTGCGCTATCATTGTGTGGTCGCCGCACGGTGCCTGCGCAGGTTTGCGGCACACGTCTGCGGCGTAGGAAATCGATGCACAATATGTGTTGATTTGTACCACAGAACGAATGATTCATCAATCTGGTGTTGCGCTCGGGGGCACCCGGCGCGGGCCGGATTCACGCGATTTTCGAACACATGACCGACGACGATTCCAACGGGACGACCGACAACGGACCTGCCGGCGGCAGTGAGCCGTCAGTGCCACGCGCCCGACGCGCGTCGGGCGCGCGCTCGCGCCAGCCGACCTATCAGTTCAGCATTTCCCTGGGCGGCAGCGGGGACAAGGACGCCTACCGCAAACTGGCCGACGCGGAGATGGAGATGGCAAGCCAGCCGCGTCAACGCACACCGTTTCGCGAGGGGCCCTGGGTGCTCATCCTCGGCTTTGCGGCCATCATCCTCGTGGGCGCCACGCTGCTCAAGCTGCCGTTTGCCGCCGCGCCCGGCGTGCACATCACGTGGGAAGAAGCCATCTTCACCTCGACCAGCGCGACGACTGTCACGGGGCTGGCCGTGCTCAACACGGCCAACGACTTCTCGCGCGCGGGCCAGGTCATCATCCTCCTCTTGCTCCAGGTGGGCGGCGTGGGCTTCATCGCGTTCAGCGTGCTGCTCTTCCGCCTCATCGGCCGGCGCATTACGCTGCAGACACGCTTCATCGTGCAACAGAGCTTGGGACAACAAGGCGCGAGCGGCGTGCTCAACCTGGCGCTCTACGTCTTGGGCATCACCTTGGCCATCGAGGCGGCCGGGGCGTTGCTGCTCTGGCTGCGCTGGCGCGCCACCCTGCCGGACGGGGAAGCGCTCTGGTACGCGATTTTTCACGCCATCAGCAGCTACTGCAACGCCGGCTTCGACCTCTTTTCCGGCACCGATCAGGGCGTGCTCTTCGGTTACGGCACGGACTGGTTCACGCTCACGGTCATGGGGCTGCTGATCACCGTGGGCGGCTTCGGCATCACGATTCTCTACGACCTGTGGTCCTATCCCGCCGACCGCAATCTCAGCATCAACACGCGCCTCACCGTCGTGCTGACCGTGGCGTTGACCGTCGTCGGCTTTCTCATTTTCATGGCCGACGCGTCGCTGCACCAGAACGTCATGTCGGGCAAAGGGATGATGGAGCGGGCCTCGGTCGGTCTCTTCACCGTGGTCTCGGCGCGCACGGCCGGGCTGACCATCGTGCCGCTGGAGCAGCTCAACGACGCCACCCAGATGATGATCCTGCTCTGGATGTTCGTGGGCGGCGCGCCCGCGAGCATGGCCGGCGGCGTGACGCTGAGCACGGTGGGCGTGCTGGTGATCTCGGTCTTCGCCACCGTCCGCGGCCTGAACACGGCCTCGGCTTTCGGACGCACCATCCCGTTCGAGACCATCGCCAAAGCCGTCGCCGTCATGACGGTCAGCACGTTGCTGGTCACCGCGCTGACGCTCTTCCTGTCGCTGCGCCATGAGGGCAATCTCTTCGACGTGGCCTTTGAGGTGGTCAGCGCCTTTGCCAACGCGGGTTATTCGCTGAACTTCACCGGCAACCTGGACAGCGTGGGCCGCTACGTCATCGCCTTCGCCATGTTCTGGGGACGGCTGGGACCGCTCACCATCGTCGTCGCCCTAGCGCAGCGTCAGCAGCCGACGCTTATCCACTATCCGGAGGAACCGGTCATCCTGGGTTGATCCCAAGAAGTCCGACTTCTGGCAGAAGCCGGACTTCTCAAAACAGACACAAAGGACCAATGACACCACAACAGACGCACCCATTGCCCATCATCCAAAGCAATCCCCACGCCGGTCTTGGGGTGCCGCCGGAGATCCAGGGAATGCTGCAAATCAGCCCGCGCGATCTCTACAACGACGCCGATCTCTGGGCGGATATCCACTTCGACTTCAGCGCACCGGGGCTGGATCCGGCCGCGCCGGGCGGCAACGGCCGCGGCGTGCTGGCCAATGTGACCATGCCCATCGCCCGCGCGCTCATCGACGTGAACCGGAGCGCGGACGATTTCGACAACCCCGACGGCCCCATCAAGACGGCCACGAGCTATGGCCGGGCCATCTACGCCACGCCGCCCGATCTCGAACTGCGCGCCACGTTGATGACACGCTACTATGCGCCCTTCCACGCCGGGCTGCGGCAAGCGGTGGAGGAGCACGGTGCCGAGATGCAGCTCTTCCTCGACTGCCACAACATGGCGCAGCACAGTCCCAGTGCGTACGCCTATGCCGGCGCGGCGCGACCGTTCATCTGCCTGGCGAACTTCGGCGACGAGCAAGGCGAGCCTCGACCCGACCTGGGCTACACTAGTTGTCCACCTGCCCTCCTGCGCGCCGGCGCCGAGATTGCCGCCCGCCTCTTCGCCGACCTGGAGTTGCTGGAGCCGGACGCGGCGCCCGCGCCGGTGGTCAAGATGAACTGGCCCTTCCACGGCGGCATGATTCTGCGCAACTATTGGGCGGCGCGTACGACGCGCCCGTCCGCCGCGACGCGGGCCGCGGCAACTCGCGCCGGGCATCATGATCGAGATCAACCGCGGCCTCTTCGTGGGCGACCAGACGGCCGACACGCCCGAAGCGCCGCCCGATCTGGCGCGGCTGGCTGAGGTGCGCAGCCGTCTCTATCAATGGACCGTGGAGATGGTGGCGCTGTTGGCATGAGCGCCCGCCATGTTATCCTGAACAGAAGTCCGGCTTCTGCCGGAAGCCGGACTTCTCAAGCATCCAAAGGAATGCCTCATGGAGTACAACGACATTGCCGCCCGGATCGCGGCGGCCCTCTCCCCGACGAACTCAATGCCTACCGGGAATTTGCCCTGGCCACGGCCCGGGAAGCCGGTGACCTGGCCGTGGCCTCGTTCGGCCACGCCACGGCAGAGCGCAAGGCCGACGGCTCGCTGGTCACCCAGGTGGACAAGGCGTGCGACCGGCTCATTGCCCGGCGCATCCATGCCGCATACCCGTCCCATGCGGTGTTGAGCGAAGAACAGGACACCAGCTACGACCCGGCCAACACCTTCACGTGGGTCGTCGATCCCATCGACGGCACGACCAACTACCGCGCGGTCTGCCGATCTGGGGCGTGTCCATTGCGTTGATGTTTGAAGGAATGCCTGTGGTCGGAGCTGTGGTTTTCCCATTGCTACACGAAGAGTTTTCGGCGGCGCACGAAGCTGGGCGCAACCGCGGGCACGGCCACGATCCACGCGTCGACGGTGGAGATCCCCGACGACGAGAGCTTCGTCATGACCTGCACGCGCACACCCAAACAGCACCACCTCAAAACGCCGCTCAAGGCGCGCATCCTGGGCGCGGCCGCCTATCACCTGGCCAAAGTGGCCGACGGCACGGGACTCGCCTCGGTGGAAGCCACGCCCAAAATCTGGGACTTGGCCGCGGTGGACGTGATTGTGCGCGAGGCCGGCGCCATCCTCGAACTGCAGGACGGCGGCGCGGCGGTCTTCCCCATCGCGCCCGAGCGGCTGGACTACGGCCATCACGACATGCCCATTGTGGCGGCCGCCAACCGCCCCATCATGAACCACATGCGTAGTGCTTTACAGTGATAAATTCTCAGGCTTGATCTATTCATGACTACACGAACAAACATCTACCGCACCGGTGATCTCAGCGAGCACCTGGTGGGCTATCTGGAAGACGGCACGATCTACCGGGTGCGCTGGGACGAAGGCACACCCATCGGACGCGTCGACCGCGACCGGCGCATCTTCCGCACCACTGCGCATGACGAGCGCGAAGTCGGCGCGGTGACCGACGAAGGCCGCGTCATCAGCCTGGGCCTGCTGGAAGGCGGCTATCTGGGCTGGATCGAGGCGGACGGTATCGTGGTGCGCGGCGGCTACATTATCGAAGAGGAGGACGTGGGCCGGGTGGACGGTCCCGAGCCGTTGGCCGCAGGCGCGGCCCTGCTCCTCATCTTCCTGCCCGATGAAGACGAGGCCAACCGCCGGGAAAGGCGCAGGTAGACCGACCATGCCCTATGTCGACACGCCGCGCATGCGCTTCCACTACCGGACACACGGCGATCCCACGGGGCTGCCCATGCTGTTGCTCCACGGCAGCCACGGGAGCAGCCGCTGGTGGGAGCCGTTCCTTGCGCTGCTGCCCGAAGAAATCTACGCGGTCGCCCCCGATCTGCGCGGCCACGGCCGCAGCGAACAGAGCGACGATGGCTATGCGATCGAGGCCCAGGCTGACGATCTGCACGCGCTCGTCGCGGCGCTGGATCTGCACCAGATCGACCTGGTCGGCCACTCCAGCGGCGCGGCCATCGCCATGGAGTTCGCCCTGGCGCATCCCGAATTGCTCAGCACGCTGGTGCTGGTGGATCCGGTGCCGGCCGAGGGCGTCTTCACGCCGGTGGACACCTTTGACCTGCTGGAGCAGATGCGCACCGACCGCGCCCTCCACGCCGCGGCCATTGCCGCGCTCATGGTGAGCTTCGACCACGAAGACCGGCCTGACAACCGGGAGAACCATGCGTTCTTTGCCCAACTGGTGGACGATGCCCAAGCCATGGCGCCGGCCGCGTTCACGGCCATGGCCAGCGCGCTGGGACGGTGGAATCGCTTCGCCGACGTGCAGCGGCTGACCCTGCCCACCCTCATCTGCTGGGGCGACCGGGACACCATCGTCGACCGGGACGCGACGACGCGCACCTTCATCGCCATCCCCGGCGCCAACAATCTGGAAGTCCTGCGCGGCAGCGGCCACAGCCCCATGATCGAAGCACCGTTGGTGCTGGCCGAGCGCATCGTCGACTTCATCACCCAGGACTACACCGAGTTTGACGCCATCCGCGCCTCGGTGGACGAGGAGGAGTTTGACGTGAACGCTGCGTCTGATGCCGACGACCAGGAGTCGACGCCGTGAGCGATTCGCTGGAGCAGTTGTGCGCAGACGTGGTGGCGTGCCGGGCGTGTCCCCGGTTGGTGGCCTGGCGCGAAGAGGTGGCTGTGACCAAGCGGCGCGCCTATCTGGACTGGACGTATTGGGGCAAGCCCGTCCCCGGTTTTGGCGACCCGGCGGCGCGGCTGCTCATCGTGGGACTGGCGCCGGGTGCGCACGGGGCCAATCGCACGGGCGTCCCTTCACCGGCGACAGTTCGGGCGATTTCCTCTACGGTGCGCTCTACCGCGCCGGTTTCGCCAACCAACCCGAGTCCCACAGCCGGGACGACGGTCTCGTGCTGCGAGATTGCTTCATCACCAGCGTGGGCCGCTGCGTGCCGCCCCAGAACCGCCCCACTGCCGCGGAACTGGCCAGATGCCGGCCATTCTTGCTACGCGAACTGGCCCTACTGGACAAGGTGCAGGTCGTGATTGCATTGGGTCACATTGCCTTCGACGGCTATCTGCGGGCGCTGCGCGAGCAAGGCCACGACCTGCCCAAGCTCAAGTTTCAGCACGGCGCCCGGATCGAGTTGCCCACCGGTCTGCCGCTCCTCCTCCCTGCTATCACGTGAGCCGCCAGAACACGAACACGGGGCGGTTGACGGCGGAGATGTTGGATGCGGTGCTGGCGATGGCGCGAGAGAAGATTGAGGAGTAAAGATTAAACGTCACGTCGGTGTCGCTGCATCTGCTGGGCAACGACAACGGCTGCATCTGGCGGCATCGCTTCGACCCGGACGCGGCGACCGTGGCCCCCTTCCGCTCCGGCTGGCTCAACACCGAGTGCCGCACCTACGAAGAGTGACCACCACGTTCAACCAAGGAGCCACAGATGGACACAGATAAACACAGATTAAACAACAACACAGATTTGTTCTAATTTATTGACTCTATTGCGACTCTCACCAGAAAATACGATCTAAGTCTTTGCTTTTCATCTGTGTTTATCTGTGTCCATCTGTGGCCCCGCTTTGCTTTTGTGCGCGCTACGTGTCGGCGTAGCGGCGGAAGACCGTGGTGGCGTTGTGGCCGCCGAAGCCGAACGAGTTGTTGAGCGCCACGGTGATGGGACGTGCCACCGCCGCGCCCAAGGTCAGCTCTGCGCCGGGCGGGATCTCCGCATCGGGGGTGGTGACGTTGATGGTCGGCGGCGCGATGCCGTCACGCACGGCCAGGATGCAGGCGATGGACTCCACCGCCCCGGCCGCGCCCAGCAGATGGCCGGTCATGGACTTGGTGGCGCTGATGTTCACCCGGGGCAGAGAATCGCCCAGGAGATCGCGCAGCGCCAGCAGTTCGCTGATGTCGCCGGCGGGCGTGGACGTGGCGTGCGCGTTGACGTAGTCCACGGCGTCCGCGGCCAGGCCGGCATCGGCCAACGCATTGCGCATGCTGAGCAGCGCGCCCACGCCTTCGGGATGGGTCGACGTGGCGTGATACGCGTCGGCCGACATGGCCCCGCCCACGAATTCGGCGTAGATGGGCGCCCCCCGGCGCTGCGCGTGCGCCAGCGCCTCCAGGATGAGCGCCCCCGCGCCGTCACCCAAGACAAAGCCGTCGCGCGCTGCGTCAAAGGGTCGTGACGCATGGGCCGGGTCATCGTTGCGCGTGGAGAGCGCCTTGAGCGCGTTGAAGCCGCCGACCATGGCCGGAGTGATACCCGCATCCGAGCCGCCGGAGATGATCACGTCGGCCTTGCCCAGGCGGATGGAGTCGAAGGCGCTGATCAGCGCGCTGTTGGCCGAGGCGCAGGCGGAGACAGCGTTGAAGTTGACGCCGTGCACGCCGTACTCCAGCGCGATCATGCCGGAGGATGAGTCGGCCAGAATGCGCGGGATGAAGAACGGACTGAAGCGCGGGCCGCCGTCACCGGTGGCGTAGGCGGTCACCTGCTCCTCGAACGTGTCCACGCCGCCCAGCGCCGACCCCCAGATCACGCCCACCCGGTCCCGGTCCAGTTGGTCGAAGTCCAAGCCGGCATCGCCCACGGCTTCGGCCACCGCGGCCAGCGCGTACTGGGTGAAGCGGTCGATGCGCCGGGCGCTGCGCCGGTCCATGAAGGCTTCCACGTCGAAGTCCTTCACCTCGCAGGCAAACTGGGTCTTGTGCGCGCTGGCGTCGAAGTAGGTGATCGGCCCCGCGCCGGAGACGCCGGCCCGGAGATTGGCCCAGAACGCGTTGACCGTGTTGCCGATGGGCGTGAGTGCGCCCAGGCCGGTGACGACGACTCGTTTCAGGTCCATCAAGCTTTACTCCGTCACGCCGAATTTGAAGACGGTGGTCTCATGAAACTGCTCGCCCGGGCGCAGGACGATGGACGGGAAGTTCGGCTGGTTGGGCGCGTCGGGGAAGTGCTGCGTCTCCAGGCAGAAGCCGGTGCGCCGGGTGTATTCCTGGCCGCCCTTGCCGGTGACGGTGGGCATCATGTTGCCGGTGTAGAGTTGGACGCCCGGCTGCGTGGTGTAGACCTCGAGCACGCGCCCCGTGGAGGGCGCTTCGACCCGGGCGGCACGGCGCAGTTCGCCCGGCGTGCCACGCACCACCCAGTTGTGATCGTAGCCGCCGCCCAGTTTCAACTGCTCGTCGTCCTGGTCGATGCGCGCGCCGATGGCCGTGGGCGTGCGGAAGTCGTGGGGCGTGCCGCTGACGTCGCGCAATTCACCGTTGGGGATGAGCGTGCTGTCCACCGGTGTAAAGGCGTCGGCGTCCAACTGGACGATATGCTCGCCCACGTTGCCGCCGCCGGCCAGGTTGAAATAGGTGTGGTTGGTGAGGTTGAGAATCGTCGGCGCGTCGGTGGTGGCGGCGTAGTCGATGCGCAGCGCGTTGTCGTTGTTGAGCGTGTAGGTGACCGTGGTGTCCAGCGCACCGGGGAAGCCCTGGTCGCCGTCGGGGCTGAGATAGTGCAACTTCACGCCCACGCCATCGTCCGCGGTGAACGGCTCGGCGTCCCACATGACCTTGTCGAAGCCGACCGGGCCGCCGTGGAGGTGGTTTTGACCGTCGTTCCGGGCCAACTGGTACTCGGTGCCGTCCAGCGTGAAGCGCGCCTGCGCCAGCCGGTTGGCCACGCGGCCGGTGATGCAGCCGAAGAAGGGGCTCTTGGCCTGGTAGTCGGCCAGGTTGTCGAAGCCCAGCACCACGTCACCGGGCGTGCCGTCGGCTGCAGGCACGATGATCTTGGTGATGATGCCGCCGTAGTCGAGCACGCCGACTTCCATGCCCGCATCGTTGGTCAAGGTGTACTGCGTGACCGCCTGCCCACTGCGTGTGGTCCCGAACGGGGTCGATTCGACGTTCATGGTTCTGCCTTTCGAGGACGGGCGCGGCTGCGTTTCCGGATGCAGCCCGCGCCCTGTGTGGATGGAAAAATCGGGTACAGCAAAACGTCCATTTCATTCTAAGTGGAATCAAAACGACGGGCAAGCGCGCGCTTGACAGACACCAACGTCGCTGCTATACTGCGCACACGTGTACGCAAACAAGCTCATGTGCGCGTGCACCTTCCCTGAACGCAGCAAAACAATTGGACGAATCGACCGAATAAAACAACTGCGCAGACGCGTGTTTTTTTGCTTGCCTGGCGGCAGGCGCGGACGCGGTTGCGCTTCCACGCAGGTTCGGCGGCGTAGACAGACCAGGTTTCTTGAAGACACCCGGTTTGTGTGAAGACACCAGAACGACCGTGAACAAGAAGCGCGTCTCCATCAAAGATATCGCCGAACTGGCGGGCGTCAGCCACCCCACCGTCAGCCGCGCGCTGCGCGGCGAAGGCCGGATGAGCGACGACACGCGGGCGCGCATCCTGACCATCGCCGCCGATATCGGCTACACGCCGAGCCTGATCGCACGGGGCCTGGTGACCCAACGCAGCCACTCGGTCGGGCTGGCGGTGACCAACTTCGCCGACCCGTTTCACAGCGAAATCGCCCAGGGCGTGGAGGAAGAGGCGCAACGCCGGCAGTACAGCATCTATCTGGCCAGCACCACCGTCGACCCGGCGCGGGAGCTGGAAGTGGTGCGCAACTTTCAGGCGCGCCGGGTCGACGGACTGATCGTGTCGTCCAGCCGCGTCGGCGGCCAATACGCCGGCCTGTTGCAGGAGATCGGCATCCCCATCGTGCTCATCAACACCCACGCCGAGGGTGACAACATGCACATGGTCGCCCACGACGACTACGGCGGCGCGCTCAACCTGGTGCAGCATCTTGTCGACGCGGGCTACCGGCGCATTGCCTTCCTGGGCAACCAGCGGGGCGGCAAGGCGGTCCACGAGCGGCAGCGGGCGTGGGCGGATGCGTTGGTCCAGGCCGGTCTGCCGGCGGAGATGCTCTGCTTCGGCCCCAACGGGCGCTTCGAAGGCGGGGTGGCCGGGGCGCGCAACCTGCTGAAACTGGCCGAGGAGACATGGGGATCATTGCCCGATGCGCTGGTCTGTTACAACGATACCATGGCCATCGGCGCGATCTCGGTGCTGCGCGCGCAGGGGCTGGGCGTGCCCGACGACATGGCCGTCACCGGCTTCGACGACGTGGATGTGGCCGCCTATTTCGAGCCGCCGCTGACCACGTGGCGCCAGCCCCGCCGGGCCATGGGCCGGGCCGCCATGACCATGATGCTTGAACTGCTGGACGGCGAGACCAACGGTACGCACCGTCACGTGCACGTCATGCACGGCGAGTTGGTCGTGCGCCGCTCAGCGTGAACAGAGAAATGAGTGAGGAGAATGAGTGAGACCAAGCAGTACACCGCGGAGAACATCCTGGTGCATCCCGGCACATGGTCGGACGATCCCGGCCTGGTGCTGGCGGTGACGCCGGAGGATGCCGGGTGGGATTACATTTCGTTCCAGGTGCGGCGGCTGGATGCGGGCGAGAGTTGGTCCTTTGCCAGCGGCGAGAATGAGTTGGCCATCGTCAACTTGACGGGCGTCTATTCGGTGACGTCAAACCGGGGCGAATGGCGCGGCATCGGCGGGCGCGCGTCGGTCTTCACGGGCGCCGGCCACGCACTCTACCTGCCGCGCCACACCGAGTTCACCGTCACCGCCGAGGAGGCGGGCGAGTTTGCCGTCACCTGGGTGCCCACCGACGAAGATCACGACCCGTGGCTCATCCGGCCGGAGGATGTGCCCATCTCCGTGCGCGGCGGCGACAACGTGAGCCGGCAGATCAACGACCTGCTGCCGCCCGGTTCGCCGGTGCACCGGCTGGTGCTGGTGGAGGTCTACACCCCCAGCGGCAACTGGAGCAGCTATCCCGGCCACAAGCACGACGTCCACATCGAGGCCGCGGACGGCACCCTGATCGAGGCGGACCTGGAGGAAGTCTACTATTACAGGATCGACAAACCCCAGGGCTTTGCCTACCAGCGGGTCTACACCGACGAGAATTCGCCCCTGCACCAGGCGGGCTATCCCATCGACGCGCTGGTGCGCGCCGAAGACGGCGACGCGGTGCTGGTGCCCGAGGGCTACCATCCGGTGGTCAGTGCGCCGGGCTACACGACATATTATCTCAATGTGCTGGCCGGCAGCGCGCAGAGCCTGGCCAACCAAGACGATCCGCGCCACACCTGGGTGAAGCAGGCGTACGCGGGGGTGGATCCGCGGTTGCCGTTGTACTAACGGCTTGAAGAATGAGAGAATAGAGATTGGGAGATTGGCTGACGACCTGGTCAGGTGCCGGGGGATGTGCGCAGTAGTCTCCCCAATCTTCACCTTCAATCTCAATGAATCTCAGGCAAGAATGACAGGTCACATGACCGAATCATCTTCTCGCACCTTACGACTCCCTCCACATGGGCCGCTCGTCCATCGACCTGTACAGCAACGATGTGGGCGCGCCGTTTGTGGACATCACGAGCTTTGCGGCGTATGTGGGCGGCTCGCCGACGAACATCAGCGTGGGCGCGCGGCGACTGGGGCTGCGCACGGCGCTGTTGACCGGGTTCGGCGTGGACCCGGTGGGCGATTTCATCGAGCACTTCCTCCAGCAGGAGGGCGTGGACACCCGGTTTTCGGTGCGCAAGCAGGGGCATCGCACCAGCGCGGTGATCCTGGGCATCGAGCCGCCGGACAAGTTTCCGCTGGTCTACTACCGGGACAACTGCGCCGACATCGAGTTGACCATCGACGACGTGCTGGCGGCGCCGGTGGCCGACAGCAAGGTACTCCAGTTTGCGGGCACCAATCTCAGCAAGGATCCCAGCCGCAGCGCGACCATGTTCGCCGCGGAACTGGCCCAGCAGGTGGGCACGGAGGTGGTGCTGGACATCGACTTCCGCCCGACCAGTGGCACGACCCGCGCGCCTTCGGCGTCACCATCCGCGCCGTGCTCCCCCTGGTCGACATCGTCATCGCCACAGAGGACGAGATCAACGCGTCCATGCTCACCGACCCCAGCCAGATGAGCCTGACCCACTCCCAGGTGTCGGACACCAAGGTGACGGGCGACACGGCGTCACACATCGCGCGCATCCTGGCCATGGGACCGAAGGCGGTGGTGGAGAAGGTGGGCGCGGAGGGTGCGCGCATCCATCTGGCCGGCGGCGAGGTGATCGACGCGCCGGGCTATCCCGTGGAGATCTACAACATCCTGGGTGCGGGCGATGCGTTCGGCGCGGGCTTTCTCTACGGCTATGTCAACGGGTGGGGCTGGCGTAAGTCGGCCCGGCTGGGCAACGCGTGCGGCGCCATCGTGGTGACCAAGCACGGCTGCGCCAATTTCACGCCGACCTACGACGAGGTGATGGCGTTTGTGGGCGAGCGCGGGGGATTGGATTGAAGTTCGGTTGTAACGGACATAAGCTCCCTGTGTATGACTGCGGTTCAACACCGCTCTCATAAATCATTGTTCTCCGTTTCAATTTTCTCAACCAAGGAGGTATCCGACATGAAGCGCTTCTCAAGCAAGATGTACCGTTGGGCCTGGTGGCGGCCATGCTCATCGGCATGGTCATCGCCGCGCGCGGGACAACCGGCAGCGTCGACGGCCGAGCCCGCCGCAGAGTACCGAAGCCGCGCCGGCGGCGCAGGACATGCGTGACATCCGCATCGTCGTCGTCAGCCACGGCCAGGCCTCGACCCGTTCTGGAGCGTCGTGAAGAATGGCGTGGACCAGGCGGCCGAGGACATGCGCGCGACGGTGGAATACCAGGCGCCGCAGACCTTTGACATGGTCGCCATGTCCCAGTTGATCGACGCCGCAGTCGCGGCCCAACCTGGACGGCCTGGTGGTCTCCATTCCCGACGCCGACGCGCCGGGTGACAGCATCCGCGCGGCGGTGGACGCGGGCATTCCGGTCATCTCCATGAACTCCGGCAGCGACGTCGCCAAGGAACTGGGCATCCTCAACCACGTGGGCCAGACCGAGTACGAGGCCGGCTTCGGCGGTGGTGAGCGCATGGCCGCCGCCGGTGCGACCAAGGCCCTCTGTGTGAACCAGGAAGTCGGCAATGTGGCATTGGACCTGCGCTGCCAGGGCTTCGCCGATGCCATGGCTGAGTCCGGTGGGACCGTGGACGTCGTGGCCGTGGACCTGGCCGATCCGGTCGATTCGCAGCAGCGCATCGCCGCGGCCGTCACCGCCAACGAAGATGTGGACAGCATCCTGGCGCTGGGCCCGACGGGCGCCGCCCCGACCTTGGCGGCGATGGAAGAAATGGGCCGCGAAGACATCCTGCTGGCCACCTTCGACCTGAGCCCCGAGGTGTTGGATGCGGTCGAAGAAGGGCGCATGCTCTTCGCCATCGACCAGCAGCAATACCTGCAGGGCTACCTGCCCATCGTCATGCTGACGCTCTACAACACCAACTTGAACACCGTGGCCAACGACGTCATCATGACCGGCCCCGGCTTCGTCACCGCTGACAACGCCGCGCAGGTGAAGGATCTGTCGGCGGCGGGTACGCGCTAGAGCGAGTTGCGGGGGGCGAGGGGCGAGGAGAGTGGTGGTGAGTTAGGGTCTTGGGGGTGGTAGGGTAGTGGGGTTTTTGGGGCAGTGCGACGAAGCACAACAGTCACCACTCACCACCCTACAACCCCACAACCCTACCACCCTACTCCCTCGCAACCCGCCCCTCGCCCCTCAAACCACAAGGAGGAAACGCGATGGCAAGTTCGGCGACGGCGGTGCGCGACGAGCGCATGGTGGAGTCCAGCCTGGTGAAACGCCTGCTGACGCGGCCCGAATTGGGCGCGCTCAGCGGTGCGATTCTCGTCTGGAGCTTCTTCGCCATTGTCGCCCCGACCGGCTTCCTCAGCCTACGGGGCACCGCCAGCTATCTCGAAGTGTCGGCCCATCTGGGCATCATGGCCGCGGCCGTGGCCTTGCTCATGATCGGCGGCGAGTTCGATCTCTCCATCGGCTCGGTGCTGGGCATGAGCAGCGCGCTGACGGCCATTCTCGCCACCGAGTTCGCCATTCCGCTCTACCTGAGCGCGCTGATCTCGCTGGCGATGGCGCTGCTGGTGGGCTTCATCAACGGTGTGATGGTCGTACGCACCAAGCTCCCCTCGTTCATCATCACGCTGGGCAGCCTCTTCATGATCCGCGGCCTGACCATCGGCGTGACCCGGCTCATCACCGGGCGCACCCAGGTCGGCGGTTTGGATGAAGTGGCGGGCTACCAGCTTCTGTACAACTTGTTCGGCCGGGACATCATGATCGGCGGCGTGGGCTTTGCCGTCTCCATCCTCTGGTGGATTGCGGTGACCGCGCTGGCCACATGGATTCTGCTGCGCACGCGCATCGGCAACTGGATCTTCGCCGCCGGCGGCGCGCCGGCCGCGGCGCGCAACATGGGCGTGCCCGTGGACAGACTCAAGATCGGCCTCTTCATGACCACGGCCACGGCGGCGTGGCTGGTGGCCATCATCCAGTTGACGGTGGTCAAGTCGGCGGACACGCTGCGGGGTGAGGGGCAGGAATTCATCGTCATCATCGCCGCGGTGATCGGCGGCAATCTTCTCACAGGCGGCTACGGCTCGGCCGTGGGCGCGGCGCTGGGGGCGCTCATCTTCGGCATGGTGCGCCAGGGCATCGTCTTTGCGGGCGTGGACGCGGACTGGTTCTTCGTCTTTCTGGGCGCGATGCTCATCATCGCCGTGCTGGTGAACAACTACATCCGCCAGGCGGCAGAGAAGGCACGGAGGTAAGCCATGGCCGACAAACGAGTTCCGCTCATCGAAGTCCGGGAAATTTCCAAATATTTCGGCAGCGTGATTGCGCTCAACGGCGTCTCCATGTCGGTCTATCCCGGCGAAGTCATGTGTCTGCTGGGGGACAACGGCGCGGGCAAGTCGACGCTGATCAAGACGCTGTCGGGCGTGCACAAGCCCAGCGAGGGCCAGTATCTGGTGGAGGGCAAACCGGTGGACTTTGACTCGCCGCGCGACGCACTCAACCACGGCATCGCCACGGTCTACCAGGATCTGGCCATGATTCCGCTCATGAGCATCTCGCGCAACTTCTTCGTCGGCTCGGAGCCGACCAAAGGGTGGGGTCCGTTCAAACGCTTCGACGTCAAGAAAGCCGACGACATCGCGCGCGAAGAGATGCGCAAGATGGGCATCGACATCCGCGACACGTCCCAACCGGTGGGCACCCTCTCCGGCGGCGAACGCCAGTCGGTGGCCATTGCCCGGGCCGTCTTCTTCGGCGCCAAGGTGCTGATTCTGGACGAGCCGACCGCGGCCCTGGGCGTCAAGCAGGCCGGCACCGTGCTGCGCTATGT